>CAJFGS010000007.1 GCA_904377855.1 Candidatus Avimonas merdigallinarum
CCATATGCTGCGGCACACCTACACGAGCAACCTGCTGTCGGGCGGGGCAAAGCCCACCGATGTGCAGGAGCTGTTAGGGCACTCCGATGTCAATACCACAATGTCCATTTACGCTCACGCTACAAAGGAAGCGAAGCGTACTTCCGCAAGGCTGCTGGACAAGGTAGTCGGCGGGGCATAAAAACTTTCCCTTGTTTCGGCTCGTAAGGGCAAAAACAAGGGAAAATACATGAAAACCGAGCATTGAGCAGGCGAAATGCCTTGCAAAATCAATGGTTTTAGGAATTTTGAGTTTTTAATATAAATTATCCTCTGCATATTGATTAACCAAATAGAGATTTTTTATTTTTTCATAATTTGTTTCGCATTTCTGATAGGTTTCCTGATCTTCATAATATTCTCGGGAATAATCAGCCAAAGCTAATAATAAAAGCGAAATTGTCGTCAGACGCTGCTGCCCATCTATCACTGAACTTTTACTGACCGCCTCGCCAAAACGGGACATTGGAAGATGAATAACGGAACCTATAAAATGGCAAGGGCGTTTTTCATCTTCCGCAATGGAGATAACATCTTTAAGCAGTTTTTCACAATCCGCTCTTTCCCAAGAATACGGTCTTTGGAAAATAGGGATAACATACTGCCTGGGTCCATGCAAAAATTCGGTCACTTGTGTGTTTCTGGCATCCATCGCTTTCTCCTCCTAAAAATAATTAAACATTTAAAATATCTTCCAAAACACTGAAAATTAACTATACTTTTCCACCCCCCTTTTTAAATTCTCCCGAATCCTCTCCCTCAATTCTACCGGCGCGATCACCTCCACATGGTTGATGTACTGCATCGCCCAGTGCTCCATCGCCTGTAAGCTGGCCTTCAGGCTGACTCTGACCTTTCCGCCGTCCAGCTGCTGCAGGCGGATGTCCGTGCCAAACCAATCGATCACCTGATCGATGATATACCCCTCCGCGATCATCTCCACCGGCTGGGGCTTATCGTTGAACATATAGGGCAGACCGGTGGCCAGCTCCTTATAGTCCACCCCGGCTTCATACCCTTTTACCGTCTGCAGGGGCGTGAGCGGCTGATCGGTCAGCCTGATGTTTGTGATCCGGTCAAGACGGTAGAAAACGACATCCTTCCAGTATTCGTTGCGCGCCATCAGATAATAGCGCTGGTTATGGAGAAGAAGCTGATAGGGGGAGGCGGTATGAAACGCCGACTTGTGCAGCTTTTTATCCAGCCCGTACTTGTTGTAGTCAAAGGTGATCTGTTTTCCCTGCTCGATGGCGTCGTCAATGATTTCAATATTGTAAAACAGGGCCTGGTTTTCCGTCTTGCACCACTCGTTCACCGAATAGATATTCTTCACATGAGAACGGAAGTATTGATTAGACAGGCCGCACAGGCGGTCGATCAAATCGGCGGAGTGCTTGGCCGTGATATATTTGCTGCACAGCACCCCGTCAATGAGCATGCGCAGCTCGGAATCCTCGAACCGCCGGCCGTCCAGATAGCTACCCGCCCGCCGGGATTCGATGTCGATCCCGGCCTCCTTCAGCAGGGAAATATTCCGGCTGATGGCCTTTCGCTCAATGGCGATGCCGTATTCCTGCTCAAGATGCCGGGCGATGTCCTCCTGCGTCAGCGGATGGTCATAATCGCTGTACTTCTCGAAAATTTGCAGGATACGGATAAGCGCCAGCTTTTTTGGCTCTAGATTATCCATGAAATGAGCACCCCATTACATTATAGTGGTTATATTGTACCATAAATGACGCATGAAAACAATCGGTTCGGCAATGGGAATGCAGGGAACAACTGCCGCCATTCGCTCTCTACGTGCTTTCCCAGCTGATACAATTCAGCGCGCCGCCCTCTTTTGCTATTTCGTGGATATCGACCGGGACGATGGCTTTTGGAAAAAGGCACCCAGCTTCCCGAATCGCTTCGCGATCCATGGGATGGCCGAAAACGGGCAGAAGAATATGGCTTTCCGTTTCCAGAAAGTTGAGATAGCACCCGGCGGCGCTGCCCTTTGGAGAGGAATAATAGGGAAAGTCCACCGTGTTGATTCCGTGTTCGCTTAAATCAGCTCGAATCCGTTGCTCCAACCCGTTTTTCGCCGGGACGCGGTTGCCGATCACGGTGTTTTCGTCTACGAACCTCACCATGCCGTCGGCGTGGCCGGTCATGTCGCTTTTCAGCGACGGAATCAGGATGACCTGGGCTTCCAACAGCCGTTCCAGTTCTCGGACTAACGCGGCTTTGGCGTAGGAAGGATTTTCCGCAAATACCCGGTCGCTGAGGAGTGCCTTGGCTTTGGACGGGGAAAAGACCACGTTCCCGCCGTCCAGATTGATGGTGGAACATGTGACGGGAAAGGAAAACTGCGGAGCAACATCCCGACGGTAGTTGGTTCGCAGCTGGGGAAATGCTTTCAAATAGGACGGCTCATAGCGGAAAGAACTATACGTTCCGTTTTTTGTTTTTACCGGCATGAAATCTCGCAGCCAGATATCTTTGGTTTGGTTAATAAACGTATACTTTAGGCCATATAAATCAAGCGCGGCGAACAATCTGTCCGCCGCGGGCTTGTATGTAGGGGTGGTTTGGAGAAGGGAAGAGAAGTAGAGCATCAATCGGTCAACCTTTCAATTTTTTCCAATCAATTATTCCTTTTGCGAGTTGTTTCAATTGCTCTTCATTATATCCTTCTGTTCTAAGTTGTTCTTCTATATAACATCTAACGATCTCTGTAATAGATTGTCCTGCTGTAAATGGATAGTCTCTAATTTTATTTATCGGTAATGCGGCTAAAATTTCATTTGCATAATCGTTAGTAAGACCTCGTCTTTTCACAAATACAATTTCAAAATTCTTTGGTTTTGTTGATTTTAAAATTACTTTTCCATAATATTTACATTGAGCCCCTTTTTGACAGCCGTTGCACTTATCGCATTTTTCACATAGCATTTCCGAAATTTTGCATTGGGTTACCATTTTATTGTCTACCAAAGCGTTCTTAATAAGAAAAGACAAATAGTACTCATCGTTTGCTGACAAAACAACGTCAATCCCGTCTTTGGTTCCGTAATGAACATACAATTCACCAAAATGATTTTTTTGTCGTTGTCGAGCGAGTTTATAGGTAGGAGCATTACTTTCTTTCCCGGCATGCACAGAATTATCCGGGAATTTATCTTTATGATAATAGTATGCTTCGACAAGCAATGGCTCTATAACCATGTTGCCAACTTCGATCACATACTCGTTGATCAGTTCCGCGCCGATTTCCTGCAAAATCCGTACCTGTTCTTCTTTATCATATGCCGCCTCAAGTTTGCAGACTTTGTCCCGTAACTTTTGTAATTCGTTCATTTCCTCATTCTCCTTTTCCAATTTTATATTGGCTCTCCTGCCTCTGTTCCACTTTCTGTAAGGCATCCCGAAACCACGCATTTTCCGGCTCGATCTGCAGCACAAAATGGAGCTTACCGATGAGATGGTTCAGATACCGTTCCTCCTCCGGTCCGTTCTCTCCGATAAAATCCGTGCGGTTGGCATATCGGATGCTTTCGGCCAGGCCGAATTTCAGCGCATAATACACTTCCTGCCGAAGCCCGCGCTTATAGTCGCCCGAAACCGAAACCTTTTCGTTCACCGTAAGCCCCGTTACGCTTTGCCGGTTGGCGCTGGTTACAAACCGGGTTTTCCTCTCGTTGAGCTCAAACCCCATTTCTTCCAGCATGGATTTCGCCTTCTGATAAACGGCGAATAACGGCCGGTCAGCGGAAAAGGTCATGTCGTCGCAGTAGCGGGTATAGGCAATGCCGCGGGCCGCGCACCATTTCCCAATGCTGTTGTCAAAATTACGCATCACCAGATTCGACAGGGCGGGGGAAGTGGGCGCTCCCTGCGGCAGCACATCCTCCCGGCAGCAGAGGGACGTCAGCATAACGCCGATCTGTCTCGGAAAATAGCGCGTGTTGAACGCCGCGCTGTAAACCTGGAAAAACCGGATGCTGCCGAAAAAGTCGGTGATGTCCAGCTTCAGTAGATAGCGCTTCCCCACGTGAGGGGCGGCGTTTTGCGCAAGGGTCCTTCCCCGGACATAGGCCGCCGCATATGGGGAAACCGGCAGTTTGGCAAGGATTTGACGCCGGATTTTATTCTGGTACGACCGCAATTCCGGGTTTGGCGCGTACAGCTTCCGGATGCCGCCGCTTTTCTTTTTGATGGTGAGCGGGCGGTATTCCCGACCAGCGTTCTTCGCAAAATAAAACAGCTTTTTTCTCCCCGTCGCAAAAAAGTCGGCCAGCTGATAGGTGTCATACAGGAAGGGCAGCGAATGCACCGCCTTGAAGTCCAGCACCATATCGGCAGCTTCCAAAATGCCGAACTTTTTCACAAAAGCCATGTCACATTCTTCAAATGTGACCGTCTCGCCTCGTATAACCATGTTTTTCATCCCTTAATATTAAAAAATCAGCCCTTTGTAGCACAAAATGACCGGATGAAGCGGAGACGAAGCCAAGAATCACGGAGTGATTGTTACTTCGCCGGAGCGCTGTCCGGAGAGCGGTTTCGGCACGAAACCGCCCTTCCTATTGGAGAGACAAGGCAGCGACTCGCTGTCCCTCTTAAAGCGTTTCGCTTTAAGACGCGCACTGCTGCAAAGGGCTGATTTTTATACCTACAGCATATATGTTTCAGTTCGAAATAGCAATACCCATTTTCTCGATCACCCCGGCTATGTTCTGCATACAGCCGTACAGTTCAACCAAGTCCTTCCGGTAACCGCTGTCCGCCGCAATCAGGTTCTGCGCCTGTTCGCTGCTCAGCACGATTTCCAGGAGCTCCAGCCGCCGGCCGATCAGCCGCACCAGATTGCCGTATTCGTAATACTCATACGGGGAGCGGAACAGCGGCGATACATCGGCGCCGGCACTGATGATCGCCTGCAGCTTCTGCATGTTCCCGTCCGGCCGGCTTTTGGGATGACCGGCGGGATAGACAACGATATGACGCATCGCTTCGGTAAAGTAATACTCCACCAGCGGGCCCCCTTTCCAAGTTCCGTTGACGTCGGCGCCGCCGGCAATGGCCAGAATGAAGTCCTCGATGTTTTCCACGCTTCCCAGCTTTCTCATAATAGCACCTCCCTTTTTCGCTGACGGCTCTCGGGCATGGCCCATATGGTGGGTTTTGGTTCCCTGTCCGGAAATTCCAGGCAACCGTCGGTCAGCACAATAATGCAGTCGTAGTCCTCTTGGCAGGCCTGCCGGTAGGCCGGACGCACATCCGTCCCGCCTGTCATAGTGCGCTGGTATTGTGCGAGCGGCACAGCTTTCAGCTCGGTGCCGTCGGTGAAGCCCGCCGCATATACCCGGGCAAACCGTGCCATTTTGACAAGCTCGCCCAGGAACCGGGCATACATCTCGTCTTCAATGCTGCCGCTCTCGTCCACCAGTGTACAGATTTTCGCCTGGGGCTTAGGGGATAAAATGTCCTCGCAGATTCCAAACTCGTCAAACTCGTAGGAGAGATAATCCAAATCGTCCCCCAGAACGCTTTTCAAAAGACCTTGCAGCACCACTCGCCAGTTCCCTTTCGGCGGTGCGGGGATGAATGCTGCTGCCAGCGGCGTGCTGCCCCGCCCGGCCAGCTTACCGGCGCTTTCCACCGCCTCCAGCGTCTCTAGATCCTCCCAGCCGTCGGAGCCGTCCAGGTTTTTGGCAAGCAGGTCGTCTGTAAGTACGGCGACCCCTGTTTTGTCTGCATCGGGACGGCGGGCGCGTCCGGCACTGCTGTAAATGCTTTTGGCGTTTTTCCCCTTCGGTTCGTCCAGATTCGATTTCAAATATTCATAAATGTGTTCCGCCGTATCGTTTTCTCCCAACAGCGCACCAGCCGGCAGCTTGTATCCTGCCCGCTCAATTTGATAGTTGATCGCGATGTCGCAGGCGACATTCCATAATTCACCGATCCGGCCGTTCCGCCTTTTGGCGTGCAGATGGACAATGTGCAGCAGTTCATGGATCTGCACCGTCAGACGTTCCGGCTTTTTCAGTGATTTCCAGAAATCCGGATTGTAATAGAGGGTCTTGCCGTCGGGAGTCACGCCGGCGGTGTCGAGCAGCTGGGTGGCGATCACGTTCCGCAGATTCAGGGCCACCGGCGCCAGCCACGGCTCCCGCCAGATCAGTTCCTGAAAGTTCATCGGACGCTCAACCCCGCTTTCCTGGCAGCGGAGCGTAGGACGGCCATGCAGTCCTTGCTGGAAATCAGCTTGACGGATAACAGCTCCACCGCATATTTGGCAAACATCATCTCGCACTCCGGACTTTGTTCCGCGATCCACTGATAGACGGCAGGGAAATGCTCAGCTGCCCGGTCGTCCTCCTTGAGTGCGGTGGCCAGCACCGCCGTAAAGGCGGCCAGATGGACGGCGGACGGCTTTTCGGCCTGCCCGGACACAATCTCCTCGATGGTGGGACACAGAGCGCTGTCCTTGTAAAAAGCGCAGAACTTGGCCTCATGCGCGCCGCGCACGGTGCCGTGCGCCGCTTCCCGGTAAGGGATGCCGGCATCCAGAGCGGCGGACAGGTTGGCCCATTCCCGCGGGCAGGCGGTTCCGGTGGAGGGCTTTTCGATCAGCGCGTCGGGGTTGGCATATAGAAAGGCGCGTATTTTTGAGTGGATTTGGTTTTCTTCCGCCCACTGGAGCCATTCTTTTACCGACGCCGAAAAGTCCACTGTGAACACGCGGGTTTTGGAGGCGTAAACCATTTCCCGGGCACCGGTTTCGTCCTCCACACGGTTACCCGCCCCGAACACATAGAGGCCCGGCCTCCCGTTCGGCAGCGAATAATCGAAGGACACGCCGTGCAGCTTCCGCTCGTTAAAAGGGGAGTAGGCCAGTTGCTGCAGGGCGTCGGGGGCGTTGGTGTATTCATCGAAGAACAGCACGGTTGGGGTGGACGTTTGCCGGTTCCGGTCGATGCGCTGCAGCCACCAGGCCCTTGCTTTCCGGAGTTCCCCGGTCTGCGGGCAGATGTAGTCCTTGCCCTCAAAGCTGCCCGGCGTTTCGGCCGACAGGCGGATGTCGATGAGGTCGGCGCCGATGTCCTGCGCAAACCTGGTCACCACCGCCGTTTTGCCGATCCCCGGCGCGCCAAGCAGCATGACCGGGATTCTGGCCGCCAGCTTCCATATGTTTTCGTCCATATTCATGCACTCCTTTGGCTTTTGGAGCCATTGTAGCACAATTTATAATAAGACCTTATTTGCTATAATTTTATAAGCGATGGCCTATTTCTTCCGCTTAGACCCCGGCTGCCTTTAGCCCTTCCCCAGTGTATTCCACCGCATATTTTTCTCGCAGGCTTCTGCTGTGTTGCTCCAGCAGCAGATAAGCATAACCGTTCAGCAGAAGCTCTATGCCACAGTTCCCCTTCAGAAATTCGCTCAGGGGCTTTAGAGCCCGGTTTTCTCCCTCAAGCGGCAGCGGATAATACTCGATGTCCAGATAGTTGGCGTATCCACCGAACTCTTCCCAAATGCCAAAATCTTTCCGGAAGCCGTACCCGTAAGCTCCCATATCGGAAGTATCGCCCGAGCTTTGGTAATGCTGTACCCGTTTATCTGCTTCCTGCACGAAAGCAGCTTGGAACGGCTGCCCTTCCATGAATCCCTTTTCTATCATCTCCACGGTATTCCATGTATTCAGATAGTCCAGCACAAAGGGCTGGCCTGGCGCCGCGGCCGGATTCCATACAATATTGCCGCACCGGAAGGGAGTGGGAAAGGCAAACCACATATGGCCGAACACTTCGTCGGTGTCTTCCTCCGCTTCGTCCGCCGCCTCTATGGAAAGAGGTTTTCCTTCCGCATTCAGTTCCAGCGTCTGCACACGCCGCCCAGACGTGCCGTTGGAATGGAAGACAGGCCTTTTTTCGATCCGTATTCTGTCTGCGGCTCCCTGCATATCCCGCAGACAGCAGGAAAGGCAATCCTCAAAACGGTCGAATAGGATATGTTCTGTTCTCCAGCCGTCGTCTTCCGACAGGTCTTTCCGGGGTGATTCATGATATTCATAGGTGTAGACGTAATCTTTTCCGGTACAAAAGCCCTTCAGTTTTTCCCGTTGGCGGACTATATGGCGGCGCAGAAAATCGTGAAAGCTGTTCAGCGCTCTGAGCCCCGGCCGGCGGTTCCAAAAACAGTCCGGCAGGGTATCGATCACCGCCTGCCATGCGGTGCATTTTTCCTCCAGGTTGGCATTGCGGCACTGCCAGACCAGGAACGCTGCTTCCGTGGCAGTGAAGGAATACCTGATTTCCTGTAGATACCTGCGGACATCCCTGGAATGAATAAAACGATAAAAATCCATCTCTCTGATAAGCCCCCGTTCCATCACGGTTTGTCAGCCATTTTACTTATTTTCAACCGGATCGATACAATCCGCTGTTTCTTTAATATAGCCGAGAGATTCCCGGATTTCCCCGATGCGTTTTCTATTCCTGTCTGCCTGCGCCACCTGAAGAACGGCAAGAAAATCATCCAGTTCGATCCGACCGGTTAAAAGGCGGCTGACGGCATACAAAAGCCGCTGACCGCCCGGCAGTGGCCCGCCATAGCGTTCCAGCGAAAGATAAGATCCATATAGCTTTTCAGAAAGTCATGAAGGCTGCCTATCCTATCCATATTCAGCCGCCTGTCCATGGAAGCATCCGGCATGGCTGCGATGATCTCTTGCCATGCGGCAAACTTTTCTTTCAGGGTAGCGTCGTAGCACTGCCAGACCAGGAAGGCAGCCTCCGGCGCCGTGAAGGAATAGCCGATTTGTTTCAAATGCCCGCGAATATCGCGGGAAGGGATAAAGCGAAAAATATCCATAAAGCCTCTCTCCTCGGATCCTTATGAAGCCGGTAGCATATGGCCGCAGAGACCTTTTGCATACTTCAGCTCTTTTTCTAGATTTTCAATCTGACTGTGCGTCCCGTTCACCAGGCGGACATGATCGGACAGGTTTTGGCAGGCCGTGTAATTATCCGGCAATACCTCGTCGTCACGGCTGCATAGGATGACACACAGGGAATTGCGCCCCTTTCCGCTGTCGGCCTTATATTCCTGCAAATAGGACAGGGGCATCTGCGAATCGAGGATAACGGAGCATTGATGCGGAAACAGGCAGGGATTTGTCAAGATGCAGGGAATGCGGAACCGAAGGCTGATCTGATTGGCAAACCACCCTCCCAAACTTTGCCCCACCACGATTACCGGGCTGTCCGCCGTGCGGACGGCCATGGATAAACGCTCCAGAATCTGCCCGGGAGGTTCCCGCAGATAATCGACAGCCGGCGAAATCAGCCGTTCATCCAGGCAGAGGCGCTTTAACGCCCGGAGGTTTTTATTGTCGGCGCTTCCCATAAACCCGTGAATGTTGAGCAGGCATCCGGCCATGTTGTCCCTCCTAACGCGGCTTCCTGCCGGAAAATTCCCCGGCCTTGAAATTATAGACCGGCTGGAGGCGCCTTTCGACCTGGACAGTATCCGTGATATTTTCCAGGATCTCGTCCATCGGCTTATAGGCCATAGGGCATTCGTCCAGCGTCTCCGCCGACACACTGGTGGTGAAAATGCCTTCCATCTCTTTTTTGAAGGCGGAAACGGTAAAGGCATTCGCCGCTTCCTTCCGGCTCATCAGCCGCCCGGCACCATGGGGTGCGCTGAAGTTCCAGTCGGGATTGCCGAGCCCTGTGCAGATCAGGCTCCCATCCCGCATATTGAGCGGGATCAGCAGCTTTTCCCCCGCTTTGGCGGAAACGGCGCCCTTGCGGAGGAGCCCGTCCGCAAAATCGATATAGTTGTGAACCGTGGAAAAACTGTCCTCCTCGTGCAGCTTCATGCCGTCCAGGATAACCTCTTTGATGATCTGTCGGTTGAGCGCGGCAAAGCGCTGCATCAGCTCCATGTCGTGCAGGTAGTCCTCCAGATCTGTACCGGTGAGATACGCCAGCTCATAGGGGATCTCTGCCTGCGCCTTCCCGCCAAGCGATTGATACGCCCTTTCCTGATAATACTCCGCCACCCGCAGCCCGAGATTGCGGCTGCCTGTATGGATAACGAGATAGAAATCCTCCCCATCCCTGTCCACCTCAATGAAATGGTTGCCGCTGCCCAGGGTTCCAAGGCTTTCGGCGGCACGCCGTGCGTCGAGCCTTTTTATACAGCGGAGTTCAGCAATATCGATCCGTCCGTGACTGCGATGCGGACGTTCCCGCACCTCCCGGCCGCAGGGGATATTCTGACGGATAAAGCTGTCGAGGGCCGGGAGATTGAGACGTTTTTCCTTCAGCTTCACCGTCAGCATCCCGCATCCGATATCCACGCCGACCAAGTTCGGAACCACCTTGTCCGTGATGGTCATGGTCGTCCCGATGGTGCATCCTTTTCCGGCGTGGACGTCGGGCATAATGCGGATCCGGCTTCCCTGGGCAAACGGCTGGTCGCAGAGAGCCTGAATCTGCCCTTCCGCCGACGGTTCGAGCGCGTCCGTATACACCTTGGCGGTATTGTATTTCCCCTGAATTTCTATCATAATTGCCTCCTGTAAGAACTATGATTACGGCTGTATGATGGCATCGATGACTTGTCCGGTATACGGAACCCGGTCGTATGTGTTCCCCGCCTCATCCCGATAGAACCGGTTATCCCCGGTGCTTTCCTCGTCCCGTACGATCGTAACAGTAGCGATTGTGTCAGCGTGTTCCTGTAAAAAACGGGTGATGGCCGCCGACCAGTCGAAGCCGTTGGAGGAAATGCGGAAATACAGATCCCGGCAGCCCGGCACCGTGTGGTACAGCCCGCCCAGACGGGCGCGGAGGAATTCCTCGTTCAGCCGTTCCATTACCCGCCGATTCATGCTTTCCTCACTGTCTGAAATGGGAAAGCGCAGTTTATCAGCAATTTCCAAGACAAAGGAATGGGTTAAAAATACATAGGGCTTTCTTTTTATGTCGATTACCAAATTGCGGACGGCATTGCGATGCAAATTGAGCGATGCACCGTAGGCGGCAATCAAATGCAGTACAAGCTGTCGAGCCTCCGTGCTTGACGTGTGATGATACAGCCATTCGGCGGCGTAAAGGATTTCTTCCACATCCAGCACACTCCCGTACAGATGCTGCAGGCGGGGAAACGCTTCTCCGTCCCGGCGGATCATCCAGGCGACGGGCTTATTTTCGCGGCTCACCGCTGCCCGTCCCTCTTTTCGTTGAGAGCCTTTAAGGTCTTGCGGAACACCAGGACATTGGGGCAGTAGCGCCCCAGTTCGTCGGCAAATATCTCGATGCCATTGTGGTCAAAATGCTCCTTGATGGCCGCCGCCACCGCCGCACTGCGGGATTGCCCGAAATGGCACTGGCAGAGAAAGACGGCCGTATCCTCCAGATGGCGGTAGACAAAATCGGCGATTCGCCTGGCCTGGTCCTCGGAAAAGAGACGGAAAGCAAATGCCCCGCCGGTTTCGTAGTCAAAGCCCTCCAGCATGACGTCGTCAAACTGGAGCCGCAAAATATGATCCGGACGGTGGGCCAGAACCGGCGGGGCGGCGTCGGTATCCCCGATGCTGATCAGGGAAGTCCCCGGTGCAAAGGGGTGCCGGGCCAGTCTTTCAATGGAATCGAAGCTATGAATTTCCACCTGCATGGCACTGCCTCCTTCTTAAGAATGCTGTCAGTATACCACAGTTTAAGGGACAAAAGTGGTACATATAAAAGCAGAGCTGTTTCAGCACTGCAGCTTTTGTGCGTTACTGTTTGGGTATCAAGTAAATAGGGAAAGCCGGAATGCTCATGTTTTCACCCATTTAAAGCCGTCATTGGAAGCTTTAAGTTTTTTCCTCTTGGTCTGCTTCCGCTTCTTCATCGCTCCATTCTTGTTCCCTTTCCTCCATCTCCTCGACCCAGTCAAGAAAATCATCCTCTTCTGCTCCTTCGGGAACCTTTGCGATTTCCACAGAGAGGCAGATTTTGTTTTCGCTGTCATTCCCCCTCTCTTTTTCTGAAGCGGCGGGCGGAGAAAGCAGTAGATCATGGTAGTCGATAAGAAAACCTGCAAAATCCCAGGGAGAGCGTTTTCCTTTTAGGAATTTACTTAACAGGGAGATAAGCCGATGGCGTTCAGTCAGCGCTTCGCCCGGGTAATATTCACAATCCATAATCTGGGGAACGAGGGGGACTATTTTATCTGGTTGATCCTCCCACTGAAAAAATCCTGATCGGCGGGGATAGGAATCTGTCTGTGCGGCAACAAATACCCCGCCGCAAAATGTCTCTTCCGGACTGTTTGGATTGTAAAGCAGATCGCCTGGGCGAAATGGCAGCGGAAAATTCAGCATCCGCTGGGAAGTCCCAACAGGGTAAAGCACGCCGGTATACACAGCCCACTCACTCTTTTCCATGTTCATAGCATATAGAGAACCCGGCCTGGGTTCTGCAGACGCGAGCCGATAGTCCGGTAGAAATTTTGCCGCCATCAGGAAATCCCCTTCTGAGTTGTACTTGCTCACCGTGAGTTGCTTGATTTCCCCCTCGTTCCGAGGAACCGCCTGCATGCATGCCTCCAGAGTGGGGAAATCCTCGTCAATTTTGCGCCATTGCCGCCAAAATCGTTCCCCTTTGGGCAGAAGGTGGTATTGTACGTCATAAATGGCGGGTTCATCCGTCTGCATAAATGCGGCTGCAAGCTTTTCCTGCTGCGCAATGTATGCTTGCAGAAAAGTGTGCATACTGTCTCTGTGTTCCGGTTTTATTCCTCTTGTTATGCTGCCGGTTGGGCAATCCGGTATGGTGTCGATGATTTCCCGCCAGGCGGCACACTTTTCTTCCAGACTGGCAGTCTCACACTGATAGGCGAGCCAGGCAGCCTCCAAGGCAGTTGGCCGATAGCAAATTCCCCGCAAATAGCTGCGAACCGCACTCGAATTGACAAAGTGCAAAAAGTCCACCATTCTTGTTCCCATCCTCTCCGAAGTTTTATATAGAGAGACAGCACCCGTTGCTTCAATTGTTTGAAATATTTAGACTGGAATTTCTATAACTTCCAATCCCCGTGTTTTTGCGTACTCCATTGTCTTTATCGTACCGCCATGCGTATGAGACGGACATGATACAGCAACCAATAAGTCACTGTGATCCACCCTATTTCTAATCCAGTTTTTTCAATCCCACAGGTCGTTGAAATAGGTTTGAAACATCTCCAAGGCCTTCTTCTGGCACTGAAGGCGGTATTCCCATCCGTCCTCCATTTTAAAACCAGGATGCCACGCTTCCCGCATCAAAAAAGCCATTTCCTTTAGGATATGTCCCCATGCTTCGTTGGCTTCATCTTGAATTTTTTCGTAAAGCTCCGGGAAATCCTGGGCACCGGAAATGAGAAATTTCTCCCGGGGCACGGGAAGCTCCTTTTCATGATTTTGAACGCATTGCTCGTGAAAGAGGTTCGGATAACTGTTTCTACAGCGATTGAAGTCTTCCAGCATCTCTGGCATAACGCTCAGAAACCACGTGTCAATCTCCCACAGGTCCTTTGCGCAATAGCCCTTGCGGATCCGATCCAGGCAGTATTTTAGGTCTCGGAAAAAGTTCTGAATACTGCTCAACGGCCTTCGGATAGAATAATTGGAATCATAAAACACGCCGCCAACATGACGCATCTATCACCACTCCGATTTCTGCGTGATGCACACTAAGTAAATCAATTGACAAACCATGCTGAAAAAGTATTTTAAAAGTAAGAAGACAAAAGGATGAATATCTTCCTTTTTCGATCACAACAACAGGATAGCAAAAGCAATGCACCAAAAACGGGGCATCACTTTTGGAATGATAGACTGGGAAAGAAAACAAAAGAAATCCATAGAAATTTTATTGTCAAAGGAGATGTTAATATGAAACGGGATAAGAACCGGATTCGGCCCTTCTGTGAGGAACTGGCGGCGTTGTGGGAAAAAAGCCACATCTGCGGTTTGGGCAGATTGTTTCTGCCCTGCCGCGTTATGTCAAAGGTCGTCGTTGCGATTTGTTCTATCTGGAAGAAGACGAAATGCTGGAAGCCCTGCACCGTTTTTTTCAGGACAATTACAAAAAAGCCGAGCAGGATGAAAGCGAGCGCTACGACCGCCTGACGGATCAATGGGACGAATTGACAGACCGCCTAATCGGAGAAGATCTCTTGGATATCAAAGAGTTCCGCCCGCTGTTCGCCGAAACATGGCAGTATCTCATCACTTCTACCGCAGAACTTTTCGGTTACGGCCTGAATCCTGCCGACCTTGCCATTCTCGGCCGGCTGGCTGTGTTCGCTTTTTACCGCAACTATCCCCGCTCAATCCTGCCCTGGGAGTTCGAGGCCTGCCAGAAGATAGCTGAAGGACTGCTGCAAACTCTTCAGTCACCCACCCGGCCAGGCTACCGCGGCAATTTTTATGATGGGATTATTGTTGTTACCGAATATATTCATGTAGAGCATGAAGTCCACATCAGCGAATTTGATTCCTACTTGGATGAACTTGCCAAAGAGTATTATGAGGATCATTTCAGTGAAGAGTACGACGAAAACGGCGTCCTTTGGTGAGAGGCGAGTTCTCAACAGAGCAGTAAATTTGAGAAAGGCGGGAGAATAATAATGGCCGATGGGTATAAGTTTTACAGCGAGGGAAAAGAGATTGAGAACGAAACAGGACTGAAGTTCAGCTCTTTGATCCGGAATGCATAAGGAAACGGCGCAGGAAAAAATCCTGCGCCCATTTTTTCAATACTGTAAGGAGAAGCAGTCTCAGCTTCTGTTTCACCACACCATGGTGTCGATCCAAAACAGATCAAAATCCTTACTTTTATAATCGTCGTACTCAAGCCGGTTGCCGACAATATCTTCCAGAATAGCGGCTATCATAGAAGCATCTCCTTTTCGCATTTCCGGAAGGCTCATGAAAGCGGGGCTTCCTTTTTCAGCCGCAGATGGATGCCGTGGGCCCGTTCGTTTATCCATGCGTAGGCGATAAAATAATACGCCTCATCCGGGGAGGACATATCCAGCATATTGGTGCGCAGATCGAAATCCACGCCGTTGCCTGCGGCATCGCAGCCGGTGGAAATCCGGAGGCTGTGCTCATCTGCCGAAGGATGGACCTCAACCATCCAGCCGGATGTCTCCTCCATGTTCCTCCACACCGATTCCTGCGGAGAATAAGCATAGTCCTTCACCATGCGAAAAACTTCCCGCAGGCCAGTCAGAACGCTTTCCAATTCTTCCCGGCGGTCGGATTCTATATCCGGATCGGCAGAGAGGCTTTCTTCGTCAAACCCGTATTCCTCCCAGGGCGCAAACACACCATCCTTATTGAATAGCTGCTGTCTGTCCTCAGACATGGCAAAATGGGTGATGGCTTCGCGGAAGGCGCAGCGGGCGCTTTCGAAGAAATCAAAGTGGAGGCTGGCCGACAGCGGTACACAGCTGCTGAAATCGTTTTCCCCATCCACCACCGTATAGCCATTGATAATCCACTTTTCCTTCACGCCGGTTGAAAACGCGTGCAGCGCCATATATTGAATCAGCATCTGGGCTTCATGCCGGATAATAATTGGAGGCGCCTCCAGCGACAACAGCCTGCAAAGCCTTTTGGCGTGAAGAACCATGTCATAGGCGCAGATATTTTCCCCGACCCGGCGCCTGCTGTCGGCGGTTATCGCTTCGACGTAGGCGTCGTGATATTGGTCGGCGAGCTGTTCTTCCTCTTCGGACAGTTTCCCCTCTCCGCCGTCCAGGCTTATGCTCTTTTCCACAGCGGCCACAGCCTTCTCGGCCAGCCCGCTGAGATCCCAACCGCGAATATAGGCGTGCCAGATGTCGAACAATTCGGGGGAACCGAGGATTTCCCGGACGCTTTCTTCGTCTCCGGCCAGTTGGTCGTAGACGCCGGCAATGCGCTCAAGGCCGGCGTACAGCGCCTCGAATTCCGCTGTAAGCTGGACGAGGGCATCTTCATTCCAGGTCATGATAAATTGATCGTAACGGTCGAATTCTTCGTTTTCCTCCCCGAAGTTTTTGGGTAGACGCAGAACGCCGTCGGCATCGGTATGCTCAAAAAGAAACCGGGCATAGGCGGAGGGAGAAAGGTTGGATATGTGGGTAAAATCCATGTTCATTTTGCATACTCCTTTATCGTTTTTTCTTGAGTATAAATCGCAACATTCAAAAATACAAATAAACCGCCGCCCGTATTCGCGCTAGTTCCAGAGATGTTCAAAATACTTGTCCAGCAGCGCCATTGCCTTTTTCCGGCATTCGGTATCCTGCGGGGATGGTCTATAATGCAAATAGCCGGGACGGGCCTCCCGGAAGAGACGGGACATCTCTCCCAAGATGTCTTTCCAGCGCGTAAAGGCGATGTGTTCCGCATCCTGGAACTGTCCGGAAACGCCTTTTCCCTCTTCTGGCGGCCTGGCTATCTCGCGTCCTTCACTGCATTCCTTTTCTATACAGCTCGGGCTCGAATCTGTATGTTCCCGCAGAAGATCGATCACCCCAGGCATCACGGTAAGAAACCAGACGTCCAGATCCCATGCGTCCTTTTCGCAGTAGCCCTTGCAGATGCGGTCACGGCAGCATTTCAGATCAAAGAAGAAATGCTTGATATTTTGGATCGGGGTTTTGATATGATAAACGGAAAAATCGAAAACCGGATACAGCATCAGAGCGCCTCCTCTGCCTGGTATTGATAGTGTGCCGAGCCGTCTGCCTTCACGCGGATGCTGCGGCCTGCGGCTTCCCCGTTCAGCTCGAATTCCTGAAAGATGACAGAAAGGGTATCCTCCCGGAAAAGGGACGGAGGGATATAGACGGTTATCCTCCCTTTTCGGATCTCGACCCTTCCCCGAGGAAAATAATGGTAAGGACGGCTGCCCGTGATTTTGTGTCCCAGCCTTTCCCATTCGGCCTTGTGGTTAAAATTTTCGCCCGATTTGGAGGAATAACGGACTGGCTGGAGAGCGGTCCCGTCCCGGTCGCAGAGCGCCTTGACCGTTAGCGGCTTCCATGCGCCGGCCGCGTCCCGGTATATCCAGAAAATCCCTTTATACATAAAGGACGCCCTTTCTGCTAAATAAAAGAGGCGCAGCGTGAAACCGAACTTCCGCCGCGCCGGGTAAGTTTTTTCGCATGACGCCCGCCGATCGTTTTTCAAGAAATGCCATAAACCTTATAGGATAACAAAAAAATAACGATATCCGGCAACTTCAACTATAAACCCGGACCAAAGTCGTAAAATAAGCAGAGCGAACGGCATACGACGGAAAACAGCGCACGTTACAAGTCAATCTCCAGCGTTTCCGTGTTGTTAGCGGTATCCAGCGCCGTCTGCAGGCGGCACAGCTCATCGAAGGCTTTTTCGTAATCGGCCGCTGCCGCCGCACGGTCGTAGTTGATGTGACGGTAATCAATGATATTGACGCCGGAATACCGATCCTGCTTTTCCCGTGCCTTCGGAAGCCGCGCCTTCATTTCGGCCAGCTTTCTAACCCGGCCAGACAGCATAGGAATATATACCAGCGCCTGATCAATAGTCAGGTCAAATCCTTCGAGGGTATGGGTGGTATTGAATACGTTGATGGCGTGCTTGACCGCCAGAATTTGGCCCTCAGTTTCCCGAAGGCGGGCCTGGGTATCCGCATAGACGTAGTCGGGGCGGAGAGTTTCCGGGTCTTCTCCCATGGCAGCCAGGAAGGTGCTGCTCTGCTCCTCTTCCTGCAGCAAGGCCTGATAGGCGTCGTTCAGCTTCTTCAGCAGCTTATTTGCTTGGGCAGAAGTGTATTTCATAAGAATCGCCATCCTTTCCATCGAAAAGTATAAAGGGTTTTATGTACCGGAAATGTCGCAAGGCGGCGTAATGAAAACCAGCCGTCTTATCGGGACGGAACGGGATGGGTGGCGCAGCATACGCAGGGCGAGCGCCTCTGTCTTCTTTGCCTCGTCCGGCGAAATACCAAACTGAGCGGCTGTTTCCGCAAGCGAATGGCAAGTGCCGTCGAGAAAGCCATATTTGTAAAGGATCAGATTCTCCCGTTCTTCCGGAAGGGTATCCAAAACCTCCCGGATTTTCAGTTTGACGGCTTCATTGATGAGGAAGGCAGACTCGCCGTTATCCGTTACAGCGGCTTTGGGACCGAAAATAGCGGTTAACAGCTGGAACTCCGGGGTAAAGCTTTGGTGGTTGCTCATGTGTTTTCCTCTCCTTTCATTTACAAAGATAGCACAGAAAAATAAAAAACACAAATAAAGCGAAGGATTTTTGAAGCAATTCCAGTATAGCGTTTCGTCAGTCCTGTTTTTGGTACATAAAATCCGGTATACTTCTATCGTAATCCCTATGCTGTGCAAACGGAGAGAATTCCAATGGAAGACCACCCGAAAAAGCTGTACAAACTGGTTGGAGCGGACGGGAAACCCTACTTTTCGGAGCAGAAAGGAACCTTGGGCGGCCACAGGAAATTGAAAATATACGGCCGTCTGGACTGCCCGTCGGCCCTGCGTCACATTGCCCGAGGCGGCTATGTCAAACACCGGGTTTTCTTTGCCGACGAAAAAACCGCCGTTGCCGCCGGTTACCGTCCCTGCGCGGTTTGTATGAAGGAACAATATGCCCAGTGGAAACAAAAGCAGAAAAAGGAAGAGGAGCGTATCGCGATGCCTAGAATTTCGTTTCCCAACAACGTACATACAGTGTGTGAAATCGAAACAGGCGCTCAGGAAATCAAGCGCCTGTCTGCCGAACAACTGAGAGAACCACCTGTCCGGGCGCTGCTGCGGGAGTTAGAGGGGTACCGCATAGAGGTGGAAGGGCCGTATGCGGTTATCACGCTATCGGGCGCATCGGAGCAAAACGGCTTTACAATCGTATGGGATTATGAGAACGGAACTGTCCCGCACATCAGCAAAACGCCGTTTGCCGTATGCTCTGCGGTTGCTGGTCAAACAGTAGTTACCCTGTATCTCGTATCCTTCTGGGGGCATCCCGCTGACCTGTGGTACAGCCTGTTGCCGCTGAACACCGTCAATACAAGCTGCGAACCCGACCGGATCAAGCTGGAGCTCACAGCGGAGGACGTCCGGGACCCGTTTCAGGACTGTCGGATCACCGTGAGCGGCAACGACATACTTTTTCACGCCGGAAAACATATACAGCGCATCCGCCGTCCGAGGAATAAATTCAGCCAAGATTCTTCCTCGCCTATTAAGAAATGCGAAATATCTGCAGGAAGTTTTTAGTTTTGGAGGGCTCTTCTTTGAACATTTATCGATTTATCAATTCCCGGGACATACGGGAGCATTTAAAGAAGAACGGCTATGCGTTCAGTTCGCTGGAAGCGGCCTGGCTGGTGTATCAGTGCCGTACGACCAGCTTAGCCGAAAAGCACGCCGCTTGGCAGGAGATCATCGAGAATATGCCGGACTGTAAAATAGAAAGACGGCAGAATACACAGCCGCGGGAAAGCCTGCACACTTTCTTGCAGGAATATATGGCGCTGCAGAATATGTACATCGAGGAGCTTTACCACACAGACGGGCACACGGTCTATCAATACCGTTGCGTTTATAACGATTCCGGTGATTGGTACGACGGCGAAGCCGTTTTTTCCTCTTTTGACGCCTGCTGCAGTGCCATACACAACGAGGAAGAGGATGTTCGGAAAATCGCTGTGAGGAAGCGCCGGGTGGACGAATCCTTTTATCTGGAAGGCATAATGCTGCCGGATAAAACGCTTCTTTCGGTAGAGCCCAGCCGCATTGATAACGAATACGAATTTGATCTGTACCGCCAGTCCTTTGACGGCTTTTGGTTTGATTTCCCTGTGCCCTTCCAAAGAGGAGATATCCTTTGGGATCCAGAAAGACAAACGGGCTTTTGCGGCGGCCCGTTTGTCATGGAGGGGATAGCGCTCGAAGGCATATCGTCAGAAAGGGCGAAAGAAAACCTCCGGAAGTACGGGGATACCAGCGATATGAACGCCTGGGGAGAATTTCAGCGGGAAGATGACGGACAGATTTATTCAGAAGTAATGGACAATTATATGGACTGTGAATACTACCGCGGGGAGCTTACCGGCAAACGGCGTATTTTAACGGCCCTGAGCAGCTTTGTGAAGGGCAAGATTGACGTGTGCCTTTTTGCCTGCGCCTATCATCAGATATTAACCGAAGAATATGCCAAAGGCTGTATGCCGGGTTGCTATACAAAAGAAGGTATGATTCTCGCAGGGCTGGCGCAGCAGGAGCATCGGAAGATCTGGCTGGATGACGTCCGGGAAGCGCCCGCCGGTTATGTGCATTGCCGTAGTGTAAATGAAGCGAAGAAGTTGATCCTGCAGTGTGAGAAAGAATGTATTGCCATCGATTTGATCGACTGTGACCACGATCTCGGGGATTACGCCCGGGACGGCGGGGACGGCATTCGACTTATCGATTGGCTTGCAGAGAGAAAAACCTATTACCCGATAGCGCTGCATACGATGAATCCAGTGGGACGGGAGACGATGCAGCGGGAAATTGACCGGTATTGGAGGAAAAGGTCTTGAAGCTTTTTGTCGGCGGTTCCAAAGGGGTCAAACTATCGGAGAAGATGATAAAAGACAAGATCGATGAGTGGATAGCCGCAGAAACGGAAATCCTGATCGGCGACTGCTCCGGCACGGACGCCGCCATGCAGGAAGCGCTTGCCAGCCAGAAATATCCGAACGTCACCGTTTATACCGTCCATGAGGCGGCACGCCGCAACGCCGGGAACTGGAGCGTCACCGTTGTTCCCGGTTCAAAGCCCCCGTTTACGTTTCACGATTACCGCCGGAAGGATGCCGCCATGGCAAAGGCGGCGGATAGCGGCTTTATGGTGTGGGACGGAAAAAGCCGGGGCACCTTTGTCAATATAGCGGAGCTGCTCGGTCTCGGAAAACCGGTGGAGGTTTGGCTGACGGAAAAGCAAAGAAGCCTAACGCTCCAAACCTTAGAGGAACTGGCAGCTCTTTTTCCCGAGATTGCCGCGAAGGATGTCTGGCTTTCCGCAGACGAACAGGCTGCTTTTCTCCGGCAGTTTATGCCGTCGCACTCCATGCAGGCCTATCTGGCATCCCATCCGCTTAAAAAAAGAGAAATTGTAGACATTATCTGCGGAGCGCCTGTCCCTCTCGAGGAAAAGGTTCGCTGGATGAGCTGGTTGTCCAAGCAGAAAAACCTCTACGCCGAAATTGTCCGGCAATGTCTGAAAAGCCCGGACAGGCAGGATGCCGGCCTGTTAGCGGAGTATGCCATCGAGGATTCCTTTTCTGCTTTGGCCGGGCAAATCCGCCGGGCGCTGCGGGAACTTCACGCCAAGCCGGGGGAATTGTTTCTTTTGATTGAAGCCTGGTATGACGAGGAACTAAAAAATGAAAAAGACGATAGTGGCACACCATTCCTGGCCTTTGAAAAAGCCATCGAATACATCCGCCGGGACATACAGGAAGGTGAACTGGACGAAAGCTGCACCTGCTGGTACCGGCTGGAAAAATGGGTGCCGGATGCCAGCGGCCGCTTTGTCCAGCGCTATGTTTACTGGCTGTGGATGGATCGGGTGCTCTATTTTGAAGAGCTAAAGGGTTCCCCGGCATATCCAGCTTATTATAAGGCTGTTACCACCCGCTTTTCAGGAGACGGGCAGCACCTGAATCTCCCTATCCCGTTTCACGCCGGCGACATCGTGATCATCGACTGCCGTCCCTTCAAGCCGCTGCAGTATGCGGTTCTGCTGGAAATCGGAGACAACACCGATTGCTGCTGCGTACAGGCGCTGTGCAGCACCGATACGGACAGGTGGATTGTAGGAGCCCTCAAACACGGCAGCCTGTTTCTCCATAACGGCTTCTGCCTGTCCCCGCTGTACCAGCTGGAACCGTGTTCGCAGCCTCCGTTAGAGAAAGAAGCACTTTTGGATGCTGTTCGGGATTATATTGCCGGTGTGGAGAAGAAGGGTACCCGGCTGTGGGAGGCGCTTGTGTGCCAGGAAGAAAGCCATCTGGAAGGGTTGACTGAGAATATGGTTTATTCCGCAATAGATATGTTGAAAAAGAAAGTCCATATCCGATAAGAATCAAGACGGCTTTGCCCAAGCTAGAATTCGTGAAAAAGCAGAATAGAAGTCAGCAGACGGTGCATCTCATAATGGAGGCACCGTTTTTTTATCGGTCCTTCTACACTTTCTCACGGGACGAAAACAGTACATACTATCCGCTATCATACAATTGTAAACCAAGCAAAGGGAATAGCCTTGAAATCACACAGAACTATCTAAACCTGCTTGTCAGCGACATTCAAAAGGACGTGGAAGAATTTAATATTCTGCGTGAATTTAAGCGGGAAGGAATCAAAATGGCATAACAATAGAGGAAGCCTTGAAACGTTAATAAAACTTTGTGACGCTTTAGAGGTCACACCAAACGATATTTTATTAGGTGTTTCTACCAATTCAAATCAATATATGAATGATGAATTGCAAGATAAAATCAGCCAATGCAATCCAAAAGAAAAGCGCCTTATTGAAGGGTTTATTTCGTTGCTATTATCGGAACGTAATATATAAAAGCAGGCAGGTGGAAACCTGTCTGCTTTTCTCTTACTTGAATGATTTTAGCACATGGAAAAGGCTGTCACAGCTTTTTTCCAAATCGTTCAAATACGTCTTTAATTTCGAATTCATAATGTCCTCGGGTGTCTGTGTACCCGTCTACATGAGGCAATGGGCACACGAAAATCAAATATCACTCCATTCGTGAAAGATCAGCAGCCCCGCCTTTACGTACCGTAAAGGCGGGGCTGCTACGCGGGTGGATGTGCATAGCCGTATGAATACCGGCACTCTGCGCCGGCTTTTAACAGGCGTTTTTAGCTTCCCGTTATCAGCGCTCCATTACAATATTGCCTTCCCGATCGACGATCACGCGCTGTTCATCCTCGTCTTCCGCCAGCGCGTAGCCGTCGGAATAATAGGCGCCCACATCCTGGATCCCCTTTTCGCTGGGAATGTACAGGATTTCCAGTTGCTCGTTCACCGCCACCGTCGCGTATTCGCCGATGCCGCCGATGCCGGTGATGTTTCCCTGCTCGTCCTTGATGACCGGCGCCGGCCCCACATAAATCCCGTGCTTGATGGCCAGCCCGCCGTCCATATGGGAATGCTCATAGGCGTCCGTCGGGAAGAAATATTCCCCTTTGGCATTGACGAAATTAAAATCGGTGCCGCCCCGATTGGTGCCGTGCAGGGACACCTCCACCCAATCGGACTCGGTAAAGTCGCTGGTGATGTTCGAATAGTGGGTGTCGGCGACGTCAAACACCACATTGCCGCTTTTGTCAATCAGCTTATCGTCCGCCACGGCGATGCCGTTATCCGCAAAGAAGCCGGTCGAGAACCGCAAGCCCTCAATCACCATATTGCCGTTTACATCCATATACCCGCGTTCCGGATAGCCCTTCTTAGCTTTCAGATAATTGACACCGATCAGACCGTTGGATTCCCGGATCATGTACCAGTCCTCCTGGGGCGGTATCATATATTCAAACTTGTCGTTGATGACCGCCTTGTTGTCCAGGACGGCATAGCCGTCTTTGGAAAATCCGGACAGGGTGCTCTCCTCCCGCTTCACAAACTGGACATCCCCGTTTTCCAGGTAGAAATACCCGTGCCCCAGTTCGGTGCCGTCCGCCTGGCAAACCTTTCCCATGCCGATCCCGTTGGGGGCAAATTCCAGTTCATCCGTATACCGCTTGAAAATATAATCCGAAACAAAGGCGCCGTCCCGGTCGATCAGCCGAAACTCATCCTTATTGCTGCCGGTGCGGACAAAGGCCGTTTTGTTCACCTGAAAGTCATTCGCCATGGTGAACTGCGGCTCGATCACCCATTGCCCCGCCTCATTTTTATAGCCGTATTTGCCGGTTTCCCTGTCCTTGACCGGGGTCATCCCGTACCGGAACAGGGCCTCCGGATCGTAGGTGTCCGTATAGGCCGCCTTCCCGCTTCCCGGTTTCTCCCCCGCAGAAATACTGCCGGAAGCGTCCGACGGCCGGGAATCCGCCGGCCCGCTCCCGCAGGCCGAGGTCAGCAGCAGCACAGCAGCCGCGGCCGCTGTCAGCAGCATCTTTCCTGTTTTCTGTTTCATGTCTCTCCAAACTCCCTTTCTCATGGCCCTATAATCAATAACGGGGGCTTAATCCGCCTCGTACGGCTCCCATCCTCCGGTATCGCTGGTGCGGGACACAGTGCCGTCCGGGGCATACCGGTACCACCGGGCGCTGTTTTCCGCCGTTCCAGCCGCCGGATTAAGCACCCCGACGGTAAGTTCCGTCCAGCGGGAATCGTATTCCAGATGATAGAACTTCCCGTCGGTGCCAACCGCGTTGACAATCGCCTGGATTTTGGAGGTGCTCCCCACCTGGACGGCTGCGATATTCGTCCAACTCTCCACCTCGTCAGCCATAAACTCCGCATACTGGCCGGTCATCTTGAGAGCGCCGTCTTTGGTCAGGCCGACGATCATGCCGTCGGACATGCTGAGATCGGCGAGCGGCCCCCAGCTGAGGATATCCGCCGCATAATCCCCGCACGCCAGCACCGTCCCGTCGCGCCGGATCCCGGCGACGGTCAGCGACGGCTCCTCCATATATTTGGCGGCGCCGATCACCGCCATATCCTTCCAGCCGAAGCAGTCCATCCCTGTGTAGTCGGTGCCGCTGCCGGCTTCGAGGAAAACCCGTCCTTCCCCGTTCAGGAGGAAAAAGTCGTGCTTATCCACACCGAGGCCGGTCAGGGCGCCGGAGACCGGCGCGCCCTTTTCGGTGGATACATTCAAAAAATTGTTGTTCCACGGGAACAGCGTCACCGTCTTGCCGCCGCTGACATCGACATAGTTCTCCGGAGCGGATTCCCGGAGGGAAGCATTGACATTGCCGGCATCGGTGCAGGCGACCCGGTACACCTTATCCCCGGAAAGAAACCGGCCTTCTTCGTTCACATTCGTAGTGGCATAGACGATATCCCCCACCCCTTCGGCCACCTTTTCCTTCCGGTAGTACAGATCGCCGTTTTGGGTCAGGGTGAACACGGTCATGCGGCTGGCGGATACTGCCAGCTTCTTTTTGTTGGCAATCGCCGCGGCATCGGCCGCAAAATTCCCCCAGCTGTCCTCCTTACAGGTCAGGACAGAGCCGTCCTCCGCGAGGAAATAGTTGGAAGAGGTCAGGCGGTCGCCGGCTTCCATGGCTGCCGCCACATAGTCCACAATCTTTGTTTCCGCCTGAGGTGTTCCGGCCGATCCCTGGGAACCGGCCGGCGTGTCTGTTCCCGCACAGCCGGCCAGCAGGCAGGCGGCCGCCATAGCGGCGAGGGCAGGTTTTATATATTTCATCGTACGCATTCCTTCCTTATGTATCCAGTCAGCCGCGGCGCCAGCCGTTGGGCAGCCCGTCCGCCAAGTCCGAGGCATAAAAGAATGCTTCCTGTCCGGTTTTCTCACAATAGTACCTGGCGTTGTCGCCGCCCTCATTGAGCAGCCGGAACTGGTTTTCACCGGGATCATAAAGGATGGCGGGGAAGGCGCCTTCGGCGGATTTGCCGCTCTCCATGGGCATATGGAATACAATGGCCGCCAGGAACCGCCAGATGAAGCCGAAGCCTATCAGGCAGGCCACAAACGGCAGCAGGATGCGCTGCGCGACCGTTTCGCAGCGGGTCAGCATGACAAATACCATATATCCCAGGCAGAGGAGCATGACGACCACGCCCAGGACGATTTCCAGCGCTGAGACGTTGGACTTCCCGGTGATCGTGCCGATAATCTGCCCGACGGAGGAAAACAGGAGCATCACGCCGAGCAAAACAACATAGGAACCCCCTACGCCGATAATGCCGGCATATTTTCTCCGAATGGGGTTGTAGGAAAAGAAGCCCAGGAACATGAAAGCGATGGCCGCAATAATCAGAATAATCATGATACATCACCTATTTCTCTTCGTTTTTGTCGTTTCAAATGGACTTTGTTTTCGGTGCAGGACGCCGGTTCCTGGCGCCGCCGGCCGGAAGGGAAATCAAGACGGCATGACGGCATCTCCCCTTTGGCTTTTTCTCTTTTTCCTTTCTGCGCATTCTGCACATTCACTCCAAGGCAGACCTATTTATCCGGCAGCTGTTGCTGGCCGCTGCGCCAGCGGCGGATCGCCTTGCGTGTGGAAATGGTGATCAGGTATCCCCGCAGGCTGCCTTTGGAGGGATCAAACCGCTTTCGCTGCATATAAAAGTCCGCGAAAGTATCCTGGACGCAGGCCTGCACGTCCTCTGCACAACTCAGCCGCTGGGCGGCGGCCAAACGCACCGGTTCCCCGTACAGGCTTTCCAGCATCTCCCTCCCGTCGGCCGGGCTGGCGTCCAAGAGTTCCAGCAGCCCTACATCATCCACGCCGTTCACCCCCTTCCGCATACTAATTGCGGGTGAAAGGGAAAAAGGGGACAGGAAAAGGAAAAACAGCGCCCTCTTTTTTGGGCGGTGTCCCATCCAACACAATCCGGCAGAGCACCCGTTCCCAGATATCCTGGATTTTGCAGGCGCCGACGGCATGGTAGAAGCCTGCACGGAACGGCCACAGCGTTTATAAGAAAAGGGGCACCTCAACAAATGAGGTGCCCCTTTGACTGATATTGTAAATAAAATTCGTTAAATCCCGCCAAGCAGGTACATAACACCGATTCCCGCCGCAATCGGGATAATCAAAAACAGTATTTTGGATATAGCGCCCGGCTTCTTTTCTCCACGAAAGGCTTTGCGAGGATTGTTCATATAATACAGCTTGATAACCATAGGAGGATATTCGTGTTCCAAATACTTATACGTATATTGCTTACCGGAAACCTCATAAGCATAGGTGGCGTGATACCATGACGTTGTCCGTTCATCAGGCGTAATGGCGTCGTCCCAAAATTTCACCCGCTTTGCTTCCACAACGTGACCAAGGTGGAGCGCTTTTTCAACCCGTTTGTTGCTCGGCGTGTGAGACCGTGTCCATTTCACTTCGATCACGAAAAGAGCAATCATCACGGCAATGCCCGCAAAGGCGCTGAAACGAAAGACAGATGTTCCGAATTCTTCGATCAGTTCCACGAGTTCTTCCATAGCGTTCAGTCCCTCTTTTCCCCGCTTTCTTCTTATTATATTTATTATATCAAAGTGAAAGATGCAAATCAATGCAGCGCCTCTTGCGGGTCATTCCATCGTGTTTTACCGTCTTCAGGCATTTTAAAATGAGAAGCAAAAGAAAAACTCTATACGAATGGTTAACCCATTCACATAGAGTTTTCATAAAATCTATTCGGGGATCGTCACGATAATATCAAAGGCATGGTTCCATCGGAAGACGGGATTGGCAAAGGTGAGGTCGGTGGCGTAAAGCCCCGGGACATGGCGCAGCAACAGGCCGGTCAGGCGGGGGCCGCTTTCCTCAAAGGCATACTGCCGCTCGCAGGCGCCCGAAAAATGATCCTCCTCGGTATAATACAGCCGCAGGTCAAAATCCACCAGGGTATAATCCTCCTTTTCCGACTGCAGGGAGAGGGATAGCTGCGACGACAGCGGTGTCTGTTCCGCTGCGGAGATGCCGCCGAAGGCGTTGATAATGGCGCAGGAATAGGCGTCCATGGAAAAACCGGTATCCGGCCCCAGCCCGGTGACGGTATCCATGGCGACGCTGCCGCCAAAGCTCATGCTCAGAGCCCCGACAGGGAAGGATTCCCCTTCTTTTTGCGGCAGGGGGACCGCCATATGATACGCCTGCGGGGCCGTTATGTAAAGATACGGGACATGGAGGGTGTAGGTCCCGGCGGGAATGTCCCCGAACGTCCAGTCGCTGTAATCGCCCGTCCGGCCGGGCTGGAACCCTCCCTCGTATACCGTCCCGTCGGCGGCGGTCAGGGTGATGGGGGCGTCCTGCGCCCCCATCGTCACCAGAGGGCTGCGGACGATGTTGCCGGAGGGGACGACGGTATCCTGGCTGGAGGAGGGACGGAGGGAAACCGTGACCTCCCCGTTCACCCGGCGGGGAGTCGCAGTCAGGCTGTATATATCGGCGCTCCCGGTGAATGCTTCCCGTTCCGGCTCGGGCTGTACCGTCATCGGGATGGTGAAGGGATGGTCCCAGCGATAATATATCCCTTCCGGCCGGGTAGAAATGGTCACGCTGTCCTGACCCTCCATCGCCCCCAGCACATAGCCGTTGACCAGGGTGTAAGGCTTTTCGGCCCCGGTATCGCTGGCGGTCTGCGTCCACAGGTTGGCTTCGGTGTTGTGATAGGACACGCCGTCTACGATGGTATAGCCGGCGTGTTCGGCCCCAACCGGGATCACCGCCGCCACCCGTTCGGGGTCTTCGCCTTCCCAGACAGCTTCCAGCGCCCACCAGCGATATCCCACCTTATCGTAGACGTCCGATATGTTTTGGCAATAGTCGGCGACGCTGTCTATGGGGAACAACCGCCCCAACGTTAGTTTCCCGCCGGGCAGGGCGAGGGATGCGCCGACGCTGCTCTCACCGGAATCCAGGGGGATTTGAACGGACTGTTTTTCCGGCTGCTCGACCGGATACTGATAGACATAGGGGACGTTCAGGGTGTACTCCCCCGGTTCAGCCGGGCCGAAGTACCAGTCCAGATAGGTGTCGCCGCTGATAGGGGAATAGGGAGCCGGCTCCCCCTCCAGCACGGTGCCGTCCGGCGCCGTAACGGTAATGGGGAGATCGGGGCCTCCATAGCCGGACCAGACCCCGCGGTTGAGGAACGGATAGGTGCCAAAATCCCCATCATTCAGGGGATGGATCGAAACAACCAGCTCCCCGTTTTCGATCCGGGGCACCGCCAGCAGGCCGCCGTCTTCCTCCGTGACCGCGTAAAACCCCACCTCGTCCAGGGCGCTTTCCTCCGCCGCCTGGAGGGTGAAGGGAATGGCCGTCCCATGAACCGTCAGCGTCAGCGACAGGGCATCCCCCGTATTGTCCGGCAGATCCCCTTCGAAAATCACCCGGTAGGGAAACGTGCCGTGCGCTGTCCCGCCGCTGTTGCTCTTGGATATGAACTGGATATCGTTTAAGCCGCTGAGAGAGACATCAAACTGTTTTTGAGCAGGCTCGCTTCCTCCATAGAGCATGAGATCGGCGAGGAAGGTGCCGTCCCGCCAGTAAGCATCCTCCAGGTGGAACTCGTACCCGTCCTCCCCCTGCACTGCCATCCCCTCTTCCAGCACATAGACCGGGGCGTCGGCGCTGGTATTGACGCCGTAGCCGGGGACAAAGCCGAAATGGCGCAGCACCATATAGGTGCAGGCGGCCAGCAGGGCGAACAGAGCCGCGATTACCAGGCCAATGGACAGCGTACGCAGCAGCTTCTTCAGGCTGCGCTGCTGCCGCTTTTTCACCGTTTCATAGAGCAGGCCCAGGGAGTCCGCGATCTCCCGGGCCGTCATGCCGCCGTAGTATTTCATGCGGAGGATTTGCTCGTCCACCGGATCCAGAGCGGCCAGCGCCCGCTCCAGCTCATCCTGCTTTTCCAACCGGGCGAACGGGTCGGATGCCTGTTCCCCGCCGGCATCTGCGCCATCCTCCCAGCGGCGGTTCTCCTGATACCGGCGGATGGCGCATCGGCGGGCAATGACCGCCAGATAGCCTTTCAAGGCCCCTTTATCCGGGTCAAACCGCTCTTTATGGAGATAAAATTCGGTAAATGCCTCGTTGACGCATTCTTTGATGTCCTCGGTATTGCTGAGATACTGGCGGCATACCGTCCACAGCAGGCCGCTGTACTCGTCGATCAGGGCCGCCATCCCCTGCTCCGGTTCCCGGTGCAGCAGGGAAAGAATCGACTCGTCCGTTTGCATAGGCACACATCCTCCGCTTTCATATACTCCCATGAATATATTGTACGAGGAAACGAAAAAAGGGACAAGGGAATAAAAATTTTCATTTTCGCATATTACCGTCAAAACCGTTTGCGTTTTATCCAATTTATCACAGAAAACAGCCTGTTCCTGCCCGGCTATTCATCCCGCGGAATCCCGATAGCCGCCGGAATGCCGATGAAATCCGCAGCTCCACGCGCTTACAGCAAAACTTTTCATGCCTTCAAACGCCTGGCTGAGAGCCCTCGGCGCACCACCGCAGCCTATGCGGCAAAAGCGGGGCATAGAAAACGGCAGCGTCAAAACGCTGCCGTTTTTGCGCGCTATTTGACGGGCTTAAAATAATGCCCGTAAACCCATAAGGCCCGGTCAATATTGCGGTCCTCTTTATAATTTTCATACCCGAAGATCCGATCGATATCGCATTTGTAACCTTCTATTCTATCTTTATAAATTGTTTCAAATTCGTCGTCCGAGCGTGACGGCAGCTCCCGATAACAAATTTCCGGTTTCTTCTGATGGTTGTCCAACACAGCTGCGCCGCCCTGAATTGCATCTATCGCCATTTTCGCAAACTTGTCGTAAATAGGGCACTGCCCTCTGGAGATAAAGTAGAGCAGCGTCAACATATACACGGTTCCAATGCCCCTCGGAGCTTTATCATTCAGCCAATTCAAAACCCACTGAGGCTCTTTCTCTTCTAAGCATTTTATATTATCCGCGATATCTTGCGCAAATCCATCTATCTGAAAAGGCTTGCCATATCGTTTGATTTTCTCGGGATGCTCTTCCGCCTCCAGCCAATCGGAATGATATACAAACCGATTTTCGTCAACGACATCCGGGTGCTTGATTTTTCCGATCTTCCAAGCGAGAATGCGAATCACATCTCTTTTGCCTTTGATTCCTTCAGCCAGGATCGTATCCATTTGGTTTTCAACCAATCGGCTGTTTTTCGCCACTCTTTTTCCCGCCGCTCCAATCACGATTTCCTCGCTATCGCAGTAATAAGCCGCGCTGAACTTCGCGATAAACTGTTCTTTCCCGCCGAATGGAGCAAAATAATCCATATGCATCTCCGCCTTTCCTTATCGTTAAAATTCCAACAAGATTTTCGCCCCTTTTCCCGCCATTTTGTTTCGGGCCCCTGCTCCATCGCTCCATTCGTTGTCCGCCCCTTGCTACCAGGTAACCAACTCGCCGAAATAGGCATCAAATTCGTTGATGCACACCAAGGGTTCGGTTTTTATCGCGCACAGCTTCTCTCCAAGCCTCAAAATGCGAGCTCCTAATTCTCCGCGGAAAGTACGGCGAAGGCCCGAAAGTCCCGCATACTTTCTGTCCGTCCCAAGCGATGCAGCGATACAAACTGCGCCGCCGCTTCACAGCACGGCATCTGCCGGCAGGCAAACCGGACGCTGTGCCATGTGCATCTTTCCGCCCGCATGCCAGTCTGCTTTACAATCAGAAAACCCGTTATAAAAAAGCTGGCGGCGTATAACCGTACTTCCGCCGCCGGGTTAAGTTTTTACGCCTTCCGCCCATCGGCGTTTTTTCATAGATCCCATAAACCTTTCCGGATAAAGGATAAAGGATAACCGTATCAAATAACCGGAACAATAAACATTTACGGCAGTCAATAGGAGCAAGGCGGGCAGAAGGCGACGGAAAATGCTCACAGCATAATTTCAAATCTTTCCGCGTTGTTGGCGGCGTCCAATGCAGTTTGCAGGCGGCATAATTCATCAAAGGCTTTCTCATAATCATCCGCCGCCGTACTGCGGTCATAATTGATATAGCGGTAGTCGATGATATTGACGCCGGAATATCGCTCCTGCTTTTCGCGCGCTTTGGGGAGGCGCGCCTTCATCTCGGCCAGCTTTTTGACCCTGCTGGACAGCAGCGGCATATAGACAAGCGCCTGGTCGATCGTCAGCCCAAAGCCTTCGAGCGTATGAGTGGTATTGAAGAGATTGATCGCGTGCTTTACCGCCATAATTTTTCGTTCCAATTCTTTGAGCTTGACCTGCATTTCCGAATAATCGTAGTCGGGCCGAAGCGTTTCCGGCTCTTCCCCCATGGCGGCAAGGAAGGTGCTGCTCTGCTCCTCCTCGTACAAAAGAGCCTGGTAGGTGTCGTTCAGCTTTTTCAGCAGCTTGTTTGCCTCCGCCGACGTGTATTCCATGAAAACCTCCATCCTTTCTATATGTCCTGTATAAACAGGCTATGCGACAAAAATATTTCCATGCGTTATGAAGATAGAGCCTTTTCCCGCTTTGAGCGGGGGGGCGGCGCAGCGTGCACAAAGTAAGCGTTTCCGCCTTTTGACCTCCAATAAAGCTGTGCCGCGATCATCGCAACCGTACGAAGAAAACCGTCCAAAATCATGTATACCCGGTTTCCCATTTTTCCGGAAGGGCCGCCCGTTCCCACGGAGTTCCTGCTCCGGCTGTTTCGCTGTTTGCAGTTGCGTTTTAATCAACGCCTTAGTAGGCTCAAAATCGCAGCGAATGACCAGACTTGCAGGGCCCCTTGTTTCACAGCAATAATACAATATATAAATAAAAAATGCAAATATAGCAAGAAATCAATGTTAAAATAGCCATAGGCGCCGGGGCGGACGCCTGTCTGATGGAGCATGGGCCAGCCCGGACAGCGACCGGGCACCGAAAACTCTGACGGAAGCCTGTAAAAAAGCGTAAGAACCGTTTGCTGAGTGGTTCATGATGTTCAGCATCACCAGCCTGTTTGCCGGGTTTTACTCCTGCTCGTTGTAGGTGGCGCCCAGCCGCAGCAGTTTTTCATAAATCCTCTTCCGTAAGGGTTTCTTTAATTTTTACGCAGCCTTAACCTGAGCACGGCGATTTCTTAACCAAGATTTCATATAATAATATCGATGAACCAAGGACAGGCGAACCGGCTGTGCCGGCAATTACCATAGTGGTTATCGGCTCTCCCTAAAGGGGGCATATTCCGCGGAAAGAGAGAGTTGCTCAGCGTTCCTGCTGAGCCTAAGCGGTGTGGGCAGCCATTTCATTCCTCTATGAAAAAGAGGTTGGATAGAATGGAGCGTATTATTCTTTACGGCAGCCAATACGGCAGCACCCGCCGGTATGCGGAAAAATTATCCGAACAAACCGGCATCCCGGCGGCCAGCTATAAAGAAGCGCCGGCCCTTGCAGACAGACAAGTCATTATCTATCTGGGAGGATTGTATGCCGGCGGCGTCCTGGGGCTTGCGAAAACCCTGCGGGGCTTTTCCCTTCAGAGCGGGCAGAAGCTGATCCTTGTCACCGTAGGGCTGGCCGATCCCAACGATCCAGAAAACCGGAACAATATCCGCGCTTCCCTGCAAAGGCAGCTTCCGGCGGAACTGCTTGACCGGGCAGCAACCTACCATCTCCGCGGCGGGATCGACTATCAAAAGCTTTCTCTCGGCCACCGGGCGGTGATGGCGCTGCTGTACCAATCCCTTCGCCGAACGCCTATCGAGAAGCAAACGCCGGAGAATCGAGCGCTCATAGAGACCTACGGGAAGCAAGTGGATTTTACAGACTTCTGTGCCTTGGAGCCTATTATCCGCGAGATCCAGGGGTGAATTGTGTGAGCAAGGGTGTTCGGAACGTGCTGAAACTCCTTTTCATCGGCCTTATCGTCACAATCGTGCGCATCGTCGGCCAGCTCTCCATCCCAGCCGGAGAGCAGACGGTCCTGGCGCCCAGCGTTTTCGCACAAAACGGCACCATGCCTCTGGCCTTTACCATCTATGGAATCATCGCCTACTCCCTGATTGCCGTCCTATTCTTGCTTATACGAAACCGGATGAGCGGGAGCCGGGTTTTGCAGGGGCTCCGCTATGGCCTCTCTTGCTGCGCGGTGTGGAGCGCGTATCTTTTAGAGCCGCTCCCTCATGTAGCACCTCTGGACAGGATTACCTACCCTGTTGCTGACAGCCTGGCGCTGATCGTCATGGGGCTGCTGCTGGGACGGCTGTTTGGGAATCCTGCGTGTCCGGCAGATAAAAAGAGGCCGTCCTTCCCTACCTTTCCGGTGCTGGCTGTCGCCGGATGCTTTCTGGCCGGCCGGCTGATGCAATATTTCGCTGCCGGCATCTACTCCTGCTTTGACGTAAGGCCCGCGGAGACGGCGCTATGGTGCCTGCTGACGGGCTTTGTGACTGCCTGCGTGATGGCATGGCTGAATCGCTATGTTGACTGCGGCAGCCGAATAAAACGGGCGCTCATCCTGGGAGGCCTGCTGTTTGGAGTGGATTTGACCCTTTTCAACTTTTTTATGCCGCTGGTGTTTACCGCCGATATCCCCGATTTGGCCCTTCGCACGTTGGCAGATACCCTGGCGGTAACGGTCGGCTGCTTGGCGTTCCAGGACAAGCGGGGCATTCCTGAACCGCAATGAGCTTGCTGCTTTGGAAACAGCCTGCCGGCAGGGTTATCCGCATATATTTTTATTGGGCTGCCTCGGCGGGGTTCTCTTCCGCACTGCTCTTCAATAGGCTTTTCCGCTTGACAAAATAGTAGAGCACGCCCAATGCATCGGCCAGGAACCAGCCGATGGGTACCGACCACCAAATTCCAACGATGCCAAACAGGGGGACGGCGGAGAGCGCATAGGCCAAGGCCACCCGGGTACCGAGCGATACTATGGTAAGGACAACAGACATACCGGGTTTCCCCAAAGCGCGGTATAGCCCATAAAGCAGGAACAGTGCGCCAATCAGGAAATAGAAAGCTCCTTCGATACGAAGGTATCGTACGCCCTCTGCGATAACGGCCGTTTCCCTGGCATCGATGAACAGAGTCATCAGGGGCTTGGCGAAGGCAAAAACGCAGATAGAAATCAAAAGGCTAAAGGACATGGAAGCGAAAAACGCCGCGCGGATCCCCTTTTGGATCCGTTCCGTCTGTTTCGCGCCAAAATTCTGGGCGGTAAAGATGGAAAAAGCGTTGCCGAAATCCTGAACGGGCAGATAAGCGAAGGCGTCGATTTTTACGGCGGCGGCAAAGGCGGCCATAACGGACGTCCCAAAGCTGTTGACCAACCCCTGGACTGCCAGGATACCGAGATTCATAATGGACTGCTGCAGACAGGTCAATGCAGAATAGCTGGTGATTTCCTTCACCCGGCTCAGCCGGAAACGAACCGACGTATCTTTCCTGAGAAGCTCGGGAAATTTAACCCGCGTATAGATGGCGATTCCGATCCCGGAAACGTATTGGGAGATAACCGTGGCTTCTGCCGCCCCGGCCACCCCGCGGTTTAGCCCCGCTACAAACCATAGGTCCAGCACAATGTTGAGGATTGCGGAAACCGCCAGGAACAGGAGCGGCACCACGGAATCCCCAAGGGAACGCAGCAGAGAGGCAAAAAAGTTGTAAAGGAAAATGCCAACTAATCCTGCAAATATGACGGCGAGATATTCCCGCATCATTACAACCAAATCGTCGGGAGTGCGAAGCGCCCATATAATCCAGTCAATCCCGATAAAGACGGCAATATTCAAAGCCACCGTGACAGCGCCAAGGAGCAAAAAGGAAGCGAGAATCCCTTTCTTCAGCCCCAGCGGATCCTTTTGCCCGAACCGGATGGAGAATACCGTCCCGCTCCCCATCGCCAGCCCCAGCAAAATGGAGGTAAGGAACGTCATCAGAGAAAACGCCGAGCCTACGGCGGCCAGCGCGCCGGCTCCGAGAAATTGTCCGACAATCAGCGTATCGGCAATGTTATAGCACTGCTGCAGCAGATTCCCGAGAATCATGGGCACCGCAAAGCGCAGCATGGTTTTCGCGACAGGTCCTTGTGTCAGATCCGCTTTCATTATTCCGTCATGCCTTCAATAAGAAATTTTAAAATTAACATTTGCATTAAATTATAATTTAAAAATTACTTTACGTCAATATTAACAGTCCATTTTGTCTCTCTGCCTTCCTGTTCATAGCTGCATGCTCGCTGTGTGGAGCTTTGGAAACACAAGGGACTGACGACGTATGTTTTTAAGGGGCCTGGATGGGCAAAACCGGAAGAGGATGTACAGGCGCGGCCCTGAATCTTCTAAACAAGCCTGTATAGAACAAGCAAGCGGAGAAGGAGGCGGACAAAATGCCGGAGAAGCGAAGTACGCGGTTTGGAAAATGGCTGCTCAAGGTCATGGTATCCTACGCGGTGTTTATCGCTGCCGGCCTGCTGCTCTCCCGGATCCCTGCCGGACGGATCGGCTTGTCCGAAGAGATGTTTTTGAACCTGCGGATGTTCTTGATGCTGTTCGGGCCGGTTTATCTTACCCTGATTATCAAAATCCTTCTTATCTTTGCTGCTGCGGCGAAGCGGCAGGAACAGGATGCCGCCGAAAAAAGCCGCGGCATCCTCTTTGCCGTCACCGCCCTGCTGCTGTTTGCCAACCTCTCCAATGCGCAAACGGCTTCCGACCTGGCCGCCGGGCATGTGCAGGGCAAAGGGCTGCGCAGCTTGGAAAAAAGCAAACGCTATTCCCTGAAAGGCAAGCGTTTTCTAAATGTCTTTCTGCCTGCATGCCTGTACCTGCTGGCGTTGGAGCTGCTGACCCTCATCGCCTGCATCGTTATCTTTGCGCCTCTTTCCCAGGCTGCCAGCAATGCCTTTATTCTCACCATTGCCTTAACCGCCTTGCCGTTGCTTCTGGTCCCCCTTATCCTATCCTTAATTTCCGGTTACCAAGGAGACAAAGCCGAACGCGAAGGAAAACGCGCGCAGGAAAAGCAAGCGGCCCTCCAATCCGATGTTCTGGTGCTGGAAACCGATCCCGTCCGTCGGAAGCGGTATCTCCGGCTTCCGAAGCTGCTGGCTCTCTTGATTGACCCCGGCGTTTTGCTGCTGTCCATGATCGTACTGTTTTTCACAAAGAATTATCCGGATATGCCGGCCATCTCCCTGCTGCGGCAGTTATTCATGGCGCTGTCGGCCGGCGCTCTTTTCGCATGGCTCCCTCTTCTCCTATATTGGGCCAACTGTTCCGGCACCTCCAAGGTACAGCGGATATATCTCACCCAAAACCGGCTGTACTACACCGGTTACAGCGGCAGTATGGAGGAACGGGTAGAATTCACCTTTACCCTCACCCGTTTGGAGTCCTGCCGCGTCGGGAAACGTTCCATCCGTATCCGGGGGCAGTTTACCAGGAATACGCAGGACGCCTACGGCTCCCATCAAAAGGATTTGCTCTTCAAAACGCTGTGGGTACCCCGGACGTTCCCGGAAGAGCAAGAAAGGAGCCTGCTGCAGTTTTTGCAGAACCAGGCAGCGTCAAACGCCGTTTGATTGCGCTCTCCCCCATACCAGCGGCGGGGATACTCCTGACGGCGCCGACGGAAACAGCGGCCTGCGGCGGATTTGGCCGGCAGCAGCCAGGCTCCTTTCCGCGGCGGCAGGGAGTTCCTCATTATATGGGCAACCCGAAGGAAAAAACGGACGGGAGGTGAGTTTGATGTATAAGACGGTAGTAATCAATTATTCGCCCAAAGCAAAAGATATGGCCGCCAGGGTGGAGGCGGCGGCCAACAAAATGGAACAGGAGGGGTTTGAACTGGTTTCCTGCTCCATCATGCCTTCTTCCAAAGGCGTCCTGGTTTTCAAAAAGGCCGGGGAACCGGCTGCGGAAGGATAAACTTCCCCCCACAATAAAAAAGCGCTTAGAATGGAGCCTCCTAAGAGTTCGCTCTTAATAGGGCAAGAATGGCGCGGGTCAAATCAACGCATCCAATTATGATGCGTTGATTTTTTCGCTTCACGATGCCGTAAAATATGAGCTCAAGAAACAAAAAAGCCAGGATGTTTGTGCCATCCCTTCAAATATTCGGAAGGCTCCGGGTATGATTGACTGGGGCCCGATGGCTGTTCAGGGAAAAATGGATCCGTACGGCTATGAGTTTTCAACGAACACGCTAGTGATAAATATCCGCAGCCAAATGAGCAGTGTGGCAAAAAATGCGGATACCCTTTTCGAGAGGACTTTTGCAGAAGCATTAAATTTACATATGCGTTATCCGGAGATGGTTTTGGGCGAAGTGTATCTCATTCCTACGCATGAGTACGATACAGGGGAAGCTGAACAAAACCGCGTTGCTTTCAAGCGCAAGCCAACGGATATAGAAAAATATATCGGCTTTTTCAGTTCTATCAATAACCGCGTTGCAGGCGGAGAGCCGTATATGTATGAAAGATGTGCCCTTCTGGTTATTGATTTCCGTTCCGACTGCCCTCGCCTGTTCCGTAATAACGCAGAGTTGAAAGCTGCCGGCCTTATCTCACAAGACTTCCAAATTGAATACTCAACGTTGGGCTTCGATAATTTTGCAGAGGATATACTGCGGATTTATGCGCAGAGATATAACATCAATAACCTTATGCAAAACGGGCGAATATCTTGAAAACGAATGTTTCCAGGAATCAAGGAACCGGTAGGAATTGCTTAATGAACGGGGGATTCCCATAATCCCTCCTTAGCGAAAAATGCTGTCTGCGCAGGAATTTCTTGAGTGAACCTGTTCAATCTGGGTCCGCCCTGTTTTCGTTCAGCACAGCCTCCGCATTGGCCTTTATCCCGTGTCCATTCGTGCCCCTTTGCGCAAAAGCACTTGGAACCAAGTGCTTTTTGTTTTATGACGTCCTGCCGTTGCTTTGCCGGTTCCAAGTCCCGAAAATCTCCCCGGTCGGCCAGTTGGACTTCCGAAGCGTCCACTTTGGCACCAGGATATCGTCCGCCGTACCTATATTTTCGGTCGGCCGCAGGGCTTTGGCGTTTATCCCATCGCCCGGCGGCAAGGATACGGCCGCTCGACTTGCCTTTTTTAGCCCGATATTCTATAATCTAATCGGTTTTGGCAATCGGCACGACGAGGGAGAGAGTGAAATTGAGAAAAACAATTTTGCGCCGCTGCAGCACCTTGCTTGCAGGGATATGCCTCCTGCTGACAGCCTGCGGCGCGCCGGACACGGATGACGGAACGGCATCGGCGCTGGGCGGGGGCAAAAGCACGGCCTGGAGCATAACGGATGGGACATCGGCAGGCGGCGCGTACGAAACGGACGGCAGCATTGCCACATCATCCAGCGGTTCTACGACGCCTTTCTCCTCCGCGGCGGCTCCCGATGACACGGCCACGACCGGCGCCATAAAAGAGCCGTCTCATGCGGCGGCGACCAAAGGGGATACCGCGACCACAAAAGCGCAGGGAAATACGGGTTCGGGGAGCGCCGGGGGAAAGGCCGCAGAAAGCCTCCTCAACGCCGCTGCCCTCCAGCCGATGCGCACCGGCTGCGCAGCGCTGGATAAAAAGGTGGACGAAATCTTCGCGCAGATTTTCCAATCGGGGATGTCTACCTACGACAAGGTGAAGGCCAGCTTCGACTATCTGGTGGAAAACGGGATCTACACCCAGAACATTATGGTCGGGGATCCGGCGGAGGGCATCCTGTATGATTCGGCCCTGGACGCCAATATCGTGGCGCTTGCCTACGGCATTCTAAGCACCAACCGCGGGGTCTGCGACCATTATTCTGCCGCTTTTGTGGTCATGACGCGGGCGATCGGCCTGGAATCCTATTTTGTGGCGGGCCAGGTCCGGAGCAAGGGCGGCGGCTATACCGGCCACGCCTGGGTGAACATCCGGATTAACGGCACCTACTACGTCTTTGACCCGCAGGTGCAGCAGAATAACGCCGGCACGCCCGATTACTTTTTCTGCAAAACGGACGCGCAGATGGGGGACATGTACCAATACGACAACCGGGAGACGCTGATCAGCCAATTCCACAGTTTCCAGCACTACCCGGAGATTTCGGCGACGGTCACCGTGCGCAGCGGCGGGAAGACCTATCAGGCGTCCCTGAGCCAGAGCGGACAGGCCGGCGGGAACGGGGCGCTGCCGGACGAGATCCCCGTGAGCGGCGACGGGAGCTTTTCCATCGACGTCGCCCCCGCAGGGGGGACGGGGCAATACCTCTGCCAGATCGGCTATTTCTGGGAGCCCGGCCATTATGTGGAGGAGGCGCTTACCGGCTCCAAAAGCTACACCCTTCAAGTGGAGCCCGGGGTGACGGCGATTCAAATCGCGATTGGAGGGAATGATCCGGACATTCCCACGCTGGGGGCCGTCATTTTTGAATTCAAAGCAGCCTATACACAGGGCTGAAAACCGGCGGCAATGCGTCCGGCCCCGGCCATCAATATGCGCTGCAGCGGCCCTATTGCGCTGGGCGCCGGCATCAAGCTCACTTTCCGGAGCTGGGCGAATCCGGGTACGTCCAACGGCCAACAGGGCCTATTGCAGGCGGCGCTCACGAATGGCGGGAAGAACGCCATGATGCACTGGAATGGGGAGGCATTCCTGGCGGCGCGGGCCGTGGAGCCGGCGCCCACGGAAATCACCGGCTCGGACGGAAGCGTGCGGGCAGCGATAAAATAGGCGGGAGGGAAAGCATGAGCGTTTTATCAGCCATCGCGCGAAATCTGCTGCGGCAGGAAATGCGCAAGAGAGCGGAAAAGAAAAAGCACCGTTTCGCCATCCGGAATCATCATGTCGGCATTGAGGTGGTCTGCCGCGGGGACTGGCAGGACACCCATGCCCCCAACCTGGATCTTCAGCTGTGGTCTCAGCAGTTTGGGGTATATCTAAGCGCCTATGGCTATGAGATGGAACAGGTCCGGTTCCACGGGGGAGCGCATTGGCTTTTTACGATTCAAAACGACCAGATTTTAAGAAAGCGGCAGAATGTCAAGGCGGCCGAAGAACGCAGGACATGGGAGAACGAGGAAAAGATCGTGTTCCGGGCCCTGTATCAGGCGGATTATAAAAACACAACATATCTCTATGATTGCTGTCTGGTAGGCTTTAAGAAAAAAGAGAAATATATCTGGCTGCTGTTCAACGGGCTGCCGGAACATGTGCGGAAAAACAGGCGGGTTTTTGACCAGATAGTGAATGACCTCGTCTGCCGCGGAGAAGACGTAAAAAAGGGGCCGTAGGCAGCGAGCCTTCCCTGGCGGAGCAGGTTGGGAAGGCGCTCGGCGTGGAGTACCAGATTTTGCCGCCGCAGACACTGGAAGATTCGCTGATACAAATCTGGAAAGCGGCGGCTCAGCCCGGCATCCAGCCGCTGCTGCTGATACCGGACAAATGCTTTCTGAACGCAGTGAAACTGCCGGAATACCCCTCTCCGGGCACAGACGGGTGGCCGGACGCAGCCGCCCTGCTGCAAGAAAGGCTGGATGAGATTAAGCAAGGCTTTGACAGCAGCGAGGAGGATCGGGAAGTCTGGAGGGAAATCATAGCGGAAGGCGCCGACAAGGGGATACGGCATGGAAGCGGGAGCCTTTATATCCACTGGCAGGAGGTGCTGGAAGCGGGCGGGCTGCTGCTTTTGCGGATTCCCGCCGCGCATCCATGGGACATTTTCCGCCATATCCCCTTCGGTGGATTCAACGCCTGCCCCGACAACCTGGAGCAGATGGCGATTTCAAAATACTGGTATGAAAAACACGGCGCAACCCCGATCATGCTGGGCGCGGACACCCTGCAGTTCCATTTGGAGCGGCCGCCGGGAGAGAATGCGATCCACGCGCTGGCCTGCGAGATGTTCGGCTTCTGTGAGGATACCATCTTTCAGGGCGAGGAATCGGTCGCCAATCTGGAGCAGACGATCCGGGGGTCCAATTACTGGTTCTTCTGGTGGGATTGAGGCGGGCGGACGGCGCGAAAATGTAAGCGAACAGACGGGAGCGGCAAAGATGAACGACGAAGTATTCCAGCAGGACTTAAACGAGAAAAGCCCCCTTCCCGGCGGTCCCTTTCTCATCCAGATGCTGTTCCGGGAACCGGTTCCCATGCCGGACAAAGCGGATATGGCCGCCGTCATGGAGCGGCATATCGGCCCGGCCGAGTGTTTCTGCCACGATGAGAAGGCAGCGGGCTTTGCAGCCCTCGGCCACATCGCAGAATTCAAGGACGGCAAGGCGCCGGTGCAATTGATGGTGATGGGATGCACCCATTTCGAAGGCAAAGGCTTCGACGCTTTTCTGCTGAGCCAGATGTGGGATTGTGCGGAAGACCGGGACCGCATTTTCCGGGAGTGCCAATATCAGGTGGCCGCGGTAGACATGCTGACGGCGGCGCTGCCAGCTCTGGAGCGGGCGGAACTGGACATGGACTTTCTGGATGCGCTAGCGGAGCTGTATCCGTCCTGCGAGGCGTTCTACTTTCAAAACTGCGGCAAACTGTTTTTGGCAGAGGATGTGAGGGATCATCGGATTTCCGGGCCTGATCGCTTCATTCGATTCGGAATAAACGCCCGTTTCTTCCATATCCAGGGGACCCAGGACATGTTAGTGGATACGGTAGGCATGAGCACCTTGTTCCTGCCGGATCTTCAGTACCACTTCCACGGCGTGGACCCCAACTGGGCGGTGAACCACGCCTACAATCTGGCCTCCTACCTGTTGGCAAACAATAACCCCATCCAGGACGGTGAAACGGTGGACGGGGTTGCGAACGGCGTAATCAGCCGGGACGTGCAGTGGAGATGCCAATATGAGAACGCCCTCGTCCAGCCGCCCCGCGAAGTGCTGGATATCTGTATGGGGGAATATGCCGCAGGCGGGCGATAAAAGGTATCGCCCGCCATAGCAGGAAACGCCTGCCATGTTTTTCAAAAGCGCTTGCAATTCACCTGGAAATCATATATGATATACATGCGACAATTAAACAGACGGGAGCTTGTAATACAGGCTGAGAGGAAGGTGTGACCTTCGACCGATAACCTGATTTGGATAATGCCAACGTAGGGATGCCTGAGCATAAAGCGTATGTTTGACGGGAAGCTGCCAGATCGGTAGCTTCCCGTTTTTGTCTTGTATGGGGGGATAAGCATGGTCACCATCAATGGAAAGGGCCTGGATATTGCCGGCAGGACCCTGGCTGAATATCTGGAATCTGCCGGCTACGATCCGAAGCGGATCGCCGTGGAGCGCAACGGGGACATCGTGCCGAAAGCGCGGTACGGCGAAACCGTGCTGGAGGACGGCGACAGCGTGGAGGTCGTCCGCTTCGTAGGGGGTGGATGAACTGATCCCGACAAAAGAGGAAATGGAAAGGGCCCTGGAGGGCCGTTTGGGGAAAAACCTGCAGGCAAGGTTCTCCGCAGCCACGATAGCCGTGTGCGGCCTCGGCGGCCTGGGCTCCCACATTGCCCCCGCTCTTGCAAGGGCGGGGGTCGGCAGGCTGATCCTGCTGGATTTTGACCGGGTGGATGTTACCAATCTGCACCGCCAGCAATATAAGGCGTCGCAGGTTGGCCGGTACAAGGCGGAGGCCTTATCCGAAAACCTGCGAGAAATCGCGCCGTACATCGAGCTGGAGGCCCATACCGTGCGCGTTACTGAAGAGAACGCTGTGCAGCTGCTCAGCAAGGCGGACGTCATCTGCGAGGCGTTCGATCAGCCGGAAGCAAAAGCCATGCTGGCGAACACCGTCCTGGAAAGGATGCCGGACAAATATCTGGTGGCAGCGTCCGGCATGGCGGGGCTGGGAAGCGCCAACAGCATCCGGACGCGAAAGGCGGCGAAACGCTTTTATCTGTGCGGGGACGAGGTCAGCGAAGCGGCCGGGGGCGTTAGCCTGGTGTCCTCCCGCGTGATGCTGTGCGCCGCCCATCAGGCCCATATGGCGCTGCGGATTCTGGCGGATGAATTGGAACCATAAAGAAAGAAGGAAACGGACATGAACAACGACAAACTGGTAATCGGCGGGCGTGAATTCCACTCCCGCTTTATCCTCGGCTCCGGCAAGTATTCTTTGAACCTTATTGAAGCGGCGGTAAAGGACGCGGGCGCGGAAATCATCACCCTTGCCGTCCGCCGCGCGAACACCAAGGAGCAGGAGAACATCCTCGATTTCATTCCCGAAGGGGTTACGCTGCTCCCCAACACCAGCGGCGCCAGGAACGCGGAGGAAGCGGTCCGCATTGCCCGGCTGGCCCGCGAGCTGGGGTGCGGCGATTTTGTGAAAATAGAAATCATGCGGGACTCGAAATATCTGCTCCCCGACAACCAGGAAACGGTCAAAGCCACCGAAATTTTGGCCAAGGAAGGCTTTGTCGTCATGCCGTATATGTATCCCGACCTGAATACCGCCCGGGACCTTGTCCATGCCGGGGCCGCCGCCGTCATGCCGCTGGCCTCCCCCATCGGCTCCAACAAAGGGCTGGCAACCAGGGACTTTATCCAGATCCTCATTGACGAAATCGACCTTCCCATTATTGTGGACGCCGGCATCGGCAGGCCTTCCCAGGCCTGCGAAGCCATGGAAATGGGCGCCGCCGCGATCATGGCCAACACCGCGCTCGCAACCGCCGGGGACCTGCCCCTGATGGCGGCCGCCTTCCGCCAGGCGATTGAGGCGGGGCGCAAGGCCTATCTTGCCGGGCTTGGCCGGGTGCTCACCCGCGGGGCGGCCGCCTCCGACCCGCTGACCGGTTTCCTTCGTGATTAAGGGGTGTGGGTATGGAAAATCAATTCTTTGTGGATTCGGAGCACCTTTCGCCCGAAGCGCTCGCCAAAAAGCACCGGCTGGAAAACGACCCGTCTTCCCGCAAAAGCCATATGGAATATCTGCCGGGTATGGAACGGATTGAATCGGACGTCTGCAAAAACGTGATGGAGCAGATGAACGCCTTTGACTATTCGCGGTATACGGCAAAGGAGGTGCGGGCGGCTTTGGAGCACGAGACCTGCTCGATAGAAGACTTCAAGGCCCTGCTTTCCCCGGCGGCGGAACCATTCCTCGAACAGATGGCCCAGAGGGCGAGGAGGGAAACCGGCAGGCATTTCGGTAACACCGTCTATTTTTTCACCCCTCTCTACATTGCCAACTACTGCGAAAATTACTGCGTGTATTGCGGCTTTAATTGCTATAACCATATCCACCGCATGAAGCTGACGATGGAACAGGTGGAGCATGAGATGAAGGTGATCGCCGACAGCGGCATGGAGGAAATCCTGATCCTGACCGGCGAGAGCCGCTCGCAGAGCGACGTACAGTACATCGGGGAAGCCTGCAAGCTGGCCAGGAAGTATTTCCGCATGGTGGGGCTGGAAATCTATCCGGTCAACACGGACGAATACCGGTATCTGCATGAATGCGGCGCGGACTATGTGACCGTTTTCCAGGAAACCTACGATGCGGATAAATACGAGCAGCTGCACCTTATGGGCCACAAGCGCGTATGGCCTTACCGCTTCGACGCGCAGGAGCGCGCCCTCATGGGCGGCATGCGGGGCGTGGCGTTTTCGGCGCTGCTCGGCCTTTCGGACTTCCGCAAGGATGCATTGGCCAGCGCGATGCACGTATACTATTTGCAGAGGAAATATCCCCACGCGGAGATGTCCCTGTCCTGCCCGCGGCTCCGCCCGATCATCAACAACGATAAAATCAATCCCCTGGACGTCCACGAAAAGCAGCTTTGCCAGATCCTGTGCGCATATCGCATCTTCCTGCCCTTTGTGGGCATCACCGTCTCCTCCCGCGAGAGCGCGGAGTTCCGCAACGGGATTGTAAAGATTGCGGCGACCAAGGTTTCCGCCGGCGTTTCGACGGGGATCGGCGACCACGAAAGCAAATACAGCGGAAAGGAGGCGGACGGCGCGCAGGGCGACGAGCAGTTTGAAATCGACGATGGCCGCAGCCTGGAAACCATGTACCGGGATATTGCCGGGGAAGGCCTGCAGCCCGTCCTGAACGATTACCTGTATGTCTGACATCCTTTGCGTGACCAACCGGAAGCTCTGCCGGGAGGATTTCCTGACCCGCATGGAACGGATCGCCCGGGCGAAGCCGGCGGGGATTATCCTGCGGGAGAAGGATCTCTCCGAAAGCGCGTACAGGGCGCTGGCGGCAGATGTGATGGGCATCTGCCGGTCCTACGGCGTGCCCTGCATCCTGCACAGCTTTGTGCATGCGGCGGCGGCGCTGAAGGCGGAGGCCGTCCACCTGCCCCTGCCCCTGCTTTTGCAGCTGGGCAGGGAGGACAAAGCCCGGTTCTCAGTCCTCGGCGCCTCCTGCCATTCGGTGGAGGAGGCAAAAGCCGCCGAAGCGAACGGCTGTACCTACATCACCGCCGGCCATGTGTTTGAAACCGGCTGCAAGGCCGGCCTGCCGGGGCGGGGGCTTGCTTTTTTAAAGGCCGTGTGCGGGAGCGTTTCCCTCCCCGTCTATGCCATCGGCGGCATCGGCCCCGGCAATATCGCCGGGGTCCGGCAAGCCGGGGCAAAGGGCGCCTGCGTCATGAGCGGCGCGATGGTATGCGGGGACGTGCAGAAGTATTTGGGAGAATTGCGATGAATTTTTGTAAAGAGATGCTGCTGCTCTATGCGGTTACCGACCGCCGCTGGGAAGGCGGGCAAACCCTGTATGAGCAGCTGGAGGAGGCGCTGCGGGGGGGCGCAACCCTCGTCCAGCTGCGCGAGAAAAACCTCGCGCAGGAGGAATACATAAAGGAAGCGGTGAGGGCAAAAGCGATTTGCCGCCGGTACAACGTGCCGCTGATTATCAACGACAATGTGGACGCGGCGCTAAAAAGCGGGGCGGACGGGGTCCACGTGGGCATCGAGGACACGCCCGTTTCCGAAATCCGCAAACGGGTCCCGCGGGATTTTATCATCGGCGCCACCTGCAAGACGGTATCCCAGGCGCGGGCGGCCGAAGAAGCGGGGGCGGACTATATGGGGGTCGGCGCGGTTTTCCCCTCTCCCACCAAGGAAAACGCGATTCGCATTACCACCGAACAGCTGAAAGAAATCTGCTCCTCCGTTTCCATCCCCGCCGTCGCGATCGGGGGGATCGGCCTTGACAACGTCATGGAATTAAAAGGCGGCGGGATGGCCGGGATTGCCGTCGTATCGGCCGTTTTTGCAGCGGAGGACATCCGGAAAGCCGCGGCCGAACTGAAAGAAAAGGCAAAAGCGGTGATTGGAGTATGATCCGGGGCGCCATTTTTGATCTGGACGGGACCCTCCTGGACTCGATGGGCATTTGGGACACCCTCGGGGAGGAATACCTTCGTTCGCTCGGGCTGGAACCAAAGGAGGAGTGGAAGCAGGCCTTTCAGACCTTCACCCTGGAGCAGGCCGCCCGGTATTGCCGGGAGCATTGCGGCGTTGCTCTTTCCGTGGAGGAGATCGTTGACGGCATCAACCACATGGCGGCGGAGCATTACAGTAAAACCATCCCCCTGAAGCCCGGGGCTGCGGAATTTTTGCGGAAGCTGAAGGAGCATGGCGTCGGGATGTGCGTCGCGACGGTCACCGACCGGCCGCTGGCGCAGGCGGCGCTGGAGCGCACCGGGATCCGGGGGTATTTTTCGGAGATATTCACCGCCGCATCGGTCGGGCACGGCAAGGACGAACCGGACATATACCGCGCTGCGCTGCGGCACCTGGGGACCGGGAAAGCCGAAACGGTGGTTTTTGAGGATGCTTTCTATGCGCTTGAGACCGCCAAGGCGGACGGATTTGTAACGGCGGCGGTTTTCGACGCGTATGAGGGAAATCAAGCCGGGCTGAAAGCCGCGGCCGATTATTACATGGAAAGCTATTCCGACTGGAGCGGCTTTTGGAGGCGTATGAGCCAATAAAAACAAGCGGCGGACCGGGGGCACCACTCTCCGTCGCTCTAGAAAAGTAATGCCCAATCAATCGAAACGGAGGAAAACGATGAGAACAGCATTATCCATCGCAGGCAGCGATTCCTGCGGAGGCGCCGGCATCCAGGCAGACATCAAAGCCATGACGATGAATGGGGTTTACGCCATGAGCGCCATAACGGCCCTCACAGCGCAAAACACCACCGGCGTCCGGGGGATCCAGGAGTCCTCCCCCGCCTTCCTGCAGCAGCAGATCGACGCCGTTTTCGAGGATATTTTTCCCGACGCGGTCAAAATCGGCATGGTTTCCTCGGCGGAGCTCATCCAGGTGATCGCCGGCCGGCTCCGGTTCTACAAGGCAGGGAATATTGTGGTCGATCCCGTCATGGTCTCCACCAGCGGGGCGCGGCTGCTGAAAACCGACGCGGTATCCGCCCTGACATGCGAGCTCCTGCCCCTCGCCACCCTGGTTACGCCGAATATCCCCGAAGCGGAAATCCTGGCCGGGCTGCCGGTTTCCGGCAGGGACGATATGCGGAAGGCCGCGGAACAAATCGGCGGGACCTACGGCTGCGCCGTGCTCCTGAAAGGCGGGCACAGCGTCTGCGACGCCAATGACCTTCTGTATGAAAACGGGGAGTTCCGCTGGTTTGAAGGGAAGCGGATCGAAAACCCCAACACGCACGGCACGGGGTGCACCCTGTCCTCCGCCATTGCCGCCAACCTTGCCAAAGGCTTTAGCCTTGCCGAATCGGTAGAACGGGCGAAGGACTATCTGTCCGGCGCCCTTGCGGCGATGCTCGATCTCGGCAAAGGCGCCGGGCCCATACAGCACAATTTCGATCTGCACAGCCGCTTTGCACACGAGGCGTAACGCCGCCTGCTTGGAAAGGAGAGCATACTATGAGAAACTATACCACGCAAATGGACGCTGCCAGGCAAGGCATCGTCACGCCCGAAATGAAAGCCGTCGCCGCGAAGGAATACCGGACGGAGGAGGAAATACGCGACCTTGTCGCCAAAGGCCAGGTTGCCATCTGCGCCAACCGGCTGCACGCCTGCATCGACCCCAACGGCGTGGGCTCCATGCTCCGCACCAAGATCAATGTCAACCTCGGCGTGTCCCGGGACTGCAAGGACTACGACGTTGAAATGCAGAAGGTCATGGCCGCGGTGGATATGGGCGCCGAGGCGATCATGGATCTGTCCTCCCACGGCGACACCCAGCCCTTCCGCCGGAAGCTGACCAGCGAATGCCCCGCCATGATCGGCACCGTCCCGGTTTACGACAGTGTTATCCATTATCAGCGGGATTTGGCGACCCTGACCGCCCAGGATTTCATTGACGTCGTCCGGCTCCATGCGGAGGACGGCGTGGACTTTGTTACCCTGCACTGCGGCATCACGCGCAAGACGATCGAGCAGATCCGAAAGCATAAGCGGAAAATGAATATCGTGTCCCGCGGCGGCTCCCTCGTCTTTGCCTGGATGTGCATGACGGGCGAGGAAAACCCCTTCTACGAATATTTTGACGAGATTCTGGATATCTGCCGCGAATATGACGTCACCATCTCTCTGGGCGACGCCTGCCGTCCCGGCTGCCTGGCCGACGGCAGCGACGTCTGCCAGATCGAAGAGCTGGTCCGTCTGGGCGAGCTGACCAAGCGCGCCTGGGAAAAGGACGTCCAGGTGATGGTGGAAGGCCCCGGACATATGCCGATGGATCAGATTGAAGCGAACATGAAGATGCAGCAGACCATCTGCATGGGGGCGCCGTTCTATGTCCTCGGGCCGATTGTGACCGATATCGCTCCCGGATACGACCACATCACCTCGGCTATCGGCGGCGCGATTGCCGCGGCCTCCGGCGCGGCCTTCCTCTGCTATGTGACGCCTGCCGAGCATCTGGCGCTCCCCAACGTGGAGGATGTAAAGCAGGGCATCATCGCCTCCAGAATCGCGGCCCATGCGGCGGATATTGCCAAAAAGGTCCCCCACGCAAGGGACGCCGACGATGCGATGGCCGATGCCAGGCGGACCTTCGACTGGGAAAAGCAGTGGGAATGCTCCCTAGATCCGGAAACGGCCAAGCGCATTCGCGCGGACAGGGCGCCGGAGCACGAGGACAGCTGCTCGATGTGCGGCAAATTCTGCGCCGTACGGAGCATGAACAAGGCCCTGAGCGGCGAGTATATCGACATTTTGTAACGGGTAAAAACAGAGCGCTGTATCACTGCCGGCGGATTCGGCATCGGGAAGTATATAAAAGCCGGGGGCACATATCGGCCCGGATTTATTTTGAAAAGAGCTGCCTATCGGGCAGCTCTTTTTGCTTTGCACGCTGCTCACAAACGATAAGATTGCGGCCCGCTTTCTGCCTGTTGCGTATCCGGAATCCCGGTATGCCGCCTTTTGGGCGCTGGCTGCTGGGGTACGTCGCAGCGAATATCCGACCTGTCCGGGCGGAAACCGCTGCATAATCGCCCGATAATGCGGTTGGAGAGTTTCCCGTCTTTCTTTGGGCGGGAGCGCTCCGAAGATTTGCCTGCTTAACAAACGACAGCCCGCGGCTTTGCCGCGGGCTGTCGTTTGTTACTGCCGATGTCCGCGACCTGCTTCAGGAAACCTACAACTTTGCGCTGAACCTGAGCACCGACGGCGTGACCGACAGCGCCAAAGCGTTCTTTGAAAAAGCGCTGGCGGGGGCCGAGGCCGCGCTGGAGAATCCGGACGCCACACAGGAGGAGCTCACCACGGCGTGGGATACCCTGCTGGAAGGCATCTGGGGCCTGGGGCTGTACCAGGCGGACAAAGCGAATCTCGGCCTGCTGATTGAAAAAGCGGAGACGATGATCGCCCAGGCGGACAAATATGTCACGGCCAACTGGCAGCAGCTGGTAGATGCGCTTGCCGCGGCAAAAGCGGTCATGAACAACGGCGACGCCATGGAGGAGGATGTATCCGCCGCGGCGGAAGATCTGCTGAACGCCATGCACCTCCAGCTGTATAAGGCGGACAAGGCGATTCTCGAAAGCCTGATTGCGAAAGCGGAAGGGACGGATTTGGCCGGGTATACGGCGGAAAGCAGCGCGGCGCTGAAAACAGCGCTTGCCAGCGCCAAGGCCGTTTATGCCGACGCCACCTTGAGCGTGAACGACCAGGCAGCGGTTGACGAAGCGGCAGCGGCTCTGGACGACGCGCTGGACAGTCTGGTAAAGCTGTCGGACGGCGGCAATACCGATGGCGATGCCAACGGGGACGAAAACAACACCCAGTCCCCGCAGACCGGCGAAAGCCACACGGCACTGCCCGCCCTGCTCCTGGCCGGCATTTCGGCGGCGGTTCTCTTCCGCTCCTGCCGGAAAAAGGCCAGGCAGTAAGTTCCCGCGGAACAGCGTTTACGGAAAGCGTCTTTCACCAACGCTCCATAGCAGCCGCACGGCTGCTATGGAGCGTTGCTCTTGTCGGGGCCTGCCTGTAATAGGCAGCGGCGCGTCGGGTCAAGCCCGCCCCCTTTTTATACGGGCCGCAGTGGCGCCGCAGTTGCCGCTTGGGATACCGCGCATTCGGTTTTTTTGAAGCCGGGGGAAACCGCCTCGCCGTGTCCAATCCCCGGCGGTTTGGGGGAAAGCAAGGATAGCTGAGATCCTCCTGAAGGCGGGCTTCGGGAGGCGGCATTCTATAATACAGGCAGCCCTGCCGACTGGCGGCTTGCACTGTGCGCCGCATTCCCGTGTCCAGGGTCCCCCAGGCGCCGCTCGGCGGCAGTTCGGCGCTTACCGGCTTCCAGCACAGGAACCCTTGCTATGCCGGCGGCATAAGCCGTCCCGCCCTGTGCCGTCACCTGTGATTCGCCGGAGACGCGGATGGATTCCCACGCATAAACTCCATCATACTTTTCCGACGTCGCGGTCAGCTCGCTGTCCTGGACGGCCAAGTTGGCAACCAGCACGGCGGAATCCACGCTGGAGGCCGTCAGCTTGGAGGAACCGGTCAGGATGAGGGCCCCATCCGTGTATAACGCATTGTTATAGTCCTCTGCCGTTCCTGCCTGGGCATAGAGTTCAACTTCCGAGCCAGTAACCGTCACATCCCCTGTCCCGAAAAAGCCCTCCGCGCCTGCGGAAGTTACTTTCAGATAGCTGTTTTCCACGCTGGCTTCGGTTTCCCATTGATATCCGCTGCTTGATTGAATCCCGCTCTTGCCCGACTCAATGGTCACGCTGGAATTTCGGATAGACAGAACGGTGCCGCAATGGATACCGCCGCCATTCATTGTATTCGGGCTGTCCATATCCATCGTAACATTCTCTATTGTCATATCCCCGTCACAGTAAAAGCTGAATTCCCGCGGCGTAGCGATTTTCAGCGAACTGCTGTCCTTCCCGTCGCCGGTGACGGTGATGTCCCCCCCGGTGAAAATCCCGGCCAGCCCGGCCTCTTCCGGTATCGTATTCGTACCGACCAGATGGAGGGTCAAATCCGTGCCATAGTCGCATACAATCGCGCTGTTATTCTTGATATCGGACGGATCCTGCCCGGCGGACGGTTTCGTAATGGCGGCGTTATTCAGCGTCAAAACGCCGGAGTCCGTGTCATAGGAAGCGAACCCATCACCGCAATCCACCCGGTGGTCTTCGTCCGCCAGGATGTTTACGCCCTGTATCCAAATCGCCGGCGTTTCCTCTGCCAATGCCGTCAGCGGCATCAGCCCCGTGCACAGGGCGCCGCAGAGCAAAAGGCCTGACAATTTCCGTTTTACCTTCATCGTCTCCTTTCCATTTCCAAGCAGATTGAATAGGTTAGATTTTACCATGAGTATGCCCACTTTTTAAGATTGCAGTCCTTCTTTTTGACGGCCGGCCGTCCTGTTTTTCCTTTGGCAGGTTTGCCCGCCGGCGCCTTTCCACTTTATTTTCCCGCCGTTTCCGCATGGCAGGCGGCGGGCAGAAATAGCGCTTGACAAAAGTACGAATTCGTATTATGATGGGCGGCGTATTCCTTGAACGGAGGTAATTATGAACGATTCGTATGCGGCGATCCGCCGCCTGATCCTTTCCATCAACAAAATCGACGGGAACTATTATTTCTGCGCCCGGAAGCTCGGCGTAAAAGAAAATACGCTGGCGCTGCTTTACGCCCTGGATGATGGAAAACCGCATTCGCAAAAACAGATTTGTGAGGATTGGCTGATTCCGAAAACCACCATCAACACCATTGTAAAGGAACTGGTCCGCGCCGGCTATCTCACCCTCCTCCCGGGAGAGAAGCCGAGGGAAAAGCAGCTCCTCCTCACCCAATCGGGAAAGGCTTATAACCGTGCGCTGCTTGAAAAAATCTATTCCACAGAACAGGAAGCGCTGAAGCAGACCCTCCAGAAGTTTTCGCCCGAATTCATCGACGCCTTCGACTGCTTTGCCTCCTGCTTATGCGCCGAATCCCAAAAGCAGATACTGGGCCAAAACCAGTGAAAGGAAATTTTTGATGGATTCCAAAGAACTGTTTTCCAGAACATCGCCGATAAAGCTTTTCTTCATCGCGTCGATCCCCGGTGCTGTCAGCATGCTGGCTTCGGCGTTATATCAGACGATTGACGGCGTTTTTGTCGGCCGGTTTTTGGGCCAGACCGCTTTTGCGGCGCTCAACCTGGCGATGCCGTTTGTCATCATCAATTTCGCGCTGGCGGATCTTATCGGCGTCGGCTCTTCCGTCCCCATCTCCATCCGCCTTGGCAGGAAACAGGATGCGGAAGCCAACAACATCTTCACCTGCGCCTGCCTGATGATTGTCGGCACCGGCGTGCTGATAGGCGGCCTCCTGTTCGCCGCGGCGCCGCTGCTCATCCGGCTCATGGGCGCGCAAGGGGAATTCGCCGCCCTGGCGGTGCAATATCTGCAGGTATATGCGCTGTGTTCCCCTTTGACGACCATCGTGTTCGCCATGGACAATTTCCTGCGCATCTGCGGGATGATCCGCGGCAGCATGTTCCTGAACATCCTGATGTCGGTGCTCAGCGCCGTGCTGGAATTCCTCTTCCTCGGCGTATTCCGGTGGGGGATTTGGGCGGCGGCCCTTGCAACCTGCACTGGCATGTTCCTTGCCGCGTTTCTCGCCCTCATCCCCTTTTTCCGGGGCAAGGCGCAGCTGCGCTTCTGCCGGCCCCGCTTCAGCGCTGCCATGATCCGGCAGATCGTCTCCTGCGGGAGCCCGAACTTCCTGAACAATATCGCCGGCCGGATTACCTCCATCCTGATGAACTTTATCCTGGTGCGGCTGGGGGGCGAAATGGCCGTTTCGGTTTACGGGATCCTGATGTACGCCGACGGCTTTATCCAGCCCCTCCTGTACGGGATGTGCGATTCCCTCCAGCCGGCCGTCGGGTTCAACTGGGGCGCGGGCAAATTCTCCCGGGTCCGGGCCATTGAGCGGTGCTGCTTCACGGCAAGCGGTATTGTTTCGGTGCTGGCGGTTTTCGTCATCCTCCTCTTCCCGGGACAAATCACCTCCCTGTTCATGGCGGACGCCAGCTCGGAATTCATGCGCACGGCAGTCGGCGCGCTGCGCCTGTTCGGGCTTACCTATATCACCCGCTGGTTTTCCTTTGCCACCCAAAGCTACATGCTGGCGATTGAGAAGCCCCTGCCCGCTTCGGTGATTTCCGTCTCCACCGCCCTGCTCTTCCCGGTGCTGCTCGTCGGCGCGCTCTGGCCGCTGGGCCTGACGGGGATCTGGCTGAATTTTGCCGGGACCGCCGTCCTCGCCGCCGTTTTGTCGGGGATTATCCTGCTCAAGCTGCGTCCTCAGCTGTCCCGGCCGGATCTCCAGTGACCGCTTCCCTCTGCCGGAGGGGATTGGGCGCAACGGCAGGTTCACCGGCGAAAAGCGTTTGCGGGGCTGTGAAGAAGCCCTGCTGCACAAGCACATAACGCGCGGGCGCAGCAGGCGCATACCGCACAGGCATAAAAAGTTCAAGGGGCAAGCGCAGAATCAACTTTTGCGCTTGCCCCTTTTGTTGTTTAGACGGCTTGTGCAGTGTTATTCCCCGCGCAGGCGGCGCAGGGTCTGGATGGCCTTGAGATACCTTTCCTCACTGACGTAATCCGGGATGGAATTCCCGCTCCCGATCGCTATCCCGTGCCCCTTCGCCTCGCACACCCGGTAGACCCCCGTGGCATAGTCCACGATGTCGCAGGGGTTGACGTCGCACAGCGCGTCGGTATCCAGCCCGCCGAAATTGCCGATCCGATCCCCATAGCGGTCAATCCAGGCCTGATAGGGCGCGATGGCATCCTCGTTGGAATGCTTGGCGTCTATACCGGCCACCGAAATAATGTCGTCCATGACGTTGAAAATGCAGCCGCAGGAATGCAGCAGGAACGGCTTGCCCGCGCGGTGGACCGCATCCACCACCCGCTTATACTGCGGGATAATCAGTTCCCGCACGTCGTCCTCGTGCAGGAGGGTCGAGCTCCGGAAGCCGAGGTCGTCCCCAAACCGGCAGACGCAGTAGACGTCGCCGAATTTCGCGAGGAACTGTTCCCAGATTTCGGTGAGGACATCGCCGGCCTTTGCGAACATATCCCGGTAAAGCTCTTCGTCGTCGACCTTCATATAGCACAGATCCTGCAGGCCCACCAGGTCCTGCACGCACTCGAACACGCCGTTGCCGACGCCGCCGATGGCGAGCATCCCCTCCGGCATCGTTTCGCGCAGCGCCCGGAATTCATCCGAAAACGTGGAAAAATAGCGGTCGCACAGGGTGTCCCAGGGATACCGCTCAAAATCCTCCCGGGTTTGGATAACCCCCTTCTTATGTTCGCCGAGCGCGCCGCCCCCCGGCAGGATCGAGATGACGCAGCACTCACACGTTACGGCATCGTAGCCCATATCCTTCTGAAAGCCGCAGTAATTCCGGAAGAATTCCAGCTTATCTTCATAGGAACCGGCCCGCAGGTGCGCAAATTTCCCGCCGGTGATCCGCTCCATAAAGACCGGATCGATCAGGTGCTCATACAGCGGGATCCGGGTGCTCGGCAGGTTGCGCGCCGCGTTTTCAATGTTCTTATAATCGGGTGCAAACATCGCGTATCCTTCCTTCTTTCCCCTATCATGATGGCAACGCCGGCCTGCTGGCAAGCCGCCCTCCTCCGAAAGGGCGCTGGCGGGCCGCATCGATTCCCCTGTTTTATCACTGCCGACTGCTTTTATCAACACAAAACTGAAAAATATAGGGAAATCCGCACAAGAAAACAGAAGCCCATGCGAAAAAGGCCGCTTCCGGACGTTCACCCCGCCGGAAGCGGCCCTGCAAGCCGTATTTTATCAGGAAAAAGGGAATCTGCCGGGCATGGGCGCCTACCGGGCTCCCTGCCGCCGCATCAGCTGGAACAGGGGCACGGCGACCGCCGGCACCACGATAACCGCCAGCGGCAGTTCAATCGACATATTCAGCGCCAGGGCCGCGTTCACAATCGCCTGGAGCACCGCCCCCATCTTCACCACGCCGCTGCCGCCGAAAATCTGAATGGCGGTAATGACCAGCGCCGTGTTGGTCAGGGTGCCCAAGCCCGCCGCCACAGCCGCTGCCGCCGCCTCCGGCCCTTTCCCACGGAAAGAGCGGAACCAGCGCACCAGCGCGTTTGCGCGGCCTTCAGAGGACGCTTCTGCCGGCGCATCCCCCTTCTTCCCCGCGCGGCGGGCGGAAGCCTTCCCGAACAGGGCGGCGAACCAGCGGAAATACCAGCCGGCCATAAACCCGACGATCACCCGCGGCACCACGGAAATCAGCGGATTCAGGAAGATGGCGGCGTCCGCCGTGCCGTTGGCCATCGCGTACAAAAGGCAGGTTACCCCCCATACCAGGCCGATTACCGCCCCCCGCACCGGGCCCAGGGTCACGGCGCCGAGGATCGCCACCACATGCAGGGTGGTCAGGCTCAGGCCGCCGTAGGTGATATATCCCACAAAGGGGATAAAGGTCATCGCGGTGATAATCGCGCAGAACATCGCGGTCAGCACCATTTTCTCCAGTTTGCTTCTCGTCATTGCGACAAAACCTCCTTGCTGCTGTTCCCCGGCGTGCGCCTTATGGAGAGGAAGGCGCACAGGATACAGCGCACCGCGCCGCAGGCGGCGCGGGATAAAATATCTATTCGGGCCTCCGCCCGACCATACAGCCTTCCCCCGGGAGGAACCCGGCTGCGGCGTCTTCCCGACTGCCGCGCCGTACCCGCCCCGCGTTCCAGCTGTAGATTTGTCCTCCTGCCCCCGGATTATTCCCGGGATTTTTCCTGGGATTTTTCCTGGGATTTTTCCTGGTACTCCTCCCGCATTGCGCGGATATAGGGCGTGATCCGCCCGTCATACGGCGGGTAGGAAGCCCCCAGCGCCTTGGCCGTGCGCACAGCGCTTTCCCGGAAAAGGGCGCAGCAGAGGGAGAGGGCGTCCCATACCGCTCCGCCAGAATCCATCCGGTAGGTCCTGAGCAGCCGCTGTGCCGTTTCCTCCGGCAGGAACCGGGGAAGGAATTTGTAATTCTTTCCCACGCTGAAGGTGAAACCGCGTTCCGTCCCCACCTGCCAGGACAGCATCCGCAGCAGCTCCTGCCGCAGGAGGTGCAGGTGATCGATGGCATAGAGCAGTTCCTTCCGGCACAGCCCTTTGGCCACATACGTTGCAAGAAACCAGAATTCGTTGCAGCAGTCGTCATACATCCGCGGCGTCGGCTTTTTCAAGCGGTAGGCCGCATCGGTGGGGACGATGTCCCGGCCGATCCGGCCGTCCTTGTCCAGCAGCACCTGGATCAACCCGTCCCCGTCCAGGTATTCTTCCAGCATCGTCAGGGGAAGGAGGGTCAAATCCATTTTCCGGTAATCGGCAAAGAGGATCAGATAGGAATACCCCGGCATTTCAGGCGGGAACAGCTCCATATCCTCCGGCTTTTGCACCATCAAAGGGGTGCCGAATGCCGCAAGCCAGCCGTCGTCCGCGGTAAAAGCAGAAAGGTCGTCTACCAAAAAGGTGATGTCGAAGTCCTGGAAGTCGTCCTTTGGAATAGAGGGGTTTGTCCGGGACCCCTCCAGCGTGGCCACCCGGACATGCGGGTCTGCCGCTGCAAAGCCGAGGATCCCCTCCATCATTTCCTCCTCGCTGCGCATCCTGCGTTCTCCTTTCTTTCCCACTCAAGACTGTATCCTTACCGGCGCAGGGATGACATCGTAAAAAGAGAGAACGCACCGTTCTCCGGCCAGTTTACCAGGCGATTGTACACCTTGTCAATCGGCGCAGCCTCCGCCCCGGAACCGGCCTGGAACAGGATGGGCGTGCCGTCCGCCGGCCCCCATTCCAATCCCCGGGCGGCTTTTATTTTTTGTTTTTCTCATAAATCAGGAACAGCCCGGTCAGCAGGAGGGTATCGTCGTAGGCGATCTCCCGCCTGCAGTGGCGGACGATCTCCCGCCCCAGCCCGCCGGTGGCGACCACCGCCGCCGGATAGCCGAGCTCCTGCTCAATCCGGTCGCACATCCCGTCCAGCATGGCGGCCGTGCCGTATACCGCCCCCGACTGCATGCTGGCAATGGTGTTCCCGCCGATCACCTTGTCCGGCGCTTCAAAGCTGATCCGCTGAAGCTGGGAGGCGCGGGAAGCCAGCGTATCGAAGGAGACCCCTACCCCCGGCATGATCGCGCCGCCGCGGAACACGCCGTTCTTATCCACCACCGACACCGTGGTGGCGGTGCCGAGGTCCCAGATGATGCAGGGGGCGCCGAACTGCGCCACCGCCGCCACCGCGCCCACCAGCAGGTCGGCGCCCAGCTGGGCGGGGTTGTCGATGCGCACGTCCATGCCGGTCTTGATCCCCGGCCCAATCAGGAGAGGGGACACGCCGGTCACCTTCTCCACCGCCCGGCGGATGACATGGTTGAGGGGCGGCACCACCGAGGAGATGATCGCCCCCTCGAACTCCTGCTCGTTCACCCCGTACAGCCGAAGGATATCCAGCAGCTCCACGGCGTACTGATCCTCCATCTTGGTGTGGTCGGTGGCGATGCGGGACTCCAGCCGGAGCTTCCCCCCCTCGAAAATCCCGATGGTGATGTTGGTATTCCCCATATCCAAAGCCAGCAGCATGGCGGCACGTCCTTTCCCTGCGGCGCCCGCCCGGTTGACCGGGGGGGGATTTGCGGGGGATACCCCCGCGGGCGCCTTTCCAAACCGTTTGCAAAGCGGGCTGTACTTTTATATTATATATCATCCCGCCCCCTTCAATCAAGATTTTTCCGCTTTCTCTGCCATAAAAAAGCCGACGATTTCCTTCCCTTTTTCTTGCCCTTTTTTCGCAGAAATGGTATAATGGAACGGTTCTTCCGACAACGCGCTTGCAAAAAACGCGTTCAAATCATGCGAACGGCCGGCGGACGGCTTCTGCCTGCCGGCTGTGTGAAAAACCACGCCGCGCTGCGCAGTTCCGTGCAGCGCACACCGATATACCGATATATGGTTAGGAGGCCCTTATTTTGCGCATTGGAATTGATATCGGCTCCACCACCGTCAAGGTGGTGCTGCTGGACGATCAGGACAACACCCTGTTTAAAACGTACGAACGGCACATGTCCAAGGTGCGGGAGAAGACGGCGGAAATGCTCCGCCTTCTGGAACCGAAGCTGGAAGGGCAGGAGGTGCAGGTGGCGATTACCGGCTCGGCCGGGCTGGGCGTCGCCAAAGCCGCCGGGCTGGAATTCGTGCAGGAGGTGTTCGCCACCGCCGGCGCGGTGGAGCGCTTTATCCCCGACACCGACGTAGTGGTCGAGCTGGGCGGCGAGGACGCGAAGATCATCTTCTTCACCGGCGGGCTGGAGGAACGCATGAACGGTTCCTGCGCCGGCGGCACCGGCGCGTTCATTGACCAGATGGCCACCCTGCTCAACGTCACCCCGGACGAGCTCAACCAACTGAGCGAGCATTACGAAAAGCTGTATTCCATCGCCTCCCGCTGCGGGGTGTTCGCCAAGTCGGACATCCAGCCCCTGCTCAACCAGGGCGCCCGCAGGGAGGATATCGCGGCCAGCATCTTCCAGGCGGTGGTCAACCAGACCATCGCCGGCCTCGCCCAGGGGCGGGAGATCAAAGGCAAGGTGCTGTTCCTCGGCGGCCCGCTCTATTTCCTGAGCGGCCTGCGCCGCCGGTTTGTGGAGACCCTGCACCTCACCCCTGAGCAGGCCGTCTTTCCGGACAACGCGGACGTCTTTGTGGCGGTGGGCGCCGCTGTCTACGCGGGCAACCTGTCGGCCATGCCGTTTAAGGAGGTGCTCCGCCGGATCGACAGCGCCTCGGCGCAGAAAAACACCACCAACACCCTCCCCCCTCTCTTCACCTCCAAGGAGGAATACGAGCAGTTTTCCGCCCGGCACGCCGCCCACTGCCCTCCGCCCATCGATGCGGACGGCTATACGGGGGATGCGTACCTCGGGGTGGACGCCGGCTCCACCACCACCAAGCTGGCCCTCATCACGCCGGACGGCGGGCTGCTGTATACCTATTACGCCTCCAACGGCGGCAACCCGGTGTCGGTGGTGCTGGACCAGCTCAAGGAGATCTACCGCCGCTTCGGGGACCGGATCACCATCAAGGGGAGCGCCGCCACCGGCTACGGGGAGGATCTGGTGAAAAACGCGTTCAACATCGACCTCGGGCTGGTGGAAACGGTCGCGCATTACCGCGCCGCCGCCCATTTCAACCCGGAGGTGGATTTCATCATCGATATCGGCGGCCAGGATATGAAATGCTTCAAAATCCGCAACGGCGCCATCGACAGCATCATGCTCAACGAGGCCTGCTCCTCCGGCTGCGGCTCGTTTATCGAAACCTTCGCCAAGGCGCTGGGCTATTCGATTGCGGATTTCGCCGCCCTCGGCCTGTTTGCGGAAAAGCCGGTCGACCTCGGCTCCCGCTGCACGGTGTTCATGAACTCCTCGGTCAAGCAGGCCCAGAAGGAGGGCGCCGGGGTGGAGGACATCTCGGCCGGCCTGTCCATGAGCATCGTGAAAAACGCCATCTATAAAGTCATCCGCGCCTCCAGCCCCTCCGAACTCGGGAAGCACATCGTGGTGCAGGGAGGCACCTTCTTGAACGACGCGGTGCTCCGCAGCTTTGAACTGGAACTGGGCGCCGAAGTGATCCGCCCGACCATCGCCGGCATCATGGGCGCGTACGGCGCGGCCCTCGCCGCCCGGGAGCTGGGCCTGTCCCGCAGCGGGCTGCTTGGCGCGGGGGACCTGGAGCATTTCGTCCACACCGCCAAATCCACCCAGTGCGGGCTGTGCGGCAACCACTGCCAGCTTACCGTCAACACCTTCAGCGGGAACCGCCGCTTTATCTCCGGGAACCGGTGCGAACGCCCGCTCGGCAAGGGCGGCCATAAGGACGTGCCCAACCTGTACAAGTGGAAATACGATTACCTGCGCTCCCTCCACGGCGGGGAAAACCGGCGGGGCCGGATCGGGCTGCCCATGGCGCTGAATATGTTCGAAAACCTCCCGTTCTGGTATACGTTCTTTACCAAGCTCGGGTTTGAGGTGGTGCTCTCCCCCGAATCCTCCCGGAGCCTGTATGCCTGCGGGCAGCACACCATCCCGTCGGACACGGTCTGCTATCCCGCCAAGCTCATCCACGGCCATATTGAAAAGCTGCTGGATATGGACGTGGACGCCATCTTCTATCCCTGCCTCCCCTACAACTTTGACGAGGGGAAGGGCGACAACCACTACAACTGCCCGGTGGTCGCCTATTATCCGGAGCTCATCGACGCCAACGTGCTCGCGCTCAAAAACGTCCGATTCCTCCATCCCTATTTCGGGATGCACCGCCCCCACGATTTTGCGAAGAAGGCGGCGGAATATTTCGGGAAGGAATTCGGCGTCCCGGCCGGCGAGGTCAAGGCGGCGAGCAAAGCCGCCTACGCCGCCTACACCGCCTACCTGAACATGCTGCGGGACAAGGGGAACGCGATGATCGCCGAAGCCCGGAAGAAGGGGCAGGACATCATCGTGCTGTCCGGGCGCCCCTACCACGTGGACCCGGAGATAAACCACGGCATCGATTCGATGATCGCCTCCTTCGGGCTGACGGTGGTGACCGAGGACGCCGTCGCGTGGAAGGAGCCGAAAAAGCCGGTCCACGTGCTTAACCAGTGGACCTACCACTCCCGCCTGTACAGCGCGGCGGAATACGTCACCACCCAGCCGGACATGCAGCTGGTGCAGCTGGTCTCCTTCGGCTGCGGCATCGACGCCATCACCACCGACGAGGTCCGCTCGATCCTGGAGGAGGGCGGCAAGCTGTACACCCAGCTGAAAATCGACGAAATCAACAACCTCGGCGCGGTGCGGATCCGCATCCGCTCCCTGCTGGCGGCGATCGACGCCCGCCGGAAGGAGCAGGCCGCCTCCGCCGGAGCCAAAGCGGTCTGAGGCGCTCCCGCCCTCCGTCTGCGGCAGAAACCCCTACCCAGAAAGGAATTGGCAATATGGCTGAACTCGTATACAACGAACAGGGGCGCCTCCTCTTCACCGAGGAGATGAAGAGGGAATACACCCTGCTGATGCCCCAGATGCTCCCCGTGCATTTCACCATGCTCAAGCGGGTGCTCGAGCTGCACGGCTATAAAGTCGACATGCTCACCACCAACCACCGCGGGATTGTGAACGAAGGGCTGAAATACGTCCACAACGACACCTGCTATCCCGCCCTGCTGGTCATCGGGCAGCTCATTGACGCGATTAAGAGCGGGAAGTACGACCCGCACAAGGTCGGGCTGATGATCACCCAGACCGGCGGCGGCTGCCGCGCCTCGAATTACATCCACCTGCTGCGCAAGGCGCTCCACCGCGCCGGGTACGACTACGTCCCGGTGGTGTCGGTCAACCTCTCCGGGCTGGAAAAGAACCCCGGCTTTTCCCTGAACTTCACCATGATCCGGCAGATGGCGTTTTCCATGATTTACGGGGACCTGATCGTCCACATGGCCAACCAGTGCCGCCCGTACGAAATCGTGGAGGGCGAAACCGACCGCCGGATCGACAAGTGGGTGAACCGCCTGGTCGGGGAATTCAGCCGGAAGGGCAGCTTCAAAACCGAGTTTGTCCGGCAGAACTTCGACCGCATTGCAGACGACTTCGCCTCCATCCCCGTCCGCCGGGTGCCGAAGGTGCGGGTGGGCATCGTGGGGGAAATCTATATCAAGTACGCCCCGCTGGGCAACAACAGCCTGGAGGAATTCCTCCGGTCGGAGGACTGCGAGCCGGTGGTCCCCGGCCTGACCGACTTCATCATCTTCAAATGCGATAACCGGGTGGTGGATCACAAGCTGTACGGCGGGAAAACCGCCACCTACCTCGGCGCGAACTTCCTGGCAAATTACGTCAAGCGGCTGCAGGCGATGATGATTTCCGCCGTCAAGCGGCATCCGGAATTCCGCGTCCCCTGCACCTTCGACCATCTCAAGAGCCTGGTGAAGGACTACCTCGGCTACGGCAACAAGATGGGCGAAGGCTGGCTGCTCACCGGCGAGATGCTGGAGCTGATTGATTCCGGCATCAACAATATCGTGTGCACCCAGCCGTTCGGCTGCCTGCCCAACCACATCGTGGGCAAGGGGATGGTCCGCAAAATCAAGGACAACATGCCGCAGGCGAACATCGTCTGCATCGATTACGACGCCGGGGCCACCCGGATTAACCAGGAAAACCGGATAAAGCTGATGCTGGCCAACGCCCGGATCGCCGCCCGGAAGGAGGGTGCCGCCGCCCCTTCCCGCCCGGCCGAAAAGGCGGAAAAGGCGCGCGAGACGGTCTGACCCGCCCCAGCCTCCCCCCGGTTTGCGCTGTGCGGCCGGGCCCGGTGCATAATCCGCCCCCTTTCCGGGAAGGACTAACCGAAAAGGGGGAGCGGGCCGCCCCAGGGCTTCGCCCGTCCCCTCAGGAAAGGATGGGCGTTTATGCCAGACAAGGCCCCTTACGGCGGCGCATCCCCTTCCCGCTGCCTTTGGCGGGATGCCGCATCGGCGGACACCCCGGCGGAACCGGGCGAGGGCGGGGGCCCCGCCCCCAAAGACCAGGACGAGGCCAAAGCGCAGCTTGATCAAATGACCGAAACCGGTTCGGTCACCACCAACAACGGCCGGCACAGCCTCCACTGCCTGACCATCATCGGCCAGATCGAAGGCCACTACGTCCTGCCGGACAACAACAAGACCACCAAGTACGAGCACGTGATCCCGCAGCTTGTGGCCATTGAGGAAAGCCCGGATATCGAAGGGCTGCTGATCCTCCTGAACACGGTCGGCGGGGATATCGAGGCGGGGCTGGCCATCGCGGAGCTCATTGCCGGGATGAAAAAGCCCACCGTCTCCCTGGTGCTCGGCGGGGGGCATTCCATCGGCGTCCCCCTCGCGGTCGCGGCCAAGCGATCCTTCATCGCCCCCACCGCCACCATGACCCTCCACCCGGTGCGCATGAACGGGCTGGTGCTCGGCGTGCCCCAGGCGTTCTCCTATTTTGAGCGGATGCAGGAGCGGATTACCGGCTTCGTCTCCGGCAATTCCCACATGCCTCCCGAGCGGTTCACCCAGCTCTGCCTGAACAACGACGAACTGGTCATGGACATGGGCACCGTCCTGGACGGGGAGGACGCGGTGCGGGAGGGGTTGATCGACGAACTCGGCTCCCTGTCCGACGCGATCGCCGCGCTCTACGCCATGATCGAGGAAAACCGGGCCCGGGAAGCCGGGACCGCCCCGCAAAAGCCGGCGGAATAAACGGCAAAACCCGGGCCGCCGCCCGGAAAGGGCGGGGCGGCGGGAAGCCTTCCGGTGCGCTCCGCGGAGGCTTCCCGCCGGGCGTTCTGCGCGGCCGCCCGGTCGCAGACGACCTTCTCCGGGGGATTCCCCCGGCGCCAGCCACGCCGCCGCACATCGTGCCGCGGCCGTTTCCTTATCCAAACCCGAAACCTTGTGGGGAGTGAATGCGATGCCAGCGTCCAAGAAAAAGCCGGCGGCACAAAAGAAAAAACCGACCCGGCCGCCTTCCTCGGCGAAAAAGGCGGCCGCGGCCAGAGGGGACGGAAGCGATTCCGCGTCCAAAGCGCGCCGCCAGACGGCCTCCGTGCTGATTTTCGCCGGGGCCATCCTCCTGTTCTGCATGGTGATCATCCCCGGCGGAAGCCTGTGGGGGGCCCTGCACCGCTTCCTCCTCGGGCTGTTCGGCATCTGCGCCTACATCCTGCCGGTGCTGATGATCTACATAGCGGTGGTGATTGCGCTGGACAAACCGGTGGGCAGCGTCAGCGGGAAAATGTGGCAGTGCGTCAGCCTGTCCGTCATGCTGGCGAGCGCCATCCACGTCTTTTCCTTCGACGTGAGCACCAACTATTTTGCCGCGATCGGCCTGAGCTATACTGCCGGGAAAGCCAACCGGGGCGGCGGGGTGATGGGGACGCTCCTGGGCTACCCGCTGGAGTATTTCTTCACCGACGTGGGCGCGAAGATTATTATCATCCTTTTGATTGTGGTTTTCCTCATGCTGGTCACCGGCACCACGGTGGCGGCAGTGCTCCGCGCCGCTTCCACCCCCGTAAAAAAGGCGAAGCAGAGCATTGAAACCGCCATTATCGCCGGGGAGGAACGCCGGCGCGCCGCCGGCAATATCGATATCGACATGGGGGACGGTTATACGGAGGAGGGAGCCGGGGACGACGAACTCCCCGCCCACCCGGTGCGCAGCCAGCCGGTCCGGAACGAAAAGCTGGAAGCGCTCGGCCGCGCCGCCCGCGAGCTGCAGGAGGAGCCGGCGGACGACGGCGTCCTGAAGGCGGAGAAGCTGCCGGATACGCTGGACATCGCCCTGGAAGACGTGGCGGCCCACCCGCCCGCCTCCCCTGCCGGCGGGAAAGCCGAGCCGGCGCCGGCGGAAAAGCCGGAAGGCTTCGCCCCGCCCAAGCCGGAGGCGGCCCCGGCCGGGAAGGACGACGATTACCATTACCCCCCCATCGCGCTGCTGGACGAGCCCCGGCCTTTTGACGACGCTACCGCGGCGGCGGAGCAGCAGTCCAACGCGGATCTGCTGGTGAAAACCCTCAAGGATTTCGGCATCAGCACCCGGGTGGTGGCCATCTCCCGCGGCCCGGCCGTCACCCGGTACGAGCTGGAACCGAGCGCCGGGGTGAAGATCAGCCGGATCACCGGCCTTGCGGACGATATCGCCCTGCGGCTGGCCGCCACCGGCGTGCGCATCGAGGCGCCGATCCCCGGCAAGGCCGCCGTGGGCATCGAAGTGCCGAACAAAACCCGCGGGAACGTCTGCCTGCGGGAACTGATCGATTCCACCGAATTCTCCAAAGCCAAAAGCAAGCTGACGGTGGCGCTGGGCAAGGACATCAGCGGGGGGATCGTACTGGCCGACCTGGCCAAGATGCCCCACCTGCTGATTGCCGGCACCACCGGCTCGGGCAAATCGGTCTGCACCAACTCGATGATCCAGAGCGTGCTCTACCGCGCCTCGCCCAAGGACGTGCGGATGCTCCTCATCGACCCGAAGCAGGTGGAATTCGGGGTGTACAACGGCATCCCCCACCTGCTGGTGCCGGTGGTGACCGACCCGCGCAAGGCGGCCGGCGCCCTGGGCTGGGCGGTGACCGAGATGCTCAACCGCTACAAGATTTTTGCCGAGAACAACGTGCGGGATCTCGCATCCTACAACGAAATGGCGAAGAAAAGCGAAACCCTCCAGACCATGCCGCTCATCCTCATCGTCATCGACGAGCTGGCCGACCTGATGATGGCCGCCGCCAGCGAGGTGGAGGACGCCATTATCCGCCTGGCGCAGATGGCCCGCGCAGCCGGGATGCACCTGGTCATCGCCACCCAACGCCCCTCGGTGGACGTCATAACCGGCCTCATTAAAGCGAATATCCCCTCCCGTCTGGCGCTCACAGTGGCGTCCAGCGTGGATTCCCGCACCATCCTGGACACCGGCGGCGCGGAAAAGCTGCTGGGGAAGGGCGACATGCTCTTTATGCCGGTCGGCCTGCCCAAGCCCATGCGGGTGCAGGGCTGCTTTGTCAGCAACCAGGAAGTGGAGTCGGTGGTGCAGTACCTCAAGAATTCCGAGGAGCACGAGTACGACGACAAGGTGATCGAAGAAATCGACCGCCAGGCGGCCGCGGCCGGGAAGGGCGGCAAAGCCTCCGCCGGCGGGGAGGAAATCGCGGACGGGGACGGGGATGAGATGCTCCCGCAGGCGATCGAGATCGCCATTGAATCGGGGAGCGTTTCCACCAGCATGCTCCAGCGCCGCCTGCGGATCGGCTATGCCCGCGCCGGGCGGCTGATCGACGAGATGGAGCAGAAGGGGTACATCGGCCCGACCGAGGGCAGCAAGCCCCGGCAGGTGCTCATCACCCGCCAGCAGTGGGTGGAGATCGCCATGAACAACCCCGACGAGGATTAACCGCCGGGGCAAATTTTCCGCCGCATGGATCCCCCTCCAGACGGCATATACTGAAATTTGGGGCTTTCCCCGCTCTCTGTAATCCCGAAAGGAGGATTCCCATGAAACGGACGGAAAACCGCACGGCCGGCGTGCTGTGCAGCGTCTCTTCCCTGCCCGGCCCCTATGGGGTGGGGGTGTTCGGGGAGGAGGCCAGGGCCTTCCTCGACACCCTGCGGGAGATGAATTTCCGCTGGTGGCAGGTGCTCCCCTTCAATCCCCTGGACAGCATGAACTCCCCCTACGCCAGCCCGAGCGCGTTTGCGGGGAACCTTCTGTATATCGACCCGCGGGATCTGCTGCGCCGCGGCCTCATCACCGAAGAGGAGGAAGCCGCCTCCCGCTGGGGCGGCTCCCCCTACACCGCCGCCTACGATTTTGCCCGGGAAGGCCGGCTCGCGCTGCTGAAAACCGCCTTCTCCCGCGTGGACGACGGGCTGCGGGAGGAAATCGACGCCTTCGCCCGTGAACAGGAATGGCTGGCCGATTTCTCCCTGTACATGGCGGTGAAGGAAGCCAACGGCCAGAAGCCCTGGTGGGAATGGCCGGACGAGTGCGCCGACTATGCCCGCTGCCGGGCCAGCGCCGACGCATACCGGCCCCAGACCGATTTCTGGAATTTTACCCAGTACCTCTTCTTTACCGAATGGGAGGAAATCCACCGCTACGCCCGGCAGCTTGGGATCGGGGTGCTGGGGGATATGCCGGTCTACGTCGCGCTGGACAGCGCGGACGTCTGGGCGCATACCGCCCTGTTCCAGCTGGATCCCGCCACCCGCCGGCCCCGCAAGGTCGCCGGGGTGCCGCCCGATTATTTTTCGCGGGACGGCCAGCTCTGGGGGAACCCGCTCTATGACTGGGACGCCATGAAACGGGACGGCTACCGCTGGTGGGTGGAGCGGATCGGCGCCGCCCTGCGGATTTACGACCGGGTGCGGATCGACCATTTCCGCGGGCTGGCCTCCTACTGGGCGGTGCCGGCCGGGGCGGAAAGCGCCCGGGAAGGGGCCTGGGAACCGGGCCCCGCCCAGGACCTGTTCGACGCGGTGGAGGCCGCCTATCCCGACCCCGCCATTGTCGCGGAGGATCTCGGCACGTTCGGGGAGGATGTGACCGCCCTGCTGGAATCCACCGGCTTCCCCGGCATGCGGGTGGTGCAGTTCGGCTTCGACCCGAACGGGGACAGCACCCATCTGCCCCACAACTATCCCTTCCACTGCCTGGCCTATATCGGCACCCACGACAACAACACCCTGCTGGGCTGGCTGTGGGAGGCCGCGCCGGAGGAGCGCGCCTTCGCCCTGCGGTACTGCGGGTTTGAAGGGGACAACTGGGGAGAGGGCGGCTACCGCAGCCCCTCCTGCCGGAAAATCATCGAAACGGTGTGGCGCTCCGCCGCACGGACGGTTATCATCGCCTTCCAGGACCTCTGCGGCTTCGGCAGCGACGCACGCATGAACGTCCCCGGCGTGCCCGAGAGCAACTGGCGGGTGCGCGCCGCCAGGGAGACGCTGGACGGCATCGACAAGGACTATTACCGGGAAATCAACCGCCTTTACCGGCGGGACGGGGAAAACGTCTTCCTCTCCCGCGGGGAGACGGTATAGCCCGCCTGCCGGGAACTCCCGGAAAATCCCCCGCGCACACCCCGGCTCCCGACGGACGGGAATCCCATTCCGTGTGTGCTTTGCTTTTGAAGGAGCGAAAACCGTATGTCTTTTCTTCCCATCACCCCCGAGGAAATGCGGGAATGCGGCTGGGACGCGCCCGACATCGTCGCCGTCACCGGGGACGCCTATGTGGATCATCCCAGCTTCGGCATCGCCATCATCTCCCGCGTGCTGGAGGCGGCCGGCTTTTCGGTCTGCATCCTCTCCCAGCCGCAGGGGGCGGCCGATTTCGCCCGCTTCGGGCGGCCCCGCCTCGGCTTTTTCGTCACGGGGGGCAACATCGACTCGATGGTCGCCCACTACACCGCCGCCAAGCGGAAACGGAGCGACGACGCCTATTCCCCCGGCGGGCGGGCGGGACGGCGGCCGGACCGCGCCACCATCGTCTACTGCCGGCAAATCCGGGAGGTTTACCCCGACGTCCCCGTTATCGTCGGCGGGCTGGAGGCGTCCCTGCGCCGTTTCGCCCATTACGATTACTGGGACGACCGGGTGCGCCCCTCCATCCTGCTGGACGCCGGGGCCGACCTGCTGGTGTTCGGGATGGGGGAAAAGCAGAACGTGGAAATCGCCCGGCGGCTGGCGGCCGGGGAGCCGGTTTCCTCCCTCACCGATATCCGGGGCACCTGCTTTGCGGTGCCGGTGCGGGAATATACCCCCCGCCCCTGCGCGGAATGCCCCCGGTACGAACTGGTTTCTGCGGACAAGCGGCAATATGCGGTTTCCTGCCGCATCCAGCAGGACGAGCAGGACGCGGTGCGGGGGAAAACCGTCATCCAGCGGCACGGGGACGTGATCGTGGTGCAAAACCCGCCGATGCCGCCCCTGTCCACCCCCGAATTCGACGCGGTGTACGAGTTGCCGTATATGCGGGCCGCCCACCCCTCCTACGCCCCGCTCGGCGGGGTGCCAGGGATTGAGGAGGTGCAGTTTTCCATCACCCACAACCGCGGCTGCTTCGGCGCCTGCAACTTCTGTTCCCTCGCCTACCACCAGGGGCGGCAGATTGCCTGCCGCAGCGAGGATTCGGTGGTGCGGGAGGCGGAGGCCATTGTCCGCATGCCCGGCTTCAAGGGGTATATCCACGATGTGGGCGGCCCGACCGCCAACTTCCGGCGGCCCTCCTGCCGGGGGCAGCTGCAAAGGGGGCTGTGCAAGGGGAAAAAGTGCCTCGCGCCAAAACCCTGCCCCGCCCTCGAGGTGGACCACAGCGAGTATTTACATATGCCCCGCCGGCTGCGGAAGTTGCCGGGGATCAAAAAGGTATTCATCCGTTCCGGCATCCGCTTTGATTACCTGATGGAGGACAGGGACGACACCTTTTTCAAGGAACTGGTGGAGCACCACGTCAGCGGGCAGCTTAAGGTCGCGCCGGAGCATTGCTCCGCGCCGGTCCTCCGCTGCATGGGCAAGCCGCCGATCGAGACCTATAAACGGTTCCAGAAGCGGTTCTATGAACTGACCAAGAGCATCGGGAAGAAGCAGTACCTCGTCCCCTACCTGATGTCCTCCCATCCCGGCAGCACCCTGCGGGACGCGGTCGAGCTGGCCGTCTTCCTGAAACGGGAGGGGCTGCATCCCGAACAGGTGCAGGATTTTTACCCCACCCCCGGCACCATCTCCACCTGCATGTTTTACACCGGGCTGGATCCCTATACGCTGGAGCCGGTCTACGTCCCCCGCACCCCGCAGGAAAAGGCCCGGCAGCGGGCGCTTTTGCAGTATTTCCGGCCGGAGAACCGGGAGATTGTCCTGGACGCGCTGAAGGCCGCCGGGCGGGCCGATCTCATCGGGGACGGCCCGGACTGCCTCGTCCGCGGCCCGGCCCCCGGCGGAAAAAAAGCGGAACGGTCCCGCGGGGCCGGCCGGGCCTCCGGGAAACCGGCCGGCGGGCCTGGAAAAGGCGGCGGGGACTCCCGCCACCGGGGGCGGGCCGTTCCGGCGGGCGCTCTTCCGCGCAGGGATCGGCCGGCGGCAGCGGCCCCAAAAGCAGCCGGGGGAAAAGCGGCGGCAAGGGGAAGCCGGACCGCCCGAAGGCCGGGAGGCCCGCCCCTCCCCCGCCGAAAAAGCGCGGCTGAGCCCGCAGCACCATAGAAAGGCAGGCATCCTATGGCACGGCGCCGAAACTCCCGAAAAAAGCTTTCCCTCACCCGCGCGCAGAAAATCGTTTCCCTCCTGTGCGCAGCCGTCCTGGCGATTGCCGGCGGGGCGGCCGCCCTCTCCCGCTACGGCGGGCAGCTCATCGAGGCGCTGGATCTTCCCGGATCGTCCGCCACAACCGGCGGCGATTTGCAGGTCCATATTTTTGACGTGGGGAACGCCGATTCCATCCTGGTGACCAAGGACGGGCGTTCCCTCCTGATCGATGCAGCCGAGAACCAGAGCGCCGACACGGTGGTAAGCTCCCTGCGTTCCCACGGGATCACCCGGCTGGATTACGTGATAGCCACCCATGCCGACGCCGACCACATCGGCGGCATGGACGAGGTGGTAAACACCTTCCCCATCGGCACCTTCCTCATGGCGACCATGCCGGAGGAAGCGACCCCCACCACCAAAACCTACCTCAACCTGCTCAAGGCTCTGGATGCGCAGGGACTGGAAATCACCGAGGCCGAGCCGGGGCAGACCTACCCGCTCGGCGGCGCCACGCTCTCCATCCTCGGGCCGGCCGGCGAGTTCACCGACACCAACGAGATGTCGGTGGTCTGCCGGGTGGATTTCGGCGCCCGCGGCTTCCTGTTCATGGGCGATGCGGAAAAGGAGGCGGAGGACGCCCTGCTGGCGTCGGGGGCCAACCTGCGGGCGGATTTCCTGAAGGTCGGGCATCACGGCAGCGATTCCTCCTCCCAGGAAAGGCTGATTTCCGCCGTCCGGCCGACCTACGCCGCCATCACCTGCGGGGCGGACAACCCGTATGGGCACCCGGCACCGGAAACGCTGGATACGCTGGAAAAATACGGCGTCCAGGTGTACCGCTGCGATCTTAACGGCAGCATAGATCTGACCTGCGACGGGGAAGCCATCACCGTCGCCACCGAAAAATAGCGGGCAGAGGGCCTTCGCCCGAGGCGATAGAACGATGGTTTTCGCAAGAAAGGGGCGAGCCTGTCGATGTATTATTCCCTGGAGCATTTTGAACACGAACTGGCGGTGCTGGTGGACGACGACGAGAGGAGCCGGAGCGTCCCCCGCGCCCTTCTCCCGGCAGGCGCCAAGCCGGGCGACGTATTCCGGGAGGAGGGGGGCGCTTACCTCCCCGCCCCGGAGGAGGCCGCCCGCCGCCGGGAGGAAATCCTCCGCTTGCAGGCCAAGCTTCGCAAAAAGTAGCGCTTCCTGTCCCTCCCCCCGCGTGCGGCCGGGAACGTCCTTCCCGAGGATGGCGGGCGGCTGCCCCGGCAGAAGGCCCGCCGCGGGCAGCTGTTCTCTCCAGGGCCGGTTAGTTCTCCGTTCAGGCGGAGCTGCAAAGCCATGGGGAAAGCCGCCTTTTTCTCCAGATTTTATGGTTGACAGGACGTTTTCGCAGTGATATAATAGTCTACGCGTTCCGTGAGGCCCATGGAACCGCTAAATATGCGAGCATGCTGGAACTGGCAGACAGGCACGTTTGAGGGGCGTGTGTTTCACGACGTACGGGTTCAAGTCCCGTTGCTCGCACCAGGAATGCCTGTGAAAATCGGCTTGAATGCTTGGTTTTCACGGGCATTCTTTTTGTTCGCTCGGGAGTTTGGTCGTTGTTTGGTCGTTGTCCCGGATTCGCGATATAAACGCAAAAAGCCCCCAGGCGTAATGCCTGGGGGCCCTTCCATATGCATCAGTCTTCTTCTGCGCGGTAGTATGAACCACCGCCGCGCGACCTTTGCCCCATCCCCTGCCGGATTAATCCGCCTTAGGCTGGGTATAGGTGAGGGCCTGCTTGGAATCCGAAAGGCCCTTGGTGGTGGGGTCGGTGAGGGTATTGAACACGCTGACCAGC
>CAJFGS010000008.1:0-3311 GCA_904377855.1 Candidatus Avimonas merdigallinarum
ATGGAGGGAAGGGGCTCCTGGCGATGCCTATTTAAAAACGCGAAGCGTTTTTTGGGCAGCTCGCGTTAGCGAGATGCTGGGGTCAAGCGGTTCGAGTCCATTTACGCCCACCAAAAAGCAGTCTGCGCAACAGCGCAGGCTGCTTTTTTTATGGAGGGAAGGGGCTCCTGACGATGTCTGTTTAAAAACGCGAAGCGTTTTTGGATAGCTCGCGTTAGCGAGATGCTGGGGTCAAGCGGAACGAGTCCGTTTACGCCCACCAGGCCAGCAGAAGAGCAGGGAGTCCATTTGGGCTCCCTGCTCTTGAATTTATGATGAGTTGCCGGCCGTTTGCTGCCGTGTAACCCGGCCAGGAGCGGCGTCTTTTCAACGGGGGAATGGTGGACTTGAACCCCCGGCATAGCTTCGTTTTATAAACGGCGATCGAATGCAGGCTTTATCCCGATGCCGCCTCTGTGCTGCGCTCTCCTCTATATTTCGCCCTGGTATCTTTGAATATGCCTTCAACTCGTTTTCCCTAAGGGCAACCCATGAAAGGCTATCGAGTCTAGCCGTTTGCCTGCCGCGAAGATTGCCCGCTTGCAAAATGTGACGCATAAGGGGGGCTGAAGGTTGCCGGCCGCTTGAATTTTTCTACCTTCCCAGCCCCTTCTGGAAACAATGTGGCAGGGAAAAAGATAAGCAACGGAGCGCCCGGGAAATCGGACGCTCTTATTGCCCGGAATCCCAGCACGGCTGGCGGCGGAGCCCCGGCTTGCGGCGTTTGTCCGGCAAGAAAAATTCGACAAAGAAAACGGAAAACCCGACCGGAAAGCGCGTATATATTTCCTCCGCTTGCAAACAATAACAGGGCAAAAACAAAGTATGCAGGGGAGCGGACGGCTTCCCGCTGACCGGCTGTTCCCTGCGGTTATATTGGAGGAATTGAATTTGAAAGCAACAGGAATCGTACGCCGTATCGACGACCTTGGAAGGGTGGTCATCCCGAAGGAGATCCGACGCACCATGCGGATCCGGGAAGGGGACCCACTGGAGATTTTTACCGATAACGACGGGGAGGTCGTCTTCAAGAAGTATTCCCCGGTGGGCGAGATGTCGCCCTTCGCCGCGCCGTATGCGGATGTGATGTCCCGCGCCTGCGGCATGCCGGTGCTCATCTGCGACCGGGATCACGTGGTGGCGGCTGCCGGCGTTTCCCGCAAGGAATTCCTGGAACGACGGATTTCCGCCCAGCTGGAGGAGATTATCGAGTCCCGCCGCACCCAGGTCGCGGTGGCCGGCGACCCCAAGCGGACCCAGCCCGTGGAAGGGATCGAGCGGTACGCGGCGGTGACCGCCCCCATCATGGCGGCGGGGGACGTCATCGGCGCGGTCTGCCTGCTCCTGCCCGAGACCGGCGCGGTCCCAGGGGAAGGGGACGTCAAGCTGGCCCAGGTAGCGGCCGCCTTCCTGGGCAAACAGATGGAGGAATAGCCAAAAGCGCCGCGGGGGAACTCCCATCCCTGAGCGGCGCTTTTTTCTGCCGTGGATGCGCCCGCCCGCGCTTTCCCTTTGGCGGCACCCTCCCTGCGGCTTGCCGGCTTCCCCCCGCTTCGTCCCGTCCCGGAGGGAAGGGGGCGGATCGGGCGGCGGGCCGAAACGGGCCGGCACGCCCTGCGGTGGGAAACGGCCGCGCCTATGCCTCCCCCGTCAGATGGCCCTGGGTGCGCAGCGCGGGGAATCCCCACTGGCGCAGCACCTCGTACACCCCGACGGCCACGGTGTTGGACAGGTTGAGGGAGCGGGCGGCATCGTCGTCCAGCATGGGCAGGCGGACGCAGCGCTCCCGGTTGGCGGCGAGCAGGGATTCGGGCAGGCCGGCGGTTTCCTTGCCGAAGACCAGATAGGCCCCGTCGGGATAGGAGACGTCGGAATACACCGTTTCCCCCTTGGTGGTGAAATAAAAAAAGGGCCCGGCGTTCCGGGCGAAGAAATCGTCCAGGTTTTTGTAGTAGGTGATATGGAGCAGATGCCAGTAATCCAGCCCGGCGCGCTTCAGCTTCCGGTCGTCGATCGAGAACCCCATTGGCTCGACAATATGGAGATGCGCGCCGGTGGCGGCGCAGGTGCGGCTGATGTTGCCGGTATTCTGGGGGATTTCCGGCTCTACCAGGACAATGTTCAAAAGCGGCATACGCGGTCGTCCTTTCGGGGAAAATCAAAATTGGCGCCTTTTATTGTACGCCTTTTTCCCCGGAAAAACAATCTTTCCAGCAATTTACCCGTTTGAAAAGGCCTTCCTGCGAAACAATAATAGCAGTTCAGAAAGGGAGGGATCCGGGGCTTCCCCGTCCTCCCTGCTGGATGGCTGAAGTACCGAGAAAAGAGGAGGGAAAAGGATGACCAAGGGCGTCATGGGGTTCATGAAGGGCATCGGCATGGGGATCGCCGTCGGATGCGTGGCCGGCGCGGTCGGCAGCAGCTATATGCACGCGAATAAAAAAGGCCTCAAGAAGAACGTGGGGAAGGCGCTGCGCAGCGTCGGCAACCTGGTGGACGACGTCACCGGGATGTTTTAACCGGCTTTGGTTCTGCACAGGCCGGCGGAGGGGAGGAGGAACGCCTTCTTCCCTCCGCCGGCCTGCCTCTTTACGCCGGCCCGGTTTTCGTGTATGATAAGAGGACGGCAGAGCCTCCCGCGAGCGGGCCGGAGGAGAATGGGCGCAGCCCTTCCCGGCCGCCGCGGGAGGCGTATCCGTCGAAAGGATGGTTTTCATATGGAAGGACAAACCGGGCGCCGGGAAAAGGAAAACCCCGCGTTAGGGCGGCGGAAGGGCTTTCTCCGCCGTTTATTGGCGGCATCCCTGGCGGCGGCCGCGCTGCTGGCCCTGGCCGGCTGCAGCGGCGGGGAGCCACGCGAGCCAAAGGAAGGCGCCGGCCATTTCCTGCGGGAGGACGCCGTGCCCGCGCTTTCGGAGGAAGGGGTAAAATGCGCGATTGTCGAAGCGTTTTACACCAATGACGGCGGGCTGATGCTCAAGCTGAAGCTGTCCAACGGCACGGACAGCAACCGCCGGCTCCTGACCCTGGATGTGGTGCTGGAGAACGAGGACGGGGAGAAAATCGCCGTTGCCGCGACCGACCAAATCAGCGGGGAGTTTTACGTACCGGCCGGCGGATACGGGAATATGGAGTTTTACATCTCCCCCGAATATCTGAAGAAAACCGACGACGATCTGGATACGCTGACCTATGAAATCCGCGTCACCAGTGAAGCGGCGGAGGAAACCACGGCGACCCAGGCATAAAAGAGAAGCGCGGACGGGGCGTGC
>CAJFGS010000008.1:3362-13502 GCA_904377855.1 Candidatus Avimonas merdigallinarum
GTGCCCCGTCCGCGCTTCTCTTTTATGCCTTTATTGGGATGGAATCTGGAACCCCGCCTCCATGAAAAAGCGCCCCCTCCCGGCTGCTTCAGAGGCCGGGAGGGGGCGCTTGACCGCAGCGGCTCACAGCAGCCGCTTTTTTGTTTATGCCGCGTCCTCGCCCTCGTCGGGGGGAAGGGCCGGATCCTCGCCCTCCGGGGCGGAGGTTTCCTCCGTGCCCTCTTCCGGCTGGGTGGTCGTGGTTACGGATTCGGTGGAAGTGGTCGTTTCGCCCGCGGTGCTGCCGGAGGTGGTAGGCGCCGTGGACTGCGCGGAGGTGGTGTTCTCCGGCGCCGTAGTGGTCTCCCCGGTGGGCGGGACGTCGATCCCCGCGTTGGGCGTCCCGCCGTGGGCGGTGCAGTAGCCGGGGATGTTGTCCGGCTTGTAGTAACCGGTGCCGGTGCTCGAACAGCCCGTGTTGGCCAACAGGCCGGTGGTCTGGCAGAAGAGCGCCTCGACCGTATCGCCTGTATGCTCGAATTCTTTGTTACTCAGGCCCTGGTGCAGGGCGTTCATCGCTTTCTGCCACAGCCGCCGGGCATAGGTGGTGTCGGTGCTGTGGATTTCGGAGTTGTCGTCGTAGCCGAACCAGCAGGCGCCGACATAGTACGGCGTGCCGCCCGCAAAATACACGTCTTTGGTGTCCGAGGTGGTACCGGTTTTGGCAAAGGTGGTGATGCCGTTCACACCGTAGCCGCGGCCGGTGGCGCCGTTCCCCCCATCGATGACCCGCTGGAGGAGCTGGTTCATGATATAGGCGGTGTTTTCGTCCAGCGCGCGGATATTGGTCGGGGAATTCTGAAGGAGGACTTCGCCGTCGCGCTCCACCCGTTCAAAGGTGTACGGCTCGTTGTAATACCCGCCGTTCCCGAACATCTGGTAAGCGGCCGCCATTTCGATGCACCGCACGCCGTCGGTCAGGCCGCCCAGGGCGAGGGAGGGGACGATGTCCGTCAGGACCTGGCCGCCCACCTGCCGGGATTTCACCAGGGTGGTTATATGCAGGTTGTTGGTCATGAAATCAAAGCTGCGCTCCGGCGTCAGCTCCAGAATCAGCTTGGCGGGGATGGTGTTCAGCGACCATTTGACCGCCGATTCAATCGTGACGTTCCCGTTATAATAATTGTCGAAGTTGCGGGGCCATTTGCTGCCGTCCTCCATTGTTATGGGATGGTCGTCCATCACGGTGGAATAGGTGATAAGGTTCAGATCGATGGCGGGGGCGTATACGGCGAGCGGCTTTATCGCGGAACCGGGCTGCCGCACCGAAGTGGTCGCGCGGTTGAGCACGCGGTTGGCGGTTTTTTCGCCCCGTCCCCCCACCGTGGCGACCAGCCGGCCCTGGTAATCGAGGATGGCGATGGCGGCCTGCGGGTCCTCCTTGTCGTCCCAGTGATGCTCGGGGAAGTTGCTGTCGTCCTCAAACACGGCGGCGACGCGGTTCTGCAGTTCCTCGTTTTCGCAGGAATAGATCTCCAGGCCGCCGTAATAATACATCTGCTCCGCATACTCGTAGGTGTAGCCGTAGTTTTCCATGAGGGCTTCGATTACATCCTCGGTAAGCTGGTCGGCATAATAATCCTGCACGTCCACCCGGCGCATATTGCTCTGGAAGACGAGCTCCTCATTATACGCCTGGATATATTCGTCCTCGGTGATAAAGCCGCAGCGGTACATCTCCTGCAGGACGATTTTCTGCCGCTGCTTGATGTTGTCCGGGTGGAGGTAGGGGTTGTAGCGGCTGGGGTTCTGGGTGACACCGGCTATCAGCGCGCATTCCGCCAGGGTGAGGTCCTCCACATCCTTGCCGAAATAGTAGTTTGCCGCGGCGCCCACCCCTTTGATGTTGCCGGACAGGGGGAGGATGTTCAGATAGGCCTCCAGGATCTGGTCCTTGGAAGCGTTCTTCTCCAGTTCGATTGCCCGGAAGATTTCCCGGATTTTGCGGGAAATCTTCACATCGTCGTCCTGGGTGATGTTTTTGATGAGCTGCTGGGTGATGGTGGAGCCGCCGTAGGTGTTGGATCGGAAGTGGAACACCAGGTTCGCCGTGGCGGAGATGGTGCGCATCCAGTCCACTCCGTAATGATCGCGGAACCGCTTATCCTCAATCGCGATGACGGCGTTCTGCATGTTGAGGGGGATGTCGGTCAGGCTTTTCCAGACGCTGTTGGCGCCTTCCACCCGCTGGATTTCCTCCCAGTCGCCGGCGGAGTTTTTGGCGTATACGATGCTGCTTTCGTTAAGCTGGAGCTCGTTGAGGTTGGGGATGTCGGAGGTGTCGATGCTGGTTACCACATAAACGACCATCACGCATCCAACGATGCTCACGGTGATTGTTCCAATGAGGAAAATGGTCAGAATGCATTTCATGAGGGAAGCGAGCACCATACGGGCGGCGCGCACCGGCTTTTTGGCCATGAACTGCTTCACTGCCCCGGAACGCTTCCTACTTTTTCTGGAAGTACCGGATGTTCCGGCCTTTCCCGGCTGTTTCATTCCACCATTGGCCCCCTTTTCTCTAAAATGGGTAAAAATGCGTATTCTTATCTTATAGCAGAGATGCCCAAATGTCAAATATCAAAACTGTAACATTGTCCGACGGAACCCGGAAAGGATCGGTGGGGATTTATGGATATTTTACCCCAAAGCGGCGCAGAATATAAAGGTATGGACAAAGGATCCGAATGAATTCTGCGGCATTCCCGCTTTTTCTGAAGATCCCCTTCGGCGGTACGCGGCGAGGGTGGGAAGGGAAGAGCAGGGGGAAGCCGCCTTTGCAGGAAAGGAAGTGTCGACGGCATGGAAGAAAAAAAGCCCCTGCAGCCGCGGACGGCAAAGCTCCTGGCAGCGGCGGTAATCGGCGGTACGGTGCTCCTGCTGGCCCTGCTGCTGTTCCTGGTGATGCGCTCCCCGGCCGAGGAAGCACCCGCGCCGGCTTCGGAGGGGCCTTCCGGCGGCGGGCAGACCGAGGCGACTGAAGCGCCCTCCTCCCGGATGATCTGCATCCTGGGCGAATGGGAGGGGAAGCTGGCGGTTTTCGCCCCGAATGCGATTTCCCCGGACGAGGTGTACGACGTGTACATCTCCACCCTGCCCGAAGAGGAGCAGCGGCGCCTGGAGGAGGGGATCGCCGTCTATGACGAGCAGACGCTGCTCGGGCTGCTGGAGGACTACACCAGCTAGGCGGGAAAAACCGATAAACAGCCGGCGGGAAACGCTCCCGCCGGCTGTTTATCGATGATGGTTCGGAGGAAAAAGGGGGCGGGACAAGGATGAAAAAGGGCGCAGCGGGGCAGAATGGGACGGGGAAGATGCCGCCCGCGCTCTGACAACGCCGCGGGGAAAGCTGCCGCCGCACGCACCCGGCGTCCCGCGGGCACGCCCTTCCGGGAAACCGCTGCACAGGGGCGTTTTCTCGCCGCGCAGGGGGCGGTTTCGCGGCTGTGCCGTTTCCGGCGAGCAGGGCCGTCCCGCCTCCCCGCGGCCGGTGCCGCCCCCGGGTTACATGGCGAGGACGCCGGATTCATCCTCCATCAAAATCAGGATCTGTTCCTCCATGCCGGTTTCCACATCCACATAAACCAGCACGTGTTCCCCGTCCTGCCCGCGGCAGAGGAATTCATGGCAGAACACCTCCCGCAGGCCGTCCGACGGGATCCAGGCCAGGGAATGGCTTTCGGGGGCCAGCCGCGGGGAGAGGGCGGCCCGGGCCTCCTCCTCGCCGACCGAAACGGCCGGGGCCTCCCGGCCGGCGTGGTTTTGCACAAACCCCCGCGCGTCGTAGGAGACCACCTCCCCGTTGTCCAGCGCCACGCCGATTTTGATAAGGTCGGGATAACAGACGGCCCCCTCCTGGAGGGCGGCGAAATTCACCGTCAGGATCCCGCCCGCCAGCTGATAATACCGGTAGGTGAATTCCCCCATCCCGGCGTCCTGAAGCCGGGCTTCCGCTTTGGCCAGCCCTTCTTCCACGGTCAGGGCGGGCTCCCCGACGGCGCGCGAATTCAGGAAGTAATCCACCAGCCCGCCCGCCTGGGTGATACTCACGCTCACCGTATCGTTGGAGAAAAGATAGCCGGGCAGGTTGCCGCTGGTTTTCCCGTCATACGCCAGGTCGTCCATCCCCACCGCCTTCTGCGCGATGGCCAGGGCCTTGTTGGAGGAAACGGCCGCTTTGCCCTCCAGGTACTTCGGCTTTTGCTGCTGGATGTGATCCGAGAAGGGCCCGTCGTAAATCAGGGCGGGGTAATCGGTAAAGCCCTCTTCCATTTCATGGAACCCGCTGTTGATGTCCGGCATGGGGAGCTCCTCCCCGTCCTGCACAATGGTGCTCTCCACCTTCCCGAGGGTCAGGGCGCCGTTTTCCAGATCGCTTTCCATCTGCCCGAGCTGCAGCGACAGGGCGGAAGCATACTCCGAAAACCGGTCGATCGCCCGGCGCTCGTCCTCGGTGATTTCTTCACCGTTTTCCGCCTTCTCGGACAGCGCCATGCAGAAATTTCCCACCTGGGACAGGAACTTGTAGGTCCCTTCCAGCGGCTCCCCCTCCAGCGGAAGCTGGCCGAGCGCGATTTTGGCGTTCCCCGCCTCCCGCCACAGCGCGGCGGAAAGCCCCTGAAGCTGCTTTTGGGAAGCGGCGTACTGCCCCTTCTGCAGGGTGATGTCCAGATTGCTGATGTATTCGGTCAGTTCCCCCAGCGCCCGCTGGTACGAATATTCAATGGCGGTGCGGTATTTCCGCGAAGCGGCATAGCCGCCGATTGCGGCGGCGGCCAGGGCGGCGATCAGGGCCGCGGTAAAGCTCACCACCCGGATCCACGACCGGCGGCCCATCTTGCGCAGTCGCTCCATAAAGCAGACCCCCTTAACCCGGAAAAATCGGACAGGCCATAGGGCCGGGCAAAGCCGCCCTATGGTTACCGTATGCGTATTTTTTCCGGAAAAGAAGGGGCTATTCTGGAAAAACCCGGATAACCGGGGGAGAAAAACACCCTCAAAAGAAAAGCCCTCCGAGAACGAGACTCCGCCAAAAGAAAAGCTTCCGCACGAAACATAGTTTTCGCGCGGAAGCAAAATGTATAAATAATCGAAAAAATACTTTTTGTATAGTCCTTGCAAGGCAACTTAGGCCTCCTTCTCCCGCAGGGCGAAGGTGCCGAAGTACAGCGCGGCGGCAATGAGCACCACCGTCGGCCCGGCGGCGACGGCGTTGTGGTAGGAGAAAAGAAGCCCCAGCAGCCCCGAGAACAGCCCGAAGATCAGGGCCAGCAGATGGTAGCTGCGCATGCTGCGCGCCACGTTGCGGGAGGCGGCCGCCGGCAGGATGAGCATGGCGTTGATGATGAGCAGGCCCACCCACTGGATAGCGAGCATCACAATGACCGCAATCAGCACCACAAAGAGGTTATCCAGGAACTTGACCGGGATCCCTTTGCTCCGGGCCAGGGAGGGGCTGATGCTCACCGCGTGAAGCTGGTTGAAGCAGAGAAGCCAGATGCCTCCCGTCGCCAGCAGGGTGATCCCCAGCACCAGCAGTTCGACGGAGGAGATGCTGAGGATGTCGCCGATGAGCAGGCTCTGGTATTTGGAGAAGCTGCCGCCGCGGGAAAGGATGACCAGCCCGAGCGCCACCCCGCAGGAGGAAAACACCCCGATCACCGTGTCGGTGGACGAAAGGCGGGAATGGCGGATCCGGTTCATCACCAGGGCGAAGATCACCGCGAAGACCACCATCACCAGCCGGTATTCGGATAAGCCCAGCAGCACGCCGATCCCCACCCCGGTCAGCGCGGAATGGCCCAGGGCGTCCGAGAAAAAGGCCATGCCGTTGTTGACCACCAGGGTGCCGAGCATGGCGAAAAGCGGCATGATCAGCAGGATGGCGAAAAAGGCGTTGCGCATGAAATCGTACTGCCACCACCCGAACAGGGCGTCGGATATCGAGGAGAGCATACGGAAGCATCCTTTCACAAGAGATGGGGCGCGCCGCGGCGGGCGGCCCTCCGGAAGGGCGGGGCCGGGGAGCGGGCGGGGCTACGCGCCCGGGAAGGCCCGGCGGAACGCATCGCTGGCGAACACCGTTTCAGGCGGGCCGGAGGCTTCGACGCCCCGGTCCAGCAGCACCACCCGATCCGCGTGGGCCCGCACAAAGTCCAGGTCGTGGGAAACCAGCAGCATCACCATATCGGAGCTGGCCCGCAGCTGCTCCAAAAGGGAGTAAAACAGCTGGAGCCCCGCCTGGTCCACGCCGGAAACCGGCTCGTCCAGTATCAGCAGGTCGGGCGGCGGCAGGGTGGCCGCCGCCAGCAGCACCCGCTGGAGCTCGCCGCCCGAAAGCCTCCCGACCGGCTTGTCCATGAGCGGGGCGGCGTTGAAACGGGCGAGGTGGGCCCGCAGGCGTTCCACCGTCTTTTTCCGCCGGGGGAGGAAGACCGGGTAGCTGCTGGTCAGGGACGCCATCATGTCATACACCGTCGCGGGGGAACCGGCGTCCACCTGGAGCGTCTGGGGGACGTAGCCTATCCGCAGCTTCCCGGCGGGGCGGCCGTCGTGCCCGCTGAACTCCACATCCCCTGTGTGGGGGATTTCCCCCAGGATCGCCTTGAGCAGGGTGGATTTCCCCGCCCCGTTCCGGCCAATGAGGGCGGTCAGCTCCCCGCAGTGGGCGTGGAGGCTCACGTCCTGGACGAGGGCCGTCCCCCCGGCCGTGACGGAAATATGGTTGATTTTCAGGCAGTGCAGCCCGCAGGTGCTCATATCGGTTCTCTCCTTTTTTGAAACGGCGGCTTTTAAGCGGCGGCCTCAGGCCGCGGCGGCGCGCAGGATTTCCGCATTGAGCCGCATCGCGTCCACCCAGGCGCCCTTTTCCGCTTCCCCGCCCGCGGCCATGTCCAGGGCCAGGGCCGCGGACCAGCCGGCGCTGTCCGCAATATAGCCGTATTCGGTGGGGTACTGATTATCGTATAAAAGCAGGACGGAGCCGGCCTGCTCCGCGGCCTGCTCGGCGCTGCGGAGATCCGAGGCGGACACCCCCGAATCCTCCCCGATGGAGAGGGCGGCGACCGGCCGCAGGCCGATGTCCTCCGCAAAATAGGCCAGGGAATCGTGGAAGGTGATGCAGGCGTCGGTGGGGAGGGCCGCGGCCGCGTCCAGCAGCTCCTGCCGCACGGCGTCGATCTGGCTGAGATAGGCTTCCGCGTTGGCGGCGTACTGCTCCGCATGGCCGGGATCCAGCGCCGTCAGCCCGTCAAGCAGGTTTTCCACCTGCTGCCTGTACCGGCTGGGGCTGGTCCAGATATGCTCGTTGTAATGCGCGAGGTCTTCTTCCGCCTCGTCCGCCCCGGCTTCTTCCCCGTGGCCGTGATCGTGATCATGGACATGGCGGGATTCCAGCAGGGAAACGCCTTCGGAGGTGTCGATGGCGGCCAGCTCCGGGAACTGCTCCCGCGCGCTGTCCAGGAAGCTTTCCGCCCCCGCGCCGTTGAGGATGAGCGCGTCCGCCCCCGAAAGGGTAATCATGTTGTCGGGGGTAAGCTGGTAATCGTGCAGGCACCCGGTCTGCGCGGGGACCAGGTTGACCACCTGGACCCCGTCCACCCCGTCCGTCACGTTGAGCGCGGCGATATATACCGGGTAGGAGGCGGCGGCCAGACGCAGCCGGCCGTCCTCCCGTTCGGTAACCCGGGTGAACGCGGTGATAATGATGCAGGCCAGCAGGATCGCCGCCATGAGCAGGGCGACGGAGCCATACCGCCGCCGGGCGGTAGAAGCCATGACCGGAAGCCTCCCTTTCTTACCGCCCCCGCTTTTTGCGGGGAGCGGGTTATTGCGAATGAGTTGCAATTAAAAGTATACCGTGGTTTGCCGCAAAGTCAAGGGGAAAATCGGCGGCCTCCTCTTTCGCCGGGGGCCGGGGCGGCTGCTCCCGGGAACGGCCCGGCGGCGCCGGCGGGCTCCCCCTTTCGGCCCGCGGGCGATTGACTTTTTCGGCAGGTAGGGTACAATAAGGGGAAGAATACCGGCGAAAGGGGGCATCCGGGCATGGAACAGGAGAAGAAGGGCGGCGCTCCGGGCGCAGGGGAGAATCCCGCGAAGGGCGAACGGACCCGCAACACCCGGCAGAAGAAGCTGATCCTCTCCCTGCTGGAGGAGGAGGGGGGCCCCCTGACCGCCGGCGAAATCTATGCCCGCGCGGTGCGCCGCCAGCCGAACCTCGCCAAATCCACGGTCTACCGGAACCTGGAGGCGATGCAGGCCCGGGGGGAGGTCGTGCGCGGCCGGCTGGAGAACGGGGAGAGCTTTTACGGCGCGGCCCACGGGCACGGCCACCGGCATTATATGATCTGCAAAGGCTGCAACCGAATGCTGGACCTGCCGGCCTGTCCCCTGGCCAGCATGGAGCGGGAGATTGAGGAGACGGCCGGCTTCGCGGTGACGGAGCATGTCGTCCAGATTTACGGCTACTGCGCCGACTGCCGCCGCCGCGGGAAGGGGAAGGCGGAGGGAAATCCCCCGGGCCGCCCGTAATCCCCGGACAGCGGGGCTCCCCCCTTCGGCCCGGCTGGGCCGAAGGGGGCGGGGGGCTTCGCACGGCAGTGGCCCCGGCGCTTAAAGCAGGCCCGGCGGCGTCCCGACCGGAGGCGGGGACCCCGCCTTTTTGCACGGGCCGCTTTCCCCCGGCGGCATCCGGGAAAGGGGTGGGGGAGGCTCGCAGCGTCATGCGCGCTCTTCCCGGGAAGCGGCAGAAACGGTGAACATGCCGGCCGGGACAGCCTGGGCTGCCCCGGCGGACACCTGCGCCGGCTTTTCCGTGCCTTCTTGCGCCGGCGGTATATCCCGCGTTCGGCCTGCCGGTTTCGGCGGCCAGCTGCGTGACGCTGCTCATTTCGGGAGGGACGGTAGTCTGCAGCCTCCTGTCCGCCCGGCTCATCAACCGGTTTGGGACGGCGAAGGTAACCGCGGTCAGCACGGCGGTGACCGCTGCCGCGCTCCTCGGCTTTTCCCTTGCCCCAAACCTGCTTTGGCTGTGCGTCTTTGCGGTCCCCCTCGGGCTGGGGGCGGGGGCGATCGACACCGCGCTCAATAATTATGTGGCGCTCCATTACAAAGCGTTGCACATGAATTTCCTGCACTGCTTTTATGGCGTCGGCGTTTCGATCAGCCCCTATCTGATGTCGCTCGCCCTGTCCGGCAGCGGCGGCTGGCGGGGCGGGTACCGGATGGCCTTCTGGCTGCAATTGGGGATTACGCTGCTGACGGCCCTCTCCCTCCCCGTGTGGAAGAAGGTGCGGTTTTCCGCTGCGGGGGAGGATGCCCCTCCACCCCGCACCGTGGGGATGTCCGAGCTGCTGAAAAGGGCGGATATCCGCGCCGCCTGCCTGGTATTTATCGGCTCCTGCGCAGTGGAGTGCACCTGCGGCAGCTGGGGCAGCACTTTCTTAGTCAACGCCAAGGGGATGGCGGCGGACCGGGCCGCGGCGGTGATTACCTTTTATTATGTTGGGCTTGCCCTGGGACGCTTTTTGTCCGGGGTATTCTCCGGCCGGCTGACCAGCCGGCAGCTGATCCGGGTGGGGCAGGGGATCCTCCTCGCCGCGCTGGTCTTGCTCCTGCTCCCCCTTCCGCCGGCAGTATCCGGCGGGGCGCTGTTCCTCATTGGGCTGGGGAACGGGCCGGTTTTCCCAAATATGATCCATCAGACGCCCCGGAATTTCGGCCAGGATATCTCCCAATCGGCCATGGGGATGCAGATGGCCGCCGCCTACGTAGGCATCCTGCTGGCGCCGCCCCTGTTCGGGCTGCTGGCCCAGGCTGTGGACGCGGCGCTGTTCCCTTGTTACCTGCTGGTGTTCTATTTGATTATGCTGAGCGACTCCTGGCTGCTGGAGCACAGACGTACCCGCCGGCAGGAACGCCCGCGGGAAGGCTGATCGGCGGGGCCGGGGCCGGAAAGGGCGGCAGGCTTCGCACGGCAGCGGCCCCGGCGCTTAAAGCAGGCCCGGCGGCGTCCTGGCCGGAGGCGGAAACCCCGCTTTTCCCCGGGAAGGCGAGAGGGAAGCCGGAAAACAAGCATCAAAAAGAGGGGCGGCGCCATATGGC
>CAJFGS010000008.1:13511-82581 GCA_904377855.1 Candidatus Avimonas merdigallinarum
GGGGCGCCGCCATATGGCGGCGCCCCTCTTTTTTCACGCTCCAAATTCTGTCTTTATAACAGGACCACCATGTTCCAGTACTCCAGCGCGTCCATGGTGAATTCGACGTAACGGCCGTTCTCCTCGTCTTCGCCGGTGGTGAAGGAGACCTCCTGCAAGATGCCCTCGTTGCGATCCGGGCTGCCGATCAACACCTGCTTGACCTCTTTGTCGGTGTAATACCGGGTGACGGCGTCTTCAATCACCGTGGGAGCCGGCTGCTCGCCCTTGGGGTCGGTCCAATCGGTGGTGGTGATGGTTTCAAAGTTGATAAAGTGGAGGATCTCCGCCCCCAGTTCCTGGTTTTCCTTGGCAAAGATCCAAATAGCGCCCTTGCTTCCAAGGCGGGTGGTGTTGTGCCCCTCAATAAAGGTCTTTTTGAGCACTTCCTCCAGGCCGGGGCCGCGCAGCAGTTCCTGATAGGCCACGGCAAAATCATATTGCCGGCGGGTTGCCGCTTCCACTTCCTCGGGCATCGTCATCCTGTTGGCCGGATAATGCACCACGTGGAGCATGCCGCGGTCCCCCAGTTCCAGATGGTTGCCGCCGACCGCGTTGATGACGCTGTTGGTAAACGTCACCCCCGGCAGGCTGAATTTGAAGCTGATGGGCTCGTTTTCCACATGCATGTAGGCGGGGTAGGAGACCCCGCGGAGGCCCTGGGTATAGCCGTAGGCCGTGTCTGCGGCATCCTTGATGGAGGCGTAGGACGGATGCCGGTTGGTATACAGTTCGCCGAAAAGAATGTCGTAGTCGGTCCCCGAAGCCACCTGATCCATGCCGTATCCGTCCGATGCGTTGAACATGACGCGGGTGCCGAATTCGGTGTGGAATTTCTGAATAAGCTCCGCATAGCGATCGTCCAGCTGCAGCAGATTGCCGTCATAGTCGTAAACGGGGTAGGGACGGGCGCTCAGGGAGTCGAGGATCATGCCGTCAAAGGGCTGGGCCTTGAAAAAGTCCCGGTGGTTGTTGACGTAATAGTCCTGGTATTCCGGGTTGCCGGGATCAAACAGCCAGAGTTTGAGCGTCTTGAAGCTTTCATGCATGGGATGGAAATCCTGCTCCTGGTGGTTCTGGTCCTTATAGATGCCCCATTCCGCCTTCAGGCCCTTTTCCAGGTAATCGTCGAAGCCGCCGTAAATCAGGTTGTAGGCGAAATTCATGATGTTCTTGCTGTTGGCGTATTCGCGGATATGGGCGAGGGTCTTCCCGTCCACCGGCACGTTGGAGGCGTTGTTCCAGGTTTCGTCCGGGTCTTCCACCGTGCCGGCCAGCGGCTCGTCATGGGCGTTCATGTGGTCGTAGTAAAACAGGCCGGTGATATAAAATTTGGAAAGCCAGTCCAGCGTTTCCTCCACCTGCTCGTCGCTCTGCTCATGGAACTTGGTCAGATATCCCATCCGGGGATAGCGGTTCCAGTCGGAAGAGACGTCGACGGCGTGCATCGCATAATCCTGCACCTCGTCGCCGTTCATCAGGTAGGCCTCAAAGGAATACCCACGGTAATCCTCCTCCGGCGGGGTGAAGGACAGGGTCTTGACCGCCGTCTCCCCCGGCTGCAGCTCGATTTCCATCGCCGGGCAGGTGTCCACCACCTGCCCGAAGCGGCACAGCTGGAACTGTACTTCGGAGGAGAGGGCCTCCTCCCCCTCGTTCCGGTACTCAATGGTGATGGTGACTTCTTCCCCGGGGAGATACCGGGACTTGTCGGCGTACATGTCGGCGATATACCGGCCGGCCTGGGTGCCGGACACTTCCCCCGTCACCGGGTCGGAGGAAGGCTCTCCGGGCGTCCCCTGGCAGGCGGTGAGTGCCAGGACGAGGAGAGCGCACAGGGCGGCGAGAATGCGATGCCGTTTCATGGAAATTTACCATCCTTTCTGCTGACGTGTTTACGTTCGGTATGCCGCAGCCGGCGGAATCAATATTTGTAATTTCCCGGAAATTGGTTTATACTGAAACTGCAGGAAGACAAGGAGGTGTGGTTGGTATGCCGCAGATTGCCGATTCCAACCGCTTTTCGGAATGGGAGATGGTGTTTCACACCCCCTCCGAGCAGGCGGCGGAGCTGTATTTCAGCCTGGAAAGCGCCGGGCATCAGGTGTGCCATCGCCCGGACCCCGTTCAGCGCAGCGGCTTTGGAAACTACGTCCTGATCTATACGGCGGGCGGGCAGGACCGCCTGCTGTATGAAGGGGCCGCCTATCCCCTGAGCAAGGGCGATTTCTTCTTCATTGATGGCAATCAGCCCCATGCATACGGGTTTACCGGATGCTGGGAATATTACTGGGTGTCCTTTAAAGGGCAGAACGCCGCCCTGTTTTACAAGCAGTTCCGGGAGATGGCGGACGGCGTTGTCGCCAGCCTGCCCTATGGGCCGGAATTCACCGGCATGGTCAGGCACATCCTGGAGCTGAAGGCCCATGAGGATATGTATTTTGATCCCCGGATGTCCGCCATGCTGTATAAAGCCCTCGCCGACCTGATGATCCTGCTCAAAAGCACCCATATGCAGGCCCACTGGGGGAGCGCCCGGGAGGGGATAGCCGGGGCGCTGGACTATATCCACGGCCACTACCAGGAAAACATCTCCCTGAGCGACGTCGCCGCCCACGTCTATCTGGACAAATACCATTTGGTGCGGGTGTTCAAAGCGGCCACCGGCTATACCCCTTATGAATACCTGCTCAATCTCCGCATCGACAAATCCAAGCCGCTCCTGCTGTATACAGCCGAAAGGGTGGAAGACATCGCCCGCATGGTGGGGTTTTCCAACGCCAGCTGTTTTATCAGCGCCTTTAAGCGGCGGGAGGGGAAAACGCCGCTCAAATACCGCAGCACCGGCGGCTGACGGCAGGCGAATGCTCCCCCGGCGGATGGATAAACGGAATAAGCGAGAAACCGTCTACACAGCGGCAGGCCCTTAACGAAGAGGGCCTGCCGCTGTGTTTTATCAATGTAAAAATGCAAGCGCTGTACAGCGGGGGCGCCTCCCGGCGGCGGAGGGTCAGATCTTCCAATCCCGCTCCGCTTTGATCAGAAGGGCGTCGGCCATATCCCGGGGCATATAGGGGAAGTGGAAGTACATCCCCGCCGGTCCGAATTTTTTGACCAGCTGGTCGGCTGCGGCGATGGCCTCCTCCGGCTCATAGTCGGACAGGCCGATCCAAAGGCCCTTGTCCGCGTTACGCACCTTGGTATACAGCTCGTACCACGCCTCGCTGCCGGCCTTGGGGTTGCGGGCGCCGGGGGTCCACTGCAGGCAGCCCAGTTTTTCAATGGACATCAGGGAATCCACATGGCAAAGGCACTCCGGCCCGTCCAGATGGAACATGGTGTTGGGGATTTCCTCGCACTGCCGTTTGAGGGAGGGGAGGATGTATTCGTCAAAGTGCTCGGGGGAGAGCAGGGCCGAAAAGTCGCATTGGATCTTGGCGGTCTTCCCCGTCCCCAGGATGTTGAACGCCGTGTAGGCGCAGACGCCGTCCGGCTTTTTCACCAGGTCGTAGATGGCATCGTAATAGGTCATGTAGACGTCGCTGATATTCTGCAGCGCCTCGTGCACCTCGTCGGGATAATCGTACAGGTCAAAGCAGCAGGTCTGGGGATCCCGCATGGCGGACAGGATATCGATGTTCTCAATGAGGTCAGGGATGCAGACCATGATGTCGGTGTTCCTGGTCAACTCCAGCTGGCGGCGGATGATCTCCAGATGCTTGCGCCACCAGACGTTGTCCGGGTCATACCGCAGCGGGAGGCAGTCGTCATACTCCTCGATAAAATGGGTGAACCACAAGGTGTCCGGGGCGAAAAGGGGCTCGCTGCCCAGATACAGGGCCAGGGAACCGGCCCCCAGATTCATCGAAAACTGCGGGAAGGCTTCGGCCAGCGGCTCCACCCAGCCGTAAAAATTCATCAGCCGGGCGAAGTTCTTGTCGGCGTTCAAAAACATATCCCGCGCGTCGTCAAACGGCTCTTCCGTATACTTGGGGTAGGGAGGCGAGGCGGGATCCCGGTAAGCGTACAGGTTCATGAGCGGGCGCCCCGTGTTTTTATGCTGGAACCACGCGTCAAACCGCTGTATGGTTTCTTCCCAGTTGTTTTTAAGCTGTATGTCAGGCACGGCTACCAACCCTTTCTCCATCTTCATGTCAAGGCAATACGGCGCAGGGATCCGCTCCGCTGCAGCGGTTTGCACAAACCCTGCCGCTTACGACGGTAATTATATTAGCATTTGACGGCAGGATTGGCAAGCGGCCCCTCCCACAAGGTCAATTTTCCGCAATTCCGGTTTTGGAAGGTCAATTTCTGTAATTTTATACGTATTTTGCGGACACAGCGCACGGGCCGCCCAGCCTTCCACCAGAGGCTGGATGCAGGATTTTTGGGCAAAAAATGGAAGAATCATACAAAAATTGATATGTTTGACGTCCATCTGTATAAATTATAGCGCATAACGCCCCCCTTTGAAAAGGGCGATCAGGGCCCAAAAATACATGAATATTGCTGAGAAATCTCAAAATATTTGCATATCCCTCTGCTGCTCTGGCAAATAACTTTTGAAAATGATAATATTTTCGTGGAATCGGGCGAATCGCCTAACAAAAACAAAATAATTTTAGAAAAGGTGATTGGTTTGCACAAACGCTGGTGGAAGGAAGCGACGGTCTATCAGATCTATCCTCGCAGCTTTCGGGATACGAACGGGGACGGCATCGGGGATATTCCGGGGATCATCGAAAAGCTGGACTATATCCGCGGCCTGGGGGTTGATGTGATCTGGCTTTGCCCGGTTTACCGTTCCCCTAACGACGACAACGGATACGATATCAGCGATTACCGCTCGATCATGCCGGATTTCGGCACCATGGCCGATTGGGAGAAGCTGCTGGAAGGCGTGCATCAGAGGGGCATGCGGCTGATCATGGACCTGGTGGTCAACCATACCTCCGACGAGCACGCATGGTTCGTGGAGTCCAGGAGCAGCAAGGACAACCCGTATCGGGATTACTACATATGGCGGAAGGGCGAGGGAGACCGCCCGCCCAACAACTGGACCTCTTTCTTCGCCGGCAGTTCCTGGCAGTACGACGAAGTCACGGGCGAGTATTACCTGCATCTGTTCAGCCGGAAGCAGCCGGATCTCAACTGGGAAAACCCCGCGGTGCGCCGGGAAGTTTACGACATGATGAACTGGTGGCTGGACAAGGGGATCGACGGGTTCCGCATGGACGTCGTCAACCTGATTTCCAAGGTGCCCGGCCTGCCGTCGGTGGGGGATCCCAACGTCCTGAACTGGGGCGGCGCCAACTTTATGAACGGCCCCCGGATCCACGAATTCCTGAAGGAAATGAACCGCGAGGCGCTGGCCGGCCGGGACGTTATGACGGTCGGCGAGATGCCCGGCGTCACGGTGGAAGAGGCACAGCGCTATACCGGCGAGGCGGAGAACGAGCTCAACATGGTCTTCCAGTTCGAGCTCATGGAGTGCGAGAGCTATTGGGGAGGCCGCAACGTCAACTGGAGCCTGCCGGCCTTCAAGGCCATTGTGGACAAGTGGCAGCAGGGGCTGAAGGAAGGCGGGTGGAACAGCAACTACCTCAACAACCACGACCAGCCCCGCATGGTTTCCCGCTTCGGCAACGACGGCCCCTATTGGAAGGAAAGCGCGAAGATGCTGGCCACCCTGGTGCACACCCTGCCGGGCACCCCCTTCGTGTTCCAGGGGGAGGAAATCGGCATGACCAACGTGCACTTCCCCTCCATTGAGGATTACAACGACATCGACACCCGCAACCACTACCGCGAATTGGTGGCGGCCGGCTGGCGGCCGGAGGACGCGCTGACCTACTACCATGACCGCAGCCGCGACAACGCCCGCACCCCCATGCAGTGGGATGCGAGTGAAAACGCCGGCTTCACCAGCGGGCGGCCGTGGCTGGGCGTCAATCCCAATTATAAGGAAATCAACGTGGCCTCGCAGATCGGGGACGAGGATTCCATCCTCAGCTATTACAAACGGGTCATCCGCTTCCGCAAGGAGCGGGAGGCCATGGTCTACGGGGATTTCCGGCTGCTCCAGCCGGAACATCCCACGGTTTTCGCCTATCTGCGGACCCTCGGCGGAGAGCGGTACGCCGTGCTGCTCAACTTTTCCGACAAGCCCTCGTCTTTTTCCGACGAGGCTCTCTCTTCCTTCGGGCAGGTGGCCCTGTCCAATGTCGGGCGCACCGGGTTTGACCCCGCCGCGCTGGAACTGGCGCCCTTTGAGGCGGTTGTTGTCAAGTGAGAAAGGAGTATCGGCACGTGAAAAAATTGTTGGCAGGGCTGCTGGCCGGGGTTATGGTCCTGGGCGTGACGGGGTGCGAGAAGAGCCCCTCGCCCGACGAATCCGGCACCGAGGGGACGATCTCCTCGTCCATTATCTCCGGCCGGTATCTCCACGACGTGTATACCGATAAATCCTGTTACGATCCCGGGGGCCGGGCGGTGCTCATCTCGCAGGTCTACAACCCGGGCGTGGAGCCGCTGGAGGCGCAGGTTCGGTATACCGTCAAGCACTTGGGCCAGGTGATGGATACGCTGGAAAAGACCGTGACCATCGACGTAGCGGATACCGAAGAGGTGCGCATGGTGTGGACTGCCCCGGAAGAGGATTTCACCGGCTATTCGGTTGAGGTGCAGGTCCTGCAGGGGGAGGAACTGCTGGACTATGAGATGACGGCGGTGGACGTATCCAGCGACTGGAACGTATTCCCCCGTTACGGCTATCTCACCAAATTCGGCCGCCGGTCCTACGAAGAAACCCAGGAACTGCTGACCGAGCTGAGCAAATACCACATCAACGGACTGTTTTACTATGACCACATCGACCGGCACGACAAGCCGCTGGCCGGCACGCCGGACGATCCCGCCGAAAGCTGGACCAACCTGGCCAACCAGGAGGTATACAAGTCCACGATCGACGACCTGATCCGCGTGGGCCACCAGCTGAACATGAAATCCTTCTCCTACAACCTGATTTTCGGCGCGTACCCCGATTATGAAAGCCTGGGCATCCAGACCGAGTGGGGCATGTTTAAGGATCGGACGCATACGGAGTTTGACTTCCATCCCCTCCCCACCACCTGGAAGGCTTCCCAGATTTACCTGATGGATCCCGCCAATAAGGGCTGGCAGGACTATTACATCCAGGCGTACAAGGATTTCCTCAGCGTGTTCGATTTCGACGGCATCCAGGTGGACTCCCTGGGGGCCAGGGAATATCCCATCTACGACTATAACGGCAACGAGCTCCAGCTTGACCTGCGCTATTCCGAGCTGCTGGACCGGATGACCAAGGAACTGGACACCAAGATCATCTTCAACGCCGTTTCCGAGTACGGGCAGGAGGACGTGGCCTCCAAGGTGGATCTGGACATCATGTTCGCCGAGGTGTGGCCGTGGAGCCATAAAAGCTACAACAGCCTCAAGGATGCGGTCGACAACAGCCGCCGCCTGCTGGGGAACGATCGGGGCGTCGTGCTTCCCGCCTACATGGATTACGACATCAAAAGCAGCGGCGAAGAGTTCAACCTGCCCGGCGTGCTGTATACCAACGCCGTCATCATCGCCTCCGGCGGCCAGCATCTGGAGCTGGGGGACAACGGCATGCTGTCCTCGGAATACTATCCCGGCACCACGCTGAAGATGTCCCGCGACCTGGTCAAAGCGACGAGAAACTACTACACCTTCATGACCGCTTATGAGAACGTCCTGCGGGGCGGCGGGCTGGAGGAAGTGACCACCCGTACCTATGTCAACGACGAGTTCTGCTCCCTGACCGGCGCGCAGGGCGAGATCTGGTCCTTCACCAAGGTGAAAAGCGAGAAGAACCTGGAGGTGCTGCACCTTATCAACCTTCAGGACGTGGAAAACCTGGAATGGGTGGACCGGAACGGCACCCAGACCGCTCCCCAGGTGATGACCAACGTCAAGGTGAAGCAGTATGTGCAGAAGCCGGCTGCTTCCGTGCTGGTGGCTTCGCCCGATTACCAGCAGGGGATGATGCAGGAGGTGCCTTTCACCGCCGGCAGCGACGACAAGGGGGACTACATCGAATTTGAGATCCCCCATCTGGAGTACTGGACCATGTCCGTCATCCAATACGCCTGAGCGGCCGCGGAAAGATGCTTATCGCCTTCTCCCGGCGATGCGCGGCCCCTGCCGACGGGGGACGGCTCGTATGCGGCCGGTGAAAAGGCGTATAGCCCCCTTCTCGAGGGGAGGAGGGGTTTTCAGGCGGGGTTGTGTTCCCGCGAAAACGGAAGCCGAAGGCAGAGGAGGGCGCCGGCGGCTGTCCCGTGAAGAAATGCCCTTCACGAGAATCGATACAGGAAAGGAAGGACCCCAATTATGCTGAAAAAAGGCCTGGCACTATGTCTGTCCACCCTGATGCTGGCCGGTTTGCTGGCCGGCTGCGACAGCGGCACCACGTCCGATCCGGGGAGCACGACCTCGGGCGGCGGTTCGAGCACGGGCGCCACCCATTCCGATGTCACCGGTACGGTCAAGGTGGCGATTCCGGAATGGAACGTGACCGATATGCAGGTGCAGATCGGCAATTTCTGCGACGCGTACCCCAATGTCGAAGTGCAATTCGAAGCGTTTTCCTCGGAAGGCGCCCAGACCTATCTGACGGCGCAGGCCCAGACGCAGACCATGCCCGACATCCTGGTGGGCGACTGGGGCTCCCTGCCCTTCTCCGTTTCCCAGGGCTGGGTGAAACCGCTGGACGAATTTCTGGACCAGGATGAGGAAACCCAGTATATCCCGGCGGCCCTGCTTGACGATTACACCTACAACGATAAAGTCTATGCGCTGCCCATGGACCTGCAGTTCCAGTGCATCGCCATCAACCTGGATCTGCTGGACGAACTGAACCTCGACAAACCCGACTACGACTGGACGATTGAGGAATACAGCGAACTGCTGAGAGAGGCTACCTCCGCCGAAACCTCCGGCACCGAGCGTCTGTGGGGCTTCGACTCCTACATGACCGCGGCGCTGAATGCCGACGTGGGCTACAACACCTACAATGAGGAAACCCGCCAGTTCAACTTCTCCACCGCCTGGGCGCCGGCTCTGAACCTGTTCCAGGAGCTGCGTGCGGTCCCCGGCCTGGAAGCCTGGACGCTCCGGAATTCCAACGTCAACGGCGATCAGAGCGACTACACCAAAAAGTTCGGCGACGGCGACATCAATGATATGGACATGGCGTTCAAGACCGGCAAGGTGCTGACCGAATCCTTTATGCTGACCTCCGACTCCTCCTGGATGCGGTATATGACCTTTAATTGGGAGATGTATCCCCTGCCGCAGGACGAAAGCGTCGGCTGCCGCCAGAACATGCATGCCAACCATGGCTTTATGCTGGAAGGCGCCCAGTCCCCCGAGGCCGCGTATGAACTGCTGAAATGGCTGACCACCGGCGCGGAAGGCAACGTGACGAAGATGGAGATGTATGCCAGCAAGGACGGCACCGACGTGTCCACCGGCTATCTGTGGTATTTCCCCTCCACCCAGCATCCGGACGTCATCGAGGCCATGAAGCAGAACGAACACATCCAGGGCGGCATCCAGTATCTGTACGACCACATGGGCACGGCTGTGCGCGCCGACCTGTACAAGATTGTTCCCGGCTATGAGCAGGTCAACGCCGACTACATCGAGCCGGTGATCAACGAAGCGCGGGACGGCCGCCGGGAAGCGGCTGCGGTCGCCGCGGAAATGGACGAAAAAGCCAACAGCCAGCTGGCCGCCGCGTGGCTGGAGTTTGAGGAAAGACTGGCGCAGCTGGATCAGTAAAATAAATACGGCGGAAAAGCAGCCGGGCAGTGACAATACCCGCTGTCGGCTGTTTTGCTTTACGGCACGGGAGCCTTCCGCGGGAGCTGCGCGGCAAAACCGCTCCCGTGCACAACGATGGAAGCCCTCATCTCCGAAGGAAAGAGGATGATGCAGTATGGCGAAATTTCTAAACAAACGGGTGCTGCCCATCATTCTGGCCGCAGCGATCCTGCTGCTGGCTGTGGGCGGCATTATTACCGCGGTGCTGCTGACGAGGAAATCGCCGTCCTCGCCGGAGAGCAGCACCCCCGGCGGGGAAGAGCTGCCGGCCGGCGCCACGGTCAACCTGAAGGTGTGGCATACCCTCACCGGCGAAGCCAAGACCGTGTTCGAACAGGACATCGTGGCGGCGTTTAAGCAGAAGAATCCCAATATCCGCGTCATGCCGGTGCGCATGGACTGCTCCCTGGATAAAATCCGTTCCGCGGTGGCGGACGGCCAGGGGCCGGATATGATTGTGGTGCCCTCCACAATACTGAGCGACCTGGCCGGGGAAAACCTGGTCGAGAACCTGGTGGGCAAGCGGGATTTCGACAACGTAAAGGCGGCCCAGTTCAACCAGCTGTATGACCTGGTGAAGGTCGATAACGGCTATTACGGCATCCCGGTCAATGCGCTGGTGGACGTGGCCGTGTACAACGAGGCCGCTCTGGGGGGCAGTGCTGCTCCCCAAACGCTGGAAGAGCTGGCGGCGCTGAATAAGACGATAGGCATCAGCGGGTACACCGCTGAGGACCTTCTGTCCCTGTTCTATTCCGCCGGCGGCGTCGTTACCAAGGAGGACTTCTCCACCGCGGTGGGCTATATGGACAGCGACGCCAGCGTCCGGGCGCTCCAGTCCCTGATCGGCCTGAAATCCCTGTATGCGGATTTCAGCCGGGAAGGCGCGCCCAGCCCCATGGAAGGGGTCGCCTCTGGGGAATATCTGATGACCGTGGCCAACAGCAAGGCCTTTTCCAACGACGGCGTCAGCACCGACGGCCTGACGGCGGCCCTGGTGCCCACGGCGAACGGCGCCTCCTCCAAGGCCCTGGCGGGATGCGACGCGGCGGCGATTCTGGATTCTTCCGCCATGAAGGACGAAGCGTGGCAGTTCATCCAGTTCCTGGCCAGCGACGAAGCGCAGGCGATTATGGCCAAGGGCGGGGACCTGCCCGCCAACGACGCGGCGGCCAGGCTGGAAACCACCCGGGAATCGGTACCCTTTGCCGACGTGTATCTGGAGGCGCTGGAAAGCGCGCAGACACGGGTGGTGGACAAAAAGCATGACGCCGTGATGCCGTATATCGGCAAAGCGTTTGAAAACGCCATCACCGGCGCGAAGGAGCCGGGGGACGCGCTGGACCTCTGCGCCAAGCAGATCGACGCGATTCTGCACGGGACCCAGATGCCCCTGGATTCGGCGGACGCTACGCTGGAAGCGGAAACCGGCCGCCTGGAAGGCACGGCGGCTGCGGTAGACAATGCGGAAGCCTCCGGCGGCAAATATGTCTCCGGGCTGAACTGGGAGGCAGGGGAACCCAACCGGCTGATTTTTGAGAACCTGCAGCTGGAAAAGAGAGGGACCTACGAACTGCGCATCGGGTATTCCTCCGGCACCACCGGCGGCGTGGCTGTCGTCGTCAACGGGGTGAAGCTGGCCTGCCCGTATACCTATACGGACCTCAGCTGGGCTTTTGTCCCCAATGTGGTGACCATGGAGATCCCCCTCAAGGGAGACGGCACCGATGTGCTGGAATTCTACGATATCCAGGCGGGATGCTATATCTGGATGGATTACATCCAGCTTTCCTACCTGAACGGCAACTATGAGGAGCCGGAGGGCGTCGACGAGCCCGCGGACGACGGCCGCATTGAAGCCGAATCCGGCGAGATGATCGGCAAGGCCGAGGTTTGGGAAAGCTTCCTGGCCTCCGGCGGCAAATACGTCGTGGAGCTCAACGCCGACACCACCGATCCGCTCCACCCGACCTTCCCCAACCGCGTCCGGTTCGACGCTTCCCTGCTCAATGTAGACAAGGCCGGCGTGTATGAAGTGACGGTCGGATATTCCGCCGGTGTGGCGGGCGTGCTGGGCGTGGACGTCAACGGGACGGAAAACCTGTTCCCCTTTGCCCGCAGCACCCCGGCCGATAACGACTGGAGCTATGTGCCGGCCACCTTCACCTTTAAGATTGAGCTGAAGGGCGACGGCACCGACGTACTCGAATTCTACGACGTTACCAACTTTATCTGGATGGATTATTTCCGCCTCGAATACCTGGGCGGGGATGAGGAAATCGACGACGGCGACGGCCGGATCGAGGCCGAAACCGGGGAGATGTCGGGCGGAGCCTATACCTGGGTCCAGAACGGCGCATCCGGCACCCGGGTCGTGACCGGCCTGGATGCTTCCGAAGGGAATTTGAACAGGGTTACCTTCAAGGACCTGCCGGTCCAGGGGCGCGGCACCTATACCCTGAAAATGGTGTACAGCACCGTCACCAACGGCACCCTGCTGGCCATTGTCAACGGCGTGCCCATGGAGATGCCCTGGACCGCCAGCGATACCTCCAACACCTGGGCGTATGTCCCCGGCACGGTGACGCTGGACATCCCCCTGCGCGGCGACGGGACGGATACCATCGCCTTTACCATTAAGAACAGCGGCGAGTATATCTGGCTGGATTACTTCTACCTGACCTTCAAGTCGAACGAGATCGTCAAGCCCGAAGGCATGGTGGAGGCGGAAACCGGGTTCCTGGGCGGCAGCGCGGCGATTCAGACGAGCGCCAGCGCATCCGAGGGCAAATACGTCACCGGCCTGCATTCCGCGGCGGGCAATCCCAACTTTGTCAGCCTCAGCGGCAGCCAGCTGGTGAAGGAGCCCGGCGTTTACGACCTGTCCATCGCCTATTCTGCGGCGCAGAAGGGCGTGCTGGGCGTGGATATCAACGGCACGGTTTATGAAGTGCCCTATGGCCTGACCGATGTAAACGGCGCGTTCTCCCTGAGCTCCACCATGCTGTGGCGCGTTCCCTTCAAGGGGGACGGCACCGACCTGGTGAAATTCTACGACATCGAGGGCAGCATTTCGCTGGACTACATCCAGCTCACCCGGAGGGGCGACGTCCCGCCCGCCTATCTCTATGAGGGCGAAAAGGCGGAGATGCACGGCGAGGCGGCCGCTTTCCCTGCGTCGCAGGGCGAGGCCGTCAACGAAGACTTCTCCGGCGGCGGCTATGCGTACAACTTCAACTATGATAAGCCCGGCTCCTTCCTGCGTTTCAAGGACCTGGGCGTGACCGCGGAGAATGCCGGCCGGTATAAGCTCACCCTGTCGATTATGGCAATGGGCAACGGCACGGCGGGCATCCGCGTCAACGGCTACGAGATACTGGCGCCCTATACCTTCGATACCAGCAAGCCGTGGAAACCTAACACAACGGTGGAGGTCGAGGTGGCCCTGCGGGGCAGCGACGAGGATTACATCGACGTCTTCGTGCCCGACGCCACCACCAACTGGTTCTGGCTGGACTGCATCAAGATCGAATATATCGGCGAGAATGTGTCCGACCTGCGCACCGACCGGCTGGAGGCCGAGGATGCGGAGTACGACGCGTCGATCGTGCCCAAGCGGGAGGAATCCAACGGCGCGTTCACCATCACCCTGCCGGAAGACGGCGTGGTGACCTTCCCGAATGTGGCGACCAGCACCATTGAGGAGACGGGCGTCTACACCATGAACGTCGTTTACCGCACGCTGGCGGAAAACGCCCGGCTGGAGGCGGTGGTCTCCCATCCGGAAGAGAACCCCGACGGCACCACGGTACTGCTCGACCTGCTTAAGAGCGAGGGCCTGACCACCGCGTCCAAGAACGTCACCCTGTACGGCGACGGAAGCGACAGCATTACGCTGAAGGCGCTGGGCGGCGAAGTCGCCATCGACTACATCACCTTCACCTACTTCGGCCCCGTCATCCCCGGCATCACGCTGGAGGCGGAAGACGCCGTTGTGGACGACGGCTGCATCGTGGCCGACGGCGAGGCTTCCAACTTCCAGGCGGTTACCGGCCTGCAGGACGGCAAGACGCTGACCTATGAAAACGTGATCGTCCCGTCCGCGGGCGTGTACAACCTGATCCTCCAGTACAAGGCGGAGCAGGCGAGCCAGGTGCAGGTGACGGTCAACGGCCGCCCCGTGCAGACCCTGTCCTATGAGGCGGGCGAGAGTTTCGCCCCGTCGGCCGAGCTGGCCGTGCCCCTCAAGGGCGACGGGACGGACACCATCGTCATTGCGGATGCGGAAAGCGGCAAGTCGGTAGTCATCGACTACGCGGTTCTGCAGTATGTCAAGCCGATCGTCTCGGCCAACAAGACGGTGCCGGTGGATTACGCGACAGCGCATGGATCGGCCGTCATTGCCGGCGGCGAGGCGACGGGCCTGACCTCCCTGGACGAAGAAGGCGTGAACTTCGACGAAAACGGGATGTATCGGCCCGGCGGCGATTCCTACATCGCCTATGAGAACCTGGCGGTCTACAAGCCCGGCTGGTATTATCTCCGGCTGGATGCGCGGTACGAACAGTACGCCACCCGGATGATTGTTACCGTCAACGCCGGTACGGACGAAGAAAAATCCGTCGGCTATGTCGTCAGCGCCGACGGGTATACCGAACCCATGCTGGTGTACCTCAAGGGGGACGGCACCGACAGCATCCGGATTGAGGAACTGACCGGCGGCACCTGGTGCTTCGGCTTTGTGCGGGGGATCGTCCTCTCGCCGGCCGACGTGGAGTACGTCGCCGAGGCGGAGGAAGCCGACGAGGTCAACGGCACCGTCCATGGCTACACCGAAGTTGACGCAACGTACCGCGCCTGCAAGTCCTCCGGCCTGGCCTATGTGGACTCCTTCCATGTATCCACCGGGGACGGACTGATCTTCCGCGGCGTCAACGTGGCGGAGGCGGGCGACTATATCCTGAACATCCACGCCTTCAACGGCGGCGAAGGGATGCTGGACGTGGTGGTCAACGGCACGGTGTACAAGGTTTCCATTAACACCGGCAACTGGGAGACATTCACCACCCTGCAGGTGAAGATTCCCCTGCTGGCGGGGGACAACACCATCCAGATTAAATACGGCGACGCTGCTACCTTTGCGGCCATTGATTCCATTTATGTGACCGGCGCCGGCGCCATGGTGGAATTTGAGGATTCGTCCCTGGTGACGTCCACGGCCGGCAGCGTGCAGGATGCCTCCGGCGCTTCGGGCGGCAAGGTGTTCAACAACATCAACACCGGCACCGTGACGTTGACCCTGCCGGAAGGCATGGCAAAGGCCGGGCATTACCGGCTGAACTTCGGCATTGTGCCTGCGTTCAAGGTCAACATCGGCGGCACGGTGAACGGGGAAGCGTTTACCCTGAACCTCGCCGGTTCCCCCGCGGCGTCCTTTACGGCGAGATTCGGTTATGCCGTGGAGAATGCCGCCCTCAAGGGGGACGGCACCGATACTATCGTGCTGACCATGAACGGCAACTGGGCCTGGCTGGACTACGTTTATCTGGAGTATCTGGGAGAGGAAGCGCCCCTCCTCTAAGCCCCACCGGCGCTGAGGAAATGGACGCGAGGAGAGCAATGAGAGGTTCCGGAAAAGCGTCCGCTTTTCCGGAACGGGGGCGGCGTCCTTCCCGCACGTGCGGGAAGGACGCCCCGTCCCTGGAAAGGAATGAGTGCGTATCATCGAGGGAAGATTGCGGGAGCCTTGGCCATGCAAGGCGATGACCCCGCGGGAAATTTTTCATGCGCAGCTCGAAGGCCGGGCGTTCGAGCGCTCTTTCAACATGGAGTTCGGCTGGTGGCCGGAGAATTTCAAGGAATGGGACCTGTTCCGGGACAACGGCATCAAGGATTGGGGACATGCCAACTGGTGGTTCGGCCTGGACAGCATCGACGCCTTATCGGGCGAGAACTGGATGTGCCCCTTCTTTGAGGAAGAAGTCATCGAGGAAACGGAGGAAAAGCAGATCCTGCGCAATGCGGACGGCCTTCTCTCGGAGGTGCCGAAGGATCATCATTCCACCATCCCCCGCTTCATTTCCTCCAGCATCCAGTCGGCGGAGGACTGGTACCGCCTGAAGGAAGAACGCTTCCGGGTGGACGATCCGCGCCGGGATGTGAACATCGAGTACCTGCAGCTCCTGCACAAGCCGGACAAGGGCCGGGATTATCCGCTGGGCGTCTGGACGGGCTCCATGCTGGGCAAAATCCGGGACACCCTGTCTTTTGAAGGGTTCTGCTATTCCATGTACGACGAGCCGGAGATGTTCGAGGACATGATCGAAACATCCTGCCAGTTGGTGGAGCACTCCCTGGATCAGCTGCTCCCGAATTTCGCCTTTGACTATGCCTGCGGGTGGGAGGACATCTGCTACAAAAACGGCCCGATGATCTCGGTCGAGCTGTTCCGGGAATGGGTGGTGCCGCGGTATAAGCGGATCCATAAAAAGCTGGAGCAGTACGGCATCACCAACTGGTATGTGGACTGCGACGGCAATACCGCCGCCCTCATCCCCGATATGCTGGATGCGGGCATCAACACCCTGTTCCCTTACGAGGTCAACGCCTGCGGGCATCCGGCCAAGCTGCTGTCGGAATACGGCGGAGCGCTGCGGATCATCGGCGGGATCGACAAGACCCGGCTGATTGCCGGCAAGGAGGAAATCCGGGAATACCTCGAAAGCATCGAGCCGCTGGTGGCAAAGGGCGGGTTTATCCCCCACGTGGATCATCTCTGCCCGCCGGACGTCAGCCCGGAAAATTACCTGTATTACCTTGACCTTAAGCAAAAGATGTTTGGCTGAGGCGGAAGCCCGGCTTTTACCACGGAAAGGATGACATGCATGCAGCAGATGACCAAACGGGAACGGCTGCTGGCAGCCCTCCACGGGCAGCCGGTGGACCGCCTGCCCTGGTCCCCCCTGATCGACGATTATTACATCAGCTCCCTGCGGGACGCGGGGCGGAAGGACGCCGAGATTATCACGGTTATGCGGGAAATCGGCAACGATATCCTGGAACGCCATGTCGCCTGCGTCGATCAGCATATGGAGAACGTGGACGTGCGTTACTCTTCCAATGAAAACGATACGGTGCGCTGGGCCCACTATACCACGCCGGTAGGGAATCTGTCCTGCGAGTGGAAATTTTCCGGCCACACCTGGGCGCTGTCCGAACACCTGATAAAAACGGTGGAGGACATGAAGACCTACCAGTATATCGCGGAACACACCACCTTCACCCCCAGCTTCCAGCAGTTTATCGACCGGGATGCCTACATCGGGGACGATGGTATCCCCACCGCCTCCGGCCCCATGAGTCCCATTCTGGAGCTGCTGCAGATGCTGGCCGGCATTGAGCCCACCGTTTTCCTGATGATGGATTATCCGGACGAGATGGAGGAGCTGCTGCATGCGATGCATGAGCGGAACCTGCGGCATTATCGGGTGCTGGCCGAATCCCCGGCCCTGGCGGTCTTCGATTATGAGGATACCTCCACCACCTTTATGAACCGCTCCATGCTCACCGACTGGTCCATCCCCGCCTTCAACGAGTATGCGGACATCATCAAGGGCGCGGGGAAAATATTCATCACCCACATGTGCGGCAGCCTCAGCGGCTTCGCGGAGGAAATCGGCAAGGGCCGTCAGGACGGGGTAGACTCGGTCTGCCCCCCCGACACCGGAGATCTGTGCCCCTGGGACGCGCGGGCGGCCTGGGGCAAGAAAATCATTATCGGCGGCATCTGCCCGCCGGATCTGGCAGGGCTGGGCGTGCGCCAGGTGCTGCAGATTGTGTATGACATCATCATGAAGATGCCCACGCTGGAGGGCTTTATCCTCTGCACCGGCGACGCGACCCCCTATGGGACGCCGATGAACAACATGAAGGCTATCACCCGTCTGGTGGAAACGCTGGGCCCGCGTTCGCTGACCCGGGACGTCGATATCTCCCTGCTGGACGAGATAGCCGCCGACTTCGCCTGACGCTGTTGAGCGTCGCGGAATGTGACAAAAAATCCGGAGCGGTCCCGTATGGGGCCGCTCCGGATTGGGTGTCCGCTCCGGTGCTCAGGAACTGGTCGGCACGCAGGTTTTGCGGAATTGATGGGGCGTCGTCTCTTCAAAATTTTTGAAACAGGTAATGAAGCTGTTGGTGTTGTGGAATCCCACTGCCTGTGAGATTTCGGAAACGCTGTCTCTGGAATAGCAAAGCAGGAACTTGGCTTTATCAATACGGTATTTGGTGAGATATTCGTAGGGCGTATAGCCGGTGATGCTTTTGAACAGCTTGGTAAAGTAATACTTGCTCAAATGGGCGGCGGCCGCCATGTCGTCCAGGGAGATTTCCTGATTGTAGTTCTGCTTGATGAATTCCACCGCGCTGGCGATCGACGGCTGTGCCGATTCCGCGCTGCTGGACAGGGCGTAGCTGGAATGCAGCAGAATGTCGTGCAGCGAATTGCTGAGGATGCGGGACGCCTTGAGGTCGAACTGGATATCCTCCTCCTGCTTCAAATGGATGATGTGGAGGATATCCTCCGCCAGCTGGCTCATGGTGTCGTCCGGCAGGCGGATGACCGGCCCCAGCTGCTGCGCCAGATGGCGGTAAATTTCCCCGGCGCTGGAGCCGAGAAAGTGGATCCAGGCAAAGCACCAGGGTTCCGGGGAAACCGGATAGTATTCGTGCGGGGAGACGCAGTCCATGAGCAGTGCGGTCTGCGGCGTCAGTCCGTAGGTCCGCCCGTCCAGCAGCAGTTCGCCCCGCCCTTTCAGGGTGACGAGCAGCAGATAAGTGTTGTAATTCCGCCGCTTGATACGGTAGCTCGGATAACACAGATGATATCCGGCGTTATCCACACAAAAGAACATACTGGAGTTTTCTGCGTTGTAGGTGTGGAAAATGATGGTCCATTTTCCATGCTCCGAAGACGCTTCGAACGGAAGGTACTGGTCCATATGTTCTCCTTTCCTTACGCATTTTCTCGTTGCCTCGATGTGGATTCGACAGATGTCATGAATATTATAGATATTTTTCTGAAAAATATCAAGAAAATCCATACAATATCCCCATATGCAATCAAACAGCTTGGAATTATCCGTTGATAGGATACCGACAGCTGCACAATCTAGCGAGAAATTGCTGCCGATTATCGCCGTCAAGAGGGATGCTTCCGCGCGAAAACCAGGCGGCAATTCCATCAAAGCGTTAAAAAGCGGTTATCGCGGCGGCTTGGAAAGGATGAGAAGCCTATGGATCTATATTGTCATAAGGCCCAGTATCGCCCGGGCGAGGCGGTGGAGCTGATCTGGGAGGGGCCGGAGACGGCGGAACTGTCCGTCACCGTCACCCGGCTGGAAACCCCGGTTACAACCGTGCAGCTTTCCCGGCAGGAAAACGGGCGCTTTTGCCTGGGTGCTTTTCCCGAAGGCGGATACGGCGTCTGCGCGCAGGGGGGCGGCGTGCGCCAATACACCGCTTTCGACGTGGCGGGCGAGGCGGTGGCGTATCCCCGTTATGGGTTTCTCAGCGATTTTGCCCCCGATCAGGCCGGCGAGGACCGGGATGTGGAGCTGCTGAGTAAGCTCCATATCAATTTCGTGCAGTATTACGACTGGATGTACCGGCACCACGAATTCCTGCCGCCGGAGGAAACCTTTGTCGACCCGCTGGGGCGGACGCTGTCCCTGGACGTCATACGGGGCAAACTGGCGGCCTGCCATGAGAAGGGCATGAAGTGCATGGCCTACGGCGCCATTTATGGGGCGGAGGAGGAATATACGTCCCTCCACCCGGAACAGGTCATGCTGAAAAAGGACGGTACCTGGTTCAATATCATCAACTTTATCCATATGATGGATTTCGCCCCGGAGCGGCCTTGGAGCGACCATATCATCGGCGAGTTCAGGCAGGCCCGGCAGCTGGGGTTCGACGGCATCCACATGGATCAGTACGGGTACCCCAAATTTGCGTATACAGGCCGGGTGGACCCGTCGACCCTTTTCGACGTGGAAAACGCCTTTGCGCCGTTTATCGAGAAAACCCGCCGGGAACTGGACCGGACGGACGATGCGGAGGATAAGTCGCTGCTGTTTTTCAACGCCGTCAACAACTGGCCGGTGCGCAAGGTCGCGCCCGCTCCGGTGGACGCGGTATACATCGAGGTGTGGAGCCCCTACGACAGCTATGCGCATCTGGAGCGGCTGATTGTGGACGCCAAACGGTACGGGGGGAACAAGGCGGTGATCCTGGCCGCTTACCTGAAGCCCTTCTCCCCCCGGGAACCGGCGCCGGCAGAAAGGGCGGAAGCCTGTTTCCGGCTCGCCTCCGCCGCTATTTACGCCAGCGGCGGCTTCCACCTGGCGCTGGGAGAGGAACAGGGGGTCCTGCAGGACGCCTATTACCCGGATTACGGCCGGTACAGCGACGCCTTCCTCCCGGTGGTCCGGCGGTACGCCGATTATGTCGTGCGGTACCGCGACCTGCTGAACGACGACGAGGCGGAGCGATGCTCCATGGACTACTGCGGCGGGGTTAACGGGGACCTGTACATCCCAGGCGTCCCCGTATCCTCCGACGCGCGCCCGGGCACCGTGTGGGCCAGCGTGCGCAAGAAGCCGGGGACGATGGTCATCCACCTTATCAATCTGCTGGATCAGGAGGATGCGCTGTGGAACGTGGGGAAGACCCCGCCGGCACCCCGAGAGGCGCTGCCGCTGACGGTTTACTGCAAGGATATCGCCTGCGTCTACGGCATGTCGCCGGACGGGGAAGATATCTCCATGCGGCCGCTCCCCTTTGAAGAAGTGCCGCATTTTGGCGGCAAAGGGTACCAGATCACGCTCGACAGGCTGGAGGTCTGGAGCACGATTGTCATCCGGGAGATGGAAACCGATACGGACCGTTCACCGCTGCCCGCACAGGCGGCGGTGGGAAAGGAGCAGGAATGAAGAAGACGATTCGTGTGCTCAGCACCGCTCTGGCAGTCGTGCTGATGATGACCAGCTGCGGATTTGTCAGCGTGGCGGCGCCCGATACCCCAACCCGGGACGTGGCGGCCGAAAAAATCCCCGACAGCGAGCTGCGCAGGCACTGGCAGGATGTTGACGCCTCTTCCGCCATATCCCCGGTTGACGGGGGGATGACGCTGGTGGGCGCGGACGGAGCCGAAAGCCCCTATACCCCCGATGCCCCGATTGCGGTGGACGACACCCTGCGGGTACAGTTCGAGGCCCCGGCGGGCAATTACCGGCTGCTGGTTTCCTACCAGGTGACGGACGACAAGATGCTGGATAACCTGGTGGGCGTCACCATTGGAGAAACATCCCTGAGCACCAACCTGCAGGCGCTGTGGAAGGACGAACAGGGCGCCATCCCCCAGGACCGGTACGGCAACGAGGTCAGCCCCCAGCAGGAGCGGGTGGAAGGAACCTTCGACGCCTATATCACGGATAAAGCGTCGCTGGACAGCGGTGCGATGGTGTATGAGCACGGCGGCGGCGCCCTTACGGTGACCCTGACGCCCCAGGCGCAGGAAACCGCGTTCGAACGGGTGCTCCTGCTGCCGGACGAGGAACTGCCCACCTACGAGGAATACCTCGCCTCCATAGGCGATAAGGCGGACGCCGCTTCCCTCATCACCATGGAGGGGGAGGAGATGCGGCTGAAATCGGACAGCTACATCCGGGCGAAGAACGTCAAGGACGCCTCCCTCACCCCGTACAGCACCTATCAGAAGGTGCTCAACGTCCTGGACGAAAGCTCCATCAGTAAATCCGGGCAGAAAGCCCTGTGGGAGTTTGAAGTGGAGGAGAGCGGCCTGTACACCCTCGCCTTCAAATACATACAGGGGGCCAGCGGCAACATGGCCTGTTACCGCACGGTGGCGATCGACGGCGTCGTGCCCTACAAGGAACTGGAATCGGTGGAATTCCCCTATCATTCCGGCGGCAGCTATCACAATCTCATCCCCACCGACGCGCAGGGGAACCCGCTGAAGGTTTATCTGGAGGAAGGGGTGCACACCCTGTCCGTCGAGGTCAACGGCGCGGTGTACAACGCCGTGTACAGCGAGATCCAGGATATCATGTCGGAAATCAACGCTCTCGCCATGGACATCAAAAAGCTGGTGGGCAACAACACGGATCAGAACCGGACGTGGGACGTGGAGGACTACCTGCCGGACGTGGTGGATCAGCTCGCCTCCCTGGAGGAGCGCACCCGCAACGTGTATGAGACGCTGGGGGACATCGTGGGGAAGGAGCCCACCTTTGCGAACAACCTGAATTATGCGCAGACCAACCTGCGCAAGCTGAAGGAAGAACCCAGCACCCTCCCCAACCGGCTGTCCCTGCTGAGCGAAGGGGTGGGTTCCACCGCCCAGGCGTTCGGCGACCTGCTGCCGGTGCTGGAAAGCCAGCCGGTGGGCTTTGATAAGCTGTATCTGGCCGGCGATACCGAAGAACTGCCCAAGGCGAACGCCGGGTTCTTCGTGAACCTCTGGGAAGGGATCAAGTCCTTCTTCTATTCGTTCAGCCCGGAAATGAGCGACAGCAATTATAACGTGAGCGGCTCGGACAGCGAAGGGCTGCAGGTGTGGGTCAACCGGCCGGTGCAGTACCTGGAGGTCATGCAGCAGATGGCCGATTCCCAGTTCACCGCCGAGACCGGCGTGAAGGTGAATTTTTCCATCATGCCCAACGAGCAGAAGCTCATCCTCTCCAACGCCTCCAACACCAACCCCGATGTGGCGCTGGGGATCGCGTATTCTACCCCCTTTGAATTCGGCATCCGGGGCGCGGCGAAAAACCTGCTGGAATTCGACGGGTTCCTGGAGTGGTACAACGAGGAGTTCAATCTGGAGTCGCTGACCCCCATGTGCTTCAACCACGGGGTGTACGGCGTATCCGAGACCCAGGACTTCCTGGTGCTGATGTACCGCAAGGATATCCTGGACGAGCTGGGCCTGTCGGTGCCCGATACCTGGGAGGATGTCGAGAACATGATGCCCACCCTCCTGCGGTACGGCATGAACTTCAACATCCCCGCCTCGAATATGGTCACCTTCAAGAATTTCCAGGGCGTGTCGCCCTTCATCTTCCAGGCGGGCGGCGAATTCTACTCCGCCACCGGCGATGCGACCGCGATAAACTCCGCGGAGTCGTACGCCGGCATGGAGGAAATGACCAGCCTGTACCAGATCACCAGCCTCCAGCAGTATATCGCCAGCTTCTTCAATTCGTTCCGCTACGGGCAGGTGCCGATCGGCGTGTCCGGCTTCTCTACATATATCCAGCTGGAACTTGCGGCCCCGGAACTGGCGGGCAAATGGGATATCGCGCTGGCCCCCGGCACGATGGGGGAGGACGGCGTAATCCGCCGCTATCAGATGGCGGACGGGACCGCCGGGATGATTTTTGAGAACACCGATATGCCCCAGGAGGCGTATGATTTCCTCCAGTGGTGGATGAGCAAGGACACCCAGGTGGAATTCGCCTATACCCTGCAGAACCGCTTCGGCCCGGAATTCCGCTGGAACACGGCCAATATCGAAGCGTTCAAGGAACTGCCCTACCCCAAGGAGCACCGCGACGTCATCCTTGAGCAGTGGGAGTGGCAGAAAGAAGTCGTGCGGCACCCTGCCGGCTATATGGTGGAGCGGGAGGTTTCCAATGTGTGGAACAACGTGGTGGTCATGGGCCGGACGCTCCGCTCCGAACTGGACGGCGCGGCTTGGGAGGCCAACCGGGAAATCACGCGCAAGCTGAGCGAATTCGGCTACATCGATAAGGACGGCAATTTGATCAAGGATTATCCGGTGGATAATCTGAACTATCTGCAAAGCCTGTTGGGAAAGGAGGGGCTGGACGGTGAGTAACAAAACGTCTGCGGCGGTTATCGCGCCGCCGAAAGCGCCCAAGCCGGGCTTTACCCAGCGCCATTCCGTTTTTATCCTTATGGCCCCCTTCGTGTTCCTTTTCACCCTTTTCATTGTAATCCCGGTGGTCGTGGCCGTGCTGCTCTCCTTCACCTATTTCAACACCATCCAGTTCCCCACCTTTGTGGGGCTGGACAACTATGTGACCCTGTTCACCCAGGACAGCGTCTTTATGCAGTATGTTCTGCCCAACACCCTCCTGTTTTCCGTGGTGGTGGGCGTGGGCGGGTATATCCTGTCCTTCTTCATGGCCTGGTCGCTGGCCCAGATTTCGAAGCGGCCGCGGACGATCCTGGCCATTATCCTGTATTCCCCTTCCATGACCAGCGGCGTGATGATGTCGGCCATCTGGTCGGTGCTGTTCAGCGCCGACAAAAGCGGCTACCTCAACTACATTCTGCTGGAACTGGGGGTTATCGAACTGCCCATCAACTGGCCGGCCACCCAGCAGTACCTGATGCCCATCATGATCCTGGTCTCCCTGTGGAGCAGTATGGGCGTGGGATTTCTGGCCATGCTGGCCGGCGTGCTCAATGTCAACCGGGAGCTGTATGAGGCGGCCCATATCGACGGGGTGAAGAACCGCTTCCAGGAGATCCTGTATGTGACCGTCCCCTCCTGCCGGCCGCAAATGCTCTTCGGCGCGGTCATGGCGATTGTGAACACCTTTCAGAACGGCTCTATCGGCGTGCAGCTCTCCGGTTCCAACCCGACGCCGAACTATGCCGGCCAGCTGATGGTCACCCATATTGAAGACTTCGGTTTCATCCGGTACGAAATGGGCTATGCCGCCGCCGTGTCGGTGGTGCTGCTGGTGATAGTCTACGGAATATCCGTCCTGGCTAAGAAGCTGTTCGCCGACAAGGACGAGGAATAAGGCCGCAGCGATACCCGCGTAATCCATAGAAGGGAAGGTTGTCTATGTCCGCACCCCAAACAGCGGCTGCCCCTGCAGCGGGGAAGAAGAGCAGAAAACGGCGCCGCCGGCTGAAGAACGTCATCGGGATTGATCCGAAGCGTTTCGACCGCAGCCAACTGAAATTTTATGCCTATCTCATCCCGATCGGCGTCATTACCGGCCTGCCGATCCTGCTGATTTTCCTCAACGCGTTCAAGCCGATGGACGAGCTGTTCGCCTATCCGCCCCGCTTTTTCATCACCAACCCCACGCTGGACAATTTCCGCCAGCTGTTCGCGGTTTCGGCCAACACCACGGTGCCGGCCTCCCGCTATCTGTTCAACAGCATCCTGTCCACGTTCCTTGTGGTGGTCCTGACCCTTGTCATCACCATTTCGGCGGCCTACTGCCTGTCCAAAAAGCGGTTCAAGATGAAAAAGCTGATTTTTACGGCCAATACGCTGGCACTGATGTTTGTGCCGGTGGCGGTGAGCATCCCGCGCTATTTTATCATGGTGAACACAGGGATGATCGACAATTACCTGGCCCACATTGTCCCCCTACTCGCCATGCCGGTGGGGCTGTTCCTGGTCAAGCAGTTCATGGACCAGATCCCCGATTCCCTGATTGAGGCGGCGCAGATTGACGGGGCCTCCGACTTTTTGATTGTACGCAAAATCATCACCCCGATGGTGGCGCCCGCCCTGTCCACGGTGACGATCCTGGCCTTCCAGTCGTCCTGGAACGGGGTGGAGGCTTCCCAGATGTACATCAACAACGAATCGCTCAAGAACTTTGCGTTTTATATGTCCACGCTGGCGTCCGGGACGGGCAACGCCGTGGCGGGGCAGGGGATATCCGCCGCCGCGACGCTGATTATGTTCCTGCCCAACCTCATCCTGTTCATCATCCTGCAGTCCCGCGTTATGAACTCCATGGCGCATTCCGGCATCAAATAGCGGATAACAGGGAGGCCGATGGCCGGGCAATAACCCGAACCGAATTACAAGAAGGGGTGAAACCTTTGTCGAGACGTAAAGTCGTCGTATGTCTTCTGGCGCTGCTGCTGGCGGCCCTGACGGCCGCGCTGCCGGCGGCGGCCATTGAGGGGACCTCGTATTCCTATACGATTTCCGTGGATGGCAACTGGATCCGGACCCAGGACACCTATATGCCGGGCGCCATCATGATGCGGGACGCCGGCCTCAACCAGCCGGAGGATCTGTTCCTGTATGAAAACACCGCCTATGTGGCGGACGGGGGCGGTTCCCGGGTCGTCGCCTATGATCTGGAAACCGGCGCCACCCGCGAATACCGGGCGGAGGGAATGATAACGCCCACGGGCCTGCATGTGGACGCCAACTATATCTATGTGGCGGATTATGACGCCAAGGTGGTGTTCGTGCTGGATCACGAGGGGCAGACGGTCATGACGCTGGGGAAGCCGGAAACGGCGCTGTTCGGCGCCAAGACGCCCTATGCCCCGCGCAAAGTGACGGTGGACTTCAAGGGCAACATCTATGTGGTCAGCGAAGGCACCTATCAGGGGATGATCCAGTTTGACAAGAGCGGTGAATTCCTTGGGTTCTACGGCTCCAACAAGTCCACGATAACCTTTACCGAAATGCTTCAGGACCTCTTTTTCACAGAGGAGCAGAAAGCGGCCCTGTTCAACCGCATCCCCAACACCATGTACAATGCCACGACCGACAAGTCTTCCGGCATCCTGTTCTCCATCACCCAGCTGGATCCGCAGAACACCATAAAGAAGCATAACCTGGCGGGGACCAATATCCTGTCCATGGCCGGGGAACTGGTGGATGAATCGAATTTTGTGGATATCGCCGTGGCGGAAAACGGGGAAATCTATACCGTGACGGAAACCGGCCTGATTTATGAATACGCGCCGGACGGATCGCTGCTTTCTTCTTTCGGCGGCCGCTCGGTCTCCGACGAGCGCAACGGCCAGTTCACCGTGGCGGTGGCCGTTGACGTGGATTCCAACAACAACGTCTATGTGCTGGACAAGGAGCGGGGCTTTTTCCAGGTGTTTTATCCCACCGATTTCACCGTCTCCACCCATGAGGCGCTGGCCTCCCTGGACAAAGGGGATTATGAAAAGAGCAAAGCCCTCTGGCAGGATTTGCTGAAGATCAACGGCCTGTCCTTGGTGGCTCATAATGAAATCGCCAACGCCTATTTCCAACTGGGGGACTACGATCAGGCGGCGGCCCATTACCGGATCGCCAACTCCAAGACCGGCTATTCCGAATCCTTCTGGGAAATCCGGAACAGCTGGCTTACCCGGTATCTCCCGCTGGTGTTCCTGATCCTGGCGGTGGCGATCGCCCTGCTGGTTACCGTACATGAACTGGACAAACACAAAAAGATTCTGGCTCCGGTGCAAAGGGGATACCGCCGCTTCGCGGAGAAGAACCGCTGGTATGACGATATCCGGTATATGAAAACCGTGGTACGGCATCCCATCGACTCTTTCTACTACCTGAAGCAGGGAACCCACGGCAGCGTGGTGTCCGCGACGGTGCTCATCGCCCTGGCCTATCTGGTGTTTATCATCAGCACCATTTTCCCCGGCTTCACCTTCAGCACGGTATCCTCCAAGGACGCTTCGCTGGCGACCTTCAGCCTGCTGTTCCTCGTCCCCCTGGGGCTGTTTATCGTGGGCAACTATATGGTCAGCTCGATAAACAGCGGGGAAGGCTCGCTGAAAAACGTGTATATCATGACGGCCTATGCGCTGTCTCCCTACATCCTGTTCACGCCAATCAGCTTTGTGCTGACCTATGTCCTGACCCTGAACGAGGGCTTCCTGGTCACGCTGACCCAGATGGCCACCATCGGCTATGCGGCAGTCGCTTTCTATCTAGGCATCAAGGAGACGCACAACTACCGCGTGCCGGAGACGATAAAGAATATCCTGCTGACCCTGTTCTTTATCGTGATGGCCATTATCGTGTTCGCCATCCTGTACCTGCTCTGGGGACAGCTGTACGAATTTGCTGTCGGCATTGGAAATGAGGTGAAATATCGTGTCGGTTATTAAACAGACCCTGGCGGTCGTTCTGGTCGTGGCCCTCACCGCAGGGACGGCCATGGCGCTGCAGGCGGCGTCCAACACGGACGACGGCACCCAGACGCAGACGGTCCAGACCCTGGAGGCGGAAAGCCTGGAGCTGGACTCCAACCGCCATACCCATACCGACGACCTTTCGCCCGTGACGTCGGAGTTTACGCTGGACGGTTATGAAAAGGTCGGGGAAAATGAGGTATTCACCCTGTGGCTCAACCGGACGGACGACGCTATCCGGATACAGAGCAAGGCCAACGGCTACATCTGGGGCGGCGTGGAAAAGTCCACGGTGGAGGGCCTCAACAAGACTTGGACGGATTTCGCCAACTCCATTGTTTCCATCGAGTATTTCGATGAAAAGAACACCGAAAGGCGGATCGGCATTTCCGGCGACGACTGCGTGACCCAGTATACCATGACCGATAATGGGTTTACCTGCCGGGCGGAATATACCGAGCTGGAACTGGCCTTCACTTTTTCCGTGGAGGTGCAGGAGGACGGCCTGCACTTCGCGGTGGCGGAGGACGGCCTGGAGGAAATGGGCGAAAACACCTTTAAATCCATCTATTTCGTCCCCTTCTTCGGGACGGTCAAGGAGGATGAAAAGCCCGGCTATATGCTGGTTCCCGACGGCAGCGGCGCGCTCATCCGCTTTCAGAAGGCGGTGAAGCATCTCAACGGGTACGAGCAGCGCATCTACGGCAAGAATTTTGCCATCGACGCGCTGGAAGAGGCCAACGACCTGCAGACCTCCCGGCCCAATGATTTTTCGGTAGAGAAAAAGCAGGCGCTGCTGCCCATTTACGGCATGGTCAACGGGATCGACCAGAACGCTTTCCTGGCCGTGATAGGCGAAGGGGCGGAATATGCCTCCATTCTGGCCACCCCTGCCGGCGTATCCACCGATTTCAACTGGGCGGCCTGCCGGTTCGACGTGCGGCAGAGATACCTGCAGCCCACCCAGAAATCCGGCGGCGGCGTGTGGCTGCCCCAGGCCGAGCCCAACGCCACCGGCTTTGAAATGACGATGTATTTCCTGTCGGGCGAGGATGCCAATTATTCCGGCATGGCCACCCTTTACCGGGAGAAATTGGAGCAGGAGGGGACGCTGACCCGTTCCGAGCGGGTGGACGCCACCGTCCCGGTGCACCTCGACTTCCTCGGGGCGGATGTAAAAAAGCAGTTCCTTGTCCCCGGCATGCAGGTGTTCACCACGGCGGAGGACGTGGCAGCCATGGTGCAGGAACTGCGCACGATGGGGGTCGGCAACATTACCGCCGTGCTCAAGGGCTTTTACGGCAAGGGGCTGAACGCCGCTTCGGTCAGCGGGAACAAGCTCAACAGCAAGCTCATCGACCGGAACAGCTACGAGACGCTGTACGATCTGCTTGCCGAAGACGGCTCCCGCCTCTATCTGTACGGCAACCCGGTCACCGCCAACGAATCCCAGCTCAGCATCAATGCGCAGGCAGGCAATACCATGTCCAAAGCATACATTGCGCTGAGCAGCAACAATCCCAACCTGATGTATACGGAAACCTATTATGTGAAGGCCTCCCAGGTCCGCGACAATATGGATAAGCTGGCGGCCACCGATCTGCCGAATCTTTCCCTGGCTTTTGACAACATCGGCAACCGGCTGTATGCGGACTACACCCGCAACCGGGTGACCACCCGGCTGCAGATGGAGGAAGAGATGGTTGCGGCCATGGCGGGCTACGCGGATACGCTGGAGAACCGCGCCGTCTACGGCGGCAACCTCTACCTGGCCGACTATGCGGACGATATGTTCAATGTCCCGCTGGTAGGGAGCCAGTACCTTTTTGAAAGCGACTCGGTTCCCTTCCTCCAGATGGTGTACAAGGGGCATGTGGATATGTACGGCGACTACCTCAACATAGGCAACCTGTCCCGCACCAAGCTGCTCAAGATGATCGAGTACGGCGTATACCCCTCCTTCATCTTGACATGGACGGACAGCACGACGCTGCAGGACACCCCCAGCGAGGATTTGTTCTCCACCGCCTTTGCGGACTGGAAGGATCGCATAGCCGAAATTGCGAAGGAGATGCAGCAGGCGCTGTCCGCGTTCGAGGGCGCCAAAATGCTGCAGCACGACGTCCTGGAGGAGGGCGTGGTCCGTGTGACCTATGACAACGGGAAGAGCCTGTACATCAACTATACCAATGCGCAGACCGTGGCGGATGACGTTACCCTCCCGGCCGAAGGCTTTATGATAAAGGAGGGATAAGCCATGCTGAAAAAGCGGAAACCGTCCGATAAGGCGCCGGCGAAAAGGCGGGGGCTGACCATCCGGCAGAGGGATGCCATTGCCGGGTATCTGTTCTTCCTTCCCTGGATCATCGGCTTTGTGCTGTTCACCGCCTATTCGGTAATATACGCCCTGAACCTCAGCTTCAACTCGGTGGACCGGATCAACGGGGCGAATATTGAAACCACCTTCAAGGGGCTGGAGTATTATTACACGGCGCTGCGGACGGATACGGTGTTCCCGCAGGCCCTGATTGATTCCGCCATGTTCATTATCTGCTCCGCCCCGATCATCGTGGTTTTCTCCATTGTCATCGCCCTGCTGCTCAACCATACGTTCCCCGGCCGCACCTTTTTCCGCGCGGTGTTTTTCCTGCCGGTCATTATCATCAGCGGCCCGGTGCTGTCCGAGCTGCTGTCCGGCGACGGGGCCATGGTTATCCAGCCCAGTGAAAACGCGGTGTATCAGTTTGTGGCCCAATTGCCGGAGACCCTGTCGGAGCCAATCCTATACACCCTGGATAACCTGGTGCAGATTTTGTGGTTCTCCGGGGTACAGACCATTATCTTCCTGGCCGGCCTGCAGAAGGTGGACCGGGCCATTTATGAGGCGGCGTCCATTGACGGCGCCACAGGCTGGGAAACCTTCTGGAAAATATCGCTGCCGGCAATCCGGCCGCTGATTCTGGTCAACGCGCTGTACACCATTGTGGAAATTTCCAACTTCCCCAATAATGCGGTCAACAACAAAATCATCAGCCATATGTTTGAGACTTCCCGCCCCTTCAGCTATTCGGCGGCCATGTCCTGGCTGTATTTCCTGGAGATCCTGCTGCTCATAGGCGTGGCGTTCCTTATCCTCAACGACTGGAAAGAATGGAGGTATCAGCGATGGCTAAAGAAGCACCAGTGAGCCTGCCGAAGGTGAAATACGGCCTGCGGCGGCTGTTCAAGGGCAGCCATGAACGCTCCGGTATTCTCACCTATGTGCTGATATACGCCCTTCTCATCGGCGTAGGGTTCGTGTACATCTACCCGCTCATTTACATGATTACGACCAGCTTCATGACCCCCTCCGATCTGGTGGATCCCACGGTGGGCTGGCTCCCGACAGAATGGTATATCGGGAATTTTGTCCAGGCGTTCAACGTGCTGGAGTACCCCAAATCCCTGCTGACTTCCATCCTGACCTCGGCAGCGCCCGCCATTGCGCAGACCCTGTCCACCGCCGTTATCGCCTACGGCCTGGCGCGCTTTGAGTTCCCGCTGAAAAAGATGTGGTTTGTCCTGCTGGTGGCTGCTTTCATCATCCCGGTGCAGGTGACGCTGATCCCCAACTATGTGTGGTTCAAGACCCACTTCCTCACGGGCAGCGTCCTGTCCACCCTGCTGCCGGCGCTTTTTGGCCAGGGCATCAAAAGCTCGCTGTTCGTCCTGATTTTCTATCAGTTTTACCGCTCCTATCCCAAGGCGCTGGACGAAGCCGCCGCCATTGACGGCGCGGGCCGGGTGAAGACCTTTATACGCATCGCTATCCCGATGGCGGCGTCCGCGATCCTGGTCACCTTCCTCTTTTCCTTCATCTGGTATTGGAATGAGACGACCAAATCCGGCATGTTCTTTGAAGGGAAAATCCAAACCCTGCCGCTGCAATTGCAGAACTTCGTGGATTCCTATACAAAGATGTATCCCGCCAATGATTTCAGCACCACCAACCGGATCAACGAGTCGATCCGCCTGGCGGGTACCCTGCTGACCGTTGCGCCGCTGCTCATTCTGTATGTGGCGCTGCAGCGGAAGTTCATCGAAGGCATCGAACGCACGGGGCTGACGGGGGAATAGACGGAGAAGAAAACCCGGAACGATTCCCTGCTCTGCCGGTTATCGAAAAGCGCTTTATACAGCAAGGGGATGCTGCCGGACGGCAGCATCCCCTTGCTGTATATTGGATTATCCGCTCGTAATTTTCAGGGCCCCGCCCTCGGCCGTACCGCCCGGCCTCCCTTTTTCCGCGGCAGCGGCGCCCCGCAATGCGGACGCCGCTGCCGCGCAAAGTATGGCCGGCCGCCCCTGCTGCCGGGTATCTCTTATGCGTTCGTGCCGCCCGTTTTGCGTCCCCGGCCGCCTTTCCCTTTACCGCAGGGAATCCAGCACCGCGGCAATATCCGCGTCGATGCAGATCGACTGCCCCTCGATTTCCCGCGGGCAGAACGCTTCTCCCGCATTGACGCAGGCGTATACCGCCTTCGGGTTTTTCGCCGTCATCTGCCAGAAGGGGAACTTGATGATCCCCGGGGTGTTGGCCCCGACCCCCAGCTCCAGAAACAGGAGGCGGAGCCCCTCGTGCCGCCGGACGAAATCGTCGTACCGGCCGGCGGCGGCGTACCAGCCCTCGTCCTGCACAAAGGCGCCGTCTACCCGCAGGTTCATGGTCATGGGCGCGCCGCAGTCGGGGCAGCGGGGGACCAGTTCCGCCGGGATTTTCCCGTCCCTCTGCCGGGCCGCCATCTCCCGGACAGCCGCCTCGTTGTCGTAGGTCTTTTGACGGCAGGGCCTGGAGCACTGCCACAGGCCGTAATCGCCCTGGGTGTAAAACAGCCGCTTCTTGTCAAACCCGGCCAGCTGGAACTGGTGATCCACGTTGGTGGTGAGGACGAAATAGTCTTTGTCCCCGACCAGGGCCAGCAAATCGGCGTAGGGCCTGCCCACGCCGGCTTCATAGCGGTTGAGCAGGATTTGGCGGCTCCAATAGGCCCAGTATTCTTCCAGCGTGGGGAAGGGGTAAAACCCTCCGGAATACATATCGTGAAAGCCGTATTTTTCTTCAAAGTCGGCGAAGTGGCGCCGGAAACGCTCCCCGCCGTAATCAAAGCCCGCCGAAGCGGACATCCCGGCGCCCGCGCCGAGGAGGATGGCGTCGGCGGCGTCGATTTCCTGCCGGAGCCGTTCAATCTGCTCCGAGCAGCTGACGGTAGATGCGGTGGTCGATCTCCTTAAAAACATTGAATATCACCTTGATCTTGCTTTGGGTTTCCGCTTGGAAAGCTTCCACGGTGCGAAGGGCGATTGCCGCCGCCTCCTCGTTGGGGAAATGAAATTCCCCGGTGGAAATGCAGCAGAAGGCGACGCTTTGAAGGCCCTCCCGCCCCGCCAGTTCCAGGCAGGAGCGGTAGCAGGAAGCCAGCAGCGCCCGATCCTCCGGCGTGAGGGGGCCCCGCACAATCGGCCCGACGGTGTGGAGGACATAGCGGCAGGGCAGGTTGAAGGCGGGGGTGATTTTCGCTTTACCGGTTTCCTCCGGATGGCCCTGCCGCTCCATCTGCCGGGCGCAGGCCAGCCGGAGCTGGACCCCGGCGAAGGTGTGGATCGCGTTGTCAATGCACTCGTGGCAGGGCGCGAAGCAGCCCAGCAGGCGGCTGTTGGCCGCGTTGACGATGGCGTCGCAGCGCAGGGTGGTGATATCCCCCTGCCAGAGATATACCCCCTCCCGCACCGGCTTCAGGCCGGCCGAATCGGTGATCCCCTTCCGCCGGGTTTCCTCCTGCAGATAGGCGTCCTGCACGGCCAGGAATTCCCCGCTCACAGGCTCCGGGGCCCGTACGTTGAACAGGGAGCGCAGCAGGTGCTTTTGCTCCCGTTCCCCCGCCGGGACGGTTATCCCGGCGTACCGGGGCTGTTCCCTGAGCAGTTCCCGGATGAGATAGAGGCGTCTTTCGGTTTGCGTCATTTTACTCCCTCCCGGATGACCGCGCCGTGCGGGCAGATTTCCATGCAGAGCCCGCAGCGCAGGCAGTGTTCCTGCCGGATCGCCGCCGGCAGGGAAGAAAAGTCGATGCAGCTTTGGGGGCAGGCTGCTTGACAGGCCCGGCAGCCGGTACAGGCGCCGGTGATGAAGTAGCCGTCCGTTTCCTTTTCCGCCCGGCCGAAGGAAAAGGCGAAGCGTTCCACCGGCTTTTTCGAAAGGTCGAACCACTCGCCCGTCCCCTCGTAAAGAAGGAAGACCGTCAGCGCCCTTTGGGACGCCGCCGTGGGGTAGATCTCCCGCATATAGGGGTTCTTTTCGAACAGCCGGGGCAGCGGCCCGCTTCCCAGTTCCCGGACGCTGCCGCGCACCGACACCGCCGCGCAGGAGAGGGTGTCCTCCCCCTTGACGCCGGTCAGGGCCAGATATCCGCGGCGTTTGAGCCGGCTGTAAAACCCCTTGCCCCTGGCGGTGAGGAAATACAGCCCGTTCTCGTCCGCGTCCATGATGTCGACGGCGCAGGTCACAGGAAGGCCGTCCGCGTCCGCTGTGGCCGCGACGGCGGTATGGATTTCCCGCTGCAGGTACTGGAGGCATTCGCTTGCGTTCATTGCCGATGGCTCCCCCTTTTCACGCCAAAGGGAAACCGGGGGCTGCCCCGCCGGCAGCCCCGGTTCCCCGGATATCGATTTATGCAAAGAAGAAGCCTGCCGTCATGTCGAGATAATTCTGGCCGCTGTACTGCGGGTACTGCCTGCCGACTTCGGCCTTGAAAGCGTCGGCGTCGGTGCAGCCTGCCGCAATCGTTTTCAGATTTTCCAGATAAGCGATTTTCGTCTTCACGTCCTTGAGATCCTCGGGCGTGTAGTGGGAGGTCAGAATCAAATCGTACCCCTTTTTGAGATAGCCCTCAAGCTCGGCGATCATGGCGTCGGCATGCCCCGCCCCCGCAACGATGGAATGGCAGTCATGCCCGAGCATATGGGTGTAAACCGCGTTGATCGCCGGGATTTCGATGCCGAAGGCTTCTCCGGTCTGCTTGATGATAAAATCGACGCCCCCGATTGTCACCTTACCTTCCCCAATCACATGGGTAATCGTATGGACGGTGTGGTCAAAGATTTCGCCGAATGCGGCGGTAAAGTTATCGATCAAAGCCTTCCCTCCGCCGCTTTCCGAATATTCGACGGCGTTGCGGGTCGCATACTTCGGGGCACCGGGCAGGAAGGAGGCGCCCGCGCCGTGATACGCGACCAGCACGCCCTCGACCGCCAGATTCTCCAGGTATTCGGTCAGCTCTTGGATGTTGTCAAAGAAGCAGGGGGATTCAATCACAACCGCTTTGCCGTCTTTCTCCACAATGAACACTTCGTCGTCGATAAAATCGTTGGTCTTGTATGCGTGCAGCTTGACAGCGCCGAAGTCGTAGACGTTCATTTCGCCCTTGGCAAGCTTCACTGTCTTGAAGGTATTCTTATCCATTATCCGTTCCTCCTTGTCTTTTCCGGCCGGTTATTCGGCCACCACGCTGATGCGCTGCTGGATGTGTCTGCCCTTCACGGCTTCGTCAATCATGGCGATGGCATAATCGGCATAGCTGATAACGCTTTCCCCCCTGGCGTTGAGGGTCAGTTCCTCGCCGCCCAGGATGTATTTGCCGGTGCGCTCTCCCTCCGCCTGGAAATCCCCGGCGGGGCTGACATACGTCCACCGGACGTCCTTCCTCTGGCGGAGTTCCCCCAGCGCCTTGGCCATGGCGGCGGCCAGCGGCTTGAAGGCGTCGGGGAAATCCGGGCCGTCCGCCACGCAGGCGGTGTGTTCCGGGTTGACGTACAGGCTGCCGGCGCCGCCCACCACCAGCAGCCGGGTTTGGGTGCCGGAGAGGATATCGCACAGGTGCTTCAGGGAAGTGCTGTGCTGGGGCAGGGTCTCTTCCGCCCAGGTGCCGAAGGCGTCGATGACCACGTCATAGCCGGCGAGGTCGGCGGCGGTGAGCTCAAACAAATCCTTTTGCAGGACGTTTCGGGCCGCCGTCCGGTTTTCCTCCCGCGCCACGGCGGTCACGTCCAGGCCGCGATCCGCCGCTTCCTTTACAATGAGCCTGCCGGCTTTGCCGTTGGCACAGATAACAGCGATTTTCATTTTGGGTTCCTCCTGAATTATCGGTTGGTTCGCATTTCTGCTTTTCCGCTTCGGAGCGGCCGCCTCCGCAGCTCTTGCCATCATTTTACGCCGGAAGATTTCCGGTGTAAAGTAAGCACTTTATTGTGCGGTAGTTACCAAAAGGGAACCATTGGGCGGTTACCGGGAGGAAACGATTGCGCCGTTATGCGGTTTTCCGGCTTGTCCGGGGCGGAGAAAAACCGAGGAAAAATTTTTTGTATCCGCGGGAAGGCTTGCTTCAATAATGGCTGTATGGTATTATAAAGATGTTGGTTTCCGATTGAAACAATGGAACAGGAGGTATGGCGATGCTCAAAACGGGAAAGGATCTGCCGGCCTGCCCGGTGGAGACGACGCTGTCCCTGATCGGCGATAAATGGAAGGTGCTGATCCTGCGGGATCTTCTCACGGGGACCAAGCGCTTTGGCGAACTGAAAAAGTCGATTGGCAGCGTATCCCAGAAGGTGCTGACCGCGCAGCTGCGGGATATGGAAGCGAGCGGGCTGGTCAGCCGGAAGGTGTATGCGGAAGTGCCGCCCCGGGTGGAATATTCCCTTACCGACCTGGGGCAGAGCCTCAAGCCGATTTTGGACTCCATGCGGAACTGGGGAGAATGGTACAAGGCGTCGCAGAATTGAAAAGCGGCGGCCCCGTCGGAGGGGCCGCCGCTTTTTTGTAGATGCCCCCGGCTATGCCGAGGGCCTTGACTGTGTGGAGCGATTTGCGATTCCGGCCTTCGTTTCCGCAGGCCGTGGGCAGCGCGGCCGAAGCGGCTCCCCGCTTCGCCGCCTGAACACGGGGCGGAGGCGCCGCGTTAGCCGGCGGGATCGGGCGCCGGGACGGCTTCGTCCAAAAATTCCTCCGGGTTGTTCCGGATATAGTCGCAGCAGCCGTCCAGCGGCTTTTCCCGCGCGGCGGCCTCGGAAAAACGGGCCTGCAAAGCGGGGAGGGCGCCCTCCTCCAGGGAAGCGTCCCCCGCCTCCCGCAGGGCGGCGGCGCATTCCGGCGCCCCGACCAGCTCCAGGCCGTCCGCCGCCAGGGAGAGGAACCGGCCGGACGGGGTGTGAAGATATTCGTCCAGCCCGCCGTCTGCCAGTTCGTGGACCGTCATCCACACGCTGTATACGGCGCACCGCCCGCGGGAGAGCAGGGGGATGGTCTTATAGTCGTCGGGCGCGCGTTTATCCAGCTTGGCAAGCAGGTTGGCGGCCACTGCGTCCACCAGTTCCCCGTCCGGGATCCCGTCCAGCAGGGCGCGGGTCATGGTCCGGTAGGCATTCTGCAGCTGTTCGGCCTTCCCGGCGCGGGCTTTGCGGGAACTCCCCCATAAATACAGCCCGACAATCAGCGCGGCAAAGATCAAAAGCACCAGGCCGAGTCCGGAGCTCCCGTCCCCGAAAAGAAAGGCGGCGTTCAGCGTCGTCATAGGAATTCTCCTTTGTTTTTCAATTTCCAGCCGCAAGCGGCTTCCGGCCCGGCTGACGGCGGCAGGCGCCTGCCGGCCTTTCCAGTATACCGCGTCTTAGCCGAAAACGCAACCGCGCGCTCCGCTTCCGGGGCAGGCTTATCCCAGCAGGCGCACGGTGAGCGGGTTGGACAGCAGGAACCCCTCCCGCGTGAAGCGGATCCCCGCCTCGTCCACGGTGACCAGCGAAGGGGGGAGCGCGGCGGCCCGCTGCCGGTAGACGGCGGGGAGAGGAACCCCGAATTTTTCCCGGAAGGCGGCTTCGCTGACCCCCTCCGTCAGCCGGAGGCGGAGCAGGATGTATTCCTCCTCGCTCCCCTCCCGGATGGCTTCCTCCCCCAGGGAGCCGCCGTCCCGTTCCGGCGCCGGGCCGTCCCCCCGCAGGAAGCCGTCCAGGTCCCGGGGATAGGCGAAGCGCCGCCCGCCGAGGAAGGAATGGGCGGACGGGCCGATCCCCAGATAGGGCGCGAGGTTCCAGTATTTGAGGTTGTGCCGGCTGGAAAAGCCGGGCCGGGCGAAATTCGAGATTTCGTACTGCCGGTATCCCTGCCCCTCCAGCGCTTCGCAGGCGGCCAGATACAAATCGGCCTGCCCGTCCTCGTCCGGCAGGGCCAGGGACTCCCGCCGGGCGGCGTAGGGGGTGCCCTCCTCGATTTTGAGCAGGTAGGCGGACACGTGCTCCGCCCCGAGCCGGGCGGCCTCTTCCACAGAAGCCTGCACCGAGGCGGCGGACTGGCCTTCCAGCCCCAGCATCAGGTCGAGGGAAAGGCTGCGGATCCCGGCCGCCCGGGCGGCCCGGACCGCCTTTTCCACGTCGGCGGGGGCGTGCCGCCGCCCGAGGGAGCGCAGTTCCCCCGGCGAGGCTGACTGCATGCCGAGCGACACCCGGTTCCCTCCCGCCGCCGCGAAGGCACGGAAGGTTTCCTCCAGCCCGTCGGCGGGGTTGGCCTCCAGGGTGATTTCCGCCCCTTCCAGCCCGAAAAGCCGCCGGGCCGCTTCCAGGATCCGGGCAATCCGCCCCCCGCCGAGGAGGGAGGGGGTCCCGCCCCCGAAATAGAGGGTGTCGGCCGTTTCCCCGGGGAGCCGCCCGGCCCAGCCCTCCAGCGCGCGCAGGACGGCGGCGGTATAGGCGTCGAGGCGTTCCTCTTCCGCCGGGCGGCAGCCGGGGGAGGAGCGCAGCCCAGGGGCGGGCAGGGAATAAAAGTCGCAGTAAGGGCATTTGGATACGCAGAAGGGGACGTGGATATACAGGCCGATCGGCATGGGGCTTCCTCCTTTGGGCGGCGGCCGGGGAACGGCGGGACGGTGGCCCCGCGCAAATAACGCGCCGGTTTTGCGCCGGCCCGCAGCGGCAGGCCGCCCGCTTTGCGCGGAGCCGGCGCCGGGCCCTGAAAAACCACCCGCGGGCGGCCGCAGGTGGTTTTCTGTCAATCGTCGTCCAGCTTGAGGACGGCCATGAACGCTTCCTGCGGGACCTCGACGCTGCCGAGCTGCCGCATCCGTTTCTTGCCTTCCTTCTGCTTTTCGAGCAGCTTCTTCTTGCGGGTGATGTCCCCGCCGTAGCACTTGGCCAGCACGTCCTTGCGCATGGCCTTGACGGTTTCGCGGGCGATGACCTTCCCGCCGATCGCGGCCTGGATCGGCACCTCGAACAGCTGGCGGGGGATGTTGTCCTTGAGCTTTTCACACATCCGCCGGGCGCGGGCATAGGCGTTGCCCGCGAACACGATGAAGGACAGCGCGTCCACCGCCTCCCCGTTGAGCAGGATGTCCAGCTTCACCAGTTCGGACGGGGCGTAGCCCTTCAGCTCATAGTCAAAGCTCGCATATCCCTTGGTGCGGGATTTGAGCGCGTCGAAAAAATCGTACACAATTTCGTTGAGGGGCATTTCATAATGGATGTCCACCCGGGTGGTGTCCAGGTATTTCATGTCCTTGAACACCCCGCGGCGCTGCTGGCAGAGCTCCATGATATTGCCCACATAGTCGTTGGGGGCGAGGATATGCGCGTCCGCGATCGGCTCCTCCGCCTTGGCGACGGTGCCGGGGTCGGGATAATTGGTGGGGTTGTCGATCATCAGCACCGTCCCGTCGTTCAGGGTGATGCGGTAGATGACGCTCGGCGCGGTGGTGATAAGGTCGAGATCGTATTCCCGCTCCAGCCGCTCCTGGACAATCTCCATATGCAGCAGCCCGAGGAAGCCGCAGCGGAACCCGAACCCGAGCGCCACCGAGGTTTCCGGCTCATAGGTCAGGGAGGCGTCGTTGAGCTGAAGCCGCTCCAGCGCTTCCCGCAGATCCTGGTAATGCGCGCCGTCCGCGGGGAAGATGCCGCAGAACACCATGGGGTTGACCTTCCGGTAGCCGGGCAGCGGTTCGGCCGCCGGGCGGGAGGCCAGGGTGACGGTGTCGCCCACCCGGGCGTCCCCCACCGTCTTAATGGAGGCGGAGAGATACCCGACCTCCCCGGCCCGGAGCCCCTGGTTCGGCTCCAGCCGCCCGGGGCGCATGATGCCGGTCTCCACCACGTCGAATTCGGCACCGGTGGCCATCATCCGGATCCGGTCGCCCGGCTTGACTTCGCCCGACATGACCCGGAAATAGACGATGACCCCCTTGTAGCTGTCGTAATAGCTGTCGAACACCAGGGCGCGCAGGGGGGCGTCGTCCTCCCCGGCAGGAGGCGGGATCTGGCGGACGACTGCTTCCAGCACCGCCTCGATGTTGGTCCCCTGCTTGGCGGAAATCGCCGGGGCTTCGGACGCGTCGATCCCGATGATGTCCTCGATCTCCTGCCGCACCTCCTCGGGGCGGGCGGAGGGGAGGTCGATTTTGTTGATGACCGGCACGATCTCCAGCCCGTGATCCACCGCGAGGTAGGTGTTGGCCAGGGTCTGCGCCTCAATCCCCTGGGACGCGTCCACAATCAGGATCGCCCCCTCGCACGCGGCGAGGGAACGGGACACCTCGTAGTTGAAGTCCACATGGCCGGGGGTGTCGATGAGGTTGAACAGGTAGGTTTCCCCGTCCTGCGCCCGGTAGGACAGGGTGACCGCATGGGCCTTGATGGTGATGCCGCGCTCCCGCTCCAGATCCATGCTGTCGAGCAGCTGATCCTCCATATCGCGCAGGGCGACGGTCTGGGTCTTTTCCAGTATGCGGTCGGCCAGGGTGGATTTCCCGTGGTCGATATGGGCGATGATGCAGAAATTCCGGATATGGCTGCGGGGTATGTTCAATCAAAACACCTCGTTACAGGGAGTCGGGAAAGTGCAGATAAGTGTAGATGTAGGATTATTATACCATATCCCGCTGGAAGAATACAACCGTCTGCGCCCGATTCCTGCACTCAAAGGCGGACTGGGGGCGCCGGCAGGCCGGTTTTTGAGGGGGCGCCCAAATGGTTGCAAAACTGTTATCGGTTTGTAACCGCTCTGTAATTGCCTTTTGTTGGGGATGGAATATAATGAAGACAAAGGAACGCTGCATTGCGTTATAAGGAGTGAACGACATGAAAAAAGCGAAATTCGGTTATCTTGCAGTGAGCTTGATTCTGTCTTGTGCCCTGCTCGCCGGCTGTGACGGCGGGGGAGAAACGTCCACCACGCCGACGGACCCTTCTTCCGACACCACGACCACAACTACGGAAGCGGAGACCACTATCACCGAACCGGAACAGGAAACGACGACTGAGCCGGAGCAGGAGACCACCACCGAACCGGAGACCCCGACGACGACGGAACCCGAAACCCCGCCGACCGAGCCGAACGGGGAAGACGAGCCCTCGGATCCCGGCGAACCGGTTACCGGGGTAGCCGCCGCAGCGCAGGCGCAGCTTGGGAAGCCGTACCGTTACGGCGCGGCAGGGCCCGACGCCTTTGACAATTCCGGGCTGCTGTATTACTGCTACCGCGAGGCGGGCATCACCGTTCCCCGCCGCACCGGCGACCTGTATAATCAGGGCACGGCCGTGGAAAAGGACGCTCTCCAGCCTGGGGACGCGGTCTTCTTCTGGAGCGAGAACGAGGGGAATCCGGAGTTTGCCGCCATCTATATCGGGGACGGCATCTGCATCGCCGCCCGGCAGGAGGATAAGCCGGTGTCGGAGCTGAACATGACCTATCCGTATTTTGAGGAGCATTACGTCGGCGCCCGCCGGTATTCGGCCGACTGGAAGGGCAAGGCCCCGTCTACCCCGGAGGAGACCGCCATGCTGTATGCGCGGTGTTATGAACGCGGGGACGCGGAAACCCTGCGCGCCTTACTGGCGCCCGAGCTGCTGGCTTCTTGGGAAGAGAAGGGAGCTTTGACGCTCAAGCCCGTGCGCATGGAGAATATTCGGGTGGAAAAGTGGACGGAAGATTCCCGCACGCTGTATACACTGCAGTTCCGCCTTCTGGAAGAAAGTGAGCAGATGTTCGCTCAGGGGGCGGATGGGGAAGCGTTTTTCTTCCTGGATATCATTCCAACGTCTGACGGCTGGAAAATCTGTTCCGTAAATACCAGCCCATAAATAACGGGTTTTGATTTGGAATACGAAAATCTAAAAAAGGGATACGCTTGTTGACAGGCGTATCCCTTTTTGTGTTCACGTGAGCACGAATTCCTGGCTGCTGCCGGGACTTGAGGGATGAGGGCCGCAGGCAGGATTGTTTCGCCGTTGACGGCAGATACAGCAAATGAAGCCCGACGGCCGTTCTTTGTGAGCGTACAGCACCGGCGGGCTGCCCAAGCGAGGCCAATATCCCGGTGTGCAAAACGTGTTTCAATTTTTATTCTCTTTTTCAAAAGAACCCAGCCCGTGCAGCATCAGGGATTCCGCCATCTGGGCGATTTCCTGGGCCGAGGCGGTCATGCCGTCGTCCAGCCATTTTTGCAGCAGGCCGATGCACCCGGCGCTGGCAAAGGCGTAATAATATTCAATCTGCCGCGGGGAGATGCCCCGATAATGCTTGAGATAGGTTTCCATGCACCGTTCCCGGCCGAGGTTTATCAACCGGAACAGGAAAGCCTTGTCCCCATAATTGCCGAGGGTGACGGTGCACATGTCGGAATTGTCCTTCAGGCATTGGAAGATTTCGGTGCTGATTTCCACCGGATTGAATGGCTTCCCGTCGTCCGAGAGCAGCGGGGCCATCGCCTGTTCCAGTTCCGCCAGCATCTCCTCCTCGATTTGCCGGAGAAGATCGCGCACGTCGGTGTAATGGGCGTAAAACGTGGAGCGGTTGATGCCGGCGGTTTCGCACAATTCCTTGACCGAGATGTTCTGAATCGGTTTTTGCCGGAGCAGGTCCATGAACGCCCGGCGGATCATCAGCCGGGATACGCGGGCGCGGTGATCGCCGGCGTTTCTGCCCATTGGAAGGCCTCCTTTCCCCAAAAGGCTGTTTGTTATGTCCTTGTTTGTAAACTTTTTGTGTAACAGCCCGGTTTCCCGACAATTCATGTTGGAAATGTCGGTTATCCTCCGCTTTCACAAAAACTGTGGATTGTTTCGTTCTTTCAAGGACAGTATACTATATATAGAAGGACAAATCAATGAATGTTCCGTGAACGTTTCCCTGCCCCACATAGGGCCGGCGGAGGGCTCGGGCCCTTGTGCGTCCGGCCATATGGCCGGGTTTCCGGCAGTCCTCGGCGGGGCAGTGGCCGAAAAAGGAGGTTTTTCCATGAATACCTTATATATTATCACCGGCGCGGCCGGCCATCTGGGCAGCACGATCCTGCGCAAGCTCCGGCGGCAGGGGGCGGCCGTGCGCGGCCTGCTCCTCCCCGGCGAGCAGCCCCCCGTCCCCGTGCGGGAGGGGGAGGGGCGCCTGGCCTATATCCGCGGGGACGTGCGGGACAGGGCCTCGCTCCGCCCGCTGTTTGAGGGGACGGAGAACCGGCGGGTGGTGGTGTTCCACACCGCCGGGATTATCGACATCGCGGACGAAGCGACCCCCGCAATGGTGGATGTGAACGTGGGCGGCGCCAAAAATATCGTCGCCCTCTGCCGGGAGCAGGCGAACTGCCGGCTGGTGTATGTCAGCTCGGTCCACGCTATCCCCGAAAAGGATCCGCTCCATGTGCTGGAGGAGGTGCGGCATTTTTCGCCGGACGACGTGGTGGGCGGCTATGCCAAGACCAAGGCGGCGGCCACCCAGGTGGTCATGGACGCCGTGCGGGATGGGCTGGATGCGGTGGTGGTGCATCCCTCCGGCATCCTGGGGCCGTACGACTCCTCCCGCAACCATCTGGTGCAGATGGTGAGCGATTACCTCCACGGCCGGCTGCCCGCCTGCGTGAACGGCGGGTACGATTTCGTGGACGTCCGGGACGTGGCGGACGGCTGCCTGGCGGCGGCCGAAAAAGGGCGCACCGGCGAGTGCTATATCCTGTCCAACCGGCATTATGAGGTCAAGGACGTGCTGGGCATGGTGAAAAAGATCGGCGGGGGCCGGAGGCTCCCGGTGCTGCCGATGTGGATGGCCCGCGCCGCCGCGCCGGTCATCGGCTGGGCGGCCCGCCTGAAAAAGCGCCGCCCGCTGTATACCCGGTATTCCCTCTATACCCTGCGGAGCAACGACCGCTTCTCCCACGACAAGGCGACCCGGGAGCTTGGCTACCATCCCCGCGATTTGTACCAGACGATTGCGGATACCATCGCCTGGATGCTCCGCCGCCCGGTGCCGTCGGCATAACGCCGGCGCAGCGGCGCCGCCTTCCCCGGTATGCCGGGCCTCCAACGAGGCCGGGAAAGCCAATAAAAAAGCAGACCTGCGGTCGGCGAGTCGCGCGCCGCAGGTTTTTCTTTTGTTCCAATGGTTGTCCCGCATTTAAGCCGGATCTTTTTTGTATCACCCTTACAAGGCGGTTTCGCCTTGCTTTTTTTGCTGCGGTGTTTTCGTCTGCTCTCCTATGGGTCGGAACAGGCGGGGGAAACAGGCTTGCCGTCTCCGCCCCACCGTGGCTTTTATCAGAGGCCGGTTCCGGACTTTCCGCCCGGACGAAGAGGGGGCGGCGCGTGCGGGTACTGTACCGCAATCCGGTTTTCCGGCTTGGCGTCGCACAGGTAGAGAACGAGCAGGAACGCCCATTCCAGCGGCTTCATAAGGAAATAGACCGCGTCGGCGGCATAGGGCGAATGCAGGTGCCTGGCAATGGGATAGCCGGCCCGGTCGTAGAACCCGCGCACCGCCCGGTGGAACCGCGGGGTTCGTTCCTCCAGCAGCTGTTCAAACGCGTTGGCGACGCAGAGCTGGCGGTTCACCAGCACGGCATGCCCATGCCGCTTCCCGGAGCGCAGAGGCTTCACCACCCGCCGGTGCCCGCCCGCGGCGACGGTACACAGGTAGTGTCCGTCGGTATAGATGGTCTGGGGAGGGATCTTCTGGGACAGGTTCCAGTCGGCGGTCTGCGTCCATGCCCGGATCACGCTGTCCGGCTCCTGCCCGAAAAGGGCGAGGACGGCAACCAGCACCCCCAGCAGCGGGATCGCCGTCAGGAGGGCCAGCCACGGCCAGGCGGAAGCCCTGCATAGGAGCGCCGCCAGTCCCCGGCATTTCCGGCCGTCCGGTTCGGCCGCCAGAAGCTGCTTTTTCTGCGCCGCCAGGGACCGGATGGTCCGCGCCGCAATGACGATGCAGTTGAAGGGGAGCAGGCAGAGGAAAACGAACCCGGGCTGGATGAAGATTTGGACGCACCACACCCCGCATTCCGCGATCCCCAGGTACATGGCCGCCATCCCAAGCACCGTGACCAGGGGCGGCTGCCGCCGGAGCGGTACGAACCGTACCACGGCATACCCGACGACGGCAACCGTAGCGATCACAACGATCGTGGGGAGCGCCGCCGTCTGAATAGGGGTGTGGAGGGGAGACTCCCACGACGCGGCATGCAGCTGCACCTCCCAGTCGGCGTACCGGATATCGGCGACGCCCAGAAAAAGGTAGGATAAGGGGGCGCCGAGGCCGACGGTCAGCCCTTCGACTTTTTTCATCGCGACGTCCTCCCGCCCGGTCTTGGGCCGGAGGAACAGAAAAATGAGGTTCTCGATCGTCAGCACGAACGGCAGGGAGAGGAAAATGGTCAATAGGGGGCTGAACAGAAAAAGCTGGAAAGACTGGGCGCCGCCACCGCCGGCAAAACCCCTGGATAAATTCCAGAGAGAAACGGCCGTCGTCCCGGCAAGGAACAAAATCCAGGATATGGCCAGCGTGATCAGCAAGGGATAACGATAAAACGTATCGGCAGCTCGTTTCCATCGGCCTAGGCCACTCATGGGCCCACCTCCCTTTCCAAAAAGCCGGACTCCCCGCCTGACTGCGCTCCCGGGGCCGGCATCCTTAAAAATACACACCAGCGAAAAAGCCCCTCCGGGCGGCATGCCCGTCCTGTGCCGGGGCCCTTTTCCGCCTCCCCGGGTGTCGGAGAGGGCGGGCGCCGGCCCGGCGGCAAAAAAGGGGTGCGAAAAGCGCGGAAAAACAGAAAATGGACGGAAAACAAAAAGCGCCGCTTGCCGCGGCGCTTTCGCGATAACGAGCCTTACAACCCGCCGCTTTATTTGTTTTCCGCATCCCCGTACAGGTTCAGGCGGAACAGCCGGCTTTCGTCCTCCGGATCCTTGCAGATGACAACCGCCTCGCCGACATTGCCCCAGTCGACGGCATTAGACAGCGCGAGCAGCGCCGTCAGCTTGCTCTTCAGGTTGAGGACGTCGCCTTCGGAAGTCTTCAGATAAACGTCGCCTTTTGCCGTCTCGGCGAATTCCATGAGTTTAGAAAAGTCAAAATTGTGGATGGTAAAGCCTTCTGCCATAATCCAATCGCTCCTTTCAACGGGGACCCTCTTTTATCCGTATGGGTTTCCTTCATCTTATTATCCTGATTCTACTATATTATACCCTGCCGGTAGGAATACTTCAATCCATAAAACGCTGAAATCGCCGGGGGAAATTTCAGACCGTTTCAGCGTCCTACACAATCAAGGAAGCATAAATATTAAAGCTGCACAAAATACGCCCCGATATTTATGGAATTTCGGCATCGTGCCCCCTCCCGCCTGCCAGGCTGCTTTGGGGAAGGCGGAGAGAGAAAGCTTTCGCTTCGATTTAACAAAAGGTTCACAAACGCCCCTTGACACCAAAGGGCGGGAATGGTAAATTATATGGTGTTAGCACTCGAACACAAAGAGTGCTAAATCCGACGAAAAATTAGCAGTTCCCCCGCGCCCTATCGCCGGACGCCGGGGAAGGCCCCCGCAGGCCGGCGGGGATTATGGAGAAAGGGATGGCAGGAATGGAACTCGGCGAGCGCAAACAGAAGATTCTGACCGCTGTGATCGACGCGTATATCCGTACCGGGGAACCGGTGGGTTCCAAGGCGCTGGTTGAAATGCTGGACAATGCCGTCTCCTCCGCAACCATCCGCAACGAAATGGCTGAACTCTCCGCCATGGGGTATCTGGAGCAGCCGCACACCTCGGCCGGGCGGATCCCGACGGCGAAGGCGTTCCGGCTGTATATCGACCGGCTTATGCGCCGGCAGCCCCTGTCCGAAGCCGACCGCAAAGGCATCGACAGCCTGCTCTCCGGCGCGTCGGGCGATCCGGAGCGGCTGATTGAGGAAGCGTCCCAGGCGCTGGCTCAGGCCACCGGCTGCGCCGCGGTGACCACCACCCCGGCGGGCCAGGCCGCGTATATCCGGCGGATCGAGGTGCTGCGCGCCTCCCCCCGCATGGCGGCGCTGCTGCTCATGACCGGCTCGGGGGTGCTGCGCACCCGGGTGTGCCGGTTCGGGCAGGATATCGACGACGAAACGCTGGAGAGGCTGTCCAAGGCGCTGTCCGCCAGCTTCAGCGGGGCGGAGCTTTCCGAGGTGGGCCTCCCGCAGGTGCAGAGCCTGATGGCGGCCCTGGGGGAAAGCGGCCTGCTCTGCGCGCCGGCGCTCACCGCGTTTTATGAACTGGTGCAGGAATCGGCGGAGGCGGAGGTCCGGCTTGCCGGCCAGCTCAACCTCCTCCGGTATCCGGATTACGATCCGGGCCGGGCGCGGGAGCTGCTGGATTTCCTCGCGCAGAGGGAACTGCTTTCCGGCCTGTTCAGCGCCATGCCGCTGGGCCTGCGGGTGGTGCTCGGCAGCGAGAGCGAACGCCCGGAACTGGACGGGTCGAGCATTATCGCCACCCAGTACACCCTCGGCGGGCGGCCGGACGGATCGATCGGGATCATCGGGCCGCTGCGCATGAATTATTCGGCGGCGATCCCCCGGCTGGAATATTTCGCCAGCGCGGTGGGGAGATTATTGAATGAAATCCTTGGCGACGGCCGGTAGGGCCGTCCGTCCGGCAGATACCGGAAAGAGTGAAAAAGAGTGAAAAGGAAGGGAGGTTCCCGGCTTATGGAGGACAAGAAGGACACGGAGATGGAAAAGGAGAAGAGCCAGGAACAACACGAAACGCAGGCCCCCGCGGCGGAGGAAGCGGCGGGGCCGGACAAGGGCTCCGGGAGCCCCGGGGCGGAAAGCCCCAAAAAGGAAAAGGCGGCAAAGCCGAAGAAAAAGGACGAAACGGCCGCCCTGAAGGAAGAGATCGAAGACCTCAAGCGGCAGCTGGACGCCCAGAAGGACCAGTACCAGCGGATGCTGGCGGAATACGCGAACTACAAGCGCCGCACCGAACAGGAGAAGGCGCAGCTCGGCTCCTTCGTCAAGGCGGAGACCCTCAAGGCCCTGCTCCCCGCGCTGGATAACCTGGAGCGGGCGGTGGACGCCCCGGCCGGGGAAGAATACAAGACCGGCGTGGACATGACCATCCGGCAGCTTGAGGAACTGCTGGCTTCCCAGGGGCTGGAGGCGATCGACGCCAAGGGCGCGCCCTTTGACCCCGAAATCCACCACGCGGTGATGCGGGAGGACGCCGACGGCGTGGAGCCGGATACCGTGACCGAAATGTTCCAGAAAGGCTATAAGGTGGACGGCCGGGTGATCCGGCCCGCGATGGTCAAGGTGGCCAACTGATTTGGGGCGTCCTTTTTATCGATAGATTGACTCAAAAATACCCGGCCGGCTGGGAGGCGGCTCCCGCCCCGGCAGATACGGAAAGGAACGATGGATTATGGCAAAGATTATCGGCATTGACCTGGGTACTACAAACTCCTGCGTGGCGGTGATTGAAGGCGGCGAGGCCGTCGTCATCCCCAACGCGGAAGGCGCCCGCACCACTCCCTCGGTGGTCGCTTTCAAAAAGGACGGCGAGCGGATTGTCGGCCGGGTGGCGAAGCAGCAGGCGGTCTCCAACCCGGAACGCACCATTTCCTCCATTAAGCGGGAGATGGGCACCGGCCACACCGTGACCATTGACGGGAAATCGTATACCCCGCAGGAGATTTCCGCGATGATCCTCTCCAAGCTGAAAGCGGACGCGGAAGCCTATCTCGGCGACAAGGTGACCGAGGCGGTCATCACCGTGCCGGCCTACTTCACCGACGCGCAGCGCCAGGCCACCAAGGACGCGGGCAAGATTGCGGGGATGGAAGTCAAGCGGATTATCAACGAGCCGACCGCCGCGGCGCTGGCGTACGGCATCGATAAGGGCGACGATCAGAAGGTCATGGTGTACGACCTGGGCGGCGGCACCTTCGACGTGTCCATCATTGAAATGGGCGACGGGGTGCAGGAAGTGCTGGCCACCGCCGGCAACAACCGCCTGGGCGGCGACGATTTCGACCAGAGGATTATCGACTGGATGGTCGCCGAATTCAAGAAGGAAAACGGCATCGACCTGTCGGCGGACAAGATGGCGCTCCAGCGGCTGCGGGAAGCGGCGGAAAAGGCGAAGATCGAGCTGTCCGGTTCCACCACCAGCAGCATCAACCTCCCCTTCATCACCGCCGACGCGAGCGGCCCGAAGCATCTCGACCTCACCCTGTCCCGCGCCAAGTTCAATGAACTGACCTCTTCCCTGGTGGAGGCCACGATGGGCCCGGTCCGCCAGGCGCTCAGCGATTCCGGCCTGTCCAAAAACGATATCAACAAGGTGCTGCTGGTCGGCGGTTCCACCCGTATCCCGGCGGTGCAGGAAGCGATCAAGGACTTCATGGGCCAGGAGCCGTTCAAGGGCATCAACCCCGACGAATGCGTGGCCATGGGCGCGGCCCTGCAGGGCGGCGTGCTCGGCGGCGAGGTCAAGGGCCTGCTGCTGCTGGACGTCACCCCGCTGTCCCTGGGCGTGGAAACGATGGGCGGCGTGATGACCAAGGTCATCGAGCGCAACACCACCATCCCGACCAAAAAGAGCCAGATTTTCTCCACCGCGGCGGATAACCAGCCGTCGGTCGAGGTGCATGTCCTGCAGGGCGAACGCGAGTTTGCCAAGGACAACAAGACCCTGGGCGTGTTCCATCTGGACGGGATCGCCCCGGCACGCCGCGGCGTGCCGCAGATTGAGGTCACGTTCGATATCGACGCCAACGGCATCGTGAACGTCAGCGCGAAGGACCTCGGCACCGGGCGGGAACAGAAGATCACCATCACTTCCAACACCAACATGTCCAAGGAGGACGTGGAGAAGGCGGTCAAGGAGGCCGAGCAGTACGCGGCCGAGGATAAGAAGCGCCGCGAAGGGGTGGACACCCGCAACGCCGCCGACCAGATGGTGTATCAGTGCGAGAAAACGATGGAAGAACTCGGCGATAAGATTGAGGCCGGGGACAAGGCGGAACTCACGGCGAAGCTGGATGCGCTCAAGGAAGCCCTTAAAGGGGAGGACGTGGACGCGATCAAGGCCAAGCAGGAGGACCTGACCAAGAAGTTCTACGAGGTTTCCGAAAAGGTCTACAAGGCCGCCGCGCCGCAGGACGGCGGGCAGGGGGCGCCCCAGGACGGCGGCGCCGCTCCCGGCCCGGACGGGCAGAACGGCCAGGACGGGTATTATAACGGCGAAGTCCATTAAAGCGCCGTCCTGCCGGGGGATTTTCCCCGGCGAGGGTGCGGATCCATGGCAGCGTCCGCCGCCGGCTCTCTGCCGGGCGGCGGACGCTTTGGGCTGTCCCGGGGGGATTCCCGGGCGCCGTATTTGAATGCGGGCCCCCCGGCAAAGCGGGGCGGCCGGCTGCCGGAAAGGTTTGAAAGCGATGGCCGATAAACGGGATTATTACGAGGTGCTGGGGCTCCAGAAAGGGGCTTCGGAGGATGAAATCAAAAAAGCATACCGCCAGATGGCGAAAAAATACCATCCGGACCTGAATCCGGGGGATAAGGACGCCGAGGCGAAGTTCAAGGAGGTCAACGAGGCCTACGAGGTGCTGTCCGACCCGCAGAAGAAGGCGCGGTACGACCAGTACGGGCAGGCGGGCGTCGACCCCAACTTCGGCGCGGGCGGCTACGGCGGGTACGGCTTCGACAATATGGATATCGATCTCGGGGATATCTTTTCCTCCTTCTTCGGGGGCGGCGGGCGATCCAACCCGAACGCGCCCCGGCGGGGCACCGATATCTCCGCGTCGGTGATCATCTCGTTTGAGGAGGCGGCCCGGGGCTGCAAAAAGCAGGTGGAGGTCCGCGCGGTTGCCGCGTGCGACGAATGCGGCGGGACCGGCGCGGCCAAGGGCACCCATCCCAAGACCTGCCCCAACTGCAACGGCACCGGGCAGGAACGCCGGCAGCAGCGCACCCCTTTCGGCGTCATCCAGACCCAGACGGCCTGCTCCCGCTGCCGCGGCCGGGGCACCATCATCGAGACCCCCTGCCGCGCGTGCGACGGCACCGGCCACGTCCGCAAGCCGACGACGGTGGGCATCAATATCCCGGCCGGCATCGACGACGGGCAGGTCATCAGCATCCGCGGGAAAGGGAACGCGGGGACGAACGGCGGCCCGGCGGGGGATCTGCAGATAGCGGTTTCGGTGCGGCCCCACCCGCTGTTTGAGCGGGAGGGCTTCGACATCTGGTATGAGCTTCCCCTCAAATTCTCCCAGGCGGCGCTGGGGGCGGAGGTGTCCATCCCCACCCTGGACGACAAGGTGAACTATACCATCAGGGAGGGGACACAGCCGGGCGACACCTTCCGCCTGAAGGGGAAGGGGATCCCCTACCTCAACGGCCGGGGCCGCGGCGACCAGATTGTCAAGGTGACCATCGAGGTGCCGCAGAAGCTGACCGGCGAGCAGAAACGGTTGCTCACCCAGTTTGAGGAAGCGTGCGAGGAGAAGAATTATCCCAAGCGCCGGAGCTTCTTTGACAAGATCCGGGACGCCTTCAACTCCTGATCCCCGCCGGCTGCGGAGAAGCGATAAGGCAAAGAAAAACGCCCCTTCCGACGGAAGGGGCGTTTTGGTTTATGCGGGCCGGAGGGGGGATCGGTTATTCCTGCTCGGTTTTGCCGTCCGGCGCGGGGCTGCCGTAGGGCGCCACTGCCGGGGCGGGGGCCACGGGGGGCACCCCGCCGGAGGTTGTGAAGGTCTGGCCCGTCACGCCGGCCGTCGCCGTCGGGATGACGGACGGGGCCGCAGGCGCCGGCGCGCCGGCATTCTCCTGCGGAACCGGGGCCGCGGCAGGAACCGCCTGGGCCGCCGCAGGGCCGGCCTGCGGGTAAGCCATATTCGGCGCCGCTCCCTCCGCCGGGACGCCGGCGGCAGACGAGGGATCGGCCGGCGGTGCATACGGGTTGGCAGCGGGGACGCCGCTTTCCGGCCCATAAAGCGGGGCGCCGGCCTGCACGTATGCGAAGATCTGGCCGCGCACCGCCACGATCCCCAGCACGGCGATCACCAGGCCGATGAGCAGGTTGCCGACGGCTTCGCCGATCACCTCCGGGGACGTGAGCACCTCAAAAGTGGATTCAATTGTCAAGGGGAAGAGGGTGCTGAAGGGGAGGGTCACCCCGTAAGCGGCCAGGACTTCTTCCAGCTGCTGATATACGTACACGGCATACCCGCAGAATTCCGCCAGGCAGATGGCCAGAATGGAGAGGACGATGATCGTCACCATGGCGAAGGGCAGGTTCTTTGCGCCCTTGAACAGCTTATAGCCGAAGAAGGAAGCCAGCCCGACCAGAAAGCCCAGCCAGCCGACGAAAAAGCTGAAGAAGGCGCTGACGATAAACCAGGGGATGGCGCCGACCAGCGCGCCCAGGAGCGCGCCGAGAAAGCCGAGGAAATAGGCGGCGGCGGTCGGTTTTGCGGGGCCGGGCGGCGGGGCATAGACGGGCGCGCCCACCGGGTAGTTCGTCGGTTGTTCCATTGTTCTAACCTCTCTCTGCTGAATTTTCCTGCCATTTTGCCGCGGCGGGGCGCCCGCCGGTGCGGGCCTCTTTCATCATATCGGGAAAAAAAGGGCGCTGTCAACGGATTTGGGAGCGGTACGCCTTGCATTTTGAGAAAAAATCGTATATAATAAGAAAACGCTCAGCATCAACGCTTTGCGCGATATCAAAACCGGGCCGCATGCTTTGGGGCATACGGGCGGGCGGGTCCTGTGCGACGGTGCGCCGTGAACCATGTCAGGCGGGGAACCGAGCAGCATTAAGCGGTTTGCGCCGTGCGCCGCAGGGAACCTGTTCGCCCGTATGCCCGAAGGAATGCGGCCTTTTTCCGGGCTTTGCCGGAGCAAGGCTTCGCAGCATGCGCAAAGCCCCGCTTCCGGCATCCCGGGCCGGAGCGGACCAACCACCCAGCCGCAGCAAGGAGGCGGAAAACGAATGTATCAGGTGCTTTATCGGAAATGGCGTCCGCAGACGTTTTCCGACGTATACGGCCAGCCGGCGATCACCACCGCGCTGAAAAACGAACTGCGGACCGGCCGGCTGGCGCATGCCTACCTGTTTACCGGCTCCCGCGGGACAGGGAAGACCTCCTGCGCGAAAATCCTGGCCAAGGCGGTGAACTGCCTTTCCCCGCGGGACGGCGACCCCTGCAACGAATGCGAAGTCTGCCGCGGGATCGACGACGGCACGATCCTGGATGTGGTGGAAATCGACGCCGCCTCCAACAATGGGGTGGACAGCATCCGGGACCTGCGGGAGGAGGTCAATTTCACCCCCGCGGTGGCCCAATACCGGGTGTATATCATCGACGAGGTGCATATGCTCTCCCCCGGGGCCTTCAACGCCCTGCTCAAAACCCTGGAAGAGCCGCCCGCCCACGTGATTTTCGTCCTTGCCACCACCGAGGTGCACAAGCTGCCCACCACCATCCTTTCCCGCTGCCAGCGGTTTGACTTCGGCCGGATCGCGCCGGAGGACATCGCCGCCCGCATCGCCTATATTGCGGGGCGGGAGGAATTCACCGTCACCAAAGACGCGGCCCTGCTGATCGCCCGGCTCGCGGACGGCGGGATGCGGGACGCGCTCTCCCTGCTTGACCAGTGCGTCTCCCGCTCCCGGGAAGTGACCGAGGAGACGGTGGCGGAAGCGACCGGGATGGCGGGACGGGACTACCTGTTCGAACTGTCCCACGCGGTGCGCATCCAAAACGGGGGCGAGGCCCTGACCCTCATCGGGAAGCTGCACGGCGCGTCCCGGGACATGGAACGGCTCTGCGCGGAACTAATCGATTTTTACCGCAGCCTGATGATTATAAAAAGCGTCCCCGATCCGGCCGGCCTGGTTGTGGCCCCGCCCGCCGAGCTGGAGCGCCTGCGGCAGGAAGCCGCGCAGTATGAGCTGCCCGCGATCCTCCACTGCATGGAGGGGCTGCAGGATGCGCTGGAACGGCTGCGCTCCGGGGCTTCCCGCCGGGTGGAGATGGAGATGGCGATGCTCCGCCTGTGCGCGCCGGAACTGGATTCCAGCGTCGCCGCCCTGGTGCGGCGGGTGAAAGCGCTGGAGGATGCGCTGCGGGGCGGGCGGGCGCCGGCCTATCCGGCCCAAACGCCCTCCCCGTCCCCCAATCCGGCCCCGCCGGTAGAAACAGCCGCGGCGCCGGAGGGCGCTGGCGGCGGGCCGGCCGATATGCCGCCCCTTCCCGAAGCCCCGGCGGAGGAAAGCGCGCCGCCCGCCGCGCCGGATTTGGCGCCCCCGCCCCCGGCCGCGGAATCCGCAGCGGAACGCGGGACGCCCGGGGAGGCGCCGCAGGAAATCCCCTTTACCCGCTGGAGCGATGTGCTGGAGACCCTCTCCTCCACCTGCCCCCCGATGTATGGGGTGCTGATCGGCTCCTCGGCCGTGCTGCGGGGGGATTACGTGCTCATTGAAACGGATAACGAGCTGTTCAAGTCGCTGGTCGCCCGGGACGGGAACAAGGCCCTCCTCGCGGAGGCCGTCCGCGGCGTCACCGGCCGCGCCCACCGGATCGGCGTCAGGAAGAAGGCGGCCGCTCCGTCAGGCGAGAACGACCCGCTGGCGGATTTTATCCGGAACAGCCGGTCCCTCGGGGTGGACGTGGAAGTAAAGAAATAAAGGAATCGAAAGCGGCCGCCGGCTGTTTGCCGGGGGCGCCGGCTTTCCAATAAATTCAGTGGAAAAGGAAGGAAACCAGTATGAAGGCGAGATTACCGCAGGGATACAGCAGCAAAGGCCCGGGGAATATGCAGAGCATGATAAAGCAGGCCCAGAAGATGCAGGCGGATATGGAGGCGCTGCAGGCGGAACTTGACGAGCGGGAGTATACCTCCACGGCGGGAGGCGGCGCGGTGTCCGCCACCGTCAACGGGAAGCATCAGGTGACCAAGCTGGAGATTAAGCCCGAAGTGGTGGATCCCGAGGATGTGGAAATGCTGGCGGATCTGTTGACCGCCGCCGTGAACGAGGCAATCCGCCAGGCGGTGGAAACCAGCGAAACCGAGATGAGCAAGGTGACCGGCGGGCTGAACATGCCCGGCCTGTTCTGAGATGGCGTACACCGCAGCGCCTCTGGCAAGGCTGATTGAGCAGCTGGAACGGCTGCCGGGGATCGGGCACAAATCCGCGCAGCGGCTGGCGTTTTACCTGCTGAACCTGCCGGAAAAGAACGCCGCCGATTTCGTCGGGGCGATTACCGAGGCGCGGGAAAAAATCCACGAGTGCGCCGTCTGCCATAACCTGACGGATCAGGAGCTTTGCCCCATCTGCCGGTCGGAGGGGCGGGACGCCTCCACCATCTGCGTGGTGGAGGATCCGCGGGATGTGCTCGCGTTCGAGCGGACGAGGGAATACAACGGCCTGTACCATGTCCTCCACGGCACCATTTCCCCCATGGACGGGGTGGGGCCGGAGCAGCTCCGCGTCAAAGAGCTGCTGGCCCGGGTGGCCGGCGGAGGGGTGTCGGAAGTGATTATGGCGACCAACCCCACCGTGGAAGGGGAAGCGACCGCGATGTATATCAGCAAGCAGCTCGCCCCCTTTGGGGTGAAGGTCACCCGGCTGGCCTACGGCATCCCGGTGGGCGGCGATCTGGAATATGCGGACGAAATCACCCTCCGCCGTTCGCTGGAGGGGCGGAGCGAGCTGTAACCCGCGCTGGACGCGGCGCATCCATTGGGTTCTGTGCGCGGCGCTCCCCCCGAATCCGGGCAGGGCATCCCATCCTAATCGGTAGCGCCGGTAACGCTTGGCGATAGGGCCTGCCGGGGCGATAAGGAGGGTAAGGACGATGTTTCTCTATTTTGGATGGATCGGAGCGTTTACCCTCATTGGCATTTCCGCGCAGATTTTGCTCCTGCGGCTCCCGCGCCGGAAGGCCGGGTGGCGGCCCGGCTGGGCGGTACCGCTGGCGCTGGCGGCGCTGGGCGTGATGCGGCTCGCGCTGCTGTGCGTTTTCGGCGTGGCGGAGGAACTGGAGGGCCACGGTTTCTGGGAGAACGCCGCCACCCTGTCGGCGCATCTGTTCCTCGGGAGCCTTCCCGCGTTGGGGGCGCTGGCGGTTTGGGCGCTTTTCCGGCTGCGGAGGCGGTGGATCGGGGCGCTGCTCACGGCGGCGTTCGTGCTGGTGTTCCCATTCTTCGTGGGTACAGCCAACGACGGGGGTTCCCGGCTGTACGGCGCGGCGCTGTATGACATCACGTTTTTGCACCGGCTGCCGGAGGGGGAAGGGCAGCCCTATGTCACGGGGACCGAATTCCGGCCCCTTCACCTGGAACTGTGACAACCCCATACGAGGGAGAGAAGGGGGGGCGCGTTATGGCTGCGTCAAAAAAAGAAAACACCAAAACCATCGCCAGCAACCGCAAGGCCTTCCACGATTATTTTGTGGAGGATTCGATCGAAGCGGGGATCGAGCTGGCCGGCACCGAGGTGAAGAGCCTCCGCCAGGGGGCGGTGAACCTCAAGGATTCCTGGTGCCAGATTGAAAACGGCGAGATTTTTGTGCACGGCATGCACATCAGCCCCTACGAAAAGGGGAATATTTTTAACCGGGCGCCTACCAGGGAGCGCAGGCTCCTATTGCATAAAAAAGAGATCCTGCGGCTTTTCGGCCTGGTAAAGCAGCAGGGGCTGACCCTGATTCCGCTGTCCCTGTACTTCAAAGGCTCCCTGGTGAAGGTGCAGCTGGGGCTCTGCCGGGGCAAAAAGCTGTACGACAAGCGGGAGGACGCCGCACGCCGTGACATGAAACGGGATGCGGACCGCGCGCTCAAGGAGCGGAATGCGTAAAAAACGCACGGCGGCTGTTTGAGGTCACCGTGCGGTGCCGGAACATCGAGCGCCTGCGCGTAAGGGGAAGCGCGCCCCAAGGGCCGGGGGCGTTCGCCTTTCCGTGTGCAGCGCCGGGCGGGGGACGGAAGGCGTGGATACCGCCGCTTCCATACCGACAGGATATGAAAAAAGAGCCGTTGTATGACTACAACGGCTCTTTTTTCGGAATAGTGGTAATTGGACATCGACTGATAAAAGTATAAACGGGAAAAGCGGAAATGTCGATGCACAATCTTCAATATTTCTTGCACTATCCGCAATATTTTTAAAATTCGACAAAAATTCCTACATTTCCTATTGACAGCAAAGGGCTCAAGGCCGCTCTTCCGGGGATTCGCCAGGCTCCGCCGGGTTGCTTTCCTGCGCCGATTCTGCGGGAGGCCGCACGCCCGGCCCTTCTGGCGGAGCGGGAAGGGGATTGTCCCCGGCTTCCGCCTCGCCCGCCGCGGCCGCCTTCCGGCGGCGGTAACGGATGAGATCAATCAAAATCATCTGCACGATGGCGAAGATCGGGACCCCCAGGAAGATCCCCCAGAATCCCAGCAACCCGCCGCACAGCGTAATCGCCAACAATACATAGATGGGCTTTATCCCCACGTTGGTCCCCACCACCCGAGGCTGGATGACGTTGGCGTCGAGCTGCTGCATGCCGATGATATAGATGGCGAGGAAGATGCTCCCGTACAGGTTCCCGGAAAGCAAGGAGATCGCGACGGCGACCACCCCGCCGATGATCGCGCCGAAGTAGGGGATCATATTCATTAAGCCGATCATAACGCCCAGCACCACCGGGACCGGCGCCCGGAAGATAAAGCAGCCGATAGTCATGATTACCGCCACAATGCAGGCGTCCAGTAGTTGCGAATAGAGGTAGCTGTACAGGATTTCACAGGCGCTGTGGGTGTATTTGGAGATGATGGCCATCGGCCGGGCGGGGATAAAGAGGGAGAATACCAGCTTGCAAGCCCGCACCAGCGATTCCCGGCCGAGCAGCATGTACACCGAAACGATCAGCGCCATGAAAAGGTTGAGCAGGGAGGAGGTAAAGCTCATGAGTCCTTTGAAGTAGGTGGGAACGTTTTCCAGCTTCAGCATCGGCTCGATATACGCCGTATAGATGTTTTCCACCGCATGGGAGAGGTTGAGCCCCTCCAATGGCCCGCCCTCCTGCGTCCAGGAATCCAGGGTAAGCGTCAGCTGATCAAAATACCCCGGCAGGGAAGCGATCAGGCTGCGGACGCCGTCAAAAATCGCGGGGATGGCGAAGGTCAGCAGCAAAGCGATCAGCGCGAACAGGCCGAGATAGACCAACAGCACGGAAAAGGCGCGGGCATGGCCGCGAAGCAGCTTGGGCTTTGCGGCCAATAGCCGGCGTTCCAGGAATTTGGCGGGGGCGTAGAGAAGAAACGCCAGGATAAATCCGGTGACGAACGGGCTGAGAATATCAAAAACCCTCCAGATAAAGTCCCAGATGTTCTGGAAGTTATCGAAGGTTTTGTACACCGCAATCAGCGCCACACCCAACAGGAAAAACCCGAGCAGGTGCGTCAGGTTCTTGATGCGTTCCTTCATGCCGCCAAATCCCTTCCTAACCGTTTATATTGCGGGCTTGCCGCGGGGAATTCCTTCTTTTTAGTATAGCAATTTTTTGCAAAGGCTACAAGGCAAAAAAAGACAGAAAAACGAAAGGTTTGCTTAAGAAGGGGGGCAAAGTCCGGCTTTGCAGCGCCCGGCTTTACAGTTTCGCGGCGCACGGCGCCCCGGAGCGGTGGCGGCGGCAGTTGGCCGGCCCAGCGCCCGGGAGGCCGAACACCCGGACAGCAAAACACCCCCGCCATCCAGGGATGGCGGGGGTGTTTGTCGCTAAGGCTTGGCCGGGCTTGCCGGCTGCTGGAATTTACTTCTTGCCGCCGTAGAGCTGGCCCAGACGGACCAGATGCTCGTAACGGGCAGCCGCTTCCTTCTCCGCTTCGGAGAAGAGCTTTTCCGCGCGTTCCGGGAAGGAACGGGTCAGCGAGTTGTAACGGACCTCGCCCATGATGAAGTCACGATAGGAGGCCGTCGGCGCCTTGCTGTCCAGGGTGAAGGATTCCTCCTTGCGGGGATCGAAGCGGTAGGTGTGCCAGTACCCGGCCTCCACCGCTTTCTTCTCCTCAAGCTGGGAGATGCCCATGCCGCCCTTGATGCCGTGGTTGATGCAGGGCGCGTACGCGATGATCAGGGACGGGCCGTGATACGACTCCGCTTCCTGGATGGCTTTCAGGGTCTGGTTCATGTCGGCGCCCATCGCGATCTGCGCGACGTACACATAGCCGTAGCTCATCGCAATCGCGCCGAGATCCTTCTTCTTGACCGCTTTACCGGCCGCCGCAAACTGCGCAACCGAGCCGATCGGGGTCGCCTTGGAGGACTGGCCGCCGGTGTTGGAATACACTTCGGTATCGAACACCATGACGTTGACGTCTTCGCCCGAGGCCAGGACATGGTCCACGCCGCCGAAGCCGATGTCATACGCCCAGCCGTCGCCGCCGAACATCCAGAAGGACTTCTTGACCAGCATATCGGCGTTCTTCAGGGCTTCCTTGTACAGCGCGTCGAATTCGCAGCCGCACTCGCCGCACGCCTGGACCGCTTTCTCCAGCGCGGGGACAACCTTCGCCGCCGCCGCTTTGGAGGCGTCCGCGTCGTCCTTGCCGGCCAGCCATTCCTGCGCCGCTTCCTTCAGGCCCCATTCGGCCGGCAGGTCGGCGTCCGCAAACTTCTGCATGATGTCGGCCAGGCGGTTCCGGCGGGCCTTCACGCCCAGGAACATGCCGTAGCCGTATTCCGCGTTGTCCTCGAACAGGGAGTTCGCCCATGCCGGGCCGTGGCCTTCCTCATTCACCGTGTAGGGGGTGGAGGGGGAAGAACCGCCCCAGATGGAGGAGCAGCCGGTGGCGTTGGCAATGTACATCCGGTCGCCGAACAGCTGGGTGATCAGCTTGGCATACGGGGTTTCGCCGCAGCCCGCGCACGCGCCCGAGAACTCGAGCAGCGGCTGACGGAACTGGCTGCCCTTGACGGTCGAGGTCTTGAACTTCTCCGCCACTTCCGGCTTCTTGGGCAGGTTGATGCCGTAGAGGAATTTCTCTTCCTCGCTCTCCTGGGTCTCCAGGGGCTTCATGACCAGGGCCTTGTTCCCCTTCATGCCCGGACATACCGTCGCGCAGGAGCCGCAGCCGGTGCAGTCGAGGGCGGAAACCGTCATCGCAAACTGATAGCCCGGCAGGCCGGTGGCCGGCTTCATCTTCATGCCTTCCGGCGCGTTCTTCGCCTCTTCCTCGTTCAGGATGATCGGGCGGATGACCGCGTGCGGGCACACATACGAGCAGAAGTTGCACTGGATGCAGTTTTCGGGCAGCCAGCAGGGGACGTCCACCGCGATGCCGCGCTTCTCATACGCCGCGGAGCCCAGCGGCACGGTGCCGTCCGCATCCTTGACAAAGGTGGACACGGGGAGCTTGTCGCCCTGCTGCGCGTTCACGGGGGTGAGGATGTTGTCGATGTAATCCTTGATTTCGGGACGGCCGGTGATCGCGGTTTCCGCCTTCTCGCCGTCCACCGCTTTCGCCCACTCCTTCGGGACCTTGACGCGGCGGACTTCCCGCACGCCGGTCTCGATGGCGTCGTGGTTCATCTTGACGATGGCTTCGCCCTTCTTGGAGTAGGACTTGGTGGCGGCTTCCTTCATGAACTGGACGGCGTCTTCCACCGGGATGACCTTCGCCAGCTTGAAGAAAGCGGCCTGCAGGATGGTATTGGTGCGGTTGCCGAGGCCCAGGCCCTTGGCCAGGTGGGTCGCGTCAATCGTGTAGAACTTGATGTCGTTCTTCGCAATGGTGCGCTTCATTGCCGCCGGCAGATGGGTTTCCAGCTCGTCGGCGTCCCAGCTGCAGTTGAGCAGGAAGATGCCGCCCGGCTTCACGTCGCTGATCATGTCGTACTTGTCGACATAGGACGGGTTGTGGCAGGCCACGAAATCCGCCTTGCTGACAAAGTAGGTGGACTTGATCGGCTTTTTGCCGAAGCGCAGGTGGGAAATGGTCACGCCGCCCGACTTCTTGGAGTCGTAAGCGAAGTAGCCCTGCGCATACATATCGGTGTGGTCGCCGATAATCTTGATGGAGTTCTTGTTCGCGCCGACCGTACCGTCGGAACCCAGGCCCCAGAATTTGCAGGAGCGGGTGCCGCGAGGGGTGGTGTCGAGGTTCTCCTTGACCTTCAGGCTCAGCTTGGTCACGTCGTCCTCAATACCGATGGTGAAGCGCTTCTTCGGGCGGGCGGTCTCCATGTTGCGGTATACGGCGATGATCTGGCCCGGGGTGGTGTCCTTCGAGCCGAGGCCGTACCGGCCGGTGTACACCGGGATGGATTCGAACTTGGTGCCCTTGAGGGCGGCGCAGACGTCGAGATACAGCGGCTCGCCGATGGAGCCCGGCTCCTTGGTGCGGTCGAGGACCGAGATGGCTTCCACGCTGTTCGGGATCGCGGCCAGCAGATGCTTGACCGAGAAGGGGCGGTACAGGCGGACCTTGATGAGGCCGACCTTGTCGCCGGCGGCGTTCAGGTGGTCGACCGTCTCCTCGATGGTCTCGCAGACCGAACCCATGGCGATGATCACCCGCTTCGCGTCGCGGGGGCCGTAGTAGTTGAACAGCTTGTAATTGGAGCCGATCTTTTCATTGACCATGTTCATGTAGGATTCCACGACCTCGGGGATCGCCTCGTAATAGGTGTTGGAAGCCTCACGAGCCTGGAAGAAGATGTCGGGGTTCTGCGCGGTACCGCGCTGCACCGGATGCTCCGGGTTGAGCGCATGCTGGCGGAAGCGGTCCACCGCTTCCCAGTCGAGCATGCTGGCCAGGTCGTCGTAATCCCACACCTGGATCTTCTGGATTTCATGGGAGGTGCGGAACCCGTCGAAGAAGTGGAGGAAGGGGACGCGGCCCTTGATGGTGGACAGGTGGGCCACCGCGCCGAGGTCCATAACTTCCTGCACGCTCGAGGAGCAGAGCATGGCATACCCGGTCTGCCGGCAGGCATATACATCGGAGTGATCGCCGAAGATCGACAGCGCGTGGGAGGCCAGCGCACGGGCCGAAACATGGATAACGTTGGGCAGCAGCTCGCCCGCGATTTTGTACATGTTCGGGATCATCAGCAGCAGGCCCTGGGACGCGGTGTAGGTGGTGGTCAGCGCGCCGGCGGCCAGGGAGCCGTGGACAGCGCCGGCGGCGCCCGCCTCGGACTGCATCTCGGTCACCTGCACGGGACGGCCGAACACGTTTTTCTGCCCGGAAGCAGCCCATTTGTCGGTTTCCTCCGCCATCACGGACGAGGGCGTGATGGGGTAGATGGCAGCCACGTCGGTAAACGCGTACGATACGTGCGCGGCGGCGTTGTTGCCATCCATGGTCTTGAACTTTCTTGCCATTAACAACTTCCTCCTTCAAGGATTGAAAATTGAGAAGGATTCCCCCAAAAGCCGGGAACAATCCCCCGAAAATCCGGGAGCGCCCGCCCCTGGCGGCCTCGGCATTCCGGCGGCGGAACGGTGGATTGGCGGTTCCGCCGCATACCGTTGTTATACTACCACTTTTCGGCTCAAGTGTAAACCACAAAACGGGGGTTTTTCGAGGGTTTTTAAAAAATTTACAACCGCACTTTCGGCAAACGCCGTGAAAGACCAAAAAACAGCGGTATTTGCGCGCAGGAGCGCGCCATACCGTGAAATCACGCCGTACCGCGGTTTTCCGGCTTCTCAGGGGCCGCGCACGCGTACGCCGCCGTTTGACATGGAGATAAAAACCCGATATTATTAGAATTATACTTTTTTCCGCTTTCCGAACGCTTTTTGATTGGCAGTATTTTAACAAAGCCTTCACAAAGGCGGAGGGAACCGCCCGGCGGCGGCCGGAAAAAAGGAGAAACGGTTTTTCATTACATCGACTAGGGCGGACATCCGCCCGGAAAGAAAGGGGAAATACTTCCACATGCCTGCCGACCCTGAACCTGCGGGAAACTTATGGCTCCAGATCCTGTTGCTGGTTGTCCTGATTTTCGTCAACGCGTTTTTCGCGGCGTCGGAAATCGCCATCATTTCGCTCAACGACAATAAGATCCGTAAAATGGCCGAGGAGGGGCACAAAAAGGCCAAGCAGGTCCTCAAGCTGACCGAGGACTCCTCCAATTTCCTGGCGACTATTCAAATCGGCGTTACCCTGGCCGGGTTCCTGACCTCCGCAACCGCGGCGCAGTCCCTGGCCGAACCGCTGGCCAATTGGTTCCTCGGGCTGGTCCCGGCGATGGCCGCTTATTCCAGCGCCGTCCATACGGTCAGCGTGGTGCTGATTACCCTGATTATGTCGTATTTCTCGCTGGTGTTCGGCGAACTGGTGCCCAAGCGCGTCGCCATGCAGAAAGCGGAATCCCTTTCCTTCCATGCCATCGGCGTCCTGCGGGCGGTGGCGTTTGTCACCCGCCCGTTTGTCAAGTTCCTGTCCGTGTCCACCAACCTGGTGGTGCGGCTGTTCGGCATGGATCCCCATGCCGACGAGGAGAACGTCACCGAGGAAGAAATCCGGATGATGGTGGACGTCGGCGGGGAGAAGGGCGTGATTGAGGACGCCCAGAAAACCATGATCGACAACATCTTCGAGTTCGACGACCTCACGGCAGAGGACATCATGACCCCCCGCACCGATGTGGAATCGGTGGAGGTCAGCGAAGAACTTGGGGAGGCGCTGCGCGCCGGCGTGGACGGGGGGTACTCCCGCCTGCCGGTCTATGAAGAGGATATTGACAACATCATCGGCGTGCTGTACGTCAAGGACCTGCTGCCGTATGTGGGGCAGGAAATCCCCAAGGATATCACAATCCGCCATATCGTGCGGGACACGTATTTCGTGCCCGGCACCAAAAAGTGCGGGGACCTTCTCTCCGAGATGACCGAAAAGCACATCCAGATGTCCATTGTGGTGGACGAATACGGCGGGTTCGCCGGCATCGTCACCATGGAGGATCTGCTCGAATCGATTGTGGGGAACATCCAGGACGAGTACGACCACGAAGAGGAGGAGGTCACGCAGCTCGCGGAGAACGAGTTTGACGTGGACGGCTCCCTGAGCATCGACGAGCTCAACGAGCAGCTCGGCGTGGAACTGCCCGAAGGGGAATACGATACGGTCGCCGGCTATATCATGGCCGTGCTGGGCCGGATCCCGGAAGAAGACGAGCATCCTTCCGTTTCCTTTGAAAACGTGACGCTGACCGTGTTGAAGATGGACGAACGCCGGATCGAGCGGGTGCATATCCAGGTGGAGCCGCGCAAGGAAGCGGACGACGAAACGGACGGCAAGCCGGAAAAGGGAGACAAGCGGCGGGAGCGCGAAAAGGAAAAATAAGGCGTCCCGAAAGCCGGGAAAAAGGAACGGCTTTCTGCCGTGCACCGAGATATAGCAAAAAACAGGCGGCGAGGAGACTCGCCGCCTGCTTTTTGCGTCCGGCCGCTGCCGGAGGAAAATTTTTTCGGCCGGCGTAATCAGGGGAGCCGCTGACCGCCGACCCGTCCGAAAGCTGGAAGAGCCTCTCCGCCTCCCCCCGGGACGCGCCGGGGGCCGCTCTCGGCGGCCTGTTTCCCGCCTCGCCTGAAGAGCAGCAGCAGGGAGGCGTGTCTTTGGGCACCGGCCGCCTACGGGGAGGATTCTCAGTGAGCGGAAACGCCGTCCGCCCTTCCGCCTGTGGGGGAGGATACCCGGCGGCCTCTTCTCAAGGGAGGGCCGCCCGGTGGCCCGGGCTAGAACCAGACCGACAGGGCGATGAGGTACAGCCCGGCATAATAACAGACCAGGCTGAATACCTCGCTGCGCCGGGTGGCGCGCTCCCCGTTGAGCAGGTTGCGGGCCGCCGTCAGGTCGGACAGGACGAACAGCGCCGCGCCGCCGGCCAGCACCAGGGTGCCGGGCAGGGTGGGCAGGCAGAGCGCCATCGACAGCATCCCCAACGACAGGGCGGTGTAGAGCAGGAACAGTGCCCGCCGCCCTTTCATCTCCCGGAACCGCTTTCGGAAGGCGAAAACCGCCGCGGCGTACAGCACCAGGAAGACCGGCAGGGCCAGGGCCTTCGGCCGGGCATAGACGGTGAAGGCGATCATAAACAGGACGTGGGCGGCGGCATACCCGCCCATACCGGCCAGCAGGTTCTTTTCCCGGGCAATATCGCCGGCAAGGCAGAGCGCCAGCCCGGCCAGCAGCCACCAGAACCCGCGGAACCCGCCCACCAGGCAGCCGTTGAGGCAGAACAGGATCGGCACCGCCGTGCAAAGCCCCTTCACGGCCGCCGACTGCCCGGCCTCCCCCCGCCGTTTGAGCCGGAAATGCAGGGGGAGCAGGGCGCCGAACAGGATCGCCGCCGGGAAAATAAGCAGCAGGATATGCAGGAAAACAGGCATGGAAGTTCCCTCCCGACCGATGACAGGGCTTGCCCTGTGATATGAGTAGTATCATACCACAGGGCGGGGGAGGGTTCAATAGGAAGGGAACGGAAAAGCAGCCGGCAGGGACGGGCGCGGCTCCCCCCTGGCGGAGGGAGGCCGTCCTTTTACCCGCCTGCCGCCCCTTTCCCGGCGTGCGCCGATCGCCCGGGGAGGACGGGAGCCGGCTTTCCCGCACCGGTTCCCCTTCCGCCGCCGCGCTGCCGGCGGGAACCGTCTTCTCCCTCCTGGGCACGCGGCGGCGCAGCGGCCGCTGGGAAATTTCCGCAGGGCGGCGGATCCCCTTGACAATCCCCGGCGCCGGAAAGTAATATATAGGATATATAGGGAAGGGAAAGCGGATTCCTTTCCGGCCGGACGGCTGCCCGGCGGGTGCGGCCCGCCGGCGCTTTTTCGCCAGCCCTCCCCGGCGCCTTGCCAGGGGGAGAGGGCCCGGCCTGCGCGCCGCCCCGCTTTCCCGCCGTTTCCGGGCCGGCGCAGCGGGGCGGCCGCCGCCGGCCTTCTCAGGCAGGCGGCAGGGAAATCCGCGGACGGGGCGGCATTCCGCCCCCGCCATAAAGAAAGGATGGCCAGACAGCATGAGCGAAAAAAAACAATGGATGTCCGATATCGAAATCGCGCAGAGCGTGGCTCCCCGGCCGATCGAGGAGATTGCGGCGGGGCTCGGGCTGACGCGGCAGGACATCGATCTCTACGGCAGCGATAAGGCAAAGATCCGCCCCGGCGTGATGAAACGGCTGGAGGGGAAGAAAAACGGCAAGCTGGTGCTGGTCACCGCCATTACCCCCACCCCCGCCGGGGAGGGGAAAACCACCACCACGGTCGGCCTGGGGGACGCCCTGCACCGGATGGGGAAAAACGTGGTCCTTGCCCTGCGGGAGCCCTCCCTCGGCCCGGTGTTCGGCGTCAAAGGGGGCGCGGCCGGCGGCGGCTGGGCGCAGGTGATCCCGATGGAGGATATCAACCTGCATTTCACCGGCGATATGCATGCAATCGGCGCGGCGAACAACCTGCTCGCCGCCATGCTGGACAACCATATCCACCAGGGGAACGAGCTGGGGATCGACGTGCGCCGGATTACCTGGAAGCGGTGCGTGGACATGAACGACCGGCAGCTCCGCCAGATCACCGACGGGCTGGGCGGCCGGGTAAACGGCGTGCCGCGGGAGGACGGGTACGACATCACCGTGGCGTCCGAAATCATGGCGATCCTCTGCCTGTCGAACTCCCTGGCCGAACTCAAGCAGAAGCTGGGGGACATCGTGGTGGGGTACACCCGGGACGATAAGCCGGTCACCTGCCGGCAGCTCAAGGCGCAGGGGGCGATGGCGGCCCTGCTCAAGGACGCGCTGAACCCCAACCTTGTCCAGACGCTGGAGCATACCCCTGCCCTGGTGCATGGGGGGCCGTTTGCCAACATCGCCCACGGCTGCAACAGCATCATGGCCACCAAGCTGGCCCTCAAGCTGGGGGACATCGTGGTGACCGAGGCCGGTTTCGGCGCGGATCTGGGGGCGGAGAAGTTCCTGGACATCAAATGCCGGAAAGCCGGGCTGAAGCCGGACGCGGTGGTGATCGTGGCGACGGTGCGCGCCCTCAAGCATCACGGCGGCGCGCCCAAGGCGGAACTGGCGCAGGAGAATCTGGAGGCGCTGAAAAACGGGATCCCCAACCTGCTCAAGCATCTGGAGAATATCACCGAAAAATTCGGGTTGCCGGCGGTGGTGGCGATCAACCGCTTCCCGACCGACACCGAAGCCGAACTGGAACTGGTCCGCCGCGAATGCGCCGAGCGGGGGGTGAACGTCGCCCTGTCGGAGGTATGGGGCAAGGGCGGCGAAGGCGGCCTCGCCCTCGCTCAGGAGGTCCTCCGCCTGACGGAGCAGCCCAACCATTTCCGGATGATGTATGCGGACGAATGCCCCCTGCGGGAAAAGGTGGAGGCCGTCGCCCGGGAGATTTACAACGCCGACGGGGTGGACTTCCTGCCGGCGGCGGCGAGGGAGCTGGACAAGCTGACCGCCCTGGGATACGGCAGCCTCCCGGTCTGCATCGCCAAGACGCAGTATTCCCTGTCCGACAACCCGGCCCTGCTCGGCTGGCCGAAGGGGTTCCGGATTACCGTGAAGAACGTCCGGCTTTCCGCCGGCGCGGGCTTTGTGGTGGTGCTCACCGGCGATATCATGACCATGCCCGGCCTTCCCCGCGTCCCGGCGGCGGAGGGGATCGACGTGGACGACGACGGCCGGATCACCGGCCTGTTCTGACGGCCTTTGCAAAGGATGTGCAGCTGGATGCGTGAAGATACCGCCAGCGTGCGGGAGAAGTTGGAAGATACCGTCCCCCCGCTGAAAACGGGGCCCGGGACGGCGGGGGAACTCCCCCTGCCGTCCCCCCTTCTGCTGGACGCTTCCACCCTGCCGGAGGAGGCGCTGGAGCGCATGGCCCGCGCCCTCCCGCCCTCCCGCCGGGAAGCGGCCGTCCGCCGCCGGGGGACGGCCCGGCGGGAGGCGACCGCCGCGTCCTACCTCGCGCTGTTCGCCCTCCTCCGGCCGGAGGGCGGGGAGGGCGGCCCTTCCTTCCCGTCGCTGGAGGAACTGCTGGAGGCGGAGCGGGCCGTCGCGCAGCTGGCGGAAAAGGCCGGCTGGCCGGTCGGCCCCTACGGGCAGCCCTTCCCCGGCGGCTGTTTTCTCCCTGGCGGGGCGCTTTCGAGGGAGGAGGGGGATGCCGGTTCCCCCCGGCATCCCCGGTACGTCAGCCTGGCCCATTCGGGTGGGACGGCCGCCGCGGCCGCCTATCCCGCCCCCGTCGGGCTGGACCTGCAGCGGGAGGTGCCGTCCCCGCCCGGCCGCCTGCGGCGGATCGCCGGGAAATTCCATCCCGCCGAGCGGGAGCGGCTTGCCTGCCTGCCGGAAGAAGCGCTGCCCGCGGCCTTCCGCCGCCTTTGGGCGGAAAAGGAGAGCGTGCTCAAGCTCTGCGGCCGGGGGCTGAGCCTCCCGCTGTCCGCTTTCTGCGTCGGGGAGGACGGGACGGGGAGGCTGGAGGGCCGCGCGTTCCGGATCGCGGGCTGGGAAACCGAAGCCGGCTCCCTCGCCGCCGCGGTCTGGGCGGAATAGGGCGCGGCCTGCGCGGCCCTTGGCAGGGCGGCCCCTGGATTGTTTTCAAGAGGGACGCTGCCCTCCGCGGCACGCGTCCACGGCTTCACTGCCGGCGTTCGGGGCCTTCCTGCGGCCGGGTATGCGCTCCCTTTCCCCGGGCCGCGGCGCCTTTTTGCCCAGCCCTGGCAGGACAGGCGGTGAGGGAGCCTGAAAATGATAGTGAATTGTCAAACTAAGAGCAACAGGAAAAGAGTTCAAAGTTCCATAAATCCTGAGCGGAATGGAAGTTCAAGACTTTACGAGGCCTGGCGTTAATC
>CAJFGS010000009.1 GCA_904377855.1 Candidatus Avimonas merdigallinarum
GCTGTAAGTGCTGTCCCTTCTTGCGTTCTACCAATTCTGTGATATAATCTTGGCAGTCCATAGTGATTGCCCTCCCTTGGAAGAAGTTGTGTGCAAACTCCATTCTACTATGTGGGGAAAATCACTATGGATTTTTTCTTAGGTGTCCAACTTCATTTTACAATCGACCGTTCATTTATAATATGGTGCAGTTTTTAATTTTTGTCAATAGGCAAAAAATCATTGGACGAGAAAGCACTGACTAAAAATCAGACCGGTTACCATTCAGGATAAGACATCCCAAGTACAGCTTCCTGAACGCTCTTACTTTCTGTTGTTAAAATCCTCGTCGATCCTGCGGCTCCAAGTGTCGCTGATCGGTATGTCAGCACGCATTGCACATACGGTATCAGCAACCGTTTCATACAGCACCTGAGTACCCCGGGAATCTGCTCTGTAATTGACTGCACGATTGCGCCCAATGCCGAATTGCGCGGCGGTTTCAACGGCATCGATATTGGCGCCGATAAAGAGAAACTCCCAGCCGTACTTTTCTTTTTGCCGTTCAATCATTCTTTTTACTTCATCAACGGTGTAATTGTGACTGGCATTCTCCATTCCGTCAGTCGTGATGATGAACATGGTATGCTCCGGCACATCCTCCGGCCGTGCATACTTATGGATATTTCCGATGTGGTGAATGGCACCGCCGATGGCATCGATCAGAGCGGTACACCCGCGAACGGCATAATCCCTGTCGGTCATTTTCCCGATTTCGGTAAGCTTTACCCTGTCGTGAAAAACTTCCGCAACGTTGTCAAAGAGTACGGTTGACACATACGCCTCCCCCTCTTCTTTTTTCTGCTTTTCGATCATTGCGTTGAAGCCGCCGATCGTGTCGCTCTCCAGACCGGCCATAGAGCCGCTCCTGTCCAGGATAAATACCAATTCTGTAATCTTGTTTCCCATCGTCTGAATCCTCCCTGTGTTTGTTCGGGTGCTTTGAACCCTGCATCCACATTATAGAGGAATCCTTTAGGCTTCCGGTCGCATATGAAGCGACAATTTCTTATGCGCCCAACAGGTTCTGATCAAAGGCAAACAGAGCTTCGTTAATTTCAAAAACGTTGTAATTTTTGTTTGTGATGAAGTATTCAATGATGATATCAAATTTATTGCTGTGTGATAGCGCGAAGCCTGCTTTCATCAACATATCTTTTGTTTCATCCAGACTTAACTCCAGGGCAATCGCGAAGGCAATGGCTGTTGTTTTGCTTGGTCTGTAATGCACATCGCTGCGAATCTTGGAAAACAGCTTGCGGTCAATGTTCGCCTTCTTATAGCACTCCGCATCGGTCATATTCTTTTCATCGATTTTGCGGAGGAGCATCTGGGAGAAACTCTCGTCGATCCGGCACATCATATCCTCCAGGGACGCAGCCCCTGGCATCGAAGACATCTGCACGCTGGCATCATCGGGAACAGTGCCGGCTTCTTTCAAGGCCATGCTTTCTCCGCAGTCGTTCCGCCTTGTACGACGAAATGCAAAATGCGTTTCTACGCATTTATCATCGATGTAGCTTGCAATATCCGAAAAAAGCTTTTCGCTGATTTGAAACGAGGACTTGTCAAACACCACGATATAAACCGTCATATCGTGGCCGGTCAGAAAGCCGCTGATGACATCCACGGCGACCCGCAAAGCCTGATCCTTGGGATAGCCATATGTACCGCTCGAAATCAGCGGAAATGCAACAGACTCACATCCGTTTTCAAGCGCCAAGCGCAGGGATTCACGGTAACAGCTTTCCAAAAGCTCCTTCTCGCCCTGCGCCCCGCCCTTCCACCTCGGGCCTACGGTGTGTATCACATATCTGCATGGCAACCTGTAGCCCCCGGTGATTTTTGCCTGCCCCACACCGCAGCCGCCGAGCTTTCGGCATTCCAGCAAAAGCCCCCTTCCGGCGGCTTTATGGATCGCGCCGTCAACGCCGCCGCCTCCCAAAAGTGATGCGTTAGCGGCGTTGACGATGGCATCACATTTGATTTTGGTGATATCGTTGCGTATGATCTGAAGCGGCATTCCTTTTCTCCTTGCCAAACAAATTCCTTATAAATATAGTAGCCACTTTACCGGCAAAATCATATTTAAAGTTCTCAAGTATGGATACCGACATTCTTCGTCTCCCTTGAAATCCATTTCCACCGGCGTTTTGTTGTAAGTAAGGGGCATCCAGTTGTCCCTGCCCCCCCTGATTAAATTTTTCTCTATTCGCACCCGAAATGGAGTTTACACAAATTTTGGGACACACTCTCCGACATATATGTTATGAGCGTTCGCCTTCCGAACAAAAATGAACACGCAAGGAAGTTCTTCTCATCGGTGCGTCGTATGCCGGACAAGCAGAAGTGTTTCGATGTACACATTCCTCACAAAAACATCCTAAGCTGACCGGTTCAGCATCCTTTAAAGCTTGCACTAAGTCCTTTTTCTTCCAAGCATGAAAAAGAGGATCGTTCAATATTTTATCAACATCAACATATTTCAAAATAATCCCCCATTTTCCTACTATACTGAAGTTCATTATAACATAGAGTGTACTCAAAAGGTAACCACTTCTATTCCTTTTTATGTACCCACTGAAGAGTCCGATATCATCGGACGCCTTTCAGCTTGTTTTACTTTTCAGACGTTTTTTCATCCTTTATTTCAATTGTTAAATAGCCGTTTTCCACGAACCACATCGTTTGTATGAGCGTTTCCTTTGTACAAAAGAATTTCGAGCAATATGATTCAAACTCTTTAAAATCATTTATAACTTCAGAGCTGGTCAGGAAACGACGCAATGATCGTACATCCTTTGAAGCACAGACTCTTTCAATGGATTCGCATATACTTTCAAATTCTGAAAAGGTAAAGAGCTTCAGCCGGTTTTGATTGAAGCACATTGCCATCCGGGGACCAAGTGCCTCTCGGAATTCTCGCGGCGGGTTAATGAACTTCCCTTCGCGAAATAGCAGCGCTGTTATCAGAGATTCCGTTTCAATATATGTTTCAAAATATCTTTCTTGAAACTCTACCTGTGCCTTGATTTCTTCTGCGGTAAAGTCTATCCCCTCCGGAGCCGCGACAAGTTTATCCCCTGTGTCATTCTCGCGGTGAACAATACCGACGATTTTTGCGGTGTACGATTTTACTGGCTCTGAAACACCCAGCAGATAAACATCAACGCATTCTCCGTCACCGCCGATTTCTCCGGGGATATACCCATAGTTGACCGGGTAGATCAAGCTGCTATTTCCTTCTTTGTGGATATATCCTATTGGACGGTCTATTTTAATCGTGACGTTTTTCCCAAGATAAGAACGAATTCGTTCTTTACGTTCCTTCAATGTCATGGTCGGGACTCCTTTGCCAATTCTATCGGTTGATGGAATTATCATTCAATTCGCCGGACATCAAACCATAAGATCGTGAATTTTTCGGTTAGATCTTGGTCGTCATGCCAGTGTCCGCACCACCAATGCTCAAATTGAGTCTCATGCATGACCCATTCCAAGAATCCGGTCAATTGCAGATCGTGTGGATCAGGATGTTTCCTGTAACGTAAAATCATCTCTCGAGGCAGCGTATGCGTAAGGATATGGTCGACTTTGAAAAGGCTTTTTTTCAGGTTTTCAGCGGCATTTTTATATTCTATCTCATTCGGCAGTTCCTCCGACCACCAGGTAACGCCTTGGGTACGAGAAGATCGGTCAATGCTGTATGCGCCGCCGAATGTAAAAAAGGTTTTCCCTTCGATTTCATATATCTCCCCGCGCATCAGGTGAAAGATATTTTTTCTGAGCTGATGTGCCTTCCCACCATGCCATTCGATAACCGGATATGCATAAATTGCCGGAAAATTCTCGTGGTTGCCGTCCACGAAGGCAATGGTAAAGGGCAGCCTTTCCAGATCGCTTAAAAAGACCCGCTCGGATAAGCTGTTTCTAAAAAGATATCCGAAATCACCGCAGACTATCAAATAATCGTTTGCCGTCAGTCTACTGGCGAGAGAATCTTTGCCGAAAAAGCGGTTCTGATCCCCGTGAGTATCTCCAGTGATATAAATCATAACCTTCTCCTTTTCATTTTGCAAGAGGTTTCGCTTTATCCTTCCCGTCATCTCCGGTGAGAAGGGCTTCCATGTTTTTAATCTTGTCCACCTGTTCCCGATATTCTTCTATCGCTTGCTCAACCATAGACCATTCCTCATCCTCTTCAATAGGAAACAGCTTTATGACATCCTTATCAAGAAGATATTTGGATGCGTACAGTTTTTTGCGCCCGTCCGTATCCGTTGTGTTGTCCGTATACACGATATATTCGCTTTTGGAATCATCATACGAAAAGGTAAAGTATGTCACATATTCCGTCTCTTCCCCATTTTCATCTTTAATTGTAAAAATCATTTCCTCGATTTCCATATTCGTTTCTCCTTTTTCGTTTCTTTTTCTTCAATTTCATAGTATCGGAATGTTTTAGCGATGATGGTCTTCCACCGCTTCCTTTCATCCCTGCTTTTGGGGTTCCAGACAATAAATTCCGAAAAGATGTATGTTCTTAGCGCAAACTCCGAAAGATCCTTGACTTCGCAATTATACAATCCCACACAGGCAAACGGCCTGGGAGCAGGGGCACCGTCGATACGATGATTTCTCTTGACCTTCAGCATCGGCTCTAAGTCCGGCAGAGAAGCGCTTTCAAGATAAAACATCCGGCAACTGGTAAGGGCTTCAAGGAAGGATAAATTCTTCACATTTTCGCCACTTTTTATGCTGAGGTCTTTAATTTGCGGAAACTCTCGCAAAAATTCATAATCCTCAAGGGGAACATGGATATAGAGCCCCTGAATTTTGTGCCGGTTGATCTCCGCCATAATTCTTTTATCAAACAAGTCCTCTTTTGAGATATAAATGTCAGGCATCCGCATGCCATAGGCGTTCGATACATTTTCCCACGGTACGCTTATGGCTACTTTTTCGATGCCGGATTCGGTGATCCCGAGACTAAGCCGTTCGCCACTCCATTCTTTAAGCCTTTTCCTCTGCAAATTTTGCATTCTTGTTTCCCCTCCTGCAAAGAAACCGCATCCAGGAAGTGACCGTCACTCATTATATGTTGAATATCTGACGTCCTTCAAATGAAACCGCACCAACCATTTGCGATATGCCAAACCTAGCCCCGGCACCTCGTATGCATCTGAATTGTCGTAACCCCAAAATTGACGGACACCGTCTTCGCCCACCTCTATGGCGGCGACAGGCTTTTTCCCCCGCTTTACAAGAACAACCGGATTATTGATGGTTTTCCAGTCGCGCAGACAGTTTTTTAAGAGCTTTCCGGCTTTGTCGTAATCACTACCGGTCCTGAGCCATGAGAAATTAAATCCGTCAAAAACGCAATCCTTGATGGATTCTACCGGTTGTTTCATCGGCATTGAAAATAAAGGGGTGGTTTTAATAGGTTCATGAACCTCATCCGCGCCGCTGTACTTATATCTTCTCCAGCTTTGCTGTTCCGCAAGGCGCAGGGCTTTATTCATTGTGCAGTAATCAACGGCGGAGTCTATCGAAAAACTCCACTCATGCGTTATTCTCTTGATGAGCCCTTTTGCTCCTTGAAGCCGGCTGTAATCAAAGACAAACTCAAATAAGCAAGGGCGTTGATGCAGGATCGATAAAATATGGAAAACACAGTCATGGTTCATCAGATCACAAAAGACATTGGGATCTGCAATCGCTTGCCACAGCTTTTCACACTCATCGAGATAGAATAACAGTCCTGCATTAGAAAAAAACACCCGTCTGACGGATTTGAAATCGGGCAAATCGGACTGCTTGAAAAGTTTATATGCTCCATTCATAGAATGCAGCTTTCGGGCAACGCTTTGAAACGTTCTTTCAATATCAAAGGTCCCCTTCAAATACGGGATGGAATCATAAAACCTCCGGTCAAATCCGATAAACCGGGTCATCAGTATATATTTCTCGGGAGTTCGCTCATTTTTTTCAAAGGGGAGTTCCCTCTTAAATCGTTCAAGGAACACTCGCTTAATTGTTCTTCCAATTTGCAGGTTATCACAAATCAGTTGATACACAACCCCACCTTTCCAGGAAAATGGATACTTGGTAATATCTCGCTTAGCGATGGATGCCGTATTGCTTTGCAGCTCAATGTACGTACGGCCGGTTTTAAATTGAAAGGTAACCACCTCGTAGACAGGAAAATCGATGGTGAGCCTGTCTTTGGAAATCCACGGAAAAGAAAGAAATTCACCGATTCCAAGCACCTCCGCTTCGATCACAAGACGCTTTTTGTCCCATGAAATCCTGACGTGGCGCTGCGCATTAGCGGGCATGGATTTTCGATGGCATTTGGGACAGTAATGCTCTTTTGTCATTTCAGGCAGGGGGTTGAGCATTAACTTCTCATTTTCGGGACTGAAAAGGGATAACTGATGCGTCCCCCACATTTCGATCAGCCGTTTGGTCACATACGAATACCGATAAGCGTTGTCGCAGGAATCCGCTTCCATAAGCGTGGCGGCCGTCTCGTAATTGCAATGCGGGCATTTCCAAAGGTCTTTCCGCAGTTCAGCCGTAAAAGACCGATCATCACGGCAGGCGGATATGTATTTGCGCCGCTTGCGGGACTTCAGTATATTGACGGCTGCATCCAAATCCACGGTTGTTCTTTCCTGAAAGACGGTGTAGCCGTTAGGTATACGAAATATTAACCGATTCATCGCGGTCACCTCTTTCCTTTCCGTCGCGCAAAACAGCAGCGAACGATCTAAGGGCGAATGATTTAAGAGGGCAAGGGAACAGTTTATAGATATTTCACATTGCGCTGTTCCTTCAATATATCGTAAATTATAACCCCATCGTTAGGGATACAAAGTAATTTTCGCGTTTTGCCTGCGTTGCTCTTGCAGGCGAGCTGATCTGCAATATTTCTCTGGTCGGAATGAGGGATAACCACATCCTTAATGAGCCCCAGGCCATGGAAGTCTGTGACCGCCTCGTTGTTTTCCTCCAAGTTTTCTACATACTGGAGGTCAACAGTCGCCAGTTCTGCGCCGGCCGAAACACCGATATAGGTGCAGCCGTTTCCAACGGCCTTTCTCAATGCAAGCATCAGCCCCTTATTCTGAACCGCTTTGAGCAGCTTAAACGTGTTACCGCCAGGGACATATATCACGTCGTAGTTTAGACGCGTCAGAGTATGTAAATCTTCGCAGATAAAAATATTTTCAGGCGAATAGCCAAACCGGACAAGCCCCTCGCTCTCGTGTTCGGCGCAGGCTTTTATATTGACTCCGGCAAAAGGGAGAATAAGCACTGTTTTGCCTTTTACAGGCAATACGCCTGAAAGCTTTCCTCTGATAAGGGGACTCCTGAAACCAAATGATGTAAGTACAAGCATTCCTACATCTCCCTTTTAATACAAAGCAGGCGGTAGTAAAGTTAAAGTTTTGCTTTGTTTGCTGCAACATTCAGCAGTCTTTCAATCTCTGGCAAGCACACGATCTTCCCCACATTTCAAGAGCTTTCCAAGCGTTTCAACAGAACAGATGCGATCGTTTTTTCCTCTTTTATCCATATAGATAAGGTGATCTTCATGGATATACAAAAAGGAGCCGTTATCATCAATAACGCCTTTGAGCGTTATTCGTATATCGTCAAAAAGCACAGCGTAAACCCAAGACTCGCCATCAAAAAAATCCTGCCGCTTTACATGCCAGACTCCGCTCTCGTCTCCCGCAAAAAACAGGACATCGTCGCCCAGGCCACAGGAAGCGCCGGAGTGCATATCCAGGCATAAAGATCTGTCTTCTTGTAGAGACACTTCCCCAAGCGGAACCGATACCGCATCAATTGTTGTAAACGAAATTTGGAAGAGATAAAATCGTTTTCGCAATACGTTCAACATTGACTTTCCTCATTCGTCGTGCCGTTTTCATCACGAGGCGTTTGCGCACTGGAGCCTCTCTCCGCTTGCATCCTTTTCCTTGCCGACCAAGCTTCAACATATTCGCCCCATATTTCATCGAGTTCCTCTTGCGTGAGAGATCTTCCGTAAAACTTTAAAAAAATGCGGTAAAAAAGCATACGCATTGAATTGTTTTCCTTTTTACGGATACGGTTTAGGAGAAGTTTCTTGATTGGTGCCGCTATACAGCGGAAGAATATGATACATCCGCATAATCCAAGTAAAATAAGGAAAATTACATGATATTTCGGGTTGCCCGTTTTGATATAGGCCTCTATGCCCAAGGCTGCCATGTCGATCGTGTGCATATGCGGCTCCGCCCACCCGAACATTACATTCCAGCATAGGCTTTGATAAAAGCTATTCACCGCCACGACAAAAGCAAGATATGCGGCAGTAACAAACACCGCGGCACAAAGCTTGGTAACGATATATTTTAGCTTCGTTTCAATAAAAGCGAATGCGGTCACGGCCAGCACTGCATCCAGTCCGTAGAGGCACAATTCAAGCGTAATGCCGGTCATGTCTTCAAAAAAATACTGCCACAAATTATCCGTATAAATCAGATACGCTAGCAACGCTTTTCCGCCGAGTGACAGTACCAATAAGAAAATCGTCATCCATATCTTGTGCATTATTTACACCCCTCGGATGTCACATATCAACGAATCCGTGAATTCTGATAGAAAACGATTTTTAAACATGTCAAACCCATCGATGAAGTGGTTGGTAGCCAATACAACCTGTATTCCCGCAGAGTCAAGCCCTCTAATAAAAGCGAATAATCGGTTCTGTCCATTCTGGTCCCCTCGGAGTTCATCTAGGGAATCGATTAAAACGACCTCATAGTCATATCGGCTATATGCTTCTGCTGTTTCCGCTCTCGCGTTTTCTGCTAAGTCTTTTGCGAGGAAATATCCGACGGTTTTTCCACTTCCGCTTTTGATCGCTAAGAGAAGATGCGTTTTTCCACATTTTGATGGCCCATATATGAGCAGGGGATGGCACCTGCAGCGGCCCTGCGCGATAGATTTGCACATAGTATAAGCAAGCTCGTTGGAGGAATCGGGAACAAAATTGCCAAAGGTTTTGTCTTTGTAATTGCAGCAAGGCATCTTACGTTCCTCCTCTCCTGGTATTCGCTGCTTTTTCTGTCACTATATCGGCTAATATTTAGAATACTCGGAAGAAGTCTCTTCTTTTCATATTCCTCCGCATTCATTCCTCTAATCAGTTCGAGGTTGGAGATTGACTGACAAATTTGTCCATCCAATGCGTTCTTCTGACCAACAATGCTTTCACGAATGCCGTTTTGTGACCGTATTTGGAATGCAGAAATAATGATTGTTAGCACAAGATAAAAAGACATGATTCCAACCATAATTTTCGGCGCATTAAGAAATACCTGAATGAGAGTGCAAACGGCTGTCAATATAGTGGAAAATACATCATTACATATGATTTTTATAAGCTGGCCAAATCCTGCTACTCCCTGATTCAATTGAGCTGTCTTTTCTCCACTTAAGCCTCCCGAATAATAAGAAACAGGCATTTTTAAGAGTTTTTCTACACTATTTGTACGGATTTCAGATTCATGAGGGGCAACGATATTTTCTAGTGCAATTCTACGAACGATAGTAATACATTCGGCAGAAAGATAAAATAACCCAAAAACAACTACAGACAGCGTGCCTTTAGCAATAGTGTCAATAGAGCCATTAGAAATTCTTGTATATATTTCTCCTAGTTTTACCGGCCAAATAGATGCAAGCAAAGACCCCACGAAAGCAAGCATCATTACCACAATGCACTTTAACTTCGTTTTTTTGCTAATAATAGAGAGGTATTTTTTCATCGATATTTTCCCCTTTAAGAATTATGCTTTAAACGAAACCACCTTATTTAGTTATTTCATCTTATTCCGAATCGATAATCTATGGCTCCCCGCGAGCATAGCAGATGTAAAATCTACCATGCTTTCGGCCAAACGCCACTTGGCACTCATCAGGCGGGATTTAGCTGTGCCTGTCATCTGGTGCTTTTCCGTATTCATCCGGTCCATTGTAATAATAGTGATCATAGTGACCGCTGTCGTCTCCACGTCCCCAAACATCAATACGGGAATCGCTTTCTCGATAAAGGCCAGATGTACTTGTCTCCCAAATACCGCAGCCGGCATTTAGAATATCAGTTTCAAGCGTCCCGTCATTGTACCTTGACGATTCATAGGTTCCATCAAACCTTCCATCCCATTTGCTCATGATATTGACCTCCTTGAATTTAGTATATGTGGGTTTCCCACGACAACAATTGTTGCTGTTTCGGTCGGTGACCAACCGACTCTCGTCAGGTGGGTGAATAGGATCCCCCCCGGGTGCACTTAAAACATAGCACAACAGCTATCTAAAGAACATACGTTTTTGTTCTATTCATCATCTCCTATCACAAACGCTTCGCTTGATGCCCCTCTTTTTCTTTTCCTTCATCCATGTTCAAATAATTTATTTTTACTTGCAAGAACAGCATAAAAGAAACGCTATCTAAAAAAGTGTCAGCGATATGCAAGATAAGCATCTGGATTTGAGCGGCAGGGTACGCAGAATAGGACGATACGACTGCCAGCACATAAAGGCGAAGAAAAAGGGCCTGCTGTCCACAATCACGGACAGCAGGCCCTTTGGTTGTTTTTATTATATTTAGTTTCACGTCTTGGGGTGAAATTTTCGTTCAGTAGGCATCGTCTGCTTCCACAACCGTTGGGAACCATTCCTGAACAAAAAGATGGTCGTTAGCCACGGGATCACCCTCAAATTCCACGTTGGCATTTCTTAAAATCTTTTCAAACTGTTTCCGGCTTTGCGCTGCCACCACTTCCGGATGGATTCCCTTTTGCTCAAGGATCTCCAGGATGACGTCAATGTCTGCAGCAAAGGTCTCACAATCGGTATATCTGTTTTGAAGCAGCTCCTTTTCATCGGCAGAGAAATACAGAGCCCTTGCCAGCATATCGCTGATCCTATCCACCAAATAAGGGTAATCGGCTTGCAGCCTTGTTGATACCTGCGCCCGAATCAATTTGGCTTTTTTATTTGGAGCGTATTCTTCCTGTATTTTCTCCCAAACCAGCGTGCTGGGATGTAAATTAGCAAGGATGTTTATGGCATCTTCTCCTTTTTCTTCCCTTATTTCTTCCTGTATCTCTTCCCAAAGCTCTGGATTAAAGGCGTCCCGCATGATCAGCCGATAGGCGATAGCGCCAACGGAATACAAATCCGTATGCACTCCTATCAGCGCACGGTACTTTTGTGCGGCCGCTTCATTTATTACCGTTTCTGTGTATGCTTTTAATAATTGAATTTCTTTTGCCGCATAGCCCTCGCTGATAGAAAACCTGGCTGATGCAGAAATATGATCAATGCTTTGGGCGCCGGCGCTATCCAAAATAATAGCAAAGGTCTCCTCAGGTGATAGCTGATCGGGGAAGAACAGGTTATCGTCCTTTAAATCCAGGTGCAGCATTCGCTTCGGCTCGCTGTGCATCTCCCGCAGCGAGTATAATATCTTCTTTGTATAAAGCAACGCCTGCTTTAAGGAGATGTCATCCGCCTCACGGATCTCTCCCAAAGTTCGTCCGGACACGGTGGCAATCGTCATATACCTGGCAATGGAGCCGTGAAACTCCGGGTCTTCCAGCGCCTCATCGGTTATATCGCGGCATTCAAAGTGAAAAATGGAGTTGGTATCGCCTGAGGAACAGAGGATATCCGCATTATGGCATTCCTCCGCAAATTTCGCCACGGTCTCGCTTAATTCATCCTTGAAGGCATCGGATTCCTCTTCCACAACAATGCGGTATCCGTCTCTGAAGAGTGGCACTGTGGTGTAAAGCGGATAGGTTTCTTTTACAACGACCGTTCGATTGTGATCGTCTTTAGCTATGTAGGTTAAGGAAGTTCCACCGCAATCACTGAGAAGCCGTTCGATTGTCAGCCTTGCCGTCAACTTGGTCTTTGGCGGTAATGGGATGCGATGATTTTCAACCTTTTCTTGAGCCAACTGGTTTCACCTCCCGAAGAATTCTCTTGCGCCGCTCTTTGGCCGATATGTCCGCCACTTCGAACGGAATCGGACTATACCCGTGTTCTTCGACAAAATCACCGATTTCGTCACTCAAAGCATCTAACGCTATTGGAGCTTCGGAGGGAGTTGAAAAGACCTTAATATACAATTTGTCAACTTCACTTTCCGCTTCACTTGCCACATTGTCCCCAAGGTTTACATACCCCATGCGTTTGAGCATGTTATTCACACTTGTCAGATCTAAAACCGAATCTTTGCCAAACACAAGATTATACTCTTCCATAAACCTTTCTACGTTGAATAATGCTCCCCTTACAGAAGCCAGGTACATCAAAACGGCAGAGCGGGACATATCGTATTTGCCGTCCAGTACTCCCTTGATGAAATTCTTTCCGTCCTCGCTTTGGGTATCCTCTTCATCAAACCAGGTTTCCTTTTTGGAGATGAGCAGTTCAAACAGCAAATGATAGAGCTTACTGAAATTGATCGCATAACCGTAAAAATCCGATATTTGCATATTTTCAATGATACGTCTGTATTCCGCATGCTTGACGGCATCGGTTGCCTCTGCAAAGACCGACGTTTTATTTGTCAGCATACAGAGCTGCTCGCCCGTCGACAGCAATGGAAACCCATTGCCAGACGACGCGGCGCCCATTAGCACAAAATTATTCCGTACCGCACGCAATAATTCTTTAGACAGCTGTTTTTCGTCGGAGTAGTCATCTATTTCGATATCCCTCCTCAGGCCCGTGAGGAGGGACCAGCGGTAATCGTCCCACGATTTCTCCCAGATGCTTTCTAGCATGGCTTTTGGAGCCGTTGAGCTGAATTGGAGGAGAAGTTCCTTCAGTTCGAGGACCTGATGACATATCAGATAGTACACATATTTGGCAAAGTAGAACCGGACGGACTGGGCCGAGTCTCTAAACGTGCGAGCGTACTCCTGAAAGATGCGGTTGAATTTTTCTCCCGCATCCGCCTGTGTCACGTCCAGCGTTTGCATCCTGTTTGCAATTTCAAGGGTGATTTGGGTGATTTGCGCCGTGGCGGTATTCCCAGCGGAAGCACTTCCTCCCTTTGACGAATTTAAAACGAACTCCCGCAATGAACCGAAGGTCACCACGCTTTTTGTTTTACCGATTTGCTCTTTGCGTATAGCAAGATCCACAGAGACGGCGTCATCATATTTAAGCGCCTTCCACAATACCATAAAAGCTTTTTGATCGTATTTTTGATACGCCCCATCGGTATCGTTGCACAAGAAGCAGTGCTCGAGGACAAATTCAATGGGGTTCCTGACATACAGCTTCCTCAGTTTCTCGGAACGCAGCTTTTCAGATACCCACCTCAAGCCCTTTTGCTCCCGCAAGGCCTGAACCAGGATCGCGATTCTGCGCTCTTCCTCGGTTGGCTGGACGGTTTCGTCAGGATCTGGCGAAAAATCCGCAATCAAAAGGTCCTGGAACAAATTTGCATAATCATCAAAGGTCATGATGATATTCCTCCTCCATATATTTATTACACTTCTGCTGCCCCATACTGCTTTAGTACCTCACGATCCATATCGGATATGCCCTCAACCCCCTTAAAACTTGATCCCGTCACCTCATGGGTAAATGCGTAATATGTATCCAGGACCTTCCCAGTGAAGTTACGCCGCTCCATGCATGCCGCGCTTATAGACGCCAAATACTCTTTATCAGACAAGACGTTCTCCATTACGGTTCCAGGCTTCACGTCCAAAGAAAACCATTTTTTTAATTCCATTTCCTCCACAATTTCAGATAACGCCCCGGATTCCGGCATTTCACATATTTTCCAGAAATCATACGTTATCGTTTGGTTGTAGTCACCCTCATTGCTCTCGTCAGAACAAACAGAATAAAATGCGTTGCTTGTGGAGTTCCAGAATAGGTGTTTCTCTTGAAATCGCACGAGAGCGAGCTTTCCCGTGGATATATCCAGCGCATACAAATGATCCGTTGTTGCCTTATCTTTGGGTACGCAGTACAGCATCTGCTTATCTCGGTAAAAGGAAGCATTTTTAAAGTCCAGAGAGACATCCATCGTCAAGCGCAGGTTCCCATCCAATGTAAAAATCGAGATATTATCCGCAGTGAACGCCACAATTTCATCATCGATAAACAAAACATCTATATAAAAATCTCTGTTCGGAAGATAAAACCGTTCTTCCGCCCATGAGAACGCTTCGTTTGCTTCTGTCCACTGCTCCAGTCTCGGCCCTTTCAGCAGAGAAACAACATCGAAGTTTCTGCCATAATTGCTATCCTGCCACTCCTTTTGATAAGCATAAAGAACAATCCGATTACCAAACACCGTCAGTTTCTGTTTTTTCACAGAGGCTATCCAACTATTCTCCAGCTGAACCGGTTCAAAAATTCTATCGCGGAATATTCTTCCAAATCTTGTAAGCTCTTGATAAGAAAAATCAGTTTTCGAGAACTTGTAAATAGCCCCACCCTGTCCGTCCATCTTTATTGCAAGAGTTTCCTCATGTGGCAGGTGTGTAAAATCCGAAAAAAACGGCCGATTCATCCTCATTTTCCCGGATTTACCAAAGAAAAAATACGCCTTGTTTGTCAGGTGATCTTCATCCAATCCCCAATAGGTTATTTCAAACATCAAATTCCCGTCCTGGACACCCTTAAAGGATAACTGGGGACATATGATACGTTTTATCCACTTCGCTCCCTGCCCATACCCAACAATCCTTTTCTTTGTCAGTATAATCAGATAATTTTCAGAGCATAGAACATTCCAAATGTCGTCCTGACCAGACAGCAACCAAACCACAGTATTGGCTTCCGGCGAATACTGTATCACATCGGAATCTGTATATACAATGAGCAAGCCTCTGCAAAGAACAAACCCCTTTGTATTCGCCGGCACCTCCCAATCCAGTTTCCGGAAGTCGGAGTTGTCCGGATCCCATGTCCCCAAAAACCGTTCTTCATGGTTAGCACCTAAAACATACAGAATGTCCTTTTCTCCGTCGTACTGAATATTCACTATATTGATTGGTTCTTTACTTGCGGCAGAGTTCCACCCAAAAGGCAATCCGGCACGAGCGTTTATCATAGCGTATCGCAACAATGACGTTTTCATTTCGGCGTCTGTCCTGCTGTAAAAGGAGTCCTTCTCCACCGGCAATATGTATACGCTCTCAGGTTCCACCATTACTTGATAAAGAGATAATTTTTTTGATGGGAAAGGGAATGTCAGCAAAATTTCAGATTTATAAACGTAAAGTACATCCTGTACAATGCCAAAGAAATAATCTCTTGGAATAGAGATTTCCGTGCATTCTCCGGTGTCAATCGAGAAGGCCATCCCTTTATTGCCTTCAGCGCTGTATTTCAAAATAAAATGATTTCTATAAAATACGATGCCGTCAACAAGATGAATTTCTGCGATGTTTTCGGAATGCTGCACATGTGTTTCCGCATATGTTGTCACATCTACCAGACTGATCCCGCCGCTATGTGTATACCAGAAGGTATGATCGTCATATTTTCCCCCATTTTGGTTGAGATAAAGACTGGCCGTCAGAAAATCTCTCCGCACCAACAAATTTCCCGTTGCCATATCCAGAATCATATAAAAGTTTTTGCTGAATATTACAAGCACATTTTGTTTTTCGAATACAATATAATTATGCGCTATCAGGCTGTCCAAGCAGCTTTCCGCTTCTGAAACAGACTGCATATAATTCATAACGGAAAAACTTGGAAGCGAAAACGTATCCGCGCCAAACTGCGAGCCTGCAAAATTTACATGGAGCAGCCTTGCAAATTTATCAAAGTTCGCCAGCCGCAGATCCCGATTGGACAAATCCACGTCCCGCAGAGTATTCCCGCACAATGCGTACATATCGACCAAATTTTTCTGCAGGAGCCCGCACTTCCGGCAAGCAACGTCCTGGGAAAGGATATGGTTCATTTTGTTTACAGCGTCCAGGAATTTTCCAGTCGAGCCAGCAAAAGACATCGCGAAGAATTCCAAAACAATGGAATTGATGTGTTCCGACAGGGCACGCGCCAAAAGGCTGCTGTTATATTGACAGATTTCATAACCGGAAGACAATAGCTTGGAGGCAAAGTAGTCCCTGAACAGCTGGTGGCTGATTCGATAAAGTCCGTGTTTACTAGATATCACATAGCCCATCGGTACAAGGATTTTTTCCAGAATACTGTGCAGCTCAATCGGCATATCGTCAAGCAACCAAGAGACGACAGACTTGACAAACTCCTCGTCATATCTTGAAAAGACCATCTGCTTTTTACAGGACGATGCAAAGCAGAGAGCAGGCAAAAATACCTCCGTTGCATATTTCGCACAGACGGCGTAGGTATCCAGTTGAAAGCGTACAGCGCTGTTGGCCTTTATTTGCTTTTGCAGCGTCCATTCCGCAAAAGCATCCATCAGCGTGGTCGGGTTTATCACTTCTCCCATAGGATATCCGCTTTCCGTCAATTGCCGGTATTTAGACAGGTAAAATGGGAGCGCCATGGCGCGTTTCATTTCTCCGTCCAGCGCTGCTTGCCGAAAAACTTTGTCCACAATATCGGAATGCAAGCGGTTCAGCCTATATGTTTTCCAATTGCTGAAATATCGGTTAGGCGTTCTGCTTGAAAGAACGACACAGGCGTTTTGATATGAGGAAATGTGCTCGATTTCCGACACCAAAGCATCCCCAGAAAAGTGTTCGTTTACGGCATCAAGAAGAAAGACATAGCGATATGAGGAATAGCTGCTGTCAAACAGCAGGCGCTCACTGTTGGAAATCCGTTCAGAAAAATCCTCAATATTTTCTAATCCGAGGTAATGAGCCACAGCATAACGCCGGACAGCAAAACGATCGGATTCACATTCTGCAAGAGGGACATAGATAGGCACGAGTTTCCTTCCGTCGCTGGATGTCGGATCGGCCAGCAATCTCCGGTAAATCTCGATCAAGCCCACGGTTTTCCCCAATCCGCCCTCAGCCACCACCATCAGGTTCTGCTTCCCGCTTCGTAAAAGCCGGGTAACCTTTTCCGGAAAATCACTGCTACTCATTACGGATTCCCCCTTGTTTGCCGCCTACGACCGTTGACCTGTCACACTGTGTTTTTTCAAGTGATTTCAATCGGCGCCAATAAATATCCCTTTTGTATTCAATAAAGAAATAGTACCAGATGCCTTATCTAAAAATCAGGAGAGACTCAAATCTCCCTTTACCGCATACTTTCCGATTCGTTCCAGTTCCTGCATCACTCTTATTTTAGATGCCTCTTCTTTCCACCAGCAGTCAGCTCCGATGTTTTTGCCCTGCTTATCAACCAGGCCGTAATAGTGTACTTTTTCCAGAGGGTAATGCAGAGAAGAAGCGGCCATCTGAGTTCTTCTCAACATAAAGGCTTTGCCGACAAAAAGGATCGTGTTAAACCTTTCAAACCCGCCGAGTTTTGCAATAATTTCCTTGCTGTACTCTAAATTTTCACGGGCATTTGCGGCCCTGTCTTCCACCAAAAACATAGATGAAGGTAGCCCGCGTTTCAGCGCCTCTTCATACATCCTTTTGGCCTCGCTCTCTTTGCCTGCATTCAATCCCCCTGTGGCCCCCGAAAGGATAACACGGCTATCCATGCAAATAACTGTATGGCTCATTAGCAGTTCGATAGCATCAATTGTACCTTGAATGAACTCGCTTCCAAAGGCGACAACCAAATCTGCCTTCGGTAAGGAAGTTATAGGTTCTTCAATAAAAAGAAATTCCGTAATGATTCTAATAGCATCTGAAGGATACCGTGTATTCATATGTCAAGCTCCTCTCAGATTTAGAGACAATAACCGACTCACCGCTTCACAATAGGGTTTTGAATATTCGGCTCCATTACAAAGAAACATATCCCACATGACTTTCATATCTTCTTGTATATATATCGCATCAAAGGAGTCCGGAGTCCTATTTTGTGCCCTTTTTTCAAGGGCATTGCTAATATCGTCAATCACAGAGGCATCGTTATCCTTACCGAGCAACGAATTCATAAAAATGGAAAGAGGCTGGTCTTTGGACTTTTCCAAATAAGGTAACAGCTCGCTTCTATCGGTTATTCCTTGTAACAGAAGCATTTTTGCGTATAAGCAATACAGGATTTGTGCATTCTTTTTCTGCATCAAATAACAGAGCAGCTTTTGTGCGAGCAGCAGGGAGATTTCCCTCTTTTCTGTGCAAAAATCTCCAAACCGTAAGATATCGCCTGAAATCAAGTCTTCAGTATCAAAGAGTTCGATATCTTCTTTTTTGTTGTAGCATGAAACATCTTCGTGCAGCAATGCTGTGATACATTGAAGCATTGGATAATGATACTGTACAGCGTCTGTACTTTTTTTATATTCCGCCACCATCGATTTCAGGTTGGTTTCAAAAGCCGTTTTTCTTCTCTGCCGCACATTCGCTTTTTCGCAGTAAATAGAAACAAATCTCTCAGATATCGCATCGGGATAAGCCAATAGCATAGCATATAGGTTCGCGGAGGGAGGATAGCCCTCCTCCGTAAGGTCACGCAATTCATACAGGGCTTTCGTATAGCTGTTTGCAATTTGGTCATCAGCGGTCTTTCTTTTGGCTTGATCGAAAGCTGCATAAATACTGCACTTAATTTTAATGTGCCTTGTTTCCATCAGATAATCAATTTCCAGCGCCGTATCACGAATGCATTGTATGAGGTATTCTGACACATCAACCGCTTCATCATATAAAGCAATTCGACGTAATATTTCTGCATGTATGCGTATAATTTCCAGATGATTTTTCTTCACTTCCAGTCGTTTCGCGCCAAGGCATATTTTCAGCTTTGTGAAAAAAGCCCGGCTGATATCCAGAAATTGCTGACAGAATACTTCTTTCTCGTTTGAACCGTTTCTGAAGCTTTCCAGGAGGTTGTAAACGATGAAACAGTAGTTGAAAAATCCATGCTGTACTCCTTCGGGGGTGTCGATAGGAAAAAATACCTGCAGCATTTCTTTGGACGTGGTCATCACTATTCCATTTTTATCGGCGAAACACGCTTTTCCCATACAGGCGTTGGCGATCATATTCAGAACATCTTCACTGCATCTAAAATTCGAATTAGAGATACTTTCTGCGTTCTGTATATGTTCAGCCATATATTTCGCACACAGAAAATCCCGATAAATTTCGTGGGTGATTTTATACCTTCCGTCGACGGCTGTGATGGGCCCCAACGGAACAATAAAACTGTCAATGAGATGTTCCATTCCATACTCAGAAATCAGTCTTACAAGGACTTCCGAATTTTTTCCTTTTTTCAGCCTTTTGGAAACTTCATTGCGGATTTTCAGATCGTTCCAGTCAAGAAACATTTTCTGGTGACTGCTTGCTGCGAAGCAAAGAAGTGGCAGCAGCGTTTCGCAGACCGCGGTTTCTTGCTTTGCAAAGGGCACTGCCGTATCCGTTGCAAGCGTTCTGTTTGCCGAAATTTGCTTGTCAACCAGCCATCTGTAATAGGTGGCAAGAAGAGAATAAGCGTTCATGTGCTGTAAAAATCCATCATCCACACCGGCCATTTTGAGCTTGTGATATTTTGATAGATAAAAAGGAGTCTTTAGAAGTTTAAGGATGCTCTCGCCCAATCGGGTACTCTCCACTTCGGATTCAACAACAGAATCGGAAAGAGCTTCCAGTTTGATTTTCATCCAGTCCTTAAACGGAGCAAGAATAGTCCGGCTCGTCAATATCACGCGGACATTACAAAGCTTTGATAGCGTCCGTATTTCTTCTGTCAGATTTTCTCCAAAATAATTTTCATTGATTGCATCCAGCATCAACAGATAGCAAAAAGCCGTGTCCTGCTTATCAAAAATATTTGTTTCATATCTTGTCCAAAAAGATTTTATTGAATCACAGGGCAAGCTATCAGCAGCACCGTAATGAAGAATGATATACTCTCGTATAGTATAGTCATCATGAGAACGACATTCAGCAAGGGGAACATAGAGGGGAATAATCCTTTTGCCACGGCAAAACTGTGGATTCGAGTGGAAATAGCGGAACGATTCCAAAAGAGATGTTGTTTTTCCTGAACCGCCTTCTGAAATCAAAAGGCAATTCTTTGCCTGCTCCATCAACGCTTGATTCAAAAACTCTCTCAAATTCATAGATGACATCCCTTTTATTTGCATTGCTTGCAGATTCAATTAAAATGCTCCATATTACTATTATATTTAGACCTTATAAGTCCGTCAACAGGATACTCTCCTGTCTAATCTAATAGCAAAAACGCCGAACCAGAATCAACTCTGGCTCAGCGTTTTTTCTTTTCGGTACAGCTCAGATCTACACATAAATCGTCCGATCTACTGCCGTGATTACCGGCCGTAGACCAACTGCTAGAAAAGCGTTCCAGACGGCATCACCATAATCGATTGCTGATTCATTCTCTTTATTTTCTGATGAATACACTTCGAGTAACTCATCCAGTTTTTTGCTGCCTTCTCGATCAACTCATCATCGGTATCGTCGGGATAACAGTCGTTGTATGAACCGTAATCGCCGTATGCGTCGTGCAATAGCAACCGTTCAGAACAATATAGCATTAATCTGCTGATCGACTTTCAACATAGGTCGCTTCCCGGTCATAATCTATGTTTTCTTCATCCTCAATAAGAACGGTTATATCTTCTGGAGAAACATCATCAATCCAAGTATTCACGTTTTTCCGTTTCGATTTCCTCTTGCATTATACGCTGTGCAGTCTTTAAATTCTGAGTCACTCCCAGTACGGCGATTCCTCCTTCATAATCTTTTACCCAGTCACAGGTCACCACATACCTCGGTAGTGGGGGAGAAAAATGGCGTTGGCTATTTAAGAATGGAGATTGCATGGAAGAGAAAGCATTGATACTATATCCGTCCGATCCGAGCATTTCGATATAGGCGCCGGATTCCACAAACGGCGCTATCGTTTTCAAAACAATAAGATCGTCGTATCCCAATGTATCACAGCAAAAGGTAATTCCCATTTATCCCTTCCTCATTACTTTCGCACTCCCAGCCGCATACTCTCATGGCCGCAAATAGATCTTGTCTTTCGCAGGTTGATAGGACTTCCTTAATATCTATTCCGTTAAGCTGTTGATGGCTTTTTGCCATATCGCCCAGCGCTTTGCAAGCTGGTTCGAAATCTGCAAAGTGAATCATAAATTTTGCATCTGTCTGTTTTACACCATACCCCATAATTTCCACCTCTCAGTTCGTTTTATTCAAAATAATGCACCAGATCTTTTGTGCTATAAATCCTGCGCTCTTCTCTTTTTATGCCATCACAAATAATGCTTTCCATAAGCACGACAATATAGGGATACCGTAATGGTTGCTCTAAAACTTACCCATTCTTATTTATCTTCAAGCATCCGATATTCTCCCCAACGCCCACAGTTTGGACAATAAGTTCGATTGTTCGTATCATATGCGAGCCGTTCCTGTGTCACTATGCCTTCTTTTTTGCAGCAAAGAAAGAAAACGCGAATAAGATTAGCCTTATCCAAAATTCCCGGGCGATACTGTTGGTTAAACGGTATAAAGTCCACCCAAATCGGGTCATCAAAGATTCTGGCGGCATATAGCTCCAAGGTGAATTGTTTCAATTCCTCTTTGTTGCGTTCCGGTCTTTCCTTTGCCGTCCACTCTTTCAGCCAACCGAACAGTTTTTCCTCGCCATTGCGTTGAACCAGTTCCAGTACAAGCTCCTGCTATAACGACCGTTCTATATCTCCGATATTTGTACCGATGCCGTTTCGGTAGGCATGTGTTTTATTCCATCCTGTACCTTTTGTCAAGGCTACTCCTGTTCCGTAATGCGCCCGCAGATCAATAGATGTCGGTTGAATATTACCGAGCTGCTCTCTTTTGTCTATCCGCGTGTTGTTAAAAATTGTCTTGTATTTCTCCACTGTTATTCACCTTCCAGGAACGACAGGGGGCCTCTCCCCCTGTCGTTCCTCTTTTCTTTTATTCGATGACAGATACCTGGATCTGAAAATCCGTGTCGGTCGCCGGATTACGGATGATAACACAGTCTGCGTCACCATCCAAAATGCGGAACCCTGCCGCCGCAAGCGCGTATTCCACCCGTTCAAAGATTTCTTTCTTCTGCTTGTCTTCCGTCTGCATCATAAGCCTTCTCCCATAAAACAGGTCGTCTCCGGCTCGGCGTCCAAATCATCCACCTTCGGATACAAATGCGCCTGCAATCCTTTCTTTTCATTATCGGCACCGTTGTATTCGATTATCGCTACCAGTACTGGATGCTCGTCTATCGGGCGTTTCAAATAGATATTGATACCCGGAAAGTCCTCCCCGTCCTGCGACTCGGTTGCGTACAATACACCGATTGGTGTTTGGACACCGGCTCCATCACGATCTTTGAGCATATCATCATATGTAGTCACACTTTATTCCTCGTCTTTGTAATTTTTAGCATATACAGTTGATATTCCCTGCAAATTTGTTTCAGTTCAGCAATTCCGGCTTCCGCCTGCTGCTCGTTTAAATTACAATTTGAAATGGCTTTGCCGTTACTCAGTGTCATCATAACCCGAATCATACTGCTCCCCCTTTTTTCTTACATACACAAGCAGAAAATCAGCCCCGTCTGGGAGGCGGTATTTGCCGGATTTGTTTTCGTTTCGTGCATCCTCCAAAATCGGAACAACATCTATTTCAAAAGATGTAGGATCAAAATTGTGCTGTTCATAATAATCTGCTTCCACAAAGCCATATGCTGAGGTATTGTTGCCATGATATTCAATCGGCATGTACTCTTTATCCGCAGGCAAGTGTTCGAGCAGGGACCGGTATTCCACCGCAGTCAATCCTCTGCAAAGTTCAGTCATTCCGAGTGCCATAATCAGTTGTTCCATCATATTTCTCCTCCATCATAAATCTAATACCCATCTCTTCTTTGGTCCGCTAGGGTACTTTTCAGTACATCGGGGCCTGCTTTGCGAATTCCAGCCCTGTGGGGCATTCTCCGTAACTCCGTCCAGCTGGAAACCCGCCGCTTTTATCCCGACACCGTCTTCCTCTGCCAGCGTGTAGGTGAGAAACCGACAATATCCCATGTTTCTGCTGGCTTTCACTACCAGTGAATACAGCTTGCTGCACACATCCGCATATCGGACATCAGAACACACCCGGTTGATTTCGAGCGTTTTACCATCCATCTGTATCCGAGCTTTCGGTGTGCTGGCAACAGCGATACCCACAGGTTCCTCTTCTCCTGCGACCACAAGCGCTACCGAAAACTTATGGAATTTAGGCGGACCACAGTGCCGATGATGTTTCCTGATGTATTGCTGCGCTTCCTTCAGGCTGATCGGACATATTTTCAGTTCGGTAACAATGCTGCGCCGCTTACCATCCACCTGAAAGAACACATCGCTGATTTTCCCTTCGCACAGGACAAAATCGCCGTATTTGCGTTTAATCATCAGGGTTCTTGCCCGCGTCTTATCCTTCAGCTTCATCGGCTGCAGCGGTTTAGCTGTAAACAGAGCTTTAACCGAAACCGACAGCACTGGCATCATACGTTCAACGACCGGGTTAAGCAGCAGCTGATCCACACCCGTGGAATGATAAGCACGGATTCCGCTGGGCAGACATCCACCATTCAGGCGAATAATCTCCTCAAACTCTTCGTCGCGCATCACATGCGGCACCTTATAGTCCTTTCCGTCGATCCGCACAATGAAAATATGGTACGGCGAAAAAGTCGATGCCCTCATAGAATCTTTTCCCATTTCGATATCCCCCTGTTTCACACTTCTTTGAAGCGAAGCCACCTCGCTATCCATCCCTCCAATAAAACCATGTTGCTTTTCTCGTTGCCATGTGAATTTCCCCTTCCTTATTAAAAAATTCATATATAATGTACGGCGATAGTTGTTTTCGTTACAAGAAAACTTCAAAGGTCACCCAGTATCAAGAAAAAATAAAAGCGACAGCAGGAGATTTGCTCTCTCTGCTGTCGCTTGTTATTCGTTTACTGTTTTTAACCCTCACTGATCATGTGAATATGCAAATGAAACACCATTTGCCCGGCTGACAAGCCATTGTTACAAACCATCTTGTACCCCTGTAGTTTTTTATCGCAGGCGATCTTTGCTGCCACTTCATAGATTTTTGCAATATACTCACTATTTGCGCTGGTAATATCAAACCCGGTCTTGATAAGCTCAAACATGTCATCGTCATCAAACACATAGTACGGATGGTTTGGAAAATCGTCAATCAACTGAATACTGATTTTTCCTGTCACAGACGCCAAGGGGGCAGTCTGTCCTTTTTGCATTTTCTCCACTGTCATATCGCACCTTCCTTTTCAAATTTTAGGCAAAAGAAAAAGCGCCTTTCTTTTACCCGAATGGGAGTAAAGGAAAGACGCTCAAATTCACCCTTAATTCAATTTCCAGTGCTTTTCTCCGGTTCAAGTCCGTGTTGACCGGAGAATCAGGCAAATGTTTGTCGTCTGTTGACATTCCTTGTTTTGCCCTGAAAACACTGAAAACCCGCTTAAACAGCGGGTTTTCGATGTGTGTTCCATATTGTGGAACAATTCTGGAGCTGATAACCAGATTCGAACTGGTGACCTCGTCCTTACCAAGGACGCGCTCTGCCGACTGAGCTATATCAGCAAATGGCGACCCGGAACGGGCTCGAACCGTCGACCTCTAGCGTGACAGGCTAGCGTTCTAACCAGCTGAACTACCGGGCCATTTGTCTGTTTCCCACAGCTCTGTGCCGTGGCAACGGAGTGTATTATACTGGATATCCATAAGATTGTCAAGTGCTTTTCATGGATTTTCCGGCAGGAATTTTTGCCGCCCGGTTTTTGAGGCGGGAGTAAATTTTGCTATTTCTGGTCTTGTACAGGCAGGTTTTCCCGTATACATGGATATCTCCATAGCGGAATCCAGCCGAAAGGAAGATTGCTTTGATGAACAGCTCGATGAATCCATTCCCCGGAAATTACGGCAAAGATCTTGTGGTCACTTCACCGGGAGAATATCCTCCAATCGCCGTTGAACGCCCCTATCTGCCTTACGCACGGATGCTGATGAAGGACCTTGCGAGCGCGCAGAGCGAGATGACCGCGGTATATCAGTACCTGTACCAGCAATGGCGGCTTGCTGCGCAGCATCCGGAACTGGCGGCCGCCCTGCGGAAAATTTCCAAGGTGGAAATGCACCACATCGATATTTTAGGGCAGCTGATCCTCCTTCTCGGGGGCGATCCCCGCTGCCAGGCGGTACCTGGGAATCGGCGCAGCGCCTGGAATGGAAATTTCCTGAACTACAGCCCTGCGATCCCGGCGATACTTCAAAACAACATCCACAGTGAGCAGCATGCGCGCAACGCTTACCTGTCGCAAGCCAATATGGTACAGGATATCAAACTGGCCGTCGTTCTCCGCAAGATGGCCGCGGACGAAGACGTCCATGTCGGCATTTTTCAGCGCTTTCTGACGCAATATCAACAATGAAAAAGCGGGCAAAATGTTTTCGCGGATGTTCCGAAAGCCCTCCCCCGCTTTGCCGGTTTTCCGTTAGCGATTAGGGCACCGCGGGGAGAATCAGCGCAGGGAAACAGTAACCGGCTGCTTTGGAAAGCTGCTCCCAATAACCGGAAGCGGCGCCGAGAATCATCAAAAGTGCAGATGGAAACATTCCTAGACGGAGGCATCTTGCAGGATTCACTCAGCGGACATTTTCCCTTCCATGTCCTGAGCCTGCCGATAGAAAGCCGGGCTTGCAATCAAGGCCGCCTGTTGAACGGGTGGCTTCGTCACATTTCCCTTCACAATACACTTGCGCCCATAGATGTAGCCCCACCAGTTTTGCTGGTGGGGCCCTTTTACCACTGCACTTTCTTTCCTTTATTTATTTTTTATCACCCCGTTTGCGAGCGCAGTCCGGCGATTCACATTCCCGTGCCGGGCGGGAGCATCCAGCAGGCGTCCCCGGAAATCGAAACGGGAACCATGGCATGGGCAGTCCCACGTCTTTTCTTCCGGATTCCATTTTAACTCGCAGCCCAAATGCGGGCAGCGGGTGGAGACCAAAAACACCTGCCCCTTTTCGTCCTTGTATGCCCCTACCTTTCTGCCGTCGTACCGCACTACGCCGCCTTGTCCAGGGGAAAGATTATCCAGCGTACGGCTCGGCAGATGCAGCATCTGCTCTCCCAAGCCCATCACCGCCTGGGCGCTGTCCGCTGTCAGGTTCCCCGCAGAAGCCCGGACCGGGAAGCGCCGGGGCGAGAAAACCGGCGCATAGGCATTCTCTTTCCCGGTAATCTTATCGGACAAAAGGGAAGCCGCCACCATTGCGCCGGTCATCCCCCATTTGTTAAATCCCGTCGCGACAAATACACGCGACATAGAGGAGGCGTATTCTCCAATAAAGGGGACGCCGTCCGCCGTGATGCAGTCTTGCGCCGACCACATGGCGCGCACGGATGCCTGCGGGTATAAAATACCGGCGTTACGGATTAACCGTCCGTAATTCCCGCCCTCGGTATTTTTTCCCGTCCGGTGGCCCGCGCCGCCAAGGAGGAGAAGGCCGTCCGCCTCCCGGAAGCTCAGCCCACTCTCCTTTTCGTCAAGGTACATTCCCTCGAGCGGCGGCGTCCCGGACAAGGCCACGACATAGGAGCGCTTCTGGTGCATCCGGAGGAAATAATAGCCGGGGGAGTTCACGATGGGATAATGCGTTGCCACCACCACCGCCTGCGCCCGGAGCTTCCCGCCCCGGAAAGAAACGGTGTTTCCTTCGATATTCCATACCGGCGTATTTTCATAGATGGTCAGTTCCCGCGCCAGGGCATACAGAAACCGAAGCGGGTTGAACTGCGCCTGCTCCGGGAAGCAAAGCGCGCCCGCAACGGAAAACGGAAGCTCCGTCCGATCCGTCAGTGTGGCGGGAATTCCCAGCCGCACCGCCGCCCGCATCTCCCGTTCCAGCTTTTCCGTATCGCCCCGTGCATACACAAAAGCCGGACGGCGCTCGAAATCGCAGTCGATCTTTTTGGATTTTACCAGCGCCGCGTATTGACGGATCGCCCGTTGGTTGGCTTGCGCATACTGCGCGGCTTTTTCCACGCCGAAGCCGGAAATCAAACGGTCGTAAATCAAACGGTGCTGAGAGGTAATTTTTGCCGTCGTCCCCGCCGTTACGCCGTTTCCGATCCTGCCTCGCTCCAGTACGACAACTTTCGCCCCTCGGCTCTGCAATTCATATGCGGTCAATACCCCCGCCATTCCTGCGCCAATCACTGCCACATCCGCCCGGTTCATCCCCCGCAGCGGTTCCGGCTTCGAAACGGGTGGGACCGTTTCGGTCTGCCAGATGGATTTCATCATTTTCTTTCCCTCCGCTGAATTTGAGCTTGTCTATCCGTCTGTTCCGTCTCCTGGTCCAAACGTTTGCTTTTTCCTTTTCATTATCCCCCGTCAGAAAGCAAAAACAGCACGAAAGAGGACGAATGAATCAGATAATTTCCTATCAAAAGCTGGAACTTACCAAGACATCGGCCTCCGCCCGTATGGACGCAGCTTTTCCAAAAAGACTGGAAAATTCCTCTTGTCATGCATTCGGGCAAGCAAAAAAGGGAAGTGGAAAGGCGTCTAACCTCCCCTCTTCCCTTTCAACATTTCATGAAGGATAAGAACAGAATGTCGGGACCGTCGCTGCGGCTCAAATCCGGGCGATCCGCCGGACCGCTTCCTCGGTATTGGCGCGGTCCCCGAAAGCGGTCAGCCGGAAGAACCCTTCGCCGTTTTTCCCGAACCCTTCGCCGGGGGTGCCCACCACATTGGCTTCTTCCAGCAGCCGGTCGAAATATTCCCAGGATCCCATCCCGTCCGGGCACCGGAGCCAGATATAGGGGGAATTTTCCCCGCCGGTGAACCACACGCCCCGCTCCCTTAGGGCGGAAGCGATGATCCGGGCGTTTTCCCGATAATAATCGATGTTTTCCCGGATCTGCCGCTGCCCCTCCGGGGTGAAGACCGCCGCCGCGCCCCGCTGGACGATATAGGGCACGCCGTTGAATTTGGTGGTCTGCCGGCGCAGCCACATTGCGTTGAGGGACATGCCGCCCCGCTGGAGCTCCTGCGGGACGATGGTATACCCGCAGCGGGTGCCGGTGAAGCCCGCCGTCTTGGAGAAGGAGCAGAATTCGATGGCGCACCGCCGGGCCCCTTCGATCTCAAAAATCGAGCGCGGCAGGGCGGGATCCCGCACAAACGCTTCGTATGCCGCGTCAAACAGGATGACGGCGTCGTTTTCCAGCGCGTACTCCACCCAGCGTTTCAGCTGCTCCCGGCTGTATACCGCGCCGGTCGGGTTGTTGGGGGAACAGAGGTAGATGAGGTCAGCCTTAACCCCCTCGTCCGGCAGGGGCAGGAAGCCGTTTTCCGCGTTGGCGTCCATATACCGGATTGTGCGGCCCGCCATGATGTTGGTATCCACATAGACCGGGTAGACGGGATCGGGGATAAGGACGGTATTGTCCTTATCAAACAGGTCGAGGATATTGCCGAGGTCGCTTTTCGCCCCGTCGCTGACGAAAGCCTCCGACCGGTCGAGCAGGATCCCGCGCTCCCGGTAATAGGCGACGATCGCGTCCGCCAGGAAATCATACCCCTGTTCCGGGCCGTAGCCGCGGAAGGTTTCCTTCCTTCCCATTTCCGCCACCGCCGCCTGCATGGCTTCTACCACCGCCGGGCAGAGGGGGAGGGTCACGTCCCCGATCCCCAGGCGGATGACGGATTTGTCCGGGTGCGCGGCGGTGTAGGCCGACACCTTATGGGCGATGGTGGAAAACAGATAGCTGTCCTTTAACTCCTGATAATGCCGATTGATTTTCATAGCGGGCTCTCCTTTCAAAAAGCGGTCTGGCGGTGCCTTAAATCTCTACGTCCCCTTCGAACACCTTGGCGGCCTTACCGGTCATGTATACCGTATCCCCCGTGTAGCGGATCATCAAATCGCCGCCTTTGAGTTTCACCGTAATTTCCTCGTCCGGCAGGCAGTAGCCGTTGAGCACCGCCGCAACCGCCGCCGCGCAGGCGCCGGTGCCGCAGGCCCAGGTTTCGCCGCTGCCCCGTTCCCATACCCGCATCTTGAGGGAAGTGCGGCCCAGCACCGTGATAAATTCGGTGTTCACCCGCTCCGGGAAAAGGGGATGAAACTCAAACTGCGGGCCGAGTTCTTCCAGCTTCAAGGTGTCCAGCGGGATTTTGGGGTCGCAGAACACCACGCAGTGCGGGTTGCCCATCGATACGCAGGTGACGGCGTATTCCTTCCCGCCGATGGAAACGGTCCGGTTGACCACCCGGTCGCCGTCCAGGCTGACCGGGATTTTCGAGGGTTCGAGTTCGGCAGGCCCCATGTCCACCGTCACCGAATCCACCCGGCCGTTTTGCAGGTAGAGTTTGAGGGACTTAATCCCGCTCAGGGTTTCGATCGTCATGGATGTTTTTACTACCATCCCATGGTCGTAAAGGTACTTGCCCACGCAGCGGATGGCGTTGCCGCACATTTTCCCTTCGCTGCCGTCGAGATTGAACATCCGCATCTTGGCGTCCGCTACGTCGGAGGGGCAAATCATCACCACGCCGTCCCCGCCGATGCCGAAATGCCGGTCGGAGAGATAGACTGCCAGCGACTCGGGGCTGATCATCTCCTGCTGGAAGCAGTTGAAATAAATGTAGTCGTTGCCGCAGCCCTGCATCTTGGTGAAATGGAGGACGCGGCGTTCGGTGCGCATGTGGTTGATGTCCACCAGTTCGGTGCTGAGCTGGGTATACCGGCTGCGCAGGGAATTGGCCAGCGCGTTCGCCGTGTCGATGGACGTCAGGCAGGGGATGGCGAGTTCCACCGCTTTCCGGCGGATTTTCACGCTGTCCCGTCCGGGCAGCCGTCCTTTGGAGGAGGTGGAAATGATATACTGCAGCTTCCCGCTTTCCAGCAGTTCCATGATATTCTCGTCCTGCCCGTCCGTCTCGTGCAGCTTGCTGACCGGGACGGACGGGATCCCCGCCTCCTGCAGGGCGGCGGCGGTACCGTGGGTGGCGTAAATGGTAAAGCCAAGTTCCGCATACCGGCGGGCGGTGTCGGTGATTTCCACCTTGTCGGTATCCCGCACCGTAATCAGGATACCGCCGCTTTTCTGCATCCTGTACCCGGCAGCTACCAGCCCCTTGTACAGCGCTTCGTCCAGCGTTTTGCCGATGCCGAGCACCTCGCCGGTGGACTTCATCTCGGGACCGAGATGGGTGTCCACGTCAATCAGCTTTTCAAACGAGAAAACCGGCACCTTTACCGCTACATAGGGAGGCACCCGGTATAGCCCGGTGCCGTAGCCCATGTCCGCCAGCTTCTCCCCCAGCATCGCGCGGGTGGCCAGGTCCACCATCGGCACCCCGGTCACTTTGCTGATATAGGGGATGGTGCGGGAGGAGCGGGGGTTGACTTCAATGACGTAAATCTCGTTTTCATGAACCACATACTGGATGTTCACCAGGCCCTGCGTGTGCAGGGAGACGGCCAGCTTTTTGGTGTAGTCAATCAGCTTTTCGGTCAGCGCGCCGCTGATGTTCCAGGCCGGATACACCGCAATGGAGTCGCCGGAGTGGATGCCCGCCCGCTCAATATGCTCCATGATGCCGGGGATAAGGATATCCTCCCCGTCGCAGATTGCGTCCACTTCCACCTCAATGCCCATCAGGTATTTGTCGATGAGCACCGGGTTTTTGATGGAATGGGAAAGGATGATCGCCATGTATTCGCGGATATCCTCGTCGCAGAAGGCGATGATCATATTCTGCCCGCCCAGCACGTAGGACGGGCGGAGGAGAACCGGATACCCCAGCTCGTTCGCGGCGGCCAGGGCGTCCTGCATGCACATAACCGTAGTTCCCTTCGGCCGCTTGATGCCGTGGCTTTCCAACAGGGCGTCGAACCGCTCCCTGTCCTCCGCCGCGTCGATGCTGTCCGCCGGGGTGCCGAGGATGCGCACCCCCTGCGCATCCAGGAAGTTGGCGAGCTTGATGGCCGTCTGCCCGCCGAAGGCGACCACCACCCCCCAGGGCTTTTCGGTGCGGATGACCTGCATCACATCCTCCGGGGTGAGGGGTTCGAAATACAGCCGGTCGGCCGTATCGAAATCGGTGGAAACGGTTTCGGGGTTGTTGTTGACGATGACCACCTCGTATCCCGCCTGCTTGAGCGCCCAGACGCAGTGGACCGAGGCGTAGTCGAACTCGATCCCCTGCCCGATCCGGATAGGCCCGGAACCAAAGACGATGACGGTCTTTTTGCCGCTGCGGTGTTCCTCGATAAACTGAGCGGCCTCGTTCTCCTCGTCATAGGTGGAGTAGAAATATGGGGTTTCCGCGGCAAATTCCGCGGCGCAGGTGTCCACCATCTTGAATACCGCCGGGCGGGGATTCTGGATCTTTTCGCCGGAAATCCGCTCGATGACCTTATCGGGATATCCGTATTTCTTCGCGTCCGCATATAGCTCGTCCGTCAGCCCGCGTGCCATCTGCCGCTCCATTTCGGCCAGGTGGCGGAGCTTGTACAGGAACCACTCGTCGATTTTGGTGATATCGTGGATTTCCTCGCAGGAAACGCCCCGCTTTATCGCTTCGAACACCACGAACAGCCGCTCGTCGTTGCAGTCATGCAGCTTTTTGCGCACCTCGGCGGTGCTCAGGGCGGTGAGGGCGGGCAGGTTCAGGGAATCCAGGGAGATCTCCGCCCCCCTCACCGCCTTCATAATCGCCTGTTCGAAGCTGTCGCCGATGGCCATTACCTCGCCGGTCGCCTTCATCTGGGTGCCAAGGGTGCGCTTGGCGTACACAAATTTATCAAACGGCCATTTGGGCAGCTTGACCACCACGTAATCGAGCGCCGGCTCAAAGCAGGCGCAGGTCTTGCCGGTGACCGCGTTCTTGATTTCGTCCAGGGTGTAGCCGATGGCGATTTTGGCCGCCACCTTCGCAATGGGATACCCGGTGGCCTTGGAGGCCAGGGCGGAGGAGCGGGAGACGCGGGGGTTGACCTCGATGACGGCGTATTCGAAGCTGTCGGGATTGAGGGCGAACTGGCAGTTGCATCCGCCTTCGATTTTCAGCGCCGAGATGATGTTCAGCGCGGCGGAACGGAGCATCTGGTATTCCTTGTCCGCGAGGGTGACCGCCGGGGCGATGACGATGCTGTCCCCGGTGTGGACGCCGACGGGGTCGAAATTTTCCATCGAACAGACGGTGATGACATTCCCGGCCCCGTCCCGCATGACCTCAAACTCGATTTCCTTCCAGCCGGCGATGCATTTTTCCACCAGAATCTGAGTGATGGGCGAGAGGCGCAGCCCGTTGGCAGCGATCTCCCGCAGCTCGGCCTCGTTGTTGACGATGCCGCCGCCGCTGCCGCCCAGTGTGAACGCAGGGCGGATGATCAGCGGGTAACCGATGCCCGGCTGGTTGGCGAAGTCTACCGCATCCTCCACCGTGTTGACCACCAGCGAGGGGATCACCGGCTCGCCGATTTGGAGCATGGTGTCCTTGAACATCTGCCGATCTTCGGCTTTGTCGATGGTTTCGGGGTTCGCGCCAAGAAGCTGGACCTCCTGTTCGGCCAGAAAGCCTTCCTTGGCCAGCTGCATGGAAAGGGTCAGCCCGGTCTGGCCGCCCAGAGTGGAGAGCACGCTGTCCGGCTTTTCCTCCCGGATAATCCGCTTAACGGTGTCCAGCGTCAGCGGCTCGATGTAGATTTTGTCCGCCATGGCGTTGTCCGTCATGATGGTGGCGGGGTTGGAGTTGATCAGGACGACCTCCAGCCCTTCTTCCTTCAGGGCGCGGCAGGCCTGGGTCCCGGCGTAGTCGAACTCGGCGGCCTGGCCGATGACAATCGGCCCTGAGCCGATGACGAGGATTTTATGAATTGAGGGGTTGAGCGGCATTGGATACCATCCCTTTCTATGTCGTCAAAATGCGGTTGGCGCGGAACTTTTCGTCAGCGGCTCCGATGCTGGTCCATGGCTTCCACAAAACGGTCGAAAAGGAAGCCGGTGTCCAGCGGGCCGGCGGACGCCTCGGGGTGAAACTGGACGGAAAAGGCCGGCATATTGCGGTAAACGATCCCTTCGGCGGTGCCGTCGTTGGCGTTGACAAAGCTCATCCGGGCGTTATCGGGGAGGGAGTCGGCCAGCACCGCGTACCCATGGTTCTGGCTGGTGATGTATACCCGCCCGGTTTCGGTGTCCCGCACCGGCTGGTTGGCTCCGCGGTGGCCGTACTTCAGCTTGGCGGTCTTCGCCCCTTGGGACAGGGCGAGAAGCTGGTGGCCGAGGCAGATGCCGAACAGCGGGATTTTGTATTCGCACACCTTGCGCAGCTCTTTGATGATGGCGGTGTTCTCGGCGGGGTCGCCCGGGCCGTTCGACAGCATCACCCCGTCCGGGTTCATCCCGGCGATCTCCGCCGCCGTTGTGCCGGCCGGGACAGTGGTGACCGCACAGCCCCGCTTTTCCAGTTCCCGCCGGATATTGGCCTTCGCCCCAAAATCCCAAAGCACGACCTTCCGCACCCCTTCGCCGGACGGCGGAATGGGACGGCGGCAGGTGACGGCGTCCACTGCTCCCTCCACTTTATATTCCCTAAGAGCGGGGAGGCAGGCGTCCGCCTCCTCTAGGGAGGAAACGATCCGCGCGTTCATCACCCCGTATTCCCGGATAATCCGGGTCAGGGCGCGGGTATCCAGCCCGTACAGGCCGACGATTCCAGCGGATTCTAAAAAAGCGCCAAGAACACCCTCGCTCCGGAAATTGGAGGGCTCCTGACACCATTCTCTCACAATATATGCTTTCAACGCGGGGGACGCGCTTTCGAAATCCGAAGGAATTACCCCATAGTTGCCGATCAGAGGAAAAGTCTGAACCACAATCTGTCCGTAATAGCTCGGATCGGTCAACGTCTCAAGATAGCCGGTCATGGCGGTGGTAAATACGATTTCGCCCGTAATATCGCCCGTCGCTCCGAATCGTCTGCCTTCGAACACCTTCCCGTTTTCCAGGACCAGGTAAGCCTTCTGCCCGGTTCTTTCCATTCTCGCAATCATCCCTTTCACCCAAAGGCGCAGTTCGTTTTCTAATCGAAAATTATACCCTAAGAATGCAGGATTGTAAATAGCAAATTGCAGAAAATGAGAAAAAATTTCTGCAAACGCCCAAAAAGCGGGATTTTTTAACACTGAGGCGCTCCAAAAATGCTTGATGAGCCTTTCGGATCTGAGTAATACGTGAGGCAGTCGAAAACCGCTGCCAGTCCGCGTGCTAAAACATACACAGCAGCTTCCTGCTATTGGCGCGATTTACTGGACAAAGCGGCTTATCAGGCGAGATAGCTCTTCTTGAGTCAGGCCGCAGGCGCGCAGATACCCCGCCGCTCCCCCATATTCCCGGTACAGGAGGGACAGGGTCTGTTCCATATCCTCCGGCTTCGAGCCGAACACATGCGCCGGGATTGCCAGGCCCTGCTGCGCATAAAAGGCGCGCTGGCGGATCTCCTGCTCCCGCAGATTTCCCTCGCTGGCCGCATAATCCGCCGCGATGGTTTCCTCCGGCACCCCGGCCAGCTGGAGCAGGAGCATGGCGACCACACCGGTACGATCCTTGCCCGCTGTGCAATGAAAGAGGGATACGCCGTCGTTTTCCAGGAAAAGGCGGAATACCCGGGCATATTCCACCCCCGCATTGTGAAGCAGCTGTGCGTACAGCGCCGCCATGCTTTTGGGGAAATCGTCCTGAAGCAGGGCCGAATGCATCCGGTCGAACATCGACACGTTTTCATACCGGATCCCCTCCTGCCCCGCCAGGCGGGAGGGCTGCCTCCGCACTTCCTCCGGCGAGCGGAGATCCACCGCCAGCGTCACTCCCCGCTCCCGCAGGCTTTCCACATCCCGCGCGGAGAGATTGTGCGTCCCGTCCGCCCGCAGGAAAACCCCTTTCCGGGTCATCCGCCCGTCCCTTGTGGGATATCCGCCCAGTTCCCGGATGTTCCACGCCCCCTCCAGGGGAAGAGGCGGATTCACCGGCACGGTATTTTTCTTTCCCATAATCGCCCTCCTTTGGCTTGTATCATGTTCGGCCCCGCTGTTTTCACGCTTTCATTGACGGTTCCGGCGGTTCCCGCCAGAAGGCCCGGAGCTCTTTCTCCAGCGCTTCCGGGGTATGGACCAGACGGCAGCCCCGCCAGTGCTCCGGGAAAAGCCGCAGGTAGGACGGGGTGTTGAACCGATCGTCAATGAGCACAACGACGCCGCGGTCCCGCTCCCCGCGGATGACCCGGCCGGCTGCCTGCATCACCTTGTTCATCCCCGGATACTGGTAGGCAAATTCGTAGCCTGTCCCTCCATTGCGGTTGTAATAATCACGGATGCGATCCTGCTCCCTCCCGATTTGGGGCAGGCCTACCCCAACCACAAGGGTGCCTATGAGCCGATCGCCCTTCAGGTCGATCCCCTCGGAATAAATGCCTCCAAGCACGCCGAAGCCTACCAGCGTCCGTTCGTTGGCCGAATCGAACCGGGCGAGGAAGGCTTCCCTCTCCGTCTCGCTGACGCCGCTCTGCTGCAGCACGGTTTCTATATCGGGGTATCGGGCGGAAAAAGTCTCGTACACGTCGTTCATGTACTGATACGACGGGAAATACACCAGGTAATTGCCGTCCTTCGCCTGCACGGTGCGGGCGATCAGCTCCGCAATGGGAATCCGGCTGTTCTCCCGGTCCTTATACCGGGTGCTTACCCGGTCGGCAATGAGCAGCTTGAGGTGATCCCGCTCAAACGGCGAAGGAAGGGCGATGCGCCGGGATTCCTCGTCCCCGCCCAGAACGGCGGAAAAATAGTCGAGCGGCGTGAGGGTGGCAGAAAAAAAGACCGCCGCCCGCCCCCGATCAAGGGCCGAACGGAGAAGCCCGGAAGGATCCAGGCAGCAAAGCTTTACCCGGACTTCGCTCCCCCACACCTCCACTGCCGTGAGGAATTTTTCGTCGTATAGTTCCAGAATCTTGAGATAGAGCAAAGCGTCAAAATACAGTTGGAGCAGATCCGGCGCGTCCGGCGAGTCGGCGTGCCGCTTAAGAAAGCGCTCGCACTGTTCGGTAAAACGCGCCAGCGCCCGGCCCAGTTCCTCTGGCGGGAGAAGCTGCTCCACATACCGTTCCTCCCCGCACTGCTTGCGCAGAGTGATGAACTCCCGATTCACCGCGCCGAGCGCTTTGGCCATCGCCCCATCCTCCGCGGCAACCCGGCGCTTCAACTCCAAAAACATCGCCTTTTCCAGCCCGGCGGAATACATCTCCCGCGCCCGATCCACCAGATTGTGGGCTTCATCGATCAAAAACGCATACTCGCCCCGCCCCTCCGCAAAAAAGCGCTTGAGGTACATCACCGGGTCAAACAGGTAATTGTAGTCCCCGATTACACAGTCGCACCAGAGGGTCAGATCCAGCGTCAGCTCAAACGGGCAGACGCGGTTCTCCCGCGCCGCCCGTTCAATCCGCTCCCGCGTCATGTGGTCGTCGGTCTGGAGCAGTTCGAATATCACGTCGTTCACCCGGTCGTAATGGCCGTCCGCATAGGGGCACTGTTCGGGATTGCAGGTGGTTTCGTCCAGAAAACAGATTTTATCCTTGGCGGTCAGGGTGACGGTTTTGAACGCTAGGCCCTTTTCCCTCATGCGGCAAAACGCCTCTTCCGCCACCTGGCGGGTAATGGTCTTGGCGGTGAGGTAGAAAATCTTCGTAATATACCCTTCCCCCATTGCCTTGACGGCCGGGAACAGGGTGGAAATCGTCTTGCCGATGCCCGTAGGGGCCTGACAGAAAGCGGTCCCTTCTTCCACAATGGTGCGGTAGGCTGTGACCGCCAGGGAGCGCTGCCCCTGCCGGTAGGAAGGAAAGGGAAAGGGCAGGGCGGCAATCGAGGCGTCCCGCTTTTGCTCCCATTCGCAGGAAAAATCCGCCCACCTTTTATAGCGGGCCAGCAAATCAAGGAAATCTGCCGCCAATTCCTCCCGGGAATAGGAACGGGTGAAGCGTTTGGTCCCGTCGGCGTCGCCGAATTCATTCACATGGACATAGGTGAGCTGGACGTTCATCCTTTTCTGCTCGTTCTGAAGGGCGTAAAAATACGCGTAGCACGCTGCCTGCGCCCAGTGAAGGCGGTTGAAATCCTCTCCCACCGCCGACAGTTCCAGCCGGGTGGTCTTGATTTCGTCCACCGTCACGCCATCCTCTTGGGCGATGATGCCGTCTGCCCGGCCTTCAACTGTAAAGGCAATCCCCTTGTATTCTTCGATGTGGCGAAAAAACACCTCCGCCTGATAGTTTTCACCGCCCGCTTTTTGTAACCGGCGGTGAATGCGGCTGCCCTCCTGTGCACGGTCCATCCCGCCCGAACGGTTGTCGATGCTGCCGCCGCGCAGAACAAATTCCACCAGCTGCCGCACCGACAGCCGGACACTTTTTTCCACAAGACGGCCTCCCTTCCATTTGGCATGCGCTGCCCCTCGAACGCGCGGTACTTTTTGCGGGGGGCGGCGCGCTTTTCTATGGATCGGGGCTCGCGCCGTCCTATCCCTCCCGGATATCATACCACAAAGGATGCAAAAAGAACAATAGTTTTCTTTCGGGAGCCGGCTGCTGCTCCTTTACCAAAGGGCGACGCCGCCACGCAAGGCAGTGCGCTTTACAGAAGAAGCCGAACCGATTGCCCACGCTTTTCCAGAATCCGCAGCCGTTCCCGATAGGGCGCCAGCGCCGGCGCTGCTTTCAGCCATTCCAGCCAGGCCGCATCCTCCCAGCAATGCATCGGGACGGCAAAGCGAGGGCGAACGGTATCCAGAAAATAGAGCAGCCCGCGCAGGCCGTCCTCCCCCTGCCGAGGATCGGCGGGCAGGAAGGCGAGATCCACCTGTACCCCTTTCAGCCGGTCGATTTGCGCCTTGTACTTTTGTTCCATGCGGCGGTTGTCCTCTTCCGGCTCCCCGTCCCAATGCCACCAGTTGAGATCCCCGGCGTGATAAAGGGTGAGCCCATCCGCCTGAACCAGGAATGCCACGCCTTCGTCCGTGGATTTCAGCGTGCGTACCTGAACACGGCCTATGTCCCGGCTCTCCCCGGGCTTCATGCGCAGCGCATCTTCCCTGGTCCACACGTCGGAGGAAAGGACATAGTGGATGGAAGGGCAGGCTTTCCGCCAGGAGAAAACGGCGGGATTCCAATGATCGTGGTGATGGTGGGAGACAAAAACGAAAATCTCCCGTTCCTCCCGAAGTCCCTCTTTCTCTCCCCCGGCCGATTGATTTCCTCCAGCCGCCCAGGCGGACAGTTCCGCTGGATCCACCACCCCGTCGGCAAAAGAACCGCCTTTCGGCTCATCCTGAAAATAGTCAAAAATGCAGGCGGTGTGCTCCGTAAATACCGCAAAGCCGCTGTGGGCAAGGTACCGCACTTCCAGCATATCTCCATCCCCTTGATAAAATATCCTCATCGGCATTGCCCGGTATTCCCTGGCCTTTATTCCCAGGTCTTCCAGATTTCCGGGCGGTATCCGACGGTAGCCTGCCGGCCGTTTCTCACAATCGGGGTGCGGAGCAGTTTCGGATTTTCCAGCAGCTTTGCCTCTTTGTCCTCCTCATAGGCAAGATACCGCAAAAGGGCCGCATCCGGCGCTTTCTCGTCGATTAAGGCATCCAGTCCGCCCACGGCGGCTTTCACGCTGGCAAGTTCCCCCTTGCTCATGCCGAATTTTGCCACATCAATGCTCTGAAAACGGATCCCCCGTTCCTTAAAATACCGCTCCGCTTTTTTGGTGTCAAAGCATTTGGATTTCCCAAATATCTGAATATTCATATTATCCTGCCTCCTAATCCACCGCCGATGACGGCCAATCAAAAAGAGGTACTGCAAAGCAGCCCGTCTCTGCAGTACCTCCGTATGCCTACTGAAATGATTCGGCGTTTATTCCACCGGCTGGCTGGAAGCCGCCAGTTCAAATTCTTCCTCAATCTCCTTGGAGGGTTTCTTTCCAAGCAGGCTGACCACCACGATGGCCGCACAGGCTACCAGGAACGACGGCAGCAGTTCGTAGATCTCCCAAATGCCGCCCAGGGGGTTAAGCAGGAACTTCCAGACAAATACCATCACCCCGCCGGAAAGCATCCCGGCAAACGCGCCCCAAAGGGTGGTGCGCTTCCAGAAAAGGGAGAACAGGATGACCGGGCCAAACGCCGCGCCGAAGCCGGCCCAGGCAAAGGAGACGATTTCGAAAATCGAGCTGTTCGGATCCAGCGCGATAATCGCGCCGATCACCGCAATGACAATCACGGTGATGCGGGAAATCCACATCACGGTCTTATCGCTCGCCTTTTTGTAAATCAGGCCTTTGACGAAATTCTGCGAAATGCTGGAGGAGGCCACCAGCAGCTGGGAATCCGAGGTGGACATGGTGGCCGCCAGGATCCCTGCCAGGATAAGGCCCGCAATCAGGGCGGTGACAACGCCGTTGCTTCCCAGAATCTCCGCAATTTTGATAAAGATGGTTTCCGCTTCGGCGCTGGTGGTAAATTCGCCGGGGAGCATTGCCGAGCCGACCACGCCGATAGTTACCGCTGCCGCCAGGGAAATCACCACCCAGACCGTCGCGATCCGGCGGGACAGCTTTAATTCATGCGGGTCGCGGATTGCCATAAACCGGAGCAGGACATGGGGCATGCCGAAGTAGCCGAGCCCCCAGGCGATCATGGAGCAGATTTTCAGCGCGCCGTAAGGCTCCGCTTCGCCGCTGGCCGGGTTGTAGGTCTGAATCATGCTCAGGAATCCGGGCATGGACTGCGCGTTGTCCACGACCGCGCCGACGCCGCCGGCCGAAACCACACCGAAAATCAGGATAGCTACCAGCGCGCCGGACATCAGGAACCCCTGGATGGTATCCGTGGTGCTCTCCGCCAGGAACCCGCCGATCGCCGTATACAGGACGATGACCAGGGCGCTTATCAGCATCGCCGCCGTATAGTTGAGGCCGAAAATGCTCTGGAACAGGCGGCCGCAAGCGGCAAAGCCCGAAGCGGTGTAGGGGACGAAAAACACCAGGATAACAATGGCCGATATGCACATCAGCACCTTGTTTTTATCATGGAACCGGTTGGAAAAAAAGTCCGGGATAGTGATGGAATTTTTCGCCACCACCGTATACCTACGAAGCCGCCTGGCGACAATCAGCCAGTTCACATAGGTGCCGACCGCCAGCCCGATCGCCGTCCAGCCCGCGTCTGCGATACCGGTCAGATAGGCAAGGCCGGGCAAACCCATGAGCAGCCAGCTGCTCATATCCGAGGCTTCCGCGCTCATGGCGGTCACCAGCGGGCTCAAGCCCCTTCCGCCCAGATAGAACTCTCCCGTTGTTTTGCTTTTCCGGGCATACAAAACGCCAATTCCCAGGACCAGAATCATATACAGCACCATGGCAATCAGCATAAAAATATGCTCTGTCGTCATATCGTCTCCTCCTCAATATTGGTAATGAAAACCGCCGCAAGAGCCTTCACTTTTCCGGGGGTTGCCTCCCCTGCTTCTTAATCGCATCCCAATACGCCTTATATGCCTGCTCATTTTTGTTATCCCCCGGCACGTAATACACCTTGTCCTTAATCGCGTCGGGAAGATACTGCTGAGGGACCCAATTTCCGGGGAAATTGTGGGGATACAGATAAAACTGTCCTTTCCTCTCCGCGTCTTCCCCGTCGAAGTGCTTGTTTTGGAGCTGGCGGGGGATCGGCCCCGAAATCCCCGCCTGCACATCCGCCATGGCCGCATGGAACGCCTCCGCCGCCGCATTGGATTTGGGCGCGTTGCACACCATGATCACGGCGCAGGCCAGCGGGTGCAGCGCTTCCGGCAGGCCGACCTGCATCGCCGCGTCCACCGCCGCCTTGACAATGGGGATAATCATGGGATAGGCCAGCCCCACGTCTTCGCACGCACAGACCATCAGCCGGCGGCAGGCGGAGGGCAGATCCCCCGCATTGAGCAGCCGCGCCAGGTAATGGATCGCCGCGTTCGGATCGGATCCGCGCATCGATTTCTGGTAGGCGGAAAGAATGTCGTAGTGCTCGTCTCCCTCCCGATCGTACCGCATCGCACTGCGCTGGGCCAGCTGAGCGGCAATATCCGCGGTGATATGGAGCGCCCCCTCCCCGTCCGGGGACGCGGCCAGCACGCACAGTTCCACCGCGTTGATCGCCTTGCGCACATCCCCGCCGCAGGCCGTGGAGATATGCCGGACCGCTTCCGGCTCAACCGAAATGGCCAGGGACTGTTCCTGCTCCAGGAAGCGGAAGGCACGCTCCACCGCCCGTTCGATATCCGCCGGCTCCACCGGCTTGAATTCAAACACGGTGGAACGGCTGAGAATGGCGCCGTATACATAAAAATACGGATTCTCGGTTGTGGAAGCAATCAGGGTAATCCGGCCGTTCTCAATATGTTCCAGCAGGGTCTGCTGCTGCTTTTTGTTAAAATACTGGATCTCGTCCAGATAGAGCAGCACCCCGTTCACCGCAGCGAGGGTATCCAGTTCGTCCACCACCGCCTTGATGTCCGCGGTGGTGGCTGTGGTGCCGTTCAGCCGGTGAAGGCGCATATCGGTTTTTTTGGCAATAATCCGGGCCAGCGTGGTCTTTCCCACGCCGGACGGCCCGTAAAAAATGAGATTGGGAATGTGCCCCGAATCGATAATCCCCCGCAGCGCCTTCCCGGGCGCGAGCAGGTGGCGCTGGCCTACCACGTCGTCCAGCGTTTCGGGGCGCAGCCGATCAGCAAGCGGCGCAGCCAAATGGGACCCTCCCTTTACAAAATGCAAAACTTCCGCGTTCCGGGATACCGTATGGGAAACCCGGCCGGGCGCCTGTTTGCCGGCGCCGCTTCAAAGGCCGTCTTCCCGCATCCTCCCCCTTTATGCCGGCGTCTGTGCGGCGGCGCGGGTCACCGTGAAGAACTCAAAGGCGCGGCGGATGCTTTCGTCCCAGAAATCCCAGTCGTGTCCGCCCGGCCATTCCTCGTAAGTATGCGCTGCCCCTACCGCTTCCAGATGCTTGCGGAAGCGCTGATGGTCGTCATACATAAAGTCGGATTTCCCGCAGGTGATGTACAGCGGCGGGCAGTTCCCACCGGCGGCGGCGCGGGCGGCCAGCGGGAACAAATCGTCTTCCTCTTCCAGCTTCCCGCCGCTGATCCCGAAGACCTCCTGCGGATCCATCCTCCCCGCTTCCAATCGGGAACGGATGTCCACCGCCCCCGAAAAGCTGGCGGCTCCGGCGTAAGCCTCCGGATGGCGGAAGGCCGTCTTCAGCGCGCCGTACCCGCCCATTGACAGCCCGGCGATAAAATTGTCCTCCCGCTTTTCCGAAAAGCGGAACATCTGCCGGCAAAGGGCCGGCAGTTCCTCCGCAATATACGTATAATACCGCTGGCCATACGCCATATCGCAGTAAAAGCTGCGCTGCACCTCCGGCATCACGACGGCGAAGCCCGCCTGTTCGGCATAGTGATCCACCCGGCTGCGGCGAAGCCAGGCCGAATGGTTGTCCGACAGCCCGTGCAGGAGATACAGCACCGGCATCTCCCCCTCCGGGCCGCCGGCTTTCCCTGTGGGAAGCGTCACGGTCAGGGAAGTCATCATCTTCAGGGAATCTGCATAAATCGTCCCTTCGAAAACGGCCATATGGAAAGCCCCTTCCTGTCGCGAATCAATACAGCGGATAACGGCTGCACAGCTCGTTTACCCCGGCGCGGATCGCGTCGGCCTTGGCGTCGAAATCCGTCACTGCATCGGCAATAAAGCCGGCAATGCGGTCCATATCCGCTTCCTTCAGCCCGCGGCTGGTCACGGCCGGGGTCCCGATGCGGATCCCGCTGGTGACAAACGGGGAAAGCGGCTCGTTCGGGATAGTGTTCTTATTGACGGTGATGAACACCTCGTCCAGCCGATGCTCCAGCTCTTTGCCGGTGATGCCGGTCTCCCGCAGATCCATCAGCATCAGGTGGTTGTCGGTGCCGCCGGAGACCAGCTTCATCCCGCGATCGGTCAGGCCCTTGGCCAGCGCCGCGGCATTCAGACGGATCTGGTGCTGGTAGGCCTTGAATTCGTCGGTGAGCGCTTCCCCAAAGCAGACCGCCTTCGCCGCGATCACATGCATGAGCGGCCCGCCCTGGGAGCCCGGGAACACCGCCTTGTCAATCGCCTTGGCGTATTCTTCCTTGCAGAGGATCATGCCGCCGCGGGGACCGCGCAGGGTCTTGTGGGTGGTGGTGGTCACCACGTCGCAGTAAGGGACCGGATTCATGTGCTCCCCGGCCGCGACCAGGCCGGCGATATGCGCCATGTCCACCATGAGCAGCGCGCCGCAGGCGTCCGCGATTTCGCGCAGCCTGTCGAAGCGGATTTCCCGGGCGTAGGCGCTCGCCCCCGCGACAATCAGCTTGGGCTTGACCTCCATCGCCTGGGCCATCAGCTTATCATAATCGATGTAACCGGTCTCCTCGTCCACGCCGTAGGCCACGAAATTGTACAGCGCGCCGGAGAAATTCACCGGGGAGCCGTGGGTCAGGTGCCCGCCGTGGGCCAGGTTCATCCCCAGCACGGTATCCCCCGGCTTAATGAGTGCGAAATATGCCGCCTGGTTTGCCTGCGCGCCGGAGTGAGGCTGGACGTTCGCATGCTCGGCGCCGAAGAGCCGGCAGGCGCGCTCCCGCGCGATATTCTCCACCACGTCCACGCACTGGCAGCCGCCGTAATACCGCTTGCCGGGATAGCCTTCCGCGTATTTGTTGGTCAGCACGCTGCCCATGGCGGCCATCACCGCCGGGGAAACGATGTTTTCCGAAGCGATAAGCTCCAGGTTGCGGCGCTGGCGGAACAGTTCCTGTTCCATAGCCTGTCCGATTTCCGGATCAGCCGCCTTGACAAAGCCGATGGTATCCATCATATTGGAGTACATAAACCTATCTCCTTTTCCTGTTTTGGGATAAAACAACAATTATATCTAATATAACACTTTGGAAGGGTCTTCCGCAATAGAAAAGCCGGAACTTTTTGTTCCGGCTGAAAATTTCCTTATCTCCTGATCCCTTTTCCACCCTCTTCACGCGTTGGCGGCACGGCTTTCGAAGGCCCGTTTTCCAGCCAGCCCCGCAGGGGAAACCAGCAGGCCCGTTTTTCCTCAAACTTCATTGCCCGCGCCGGGCTGGTGGAGGGCAGCGCCGTTTTAGGGAGGTGGGCCAGCGGATCCGGCCGTACCAGCCGTTCATACAGGCGGGCGGCTCCTTGGGAATTGAAGAACACCGCCTCCAGCTTCGGGCAGCGGACGGCCAGGGCCGCAAAGTCGTTCGGCTCGGGTTTTCGGATGGAGGCGTCCGCGCTCCCCTCCCGCTCGCATTCCCGCAGGACGTCCCACAGGGCGATCCGTTTTTCCTGTACAAAGGCGATCCGTTTCCCGTAGTCCGCCGGCAGCGGCCGATCCCACAGGCTGAACAGGATCCGCCAGAAGGCGTTGAGCGGATTGCCGTAGTACTGCGCCTTTTCCAGCGAGAGTACTGACGGCATGGTGCCGAGGATCAGCACCCGCGCATCCTCCGCCGCGACCGGCGGAAAGCTTTCCGGCATGGCGATTCCCTCCTTTCTTTAGGAATCCTGTATTTCGTACATCGCCAGCAGAGAAGCCGCCAGATGCACCGTCTCCTCCATGGCGGGATATTCTCCCGCCGGCGCGCCGTCCTCCACCGACCAGCATAGCCCCATCACCGTATCCACGTAAAAGCTGCGGGCGACGTCAGCCGGCGGGTACCCGGTCCGCCCTGCCAAAAAATCCACCGCCGCCCACAGGTGTTCTTCCGGATGTGGAAAAGCCGCGTACGGCTCATTGCGCAGAAATCGCGGTAAATCGAACAGAGTGGGACCGATCACCCCTTTGGGGTCGATCACCCGGTAACGGCCGTCGGCGCAGTGCAGGATATTGTCGTGGTGCAGGTCCCCATGCAGAAGCAGCCGGTCGGGGTACCGTTCCCATAACTGGCGGCAAAGCGCCTGCGCGCGCTCCATCGCCAGGGACAGCGCCGGAAATACGGCCAGCCGGCGCATGGTATGGGCGGCCTTTTCTACCCACTCGCTATACGTAGGGTATCGGGTGTTGTCCGCCGCCAGGATATGCAGCCCCGTATATACCCGGCAGAATATCTTCCAGCGCTCCTGGGGCGCCTCCACCGCGCGCAGCGGCGTTCCCGGCTGCAGGCGCTCCAGCAGCAGCGCGCCGTGTTCCGGTTCCGACTCATACAAGCGGCAGAACCGCCGCCCATTGTATTCCCGCAGAGCACGGCATTCCGTAAACATCTCTCTGCACGGGCGGCCAAGCTTGAGCACCACGTCCCCGTATTCCACAGACCGCCCGGCAAACAGGACGTTGACCGAGTAGTACGGGATAAACCGAAGGCCGTGCAGCCCCCAGCGTTTTCCGTATCGGCTCAACCCGGCCCTGACCGCCCAGGCCGTCTTCTCCCCGAAATTGGTACGCAGCGCTTCCCATTCACCGGGCGTGAAGGCGGACGGCGTCGTTTCCTTTTCCCGCTGGTCTGCCATCGCGCCGTCCCCCTATCCGCATTTTTCCGCATTATACCACAGAGATTCCCCACCGGCAATCCCATTCCAGGCGGTCTGCCGGAATTGCACAAAAAGGCGGCGGCGTTTTCGGGATATTCCGGCCTTCCCAGGAGAAGACAACCGGCGGAAAATATGCTACAATAATCGACAGATACGACGCTTTTCCGACAGGGCCCCTGTGTGGAAAGTGGATGGGAGGAACCGCTATGAAGCCGAACAAGCCGGGGAAAGATACCGAAAAAAAAGAATTGGAAAAGCGCAGGGCCGCCGCGCAGCGGGCGGTGGACGCCCTGAAAGAACGCTATCCGGAGGGGATTTGCTCCCTGCAATACCAAGATCCGCTGCAGCTGCTGATCGCCACCCGCCTTTCCGCCCAATGCACCGACGCGCGGGTAAACATGGTCACCCCCGCCCTGTTCGAACGGTTTCCGACGCTGGACGCCTTTGCCGACGCCGACCCGGAGGAGGTCGGGGAATATATCCGCTCCTGCGGCCTGTATAAAACCAAGGCACGGGATATCGTCGCCATGGCGGGGATGCTCCGGGACGTATACGGCGGCGTGGTACCAGATACGGTGGAAGAGCTGACCAAGCTCCCTGGCGTCGGGCGGAAAACCGCCAACCTGGTCTGCGGGGACATCTACGGCAAGCCGGCGGTGGTTGCTGACACCCACTGCATCCGGATTACCAACCGCTTGGGACTGACCGATTCCAAGGATCCGTATAAGGTGGAAATGCAGCTGCGCGCGATTCTCCCGCCGGAGGAAAGCAACGCTTTCTGCCACCGGCTGGTGCTGTTCGGCCGGGACGTCTGTTCCGCCCGTTCCCCCCGCTGCGGGGACTGCCCGCTGGCGGACGGATGCCCGGGGAAAGCGGAGGATGCGGTCGGAAAGGAAGCATAGGAGCAACGCGGTTTTCATAAAAAAACAGCCGTCTTTTTCAAAGACGGCTGTTTTTTTATAGGCCCCTTGCAAACATTCACTTGGCAATATCCAGTTCCTGCCGCTTTCCGCCGGTAATCACCCGCAGTTCCGGCGTTTTGGATTCGCCGCCGGCAAGCCGGGTACGGCAGCGGGAATACACGGGCGCGGCAATCAGGCTGAGAAATCCCCAGAGCACGCTATACAGCAGGCATACTTGGCCCTTGATATTGAGGAACATCCCGGAATAGTCCCATACGTTCATCTTCATTTTCAGATTGAACAGGCAGCCGCTGAAAAATTCCACCAAAGTCACAGCCAGAGCGCACAGGGTGCAGCGCTGGAACAGCCCTTTCCGGCAGAACGTATGGATCCGCCCCATCAGGTTGAAACAGGCTCCTCCCACGAAAAACATGGTCCAGTGGGAATATCCCCGCCAGAGTGCTTCTATAATGTTATATAAAAAACCGCCTACACAAAACAGGCAGATACCGCACTTAAGCTCCTTTAGCATGCTCTTCCCGGCAATTTTCGTCATAATTGTCAGCCCCCCGCGCATTTCACAAAGCTGGCCGGCATTGACAGGCCGGCCGTTTCTCTGTTAGAATACCCGGGAAAGCCCGGATTTCCCCCGTAAGTTTTTGCCACCGAATGAATGGATATAACGCTATTCTACCCCTCGAATTTACGAGTTTCCATTTTTTTGCCTTTTTATTTCATTGGAATCGCTTAAAATTTTAATCAAAAATTTGTTTTCTCTCCTTTGCATTTCCTTGATTTTATGATAGGATTGTTTCCACACAAAGCAAAGGCGGCATATTTTTGCTATTGGTATTCAAAGCAGTGGGCGAATCCGCCAATGCCTGTTTCACTGCAAGCATCGATGCCCTCCCCTTGAAACGAACAAAACTCTATGGCGGAAAGGTATGAGCACAGCAATGGAAGATACGCTGAAAAAGCAAAAGGAAACTGTGGCGTCTTCTGCGGCGCCGGAGGACGCCGTTGCTTTGGAAGAAAAAAAGAAAATGAAATGGCTTTTCCAAACGAGGACAAAAAAGAGCCGGAAACCTACGTCCCAAATCAAGCTGACCTATTATACCCTATTTTGGGTTTTCTTCATCGGCTGTATTATGGGCGTTTTGCTGGAAACCGTCTGGTGCCTGCTGACCAGCCACCGCCTCGAAAACCGCGTCGGCTTAGTTTACGGCCCGTTCAATCCGGTATACGGGTTCGGCGCTGTGCTTATGACCGTCGCCCTGAAATGGTTAAGTGAAAAACGGGATTTGTGGATTTTCCTTGGCAGCATGGTCATTGGCGGCGGGTTTGAATATTTGTGCAGCCTGGTGATGGAGCTGTCTTTCGGCACCGTTTCCTGGGAATACAGCGGGACGCCTCTTAACCTGGACGGGCGTACCAACATCATGTATTCATTTTATTGGGGGCTGCTCGGATTAATCTGGGTTAAGGAACTGTTCCCCCGTTTAAATGCCCTCATTGAAAAAATCCCGAAAAAGCTGGGAGTTATCCTGACGGTGGTGCTGACGGCCTTCATGGTTTTTGATATGCTGATTTCCGCCATGGCCCTGGAACGGCAAAGCCAGCGCCGCGCCGGGATCCCCGCGTCCAACGCGGTCAGCCAGTTCCTTGACGAGAATTATCCGGACGAATTTTTGAAAAAAATCTATCCGAATATGCTCGTGGTCGACGAACTGCCGGAGTAAAATACAGCGCCGCCGGGAGTCCCGGCGGCGCTGTATTTTTTTCAAAGAAATAGACGAAGAAGGATGGAACGGGAGGCCTGTATGCCTCTCGGTACAGCATGGCCGATACGGCAAAATCTGCCGCGCTATCCAGAAAAATGCGGCCTATGCCCCATAGAAAATGTCGGATATCGTTGCGGACAGGCGGAAAACGTGGTATACTAAACTACATTGTCATGACGGTCATGAATAATCACCGGGAATCCGGATAAGGTCGTGTTCCTTTTGTCCAAAACCGTCCCTCAAACTACCAAACGAAAAAAGCGGAGCCATACGGCGCTGAAGGCCTTTTTCACCGCGCTGGTTGCCGGGCTGGCCATCTGCTGCCTGGTCTTTGCGCTGAATCTGGAGCGCTTCTTTGAAGTCGGAAACCCACTCGCCCCTTTCTGGGGCGGACAGGGCGGAACAGCGGATGGCGATTCTTCCGCCAGCCGGCCGATCGATACGAATCAGACATTCGAGGAGTACCTCAACGATACTATCTTTATTGGGGACTCCCGCACCAACGGAATGGCCAATTATAACTTCGCCCCGCGCGACAGGGTATACGCCATTGACGGGGCAAACCATCAGACCGCCCGCACCGAAAAGTTCCTGATCCTCAGCAGCACAGGAAGAAAGCTGACCATAGCGGAAGCCATCGGCGTGGTAAAGCCGGTGCGGATGATCGTTTCTTTCGGCATAAACGGGGTGGCGTTTATGGGCGAAGATACGTTTATGGACGAATATTCCGCTTTTTTGGACGAGCTAAAAGCCGCCTCCCCTGACACCATCCTGGTGGTACAGTCCATCCTTCCGGTTTCTTCCGCGCAGGAAGCGGAGGATCCCCGGATGACAAACGAAGTGATCGATTCCTATAACCAGAAGCTACAAGCGCTCACCCTGGAGAAAGGCGGCCGCTGGCTGGACACGGCAGGGCTTTTGAAAAACGCGTGGGGGGAGCTTGACGCGGCTTACGACGCGGGGGACGGCCTGCATTTCAACCAGGATGCCTACGAGGTTCTTTTTAACTATTACGATCAAAACCGCATCTATTGAACCGCATGGCCGGCAAACAACTTCTGGAAGCTGGAATTTCGTTCGGAAGGCTTTGGCTCCTTTCGGCTTTGCGCTTTGTGTCAAAGCCCGGATCTTGGGATATGCATGAAATAAGGGGAAAGCCTCTTCGCGCATACGAAAGGATGGGATGTTGCTATGAAAGTCGCCGTCATCGGCACCCGGCGGGCGCCAAGCACCATTGCGGCGCGGATTCTCCCCTACCTTCCGGCAAGTACAACCGAACTTGTCAGCGGCGGAGCGGAAGGAGTGGACCGTGCGGCGGAAGAAATTGCCTCCGCGCTGTCTTTGCCGATCCGGCGCTTCCTTCCGGATTATGAGAAATATGGCCGGCGTGCCCCCTTAATCCGCAATTTAGAGATTATTCAATACGCGGACGAAGTGATTGCTTTCTGGGACGGTACTTCCCGCGGGACCATGCACAGCGTAGCGGAATGTATCCGGCTTGGGAAGCCTGTCCGGGTAGTGCCGCTGAAAGCCCTTTCTCCCGCAGGTTCCCCTCTCCCCTACGATACTTCCGAAAGGCTGGAACAAACAAACCATGAGCGTTGTAAAAGGCAGAATTGAAGCAGGCATCGCATTGAGCCGGTCCACCTGTTATTTCATGCGAACCGGAAAATGTTCGCTGGATATCGTTACGGATTATTACATAGCCACATCCACCCGTACAGCCGCAAACGATTTGCTGTACTGCCCACGGCTTTACCGTGCGATGTGCAACCGTGAACGCATGAAGCCGATCGCGATTACCCCCTGTGAATGCGGGCACGCAGAAGTGATTTCCGGTCATCAAAGGGCCTGCATTGCCAGCCGGAAAAACCTGGAATTGACTATCCAGCCGGCCGGCCCGGAAGTTAAGGCTGCCTGCCCCATCTGTACAGGACAGATTACTTTCGAAGAGAACAGCGGCGGCAGTCGCTTGGTCACCCTGCGCGTCCGGGCGGAAAACGACGAGTGACCGGTGACAAGCGGACTGCATCCTCCTTCTCATACTCCCTTAGCCGAAAGGAATGCGGCGGGATACTTTTGAAAAACATGGGCATAAAAAATACGTCCCAAATCAGTGGCTGCAATGCTGATTTGGGACGTATTTTTTATATCATACTTTTATTTGCCGCTTTTTATCAAACGACCATTTCAGCAGCCATTCCATGACTTATTGCATATCGTTTTCAAACCGTTCAACATTCCCCGTTTGCCCGATTACGCAGATGACATCCCCCTGCTGAAAACGATATTCCGATGGAAAATCCACCTCTGTACGATGATCGTGCTCGATCGCGATAATATTCAGGTTGTATTTTCGCCGGGTATCGGCCTCACGGACGGTGACGCCAATCAGCGGCTCGGTCACTTGGATCCTCCGAACTTCGACATTCCCTTCCAAAGTAACAAAGTCGAGGAAGCTATTATTATAAATCAGCCCTTTTCCCAGGCGGATGGCCATATCCCTTTCCGGATATACCACCTTGGCTCCCAGCTGTTTGAGTACCTCCCCGTGCATAAAGCTATTCGCTTTGGATATAACGTGCGGCACTTTCATGTTTAAAACCGTCATTGTGGTCAGGATACTGGTGTCCATTTGCTCGCCAATACAGATGACGACGGTATCGCAGTTCTGAATGCCGGCTTCCTCCAGGGATTCCTGATCCAAAGACTCTACAACCATAGCAAAATCGGTATACCGCCGCGCTTCTTTTACACGCGCTTCATCTTTGTCAATGGCAACCACTTCTTTATCCGCTTTTGACAAACATTCTACCAGTGCTGAACCAAATCGGCCTAGCCCAATGACTCCAAAAGTTGCAGAAGTTTCTCTCTTTTTCATTTCCGCTTCTCCTATCTTCTCCTCTTTATTATCCGACTGTGATTGATTCTTCCGTATAATGAGCGCTGGGGGCGGGCCGGTCTATCCACATCGAAAGCAATGTAAATGTTCCTACCCTGCCGGCAAACATGGTGAAAATCAGAATGATTTTGCTCCCTTCGCACAATGAAGGCGTAATTCCCGTAGAAAGGCCTACGGTGCCGAACGCCGATACTTCTTCAAACAACAGCTGAACAAAGCTGCGTTCCGGCTCCAATATGCAAAGGAGGAATGTCCCAATACAAACCAGCAATACGGAAAGCAGGGATATCATCGAAGCTTTTGAGAGAATTTCTACGGAAATACTGCGGTGAAAGGCGCCAACATGCTTTTTGGTAAACAGGCTCCTCACCTGCTGGAGTAGGACAAAGAACGTACTGGTTTTGATACCGCCGCCTGTGGAGCCTGGCGAAGCGCCTATAAACATTAGGATAATCAACGTAAATAGGCCCGCATTGGTAAATTCGCCAATCGGATATGTGGAAAATCCGGCCGTTCTTGCGGAGACGCTATGGAAAAAGGCGCCCAGCCACGAAATATCTTCCGTAGCCTTTAGCAGCAGCGTGCCGACGACCAGCAGGATGCCTGTTGTCGTGAGCACCACCTTGGAATGCAGGCTGAGCTTTCTAAAGGAACGCTTTTTTAGAATATCCAGGATAACGAGAAAGCCCAAACCGCCAAAAATGATTAGGCCGCAGGTGGTCAAGTTCAGCAAAACATTGGACTGATACGGGATTAGGTTACGCAATCCGCCAAGAATGTCAAAGCCGGAGTTATTAAACGCGGCAATAGAATGGAAGGCGCTGATTCCCAGGGCATGCAAAGGCGGATAATCCTGAACAAAGACTATAAAGCTGAGCGCCATTCCCACCAATTCAAAGCACAAGGTCATCAGCAGCACGGATTTGACCAGGCGGACCATTCCCTTAAAGCCGTCTACATTAAGCGCTTCCTTAACCAGGACGCGCCCTTTTATACCGACCCGTTTTCTCGCGGCAAGGATCAGCCCTACCCCAATCGACGTAACGCCGAGTCCCCCGATCTGTATAAGCGCCGCTACAATTGCCTGCCCAAACGCTGTAAAATGATCTGCGGTATCAATCGCAATCAGCCCGGTGACACAGACTGCGCTTGTTGAGGTAAATAAGGCGTCAATAAAGCTGACATTTACGCCGTCCCTGACAGAGATAGGCAGCAGGAGCAGCCCTGTGCCCAGTAAAATAACCAACGCAAACCCTACAACAATCAATCTTCCTGGAGGTTGCCGTTTGATTGAAAAAAGAAAGTGTTTCACTTTACACTACTGGCATACAAAACGTATTGGCCAGTTCTTTTTCATCCTTTCCTACCGTGTATTTTCATCCTGCACCTTTTATCCGGTCGCTGTTCTTTGCCGGTTGGCTGCATAAAAAAGGCAGAACTTCCATGGCGGAAGTCTGCCCCTTTCCATTTCAAAGCGATAGTCAACCAATCCGCCTTGACACCAAAAGGTACGCTTGTAAACAGATAGAGAGACAACGCCTCTCTATGGCAGACTCCACCACTTATTCCGGCACAGCATAGTATAAGGTTTGTACGGAGATAAGTCAATAGGCTTCTGCGAATTTTAAACAAACCAGAACATTCGATCCGGGTAAGCGTCCAAGGATTATTTTCTCTGCCAAAATGTGCTGCAGCACTTACTGTTTTCCCCTTGGGCAGGCAACATACAGCAGCGCGTTGATAATTGCCGCCGCCACATTGCTGCCGCCCTTTCGCCCTTTGGCCACAATATACGGTACGCCGCTCTCCATAATGATTTCCTTGGATTCGCAGACATGGACAAAGCCTACCGGCACCCCCACGACAAACGCCGGCCGGATTTCCCCCGCTTTAATCAGCCGGTCCAGTTCCAGCAGCGCAGTCGGAGCGTTCCCTATCGCAAAAATTGTCGGCTTATTCAGCGTCCGGGCCGCTTTCCTCATACTGACCGACGCGCGGGTAATCCCTTCCGCCTTGGCTTCCTCTGCCACATCCTCGTCCGAGACAAAGCAATGCACCCGGCCGCCCAGCTTTTCCAGCGTCGGCTTATTGATCCCTGCCAGCGCCATTTTGGTATCCGTCACAATATCCGCGCCGCTTTTCAAAGCGTCCAGCGCTATCTGCACCGCATTTTCGGAAAAACAAAGCGTATTTACATAATCAAAATCCGCCGTGGTATGGATGACGCGCTTGATGATCGGCGCCTTTTCCTCCTCCAGTACAACGTCCCCCAGTTCCCGGGTGATGATAGCAAAACTCCGTTCCTCAATTTCCATCGGCTTAAGCGTTTCCATATTCATGACCACCATTCCTTTCCCAATCCGCAAGGCGGTTGATGCCGTCCATTCTTCATTTGCGGATGCCTTCGTCCAAAATCGCATATATCTTGTCCATATCCAGCGATTTTCGCAAGGCATCTGCCAGCAAATCGTACTGCCGCTCTTTATATGCTTTCCGGTCAATTGCCTGGCCGTCAGCCGGAGCAATCCCCTTGCGCGCCGACAAAGCGCTGGCGAGGGCCTGCAGTACCTCGTTGGAATCGAACAGGCCGTGGACATAGCTTCCATAGACGCTGACGCCATCCGATATCCCGTCCGTTTTCCGCTTCCCGTCCGCGTCGCATAAAATCGAAAGCCGGGTCTCCCCCGCCGTCGTTCCCATATGGATTTCATATCCCTCGAACCGCGCGCCGCTGAGGGCGGAAAGCACGCCCGGCACCTCTTCAAACCGCCCTTCAACCCTGGTGCGGGTTTTCTCCTGCTCAAACACCGTCTGCGCATCGATTAGGCCGAGGCCATCGATTTCGCCGCCCTCCTCCACGCCGTATGGGTCGCGGATTGTCCGGCAGAGCATCTGATAGCCGCCGCAGATGCCGATCAGGGGATTGCCCGCCCCGGCATATCGCTGGATTTTTGCCGCCAGTCCGCTTTCCTTCAGCCACTGCAAGTCAGCAATCGTGTTTTTGGTGCCCGGCAGAATCACCAGATCCGGCGTTCCAAACTCTTCCGGCCGGCGGATATACCGCACGGAGAACGCGTCCACGCAGGAAAGCGCGCCGAAGTCCGTGAAATTCGAGATTTTCGGCAGGCGGACAACCGCGATATCGATGGCCCCGCCGCCGTTCCGGGTGGTCAGGCGTTCCGAAAGGCTGTCCTCGTCGTCGATATCCAGCGATAGGTAGGGCACCACACCGAGCACCGGCACGTGGACAAGCTCCTCCAGCATGGTCAGCCCCGGCTTCAGGATTTCCACATCCCCCCGGAACTTATTGATCACCGTGCCCTTGATGTAATCGCGATCCTTTTCCAGAAGCTTCACCGTGCCGTACAGGGAGGCGAACACTCCCCCGCGGTCGATATCGCCCACAATCAACACGGGGGCCTCCGCCATGCGCGCCATCCCCATGTTGACGATATCGTCCTGCAACAGGTTGATTTCTGCCGGGCTTCCGGCCCCTTCGATGACCAGGATGTCGTTTTCCGCAGCAAGGCTGTCGAATGCCTGCATAATCGCGGGCTTAAGCGAGCTTTTCATGCGGAAATAATCAGCGGCGCGTTTATTGCCGAGCACTTTGCCGCCGACGATCACCTGGGAGCCTTTGTCGCTGGTGGGCTTGAGAAGGATAGGGTTCATCCGCACATCCGGTTCTTTGCCTGCCGCTTCCGCCTGCACCACCTGGGCGCGCCCCATCTCCAGCCCGTCCCGGGTGATAAAGGAATTGAGCGCCATATTCTGGGATTTAAAGGGAGCCACGCGGTAGCCGTCCTGCATAAAGATGCGGCAGAGCCCCGCGGTAATCAGGCTTTTTCCCGCATTGGAGGTAGTGCCCTGGATCATAATTCTCTTTGCCATACCGCTATCTCCTTTCCTTGAAATCGATCTCCCGCAGCGCTGCCATCAGCTGCCCGTTATCCTCCGCCGACTTGACCGCTACACGGAAATAGCCCTCCCGGAGCCCCCGGTAATTGCTGCAGCTGCGGATGAGGATCCCTTTTTCCAGCAGGCGTTCCTTCAGATCCGACCGGTCGGTTTTCAAAAGAAAATAGTTTGCTGCGCTGGGATACACCTTTACAGGGAGTTCGGAAAGCTGTTTATAAAGCGCTTCCCCCAGTTCCGGCAGAAGCCGCTTGGTTTCCATAATATACGCCGTATCCGTCAGCGCCGCCAAGCCGCATCTTTGCGCCGGGACGGAAACGCTCCACGGCTGTCCCGCGCTTTCCACCCGCATGCGGACGGTTTCCGCTCCGCTGAACAGATATCCCAGCCGCAGGCCCGCCATCGCAAAGAATTTCGTAAACGCCTTGAGTACAAGCAGCTGCGGATAGCGCGACAGCTCCGTTTTCATACTGCAGGCCTCCCCGCCTGCGGCCATATCCAGAAAGCACTCGTCCACAATCAGAAACGCGCCGTGGGCCTGGCAATAATCCGCTATCTGCATCAACAGGCCTTTGGGAATCAGCCGGCCGGTCGGATTGTTGGGGTTGCAAAGGAAGACCATATCCGGCTGATGCTGCCGCAGGGCATCCAGGAAGCGTTTGTCCAGGGAAAAACCGTCCTCCTCGAGCAGCGGATGATAGGCGATTTCCGCCCCCACCTGAACAGCCGCCGCCTCATATTCGGAAAAGGTGGGAGCGGGCAGCAGAACTTTCTTAGGCCGCAGGCCGTAAGCGATCCGATAGATTAAATCCGCTGCGCCGTTGCCAAAAAGGATGCATTCCTCTGCAATCCCTTCGTGCTTTGCCAGGGCATGTTTCAGTTCCCGGCAAAAGGGGTCGGGATATGCCTCGCATTCCTCCGCCAATGTGCCGAAAACCGCCTTCACCTTCGGCGGGATGCCGAGAGGGTTCAGGTTTACGGAAAAATCCAGCAGCGCTTTCTCTTTCAGGGAAGGCGCATAGATATCGCCGCCGTGTCCATATTCCATTAAGGTTCCCTCCTCCCGATTTACCGAAGGATCAGCCAGAAGCCAAGCCAAACAAGCGCTGCCGTCGCAACCGCCAACGCCGACGTGGTCATCATCAGCCGGTTGGCGCGCGGGATATCCTGCGCTTCTGTTTTTCTTCCTTCATCGCCAATGGTCGGTTTTTCATAAAGCTTGCCGAAATAATACGCATTGCCCGCGAGCTGAATTCCCAACGCGCCGGCACAGACGCTCTCGGTCTGGGCGCTATTGGGGCTGGCATGCTTCCGCCGGTCCCGCCGATATATCCGGGCGGCATTCTTCCCATCGAAGCCGCACAGAAACGAGGCCGCAATCATGAACAGACCGCTCAGCCTGGCCGGAATCCAGTTGGCCACATCGTCCAGCTTGGCTGCGAACCGCCCGAAATACAGATATTTCTCATTTTTATAGCCTATCATCGAATCCAGCGTGTTGACGGCTTTATAGGCAAACGCCAGGGGCGCCCCGCCGATCGCCATGTAAAGCAGGGGCGCCACCACCCCGTCAGAGGTGTTTTCCGCCACGGTCTCTACCGCGGCCTTGGCCACCGCTTCCTCCGAAAGCGCCTGCGTATCCCTCCCCACGATATAGGAAAGGTATTTTCTTGCATCCGCTAGGTTTCCGCTTTTTAAAGCGGTGTAAACCTTCATGCTCTCGGTTTTCAGGGAACGGACCGCAAAGATCTGATAGCAGCACCAGACCTGAACCACAACCGCCAGCGCGATATGAATCTTCGCTAAGCCCCATAAAATGAGGAACGGCACGATAAAGCACAGCAGGACGATGGCAATGCTCATGGCCATGCCGCCGAGGAATTCTCCTTTCGGCGTTTTCTTAAAGACCCTGCGCGCCATTTTTTCCCCTTTGGAAATCATTTTTCCTATCAGGCAGATGGGGTGCGGCAGCCAATAGGGATCGCCAAACAGCAAATCCAGGATAAACGCGGACACCAGAATGCCTGCCATTATCATACCGATTCCTCCTTTCTGACTCTTTTACAGTAAAGTAAATCGCCCTTATATTCCTTTAAGTGCGCTTTTTTCGGTAATCCGCGCAGGCGCGGAGGAACCGCTCGGCAAAATCCGGCGCACCGTAAAAATGCAGATGCGGATAGCCGGCGAGCAGGTTGCCCTGAGCAACCATACAGGGGTAGGCGGCACCAGTACTCTCTTTTTTGGCCAGGAACGCATCGCCGTTCTCGTCGCTGTCCGCATAATGGAACTCGTGTGCTGGAATCCGGCCGCCCGCAGCGGAGAGAAGGGTATCCTTCTGAGCGGTAAGGGTTACATATCCAAACCGGCAGAGCTTTCCCGTCATGCGGGAGGTGGATTTTACCAACCCCGCCAAGGGATAAGAAACGCCGTCTTCCCCGACAAACGCCTCCTGCAGATACTGGAAGCCTCCGCATTCTCCGTAAATGGGCATTCCCGCCCGCCATGCCGAGCGGATGCTTTGGAGCATCCCGGTATTCCCGCTCAGCTCCTCCAAGTACAGTTCCGGATATCCCCCGCCGAAGAGAAGCCCGTCCACCCCGTCGGGCAGTTCCCGGTCGGACAACGGGGAAAACGGGAGAAGTTCCGCCCCCATTTCCGTGAGCAGATCCAGCGCGTCCGAATAATAAAAGCAGAACGCCTTGTCCTTCGCCACCCCAATCCGCACGGGATGATGATAGTTCGGGCATAGTTCTTCATACGTGAAGGGATCGGACTCGTCAGCCAGTTCCAGCAAGCCGTCCAGATCCAGCGTCTGTTCCGCCTGTCGGGACAGGAGGCGTATCATCTCTTTTAAGCTGCCGACTTCCGCTGCTGTTACCAGCCCCAAATGCCGGCTTTCCAGCTTCACTGCCGGCATGGGCGGCAAATAGCCGTAAAACCGCAGCCCGGTATGGGTTTCCACCATCTCGCGATATATCTCCGCCATCCGCGGGCTGCCGACATGATTCATAATCACGCCCCGAATGTGGTTGGGGGCAAAATCCTGCAGGCCTTTCAAAAGCGCGCAGGCAGTCAGAGACATCCCCTTTGCGTTGATTACCAGCACAACCGGGGTTTTTGTTTCATTGGCAAGATCACAGCTGGAATACCGCATGGTCTGCCCCGCGCCGTCGTAAAACCCCATGACCCCTTCTATAATGGAAACACGGCTCCCTTGGCTGTTTTTTGCCAGGGAATACAATACGCCGTTTTGTCCCATCAGGAACAAATCCAGGTTGCGGGAATGCGCGCCGAGGATTTCCGAATGGAACATCGGGTCGATATAGTCCGGCCCGGATTTAAAGGAGGAAAGAGCCAGGCCGCGTTCCTTCAGCGCGCCCAGGACGGCGCAGGTCACGGTGGTCTTTCCGCAGCCGCTTCCGATCCCGGCAATCATGAGCCGCGGCGGGTTGGAAGAATGTTTCATGCTTGTTGCCCTTTCTTATGGAAAATATACGTGCTTTCCACCGGAGAGAAAGCGGCATTCAGGCGGCTGTGGCAGGATATATCAAAGAGGATAGACAGCTGCTGCAGCCGCATTGCAGCGCGCCGGGCCTGTCCCTTGTCCCGGACAGCCAGCGCGAACCGCAGTTCCGGATTCCTTTTCAGAAGGGCAAACAAAGCCTCCATCCCGCTGCCTTCCGCATATGCGGCGGTGATCCCAGCATCCCCGCCGCCCTCCGGTACGGGTTTTATATTGTAGCGGCTGTATTTCCGGCAGATCCGCCGCAGTCCTTCTGCGTCCTTCGTCCGGCAGAGTACGTCCCCGCCCACTTTCCCGGCGATCGCCGCTGCGATTTCGCCGCCGCTGAGATCGATGCAGCAATCCTCCGGCACAAGCTTCAGGCAGTTCAGGGCGGCCAGTTTATCTTCCTCGAAAAAGCGCTTCTTTGCCGCCTGTGGATTTTCCACCAGCAAAACCGTAAGGTTTCCAAAAGTGAGTTTCATAAGTTCTTCTGCCGTCCCGCGGAGTATCCGCTCTCCCGTCCCGCCGAGATTTTCCCCCGCGGAAACCGGGAGGGAACCGCCGCCCCGTTCCCACAGCAAGCGGCAGACGTCCTGCGCACGGTATTCCCCGCCGGTCAGGACAAACGTATACCGGCGGCCGGATATGGTGGAGAGGAGGTTTCCGCTTCTGCCGTGCATGCTGACCGCCGCCATATCCTCATAACTCAAATGCAGCTTTGCGCAGAAATACTGCATGCTGCCAACGCCGCATATTACCTCGGCTTCTATATCGGCGGGAAGCTTTGACAGCAGGTATTTGGTATAAGAATAAAAGCCGGTGTCCCCCGAAACGAGGACGCAGATACGCTGTTTTTCGCAGTTTTCTTCGATATAGGCCACTGCCTCCCGCAGGTTCTTATCCAGCGCCATCTGCGGCTTATCAGGGTATCCGGCGAGCAGGCGCCGACCCCCTATCAGAAAATCGGCGGAAGAAATGGCTTCTTCCGCCCGCTTGGTAAGGGTCTTCCCATCCGCCATTCCCACGCCGGCAATCACCAGTCTTTTCATTCCGCCGCCCCCTTTACGCTATAACCTGAGTTCGGCACAAAGTGCTTGCGCTTCCTTGCTTTGCGCCAACAACCGGCCGTCATCCGTGTATACCATCGTTTCGACCGCCAAGGCCTCCCGCACATACTGCTCGGCGCGTTCCTTTATCCGTTCCGCCAGCCGGCAATATACGGTTTGCAGGCCGCTTTCATCCAGAATCTGTACGGCCAGCGCGGTGGTCGGGCATTGGTAAATAGCCGTTACCGTTTCCCTGCCGGCCCCTTCCATTGCCGCAAATGCCGCCAGCGTTTCCATACGGGCGTCCGCAACCCGGGAATGGGTGTGGAAGACACCGGCCGCCACTTTGCACAGCTTGCCGATCTGCCCGAGAAGCAGGATCTTTTCCATGCCGCGGTACGCGGCGTAATCGAGCATATATCCCAGGAAATTGGAGGTGACGAGGCAGCGGCTTTCCGGGATGCCGGCCGCTGCCGCAAGCTGCTTCCCCTGCTCCCCGAAAACGAATACGGCGCTTTTATAATGTACACGGAGCATATCCAGTTCAAGGGCGAGGCTTTCCTTATAAGCATCCTCGCTCATTGGCCGCACAATGCCGCTGGTTCCCAGAATCGATATGCCGCCCACGATCCCCAGCCGGGGGTTAAATGTTTTCGCCGCGATCTCTTCCCCTCTGGGGACGAAAATCAAAACGTCTGCGCCCATGCCTTCGGGAAGGACGCTTTTTACCTCGCTCCCGATCATTTTCAGCGGGACAGGGTTGATCGCCGCCGAACCGACCGGGGTTTTCAGCCCTTCCTTCGTAACACGGCCGACCCCTTCTCCGCCGTCGATGACAATACACGGATCCTGTGTAATGCGTACCCGCGCGCATACTTCGATGCCGTTAGTCACATCGGGATCGTCGCCGCTGTCCTTGATCACCGTACAGACAGCATACTCCTTCTCCCGTTCCGTCCGGGCTATCGGGATGGAAAGCGGGCCTTTACCTGTTTGAACGGAGACCTGAGCCGGCGCGTCGCCCAGCAAAGCCAGCACCGCCGCTTTCGCCGCCGCTGCCGCGCAGCTTCCGGTGGTGTAGCCCTCCCGCAGCCGTTTTCCCTGATAAAACACGCCGTCCTCCAAGCGGATTTCTCCCCTACCCAAGAATTTTATCGGTTTGCTCGCAAATGGCGTCCAGCGAATCGTAGGAAACGCCCTCATATACCGGAGAGCAGATGAGCACCGTAGAAATCCCCAGTTCTTCGGCCGCCTCGATCTTCTCCGCCGTACCTCCGGCCGCTCCGCTGTCTTTGCTCACGACTACGCCGACCGGATACCGGGAAAAATCCGCCAGGTTTTCCTCTTTGGAAAAGGGGCCGCACTTGGCGATCACCTGCGCGTCCGGAACGCCGTTTGCCTTGCAGATTTCCAGCGACGCAGGACGGTCCAGAACCCGCGCGACAAGCTGTTCCGGCGAAATCGCCGCCGCAAAATCCGCCAGATGGTTGGAGCCGGTCGACAGGAACACTTTTTTGTCCCCGCAAAGTTCTTTGGCCTTCTCGACCGCTTCCTGGAAGCTGAAGACCCGGACGATGTGCTGCCCCGGATAGGAAACTTCCTTGCGGCGATAACGCAGGAGCGGCGTCCCGGTCTGTTCGCAGGCCGCGGCGATTTCGCGGGACACATTTTCCGCAAACGGGTGGGAACAGTCAATCGCCAGTTTATAGCGGCCGTCCTGCAAAAGCTGCCGGAAATCCTCCGCGTCTTTATTGCCGCAAAGGATTGTATACCGGCTGTCCGCCGCCAGTTCCGCCCCGTATTCGGTTGCCATCGATAACGTTACTTGATAGGTCTCGCTCAGCCTTTTGCAAAGAGTCCGGGCTTCCGAAATACCGCCGATTACCAAAATCATCATGCTTCCTCCTTTTTTCTTCGGCAGAGGGCTTCCATCTCCGCCGCAATTCCATCTTTTGTAAAGTTTAAAACCGGTTTTCCCAGTGCCAGCAGGCGTTCCGCCAGCAGGCGGTTTTTTTCATTCAGCGCACAGGTTTCGCTCCGGCTGACCACAAGGAAACGGTAATCCTTGGCCTGCCGGAAGGCTTCTTCCACCGCCGCGTCGGTGACCGGGGTATAGGCCTTGACCGAAACCGCCGGCGCGTTCATAGTGCAGGCGACAGAATAAATCACATCGTTTTGATGAAGAACGCCGATCCCGAACCCCAGCGAAAACTTATTCAGGTTGCGCACGAGCATCGCCGTGTGTTCGTCGCTGCCGACGATATACACGTCCTTATCGGAACAGTTCGGGAACTCCACCAGCCCCAAATCCGGGTTGAACTGATGGGCGGAAAAGCCGTACAAAGTATCCAGCATCCCGCTTTCCAGCACCTTTTCGGTGGAATCGCTGATGAGCACCCGATCGTCCTTGACCAATACCAGCCAATCGCAGCATTTCACCGCCAGATCCGGCTCATGAAGGGTGCAGATAATGGTTTTCCCCTCCCGCAGGCAGAGCCCGCGCAGAAGATGCAGCACATCCAGCTTATGCTTAATATCCAGATGGCTGGTCGGCTCGTCCAGCAGGAGGATATCCGCGTCCTGCGCCAGGCCGCGGACCAGCATGATTTTCTGCTTTTCCCCGTCGCTCATCTCAAAAAAATAGGCGTCCTTCAGATAGGAGGCGGAACAAAGCTCCATATATTTTTCTACCACGGCGATGTCCTCGCTGGACAGCTTGCAGAAAAAGCCTGTGTGAGGATACCGCCCCATGGAGGCGACCTGCATGCCGGTCAGGTTGCTGACGTCGATTTTCTGAGTGAGAACCACCGACATCTCCCGCGCCAAATCCGCTGCGCGCACCGTTTGCAGCGGCCTCCCGTTGAGCTGCACTTCGCCCGACAGCTTGGGGATAATGCGGGACATCGTTTTGAGCATGGTGGTTTTCCCCGCGCCGTTCGCCCCCAGGATGCAGATCATCTTCCCTTTGATGAAATCGGCGTTGATGTTATCCACAATCACCTTCCCGTCATAACCGACGGAAAGGTTTTCCAGCTGGATGGCCTTTTCCGCTTCCATAATTTGGACCATTTCCTTTCTTGCGGCCATGCCGCGGCGTTTGTGCAGTTTCCAGCCGGTCCTGCCGGCAGCGCTTTACTGGAAAAAGCATACAGCCTCAGCGTCACACCGTTCCAGACGCTTGTGCCGAAAAATCTTCAATACCGGCCGCTTTTGTTTTTCCGGAGCAGCAGGAACAAAACCAGCGGCGCCCCGACGCAGGAGGTGATATTCCCCACCGCCAGTTCGCCGGGCGCGGCAACAGTCCTTGCCAGCAGGTCGCAGACCACCCCGAACACCGCCCCCAGCAGGAGGCTGGTCGGGATCAAAATCCGCGAATCCTCCGACTTGAGAAGGAGGCGGGACATATGGGGGACGCTCATCCCCACAAAGGCGACAGGTCCCGCAAAAGCGGTCACCACCGCCGTCAGCACCCCCGAGAACAGGATAATTAGGAAGCGCAGAAGCTTTGTGCTTACCCCCATGGTTTTGGCGTAGGATTCCCCCAGCAGATACAAGTTTAGGTTTTTGGATAATAGGAAGGACAGCACAAAAAAGACTATGCAGACAACGGCCAGGACCCGGACGTTGTCCCAGGTCATCAGGCTGAAGGAGCCCATCCCCCAGCGGGTGAAATCCGCCACCGCGTCGTTATCGGAGAGCGAGGTCAGAATCCCCACCACCGCGGAGCAGAGATAGCTCAGCATCATCCCCACAATCAACAAGGTGGTGACGCTTTTGATTTTTTGCGCAAAGGCCAGGATTATCGCCATCATCGCCATGGAGCCGATAAAGCCGCCGACAAACAAAAACCAGGAATTATCCGTGGGCAGGCCGAAGGTAACCCCGCCCAGAACCGCCAGACCGACAAAAAGCCGCGCGCCGGAGGAAATCCCCAGCACATAGGGGTCCGCAATGGGGTTATTGAAAAGGATCTGCAGCAAAAGGCCCGCCAGCGCCAGCGCCGCCCCGCCGAACATGCTGGCAACCACCCGGCAGAGCCGCATGTTATGTACAATGACGCTGTCGGTATTGGAAAGGTCAACCGGACGGAACAGCACCTCGATAACCCGTCCTGGAGAAATCGTGACCGAACCAATTCCAATGGCAAGGACAGCGGACACCGCCAGCAAGATAATCAAAATCAGCAACACCAGCGTCCCGCGAATATGCTTTTTTTCAAACCCTGTGCTTTTATTCATTCCCCGACCTCATTCCTTCCGGCATATCCGCTGGATGCCATACCCGCTTTTTATGCGGGAAGACTCCTCCCCGTCTGGCAGACGGGGAGGAGCCGATTTCTGCAACGCTCTACTTCTTATTCGCTTTATTGAAGGTAACAATCTTGGGAGAATCAAAATCGCTGAATTCATCCGGATACATCATCTTCGCCAGGCTTTCCATGATCTCGCCGATGTTGGCCGTATCCTGCGCCCAGTCATAGCTGACCGCATAGCAGTCGCCGTTTTTATACGCCGGGGTCGCCGAAAAATCGATCTGTCCTTCAATATTCAAATCGGTAATGTCGTCCGCATTGGCAAACTGGATGTATTTCAGCGAATTGCCATACACGATCTTGTCCGCCTTCTGCAGATAGGTCAGGAACTCTTCGCTCTGGAGATAAACCGCATTATCCTCCGTTTCGGGGCAAAGCACCGTGCCGCCCAGCGCTTCCACAAAGCTGGCGGTATAGTCCTTATCCGTCTTGACGGACCAAGGCGCCTTGGAGGTGTTGAACCACAGAACCTGAGGCTTGTCCTCGATCGACTCCACGCGGGCAATGATTTCGTCGGCCTTCGCGATCCCGGCCTCCAGGAACGCCTTACCCTCCTGCTCCTTATCGATAAACGCGCCGAAAAGTTCGATCCACTGGGCGCGTCCGCGGTAATCCGCCTCCGCAAAGTCGCCGATATACACGCAGGTCATCCCGCTTTCCTCCAGCTTCTTGGCCACAGTGACGTCCGCCTGCATCCCGCCGACGAAAATCACCTGCGGGCTCAGAGCGGCCACAACTTCCTGGTCAAAATACTTGGAGCCGTCCGCGTCGGTCTTGGAGTTGAGGGTCTGCACCGATCCATCTTCCAATGCCGCCTTTAGTTCCGGAATCTCGCAGCTGCTGGCGCTCAGGGACGTCCCCTTGATGACGTCAAGGGCGTCGAGATTGGCAAAATGTCCGGCATGGGAACTGGCGAGGGTGACCACCCGTTCCACCTTCCCGTCGATCCGCTTGTCCCATTCGGTGCCCACCGGTTCCACAGCGCCCTCCGGCATCAGCAGAATCCGCTGCTTGCGCTCGTCGGTCTGCCCTTCCTCGCTGGTAGAGGAAAAGCTGGTGGCGATAATCTTCGCGCCGCCGTTATAATATTCGATGGTAAACCCTTTCGCATACTCCGGCTGGTAGGTTTCCTTCAGGGTCCCTGCCTGAGAAGAGTCCTCCCCGGTCGACGACGAGGGGGTGGCGTCGGGCGTCCCGCACCCCGCAAGCGTCAACGCCATGGCGACCCCCAAAATCCACGCTGCTGTCCTTCTCATGTTGAATCCTCCTTCTTTTTCTCTGGGAAAGCCGTTCGAATAAATGAATGGCGATTCAACAAAACCCATGCCGCGGAAAAATCCGGCGGCATGGGTTGGTTTTCTCTCCCGCTCCCCAGAGATTCGTCCCTGAGGAAACAGACAGCGATAGGGCTCTTCCGCCTGTCGAGCCATATCTACCATGTACGGCAGGTCTCCCGGCTTAAGGATCAACGCCTGGCCTTCGCCTTCCCAGAATCGCTTCCAGTGGCTTCTTGAAAGCAGGCTCCCCTATTACGGTAGCAGGTCTGCTCAGGAATTGCACCTGATTCCCTATTCTCGCTTTGCAGCGCACCGCCATTTATTTATTCTTTCCGTATTATATTCTCCTTTTTGCTTTCTGTAAAGGCATATTTTCCATTTATTTTGTAAAAAACTGCACTTTTGCCGGTTCCGGAAGCCGGAGAAACCGGGGCGGGAAATCCGGCTGGAGATTTCTTGACAAGGGCTTATCCGGAGAATATAATGGGAAACGTGAGCGGGTGGCTTTTCCTACCGCAAACTTTTTTCGAATATCCTGACGGCAAAGCATCGCTGCGCCGCAAGGCCATGGCACGGGTGTTTTTCTGTGTTGTCATGCTCTATGCCTTGCGGCATAGAGCATTTTTTGTTTTGGAGGGGGCTTATGCGCACCGAACGGGAACTCATCGATAAGCTGCGTGATACCCGCGCATTGACCCGGGAGGAATGGGTGCAGGTTATCGAGGGGCGGGACGAGGACGCCGCCCGGTATCTTTTTGAAACCGCCCGCGCAATCCGGCATGCGGTTTACGGCCGGGACGTATATATCCGCGGGCTGATTGAAATCTCCAATTACTGCAAAAACGACTGCTATTACTGCGGGATCCGCCGCAGCAACCGGCTGGCCGACCGCTATCGGCTGACGGCGGAGGAAATCCTCGCCTGTGCGGATACCGGATATGCGCTGGGGTTCCGTACCTTTGTGCTCCAGGGCGGCGAGGATGCGTATTATACGGACGCCCTCCTCGGCGAACTCCTGCGGGAAATCAAGCGGCGGTATCCCGACTGCGCGATCACCCTCTCCCTGGGCGAGCGGGGCGAGGAAAGTTTCCGCTGCCTTTTTGAAGCGGGGGCGGATCGGTACCTTCTCCGGCATGAGACGGCGTCTCCGGTGCATTATGCTTCCCTTCACCCGCCGGAACTGCGGCTGGACAACCGGAAGGAATGCCTTTACGCACTCAAGCGGATCGGCTATCAGGTGGGGAGCGGCTTCATGGTCGGCTCACCGGGGCAGACCGCTGAGAACCTTGCGGAGGATATGCTTTTCCTGAAGGAGCTTTCCCCACAAATGGTGGGGATTGGCCCCTTTATCCCCCACCACGACACCCCCTTTGCGCACTGCCCCGCCGGGACAGTGGAGCTGACCCTGTTCCTGCTCGGCCTGCTGCGGCTGATGCTGCCCCACGCCCTCCTGCCCGCGACCACCGCCTTAGGGACGCTCAGCCCGCAGGGACGGGAACTGGGGATCCTGGCCGGCGCCAACGTGGTGATGCCCAACCTCTCCCCTGCGGCGAGCCGGAAGAAATACATGCTGTACGACAACAAGCTCTGTACCGGGGACGAAGCCGCGGAAAGCCTGAACAGCCTGAAAAAGCGCATGAAGTCTATCGGTTATAACGTCGTGGTAGACCGCGGCGATTATAAAATATAACAAATCGTCACGAACGGGTCAGGCGATGTGCATCCGCCTGATTCGAAAGAAAGGATTCTTGCCATGTATTCCTACAACCCGAAGTCCCTGTGCGCGGACGAATTCATCAACCACGAGGAAATCCTGGAAACCCTGCGGTATGCGGACGAAAACAAGGACAACGTCGCCTTGATCGACAGCATCCTGGAAAAGGCCCGTCCCCGCGTGACCGAGAAGGGCACCTTCTGCTCCGGCCTGACCCACCGGGAGGCGTCCGTCCTCCTGGCCTGCGAGATCCCGGAAAAAATCGAGGAGATGTATGCCTTGGCGGAAGAAATCAAAAAGGCTTTCTATGGAAACCGGATTGTGATTTTCGCCCCGTTGTATCTTTCCAATTACTGTGTCAACGGCTGCGTATACTGTCCTTACCACCAGAAAAACAAACATATCCCCCGTAAAAAGCTGACCCAAGAGGAAGTCGCGAAAGAAGTTATCGCCCTGCAGGATATGGGCCATAAGCGGCTGGCCATCGAATCGGGCGAGGACCCCAAAATGAACCCGATTGAATACATCTTGGAATGTATCCACACCATCTACTCCATCAAGCATAAGAACGGGGCGATCCGCCGGGTGAATGTGAACATCGCCGCGACCACCGTGGAAAATTACCGGAAGCTGAAGGAAGCCGGAATCGGCACGTACATCCTGTTCCAGGAAACCTACCATAAGGAAAGCTATCTGCAGCTTCACCCGACCGGGCCCAAGCACGATTACAATTACCACACCGAGGCAATGGATCGCGCCATGGAAGGCGGCATCGACGACGTGGGCCTGGGCGTCCTGTTCGGCCTGGAACTA
>CAJFGS010000010.1:0-1853 GCA_904377855.1 Candidatus Avimonas merdigallinarum
GGGCCTTCCAGCGCCTCTGCTTTGCTATACCCTTTTTGAATCATCTTTTTTCGCCACCACCATCCTTTTTGGGACTTGACTTCTAATAGTTAATCTTTCATAAAATCGAATAGAACGTTCCCGAATGCCACGGAAAATCAATCCATATATCCTTCCGCACACAGCAGCTCCGCCAGCAGGACTGCGCCGCCGGCCGCGCCGCGCAGCGTGTTGTGGGAAAGGCCCACAAATTTGTAATCGTACTGCGTATCTTCCCGCAGGCGGCCCAGAGAAACCGCCATGCCGCCTTCCAGATCACGGCAGAGGGTGACCTGCGGCATATTGTCCTCCGCATAATAATGCAGGAACTGCCGGGGCGCGCTGGGAAGCTCCAGCTCCTGTGGGCGGCCGCGGAAATTCTTCCATGTATCAAGGATTTCTTCTTTGGAAGGCTTGTTGTCAAAGCTGCAGTATACGGCGGCGAAATGGCCGTTGCTGACCGGCACCCGCAGGCACTGCGCCGTGAAAGCGGGGGAGGAAGCCGGGACGATCGCCCCGTTTTCAATCTTCCCCCAAATCTTCAGGGGCTCCTGCTCGGATTTTTCCTCTTCGCCGCCGATATACGGGATCACGTTATCCACCATTTCCGGCCAGGAGGCGAAGGTTTTCCCCGCGCCGGAGATTGCCTGATAGGTGCACACCAGCGCCTTGCTCACCCCCCAGCGGGAAAGCGGGAACAGGGCGGGCACGTAGCTCTGCAAAGAGCAGTTGGACTTTACCGAAATAAAGCCGCGCTTTGTGCCGAGCCGGGCGCGCTGGGCGGGGATAATCCCCGCGTGCTCCGGGTTAAGCTCGGGGATGATCATCGGCACATCCGGCGTAAAGCGGTGCGCGCTGTTATTGGAAACCACCGGGCATTCCGCACGGGCATACGCCTCTTCCAACGCGCGGATTTCCGCTTTGGGCATATCCACTGCGCAGAAAACAAAATCCACGTCCTTCGCGACGTTTTCCACATCGGCGGCATCCTTCACCACGATGTCTTTCATCGAAGCGGGGAGGGGGGAATCCATTACCCAGCGGGTGCCCACCGCTTCCTCATAGGTTTTGCCGGCCGAACGCGGGCTGGCGGCTAAAGTGGTGACTGTAAACCACGGGTGGTTTTCCAGCAGCGTTGCAAAACGCTGCCCCACCATACCCGTGCAGCCGATGATACCGACATGAAACCTTTTGTGTCCCATTTCCATCATTCCTTTCCAAGCAAAGGATATCCAGGCAGCAAAAAAGCCGGCTGAAACCGGCTGCCATCACAAAGCGCAAATCGCACAACGGGTAGACTGCGGAAAAACACCGCGCCCCTTACGAGAATAGCGCTTCATCCACTTTGTGATGACAGCCATACGATTCTTTACCGTATGGCCAGGAACGGTCCCTTCCGGAGAGTGCCGCCCTTCGGCGCTGACGCCTTTCCCTCGTGCTCCTGGACCCGGTGTCTCCTACGGGTACTCTTCGTTCAGCGCGCCTCTATTCCTTTGCTATTATATGCTGTTGTTGTGGGTATTGTACCATTCCCTGACGCACTTGTCAAATACGGATTTTATTGTCAGTTTCCATGCGCTTGTCCTTTCCCTTTTCTTTATAAGAAGAATGTGGTATAATAAAGAATATCGCCGCCGGGAAACGCAGGAAAAGCAGATGGCCGGACGGCCCGCAAAAAGAAGACGGGAAGGAAAAACGCTGCGCGTTTTTCGCGGTCGCCGCCGGGAAACGCAGGAAAAGCAGATGGCTGGGCGGCCCGCAAAAAGAAGACGGGAAGGAAAAACGCTGCGCGTTTTTCGCGGTCGCCGCCGGGAAACGCAGGAAAAGCAGATGGT
>CAJFGS010000010.1:1894-67720 GCA_904377855.1 Candidatus Avimonas merdigallinarum
CCGCAAAAAGAAGACGGGAAGGAAAAACGCTGCGCGTTTTTCGCGGTCGCCGCCGGGAAACGCAGGAAAAGCAGATGGCTGGGCGGCGACTTTGGGAGGGAATTTCACAGCGTATGGTCAAAATTGTGGAAGTGACCGGACAGGGCAGGGAAGCAACAACCGCCGCCCTTGCCGCCGAGATTTGGAACGAGCATTATCAGGCTCTCTTAGGCGAAAAACAAATCGCCTACATGCTGGATAAATTCCAAAGCGAAACGGCCCTCCGCCAGGAGGAGGGGGAAGGATACCGCACTTTCTGGATAATGGAAGCCACGGCGCAGGAACCGTCCGGCTACTTCATGATCCGTCTCAACGATCCGCCGGGCAAGCTTTTCCTGTCCAAGCTGTATCTGCGGGCCTCCAGCCGAGGAAAAGGGATTTCCCGCCTGGTCTTTGATTACCTGAAGCAGACAGCCCGGGAGCACGGCCTGCACTCCCTCTGGCTGACCGTAAATAAAGGGAATCCCACCCTGGAGATCTACAAGCATTACGGCTTGGCCGTCACCGACAGCGTGGTAACGGATATCGGCGGCGGGTACGTCATGGACGATTATATTATGGAACTTCTCCTTTAAAAACGGCAGGAGGCGATTGGCGTGGCAGTTGAGGAAGCAAAAGAGAAAGAACGGCCAGGCTCGTCTCCGGTGTGCGACACGGCGGCGGTAATCGTCGCCGCCGGCCGTTTTACCCGGATGGAGGGGATCCCAAAGCAACTGGCGATCATAGATGGCAAACCGGTGATTGCCCATACGTTGTCCGCGTTTGAAAAGGCGCTTTCCGTCCGGGAGATCGTTCTGGTCGTCCGGCCGGAGGACCGGGAAGCGATCGCCTCCATATGCAAGCAATATCACTTTACAAAGGTTTCCGCCATTACAGATGGCGGGGCAACCCGACAGGAATCGGCCGCCGCCGGAATCGCCTGCACCTCTCCCGGAATTGCGTATTTTGCAATTCATGACGGGGCCCGTCCGCTGGTTGCCTCCTCCCTCATTGACGGCGTGATACAGGCGGCGCGCCGGTATCATGCGGCCTCTGCCGCTGTGCGGGTAAAGGATACCGTAAAAATAGCGGATGCTTCCGGCTTCATTCAATCTACACCGGACCGCCGTTTTCTATGGAACGTGCAGACGCCGCAGGTCTTTGAAAGCGGTTTGTATCAGCAGGCTTTGCAGCGGGCAAATGAAAAGGGCATGGACTTTACAGATGATTGTCAGCTGGTAGAGCAGCTGGGGCATCGTGTTTATCTTTATGAGGCGGACTACAAAAACATAAAAATCACCACGCCGGAGGATCTTTCGGTGGCGGAGAAGCTGTTACAGGAACGGAGAGCGGAAAAGTGAGAATCGGACATGGATACGACGTGCATCGTTTGACGGAAAACCGGAAATTGGTTCTCGGCGGGGTGGAGATCCCCTATTCAAAAGGGCTTTTGGGGCATTCGGACGCCGATGTGCTGTCCCACGCCATCGCCGACTCCCTGCTTGGCGCGGCGGCGCTCGGGGACATCGGCCAGTTGTTCCCGGATACCGATCCCCGCTATGAAGGCGTCGACAGCTTGGTCCTGCTGAAAAAAACGGTGCTGGCCGTCAGAGAAGCGGGCTGGCGGATTGGTAATATCGACGCTACGGTGGTTGCGCAGGCGCCGAAACTCAAGCCGTTTATACCTTCCATGCGGGAAAACCTGGCGAATGCCTGCGGCGTGGATGTTTCCCAAGTCAGCGTAAAAGCAACCACGGAAGAAGGCCTGGGCTTTACCGGCGGCGGGGAAGGAATTGCCGCCCATGCGGTTTGCCTGCTTTTATCTGCCGGTTGATTTCTGTAAAGAAGAATATTTTGCGGGGTTATGCCTCGGACCGAGCGTAAAAGGGCGCTGGCAGCGAACGAGCAAAGAAAGGGGAGATTGGCATGATAGATATCGCGGTGGTGGGCGTAGGAAGCATTGGTGTGGAACATATCCGAGCCATAGAAAAAACGAACGGCTGCCGTCTGTGTGCCGTGTGCGATACTGATAAAGAAAAAGCTGCGCGTACAGCCGAAAAATACAGCGTCCCCTGGTTCGCCGATTACCGAGATATCCCTGGCCAGGTGCAGGCGGATGCGGTCATCTTGAACCTGCCGCATTTTCTTCACGCGGAAAGCGCTGTCTTTTTCCTGGAGAACGGGCTGCATGTTTTAGTGGAAAAGCCAATGGCGAATACCATCGCAGAATGTGACTGGATGCTCCGGGCAGCCGCCAGCAGCGGCCGTAGATTGGCTGTCGGCCATCTTCAACGTTTTTTTCCTGCAAATCAGGCGGTTCGGAAACTAGTGGATTCCGCGAAGTTTGGCCGGCTTTGTATGTTCAGCGAGCGGCGTACAATCGATTATTTTGCAAACGAGCGTCCACGCTGGTTTCTTGACCGGGCCGCTGCTGGCGGCGGGATCGTCATGAACTATGGCGCGCATATGCTGGACAAGCTTTTTTATTTGACGCCGTCCGAGGATGTGGCCGTTTTCTCCTCCTGCGGGAATGCGAAAGCTATAGGAGATATTGAGGGGCATGCCCAGATTTTGCTAAAATTTTCCTCCGGTTTAAGTGCCGCGGTTACCTTTAGCGGTTACGGTCCCAGCGGTTATGATACCATGTATTACTTCACCCAGGGGACGGCGCGGGTGACCAATGGAAGCGTGCTCTCCTATACGACGGACGGGGAATGGCATCCTGCCGAAGTGCACAACGACGGGAAGCACATGGAGCGTCAGTTGAAAGCGTTCTGCCGTTATATACGGGGCGAGGAGGCGGACATCGCCACCGGCGAATATGGCCGCCGCATCGTGGAAACGATTGACCGGATATACCAGGCTGCAGGGGTAAGCAAATGAGCTAGGATATTCTGAATTCCTGCTCCGGCAGCGTCCGGGACTGACCACAAATACAAATCTGAAAACAGCCAAGGCCCTGTGTGGACAATGATCCGCACAGGGCCTTGGCTGTTTTCGGATACTAGCACGCAGGGATAACGCTTGTGCTTTTCTTCAACATCATATCCCTGGATTCGACATAGAATGCATCAGGGTCGTCCGTGCCCAAATCAATTAAAGGAGAAATCGTTATGGGATTAACCAACTCCAATAAAATAATCAGCACCGACCGGGTAGACTGCTCCGGTACCCTGAAAGTTACGCTGGCGCTGGCTGCGTCGCCGGATATCAGCAGCAATCCCACCGACATCGTCCTGATCCTGGACCGTTCCGGGAGCATGACGGGCTCCCCCCTGGCCAACCTGAAAAATGGGGCGAAAACATTTATCGATATCATCGACGAAGCGACCGATAATACGCAGGACGGCAATATCGGCTCCGGAAGCCGGATCGGAATCGTCAGTTTTGCGGATACCGCCGTGCAAAATACGCAGCTGATTACCTCCGTAGCCTCCCTGAAAGCCGCCGTGGACAGTTTGACAGCGGGCGGTTCCACCAACCATGCGGACGCGTTTACCAAGGCGGTGGATTTGTTTGACCCAGCCTCCACAAACGCGAAGGTAATGGTGATGTTCACCGACGGGAAAACCACCGCCGGCCCGAACCCCAGCCCGATTGCAGCGGCGGCCCGCGCCGCCGGGATCGTTATCTACTGCATCGGGCTGACCGGAGCGGACGGCATCGATCCCAATGTGTTGAACGACTGGGCCACCGATCCCGATGCATCCCACGTATCGATTGCCCCCAGCGATTCGGATCTGGAAAACCTGTTTGCCGACCTGGCGGCGAATATTTCCAAGCCGGGCGCCACCAATATCGTCCTTGACGAAGTCGTAAATCCCGACTTTGTCATCACCAGCATCCTTGTGCCTACCAAAGGCACCGCCAGCATGATCGATGCAACCAGCCTGAAATGGACGATCAACCAGCTGGGGTCCACCTCCAACGAAGGCGCGACGCTGGAATTCTTTATCCGGCATGTGGCGAATACGTCCGGGACCAAACTGGTGAACCACTCCATTTCCTACACGGACTCGGAAAACAACCAGGCCACCTTCCCCACGCCGACCGTTCAGATAGACTGCGGGGTTATCGTACAGCCGGAGCCGTGCCCTATGCCGGTAGACGTCGAGATCGGCCGATGCCAGGATTCCCTCGTGTATGACGTAGGGGATGTTTACCTGGAATCCCTGGGCCGGATCCTGCAGCTGAATGTCAATCTTAAGAATGTCTGCCCGGACAAACGCGTAGCGTTGGGGATCATCCTGACCGAGGTAGACAAGCACGGGGATGAGCACCCGCGCGGCATGAAAACCATTACCGTGCCGGCACATCATTACCCGTTCTGCCGGGATGTGCTGGTAAAATGCATCAAATTCGTCCTGCCGGAGGATCTGGACGTATCCGGCGGCAAGCCGTTCTCCCTGTGCAACGACAGGAATTTCCGGGTTCGCGTCATTGCGCACACGATTGATTTTGACTTCAAGTGCTGCGATTTCTGAGAGCTTGAAAATGGGGCGGGGCTGGGCGCGGTCCCCCCTCGCTGTTATCAAGCGCTGGTTTAAGGAAGGGGAGCAGCCGCCTATAAAAGGCGGCTGCCCTTTTGCGATTTCAGCATCCTGCCGGCAACGCCGGATGTCCTCTGGAACGATTTTCTGGATTTTTCCCATTGGATGGACTATAATGAAAGCGGCTTGCTTCCAATACCACAAATGAACGCAGAAAGGGAACCGCCATGTTCGCCAAACAACGTATCCGCGCTATCCGCTCCCAATACGGCAAAGTGCCGGAAGAACGATATGAGGAGGAGGAAATCCGCGCCATCCGTTCCTATTACGACTACCGGCGGGAAAAAGAACAGCCGTCTTTTTCGCTGGATGAAACGACCTGGTACGATTTATCCATGGACAGGCTGTTTGAGCGGATTTGCAATACCGGCAGCGCGTCCGGCGAACAGCTTCTGTATTACCAGCTTCGATGTCCGGCGGTGGATTCGGAAGAGTATCAAAGGCGGTATGCGTTCCTTCGCCTGGCGGAGGACGAGCCGGAACTACGCCTGAAGCTACAGGTCATCCTGTCCAGGCTCGGCAAAAGCAACGCCGCCCGGACGGCGGCCGTATTTTCCCCTTCCCGGCACAAAATCTACCGGCTGGCGATCGCGCTGCTGCTTCTTGCCGGCCTGCTGGCAAGCATGCTCGCTTTCCTCATCTCCCATGCGGCGTTCCCCCTTTTCCTTTTCGTCGCGTTTCTCTGCGGCAATCCGGCTTACCATATCGCCATGCTCCGCCGCCTGGAAGAGAACCTGCCCGCCGCCAATTATTCGGTAGCCTTGGCGGCCGCCTATTATAAAATACGGCTCCTGGATTCGCAAAGGCTGGCGGCCTGCCTGCAGCCGTATGAACAATCGGGGAAGAAGGTGCGCCCGATCGCCCGGATCGGGGCGGTGACCCTTGCGTCCAGCAACGAAATCGCCCAGATATTCAACAGCCTGTTTTTAGTGGACCTGATCCTCTACGAGCTGCTGAAGGTGGAGCTGAGCCGCCTGCGGGAGGATATTTTTGCGCTTCACGAATGCATCGGCCGGCTGGACGCCGCTATTGCGGCGGCTTCCTATCGCAAGAGCGCCGAGCGGTTCTGCGATCCGGAAATTTGCTTTGAAAAAGAGGCGCCTTCCCATTTCGCCGCCGCCGACATGGTTCACCCGCTGCTGAAACACCCGGTGGCCAATACCCTGGAATTGACCGGTTCCCTGCTGCTGACCGGATCCAACGCCTCGGGAAAATCCACGCTGATAAAATCGGCGGCCTTGAGCGCGATCCTGGCCCAGAGCATCTGTACGGCGCCCTGTACGAGTTATACCGCCTCCGCCTTTCATATTTACACCTCGATGGCTTTGGAGGACGACATCCTGGCCGGGGAAAGCTACTTCATAACCGAATTGAAGGCGTTCCGTCGGATTTTGTCGGCGGCCGCGCGGGGGGAACGGGTCCTGTGCGCGATTGACGAGATCCTGCGGGGCACCAACACCGTAGAGCGGATCGCTGCCTCCAGCACCCTGCTGGAATATCTGGCCGGGCAGCCGGTCTTGTGCATCGCCGCGACCCACGATATGGAATTGTGCACCCTATTGTCCAAAACATATACCCTGGCCCATTTTGAGGAATCCATTGCCGGGGATACGGTTGCCTTTGATTACCGCCTGCGCCCGGGGCCGGCCTGCACGCGGAATGCGATCCGTCTTCTGACGCTGACAGGGTTTGACCGGGTGCTGACGGCTGAAGCGGAAAAGCGGGCGGAGGAATACCTGGAAACGGGGCATTGGTAACGGGATGACAGCCCCGTCAGAAACGGGAGGGAAGGCGGCTGCCCCCGGCCGGGGGAACGGAAAGAATTGGATTGCATTCGGCTGAAAAAGCCGCTATGATTAGAATAGACATCGCAGGAGAACCCGCCGGAAGAAACGGAGGAGCCTTTTATGGTTATCGCCGACTTACATATTCATTCCCGCTATTCCCGGGCGACCAGCCGGGAGTGCGACCCGGAGCATCTGGAACTATGGGCACGCCGCAAAGGGATCGGGCTGCTTGGGACCGGGGATTTCACCCATCCCGCCTGGCGGGAAGAGCTGAAGGAAAAGCTCCGCCCGGCGGAGGAGGGGCTTTACACCCTGAAGGAGGAATACCGGCTGGAAAGCGGGCTCTCCCGCCCGGAAGAAGCGCCGCGCTTTGTCATCAGCGGGGAGATCAGTTCCATCTATAAGAAAAACGGAAGGGTGCGCAAGGTCCACAACCTCATTTTGCTGCCCGGGCTGGAGGAAGCCGAGGCGATTGCGCGCAAGCTGGAAGCCATCGGCAACATCCATTCTGACGGCCGTCCGATTCTGGGTCTGGACAGCCGCGACCTGTTGGAAATTGTGCTGGAAACCTGCTCCGGGGCGGTTTTTATCCCCGCCCATATCTGGACGCCGCACTTTTCCCTTTTCGGGGCGTTTTCAGGCTTTGATACGATAGAGGAATGCTTCGAGGATTTGGCCCCGTACATCCACGCGCTGGAAACCGGCCTGTCCTCCGATCCGCCGATGAATTGGCGGCTTTCCGCATTGGATCAATACCGGCTGGTTTCCAACTCGGACGCCCATTCCCCCGCCAAGCTGGGGAGGGAAGCCAACCTGCTGGATATTGACCTGAACTACCCGGCCCTTTCCGCTGCGCTGAACGATCCGGCTTCTGCCGGCCTGCGGGGAACCATCGAGTTTTTCCCGGAAGAAGGCAAATACCATTTGGACGGCCACCGCGCCTGCCGCCAATGCCTGACCCCGTCGGAAACGGACGAGGCCGGCGGAAGATGCCCTGTCTGCGGCCGGAAATTGACCATCGGCGTGCTCCACCGCGTAGAGCAGCTGGCCGACCGGCCGGAGGGCTTTGCCCTTCCGGGGGCGCGTCCCTTTGAAAACCTGATCCCGCTTTTGGAAGTAATCGGCGCTTCCACCGGCATGTCGGCCGGCGGCGTTCGCGCCGCGGCGCAGTATGAGGCGATGCTGCGGGAATTGGGGCCGGAATTTTATATCCTGCGTAAAGCGCCTCTGGAGGCGGTTGAAAAAGCCGCCGGCCCCTGCGTGGCGGTGGGGATCCGCCGTATGCGCGGCGGGAACGTCCGGCGGGTTCCCGGTTACGACGGGGAATATGGGAAAATCCAGCTGCTCACCCCGGAGGAAATAGAGGCCCTGAACGGGCAGATGTTCTTTTTCAGCGATGCCCCGGCCAAAAAGGGGAAGAAAGCGCCTGCTGCCAAAAAAGCAAAAGGCTCCGCGGAGGATAGCCGTGTCCCGGAAGCCCTTCCCTCGCCGCCTGCGGGGGGAGCGGCGTCCGGCCTGAACGCCGAGCAGCAGCAGGCGGTTACCGCCGCAGACGCCGCCATTGCGGTGATTGCGGGGCCGGGGACCGGAAAGACCAGGACCCTGGTGGCCCGTATCCTCCACCTGGTGAAAGATTTATCGGTAAAGCCTTCGGACATTACAGCGGTTACCTTCACCAACAAAGCGGCGGGGGAGATGCGGGAACGCCTGGAACAGGCGCTGGGCGACAAGCGGGCCGTCCGGAAAATGACCATCGGCACGTTCCATGCGATTGCGCGCACGCTGCTGGAAGAGCATGGGCTGACGGTATCCCTTGTCGACCGGGCCGATGCGGAGGACCTGGCCGCCGCCGTCCTCCGGGAATGCGGGGGAGGGAAAAAGCTTTCGTCTTCCCGCTTTTTGGAGGCGGTTTCCCGTTACAAAAACGGCCTTTCAGCGGAAGAAGGGCTCTCTCCTTTTTTTGAGGCCTACCAACGCCGCCTGCAGGAAAGGGGGTTGCTGGATTTTGACGATCTCCTGTTCAAAGCCTGGGAGACGGCGCGGCAGGGCGTTGAAAAGCGGGAACGCTTTTCCCATCTGCTGGTCGACGAATTCCAGGACGTCAACGACATCCAGTACCGGCTGCTTCGCGCCTGGCAGCAGGGAGGGAACGGTTCCCTTTTTGTGATTGGCGACCCCGATCAAGCCATCTACGGGTTCCGCGGGGCGGATGCCCATTGCTTTGAGCGGCTTGAGGCGGATTATCCCGCGCTCCGCTTCGTCCGCCTCACGTACAATTATCGTTCGGTGCCCGCCGTTTTGCGCTGCGCCCTCCCGGTTATCGAGAAAAGCCCTCTGGCGAATGGACAACGGAGCCTCGCCCCGCTGCGGAAGGAGAGGGGCTCCGCCCGCCTGGTGGAGGCTGCCGACCACTTTTCCGAAGCGGTTTTTGTCGCCAAGGAGATAAACCGCCTGGTGGGCGGAATGGACATGCTGGACGCGCAGGCCATGCGGGCGCGCCAAGGGCCTTTGGGATTTTCCGATATTGCCGTCCTTTACCGCACCCACCGCCAGGCAGAGGTGCTGGAAGCCTGCCTGAAAAAAGAAGGGATCCCCTATGTGGTCAACGGCCGGGAATCCTTTTTATCCGATCCGTCCGTCCGCAGCGCGCTTTCCTTTTTCCATTCCCTTCTGGAATCCGGCGACGGCAATGCGCTCTTTCAAAGCCTGACGGCGAGGACGTCCCTGGAAGAGGAAAAGCGGCAGGCGCTCCTCACTTACTGCCGGGCGGAACCGGCCGAGATGCACCGGCTGCGGCTTGAAGCGCCGCAGTCGTGGCTTGGGATGCTCCCAGCCTCCCTCCGGAGGCTGGAACCCGTGCAGAAATGGGCGGAACTGGCCGAACGGTTCCTCCTGGCCATGAAAAAGAAACCCGCCGCCCTTCTCGGCGACTGGATAGAAGCCGCCGGCTTGAAGGAGGGGGAGGCCTTGGCAAAGCTGCGGAATATGGCGGTGTTCCATGCCTCCATGCCGGATTTCCTCTGGAACCTGACCACGGGAGAGGAGGGCGACCTTTCCCGAAGCGGAGGAAAAGTTTATCACGCCGATTCGGTCACGCTGACCACCCTGCATGGCTCCAAGGGCCTGGAGTTCCCGGTCGTGTTTATATGCGGGGTCAGCAAAGGGCGCCTCCCCCTGGAAAGGCCGGGGGAGGCCATCGACCTGGCCGAGGAAAGGCGGCTGTTCTACGTCGGGATGACCCGTGCCCGAGAAGAACTGATCCTCCTGACAGGCGAAGAACCGTCGGCCTTCCTGTCCGATATCCCGCCAGGATGCCTGGAAAAGGGGAGGGCGGCGGAAACGTCCTATCCGTACGCAGCAAGGCAGATGAGCCTGTTTGATTAGGGGGCGGATTGCTAGGAACGGTCCCCTGTCTGCCGCGGAAGGGTGTGTTCGGAAAGGCGGCGGTTATTCTTCATCACCACAATGGAGTCGTTTTCCACCCGTTCTTCTTTTGGCACCTTCCGGTTCCCCAGGGTAAAGGTGTATTCTTCAAAATCCTTCTGCCGGCAGAATTCTGCCGGGGAATAGGAGGTCAGCTGCTTGAAAACGCGGTTGAAGGTGCGGACATTGGTGAACCCGCAGTCGTACGCGATGTCCACCATGCGCTTGGAGGGATCGTGCAGCAGGTTGATCGCCTGTTCTATCCGGACCATCTGCAGGTAGGAGACGAAATGGATGCCGGTGTACTGCTTGAAAAGCTTGGAAAAATGGCTTTCGCTGAACCCCATTTGCGCGGCGGCCTGAGGAAGGGTGATGTTTTCGCTGTAATGCTCGTCGATGTACTGTAAAAGCTGCTGCAGGCTGTTGAGCATCTCATGCCGGCGGCCGCCCTGCCCGGCGTACCCGCCGGTCTCCCGCCGGTACCGCAGGAGGGAATACCAGAACTCCCGCAGCATGTTTTTGATAAATTCCTGATAATATGGCTTTTTTTCGAGCAGTTCCCGGGGAAACCGTTCAAACAGGGAAAGGATCAGCCCGTCCATCCCCGCTTTTTTCTGCTCCTCCGCGGTAAAAAGCGGGGTGGCAAAATTCGAATACTGGTAGCGGGAACTGAGAAAATGCGGATCAAAAACAATGAACTCCAGCCGGTTTTCCATCTGGTAGGAATCGCTGTAATGGATGTCCCCGCTGTCGCAAATGACCAGATCCCCAGCGTGAGCGGTCAGGGCATGGTTGGTAACGTTGAGATGGGCGGAACCGGAACGGATGAAAATCAGCTCGATTTCCTCATGCCAATGCGCCCAAAAGCTCATATTGTCATAGGCGGAATGCCATGCCATAAAGTCGCCTTCATACCGCCGTACCTCATGAAATGCTTTCAATGCGCACCCTTCTTTCGATAATCACAAAAAATGTCCATATAGGGACAAAAAAAGACGAGCAATCCGCCCGTAAACAGTATACAATTGAATTGTATACTTTGCAAGGATTCCCTGCATTTTTATCTATACCCAATCAATACCTAATCAATGAAAAAGGAGCGATGATTTTATGACTCAGGGCAAGGCGCCGAAAATCCTGGTGGTCGGCAGTATGGTGATGGATTTTATCGTTAGCACCCCGGTGTTTCCGGCAAGCGGGGAAACGGTTATTGGCAGCGATTTTCAGACGGCTTCCGGCGGGAAAGGCGCAAACCAGGCGATCCAGGCGGCCAGGCTGGGCGCGCATGTCTCTATGGTGGGAAAAGTCGGGGATGACGATTTCGGCAAGCACATGCGTCAGTCCCTCCTTTCCTCGAAAGTGGATGTGTCCCACGTGCTGACGCAGCCGGGGATCTCCTCCGGGATAGGCAATGTCCAGTTGGAAACCGGCGGCAAAAAAACCGCCAACCGCATCATCGTTGTCCCCGGTGCCAACATGACGATAACACCGGAGGATATCGCTTTCCTTAAAGAGACAATTTCTGACTATGATATGGTCATTCTCCAGCTGGAAATCCCGCTGGAAATCAATGAGCTTGTCGCCGAATACGCGGCGGAAAAGGGCGTGCCGGTTATGCTGAATTCCGCGCCGTATGCGCCGCTTCCCGCATCCCTGCTGGAAAAGCTGAGTTACATTTCGCCCAATGAGCATGAAGCGGAGCATATGACGGGGATTCCGGTCAAGGACGAGGAATCGGCCCGCCGCGCGGCGGACAAGCTGCGGTCGATGGGCGTGAAGAACGCGCTGATCACCATGGGCAGCCGCGGCGCTGCGTTAGGGACGGCGGACGGCTTCTATCACAGCCCCTGCATCCAGGATGTCGAGGTGCAGGATCCCACCGCGGCGGGGGACAGCTTTGTGGGTGCCTTCTGCACGGCGGTCTGCCTGGGGCTTCCGTATGAAGAAGCCCTGCTCTTCTCCAATTATACCGCGTCCCTGACCGTTTCCAGAATGGGCGCGCAGCCCAGCCTTCCGGAGTTGAAGGAAGTCCTGCAGTTCATGGAAAGCCGCGGCGAGGCGACGGCGGCGCTCAAGGCCCTGCTGTAAATGTAATACGACCGAAAGGAGCAATACAATCATGAGCAATTTATCGGATTTTTTGCAGATCACACAGGAGGAATTCCTGAAAAGCCTGTCCCAGATTCAGGAGGATACCTTTGACGAGGCGGCCAAGCTGATTTGGGAGGCGGAAGCAAACGGAAACCGCATCCATATTACCGGTATCGGCAAGCCGGCCCATGTGGCGTCGTATATGGCGTCCCTGCTCTCCTCGACGGGCACGCCGACCTATTTCCTGCACGGGACGGAAGCCGTGCACGGTTCCTGCGGCCAGCTGGTTCCCGGCGACGTGGTGATCTGCATTTCCAACAGCGGAGAAACGGCGGAGATGAAAGCCACCGCTGCCGCCGTCCGCCGCAACGGCGCCAAGGTCATCGCGGTGACCGGCAATCCGCAGTCCTGGCTGGCCACCTTTGCGGACGCCCATTTGTATGCGGGTGTTGAGCGGGAGGGCGGCCCCCTCAATCGGGCGCCCCGCGCCTCCATTCTGGCGGAAACGCTGGTTCTGCAGGGGCTTTCGATTGTCCTGCAGGAAAAGCGCGGGATTACGCCGGAGGAATATGTCCTGCGTCACCCCGGCGGCAGCCTGGGCAAGCTGCGGGAAAACGAGAAAACCGGCCATTAAGGAGGCAGAATTATGGTAAAAGGCGCCTTAATTCACCCCGAGATTCTGCATGCGCTGTCCCTCTGCGGCCACGGGGACAAGGTGCTGATTGCAGACGGCAATTACCCGTTGGCCAGTGAAACCGGCGATGCGCAGAAGGTGTACCTTGGCCTCACGCCGGGGACGCCGGACGTCACGGAGGTGCTGGAGGTTCTCTTGGAGACCATCGCCGTGGAAAAGGCGGAAGTCATGCGGCCGGACGACGGGACGAAGCCGGAAATCTTTTCCGAATTTACCCGTCTGCTGGGCGGGATGGAGCTGGAAGAAAGGGAGCGCCAGGAATTTTATCATACCTGTGCACATCCCAAGGTTCGCCTGGCAATCTCCACCGGCGAGCAGCGTACGTATGCCAACATCCTTTTAACCGTCGGCGTGGTTTGACAAGGCTGTAAATCCTGGAAACGCAATAGTATTCCAGCGGTAACATTTTATGAAAAGAGAGATGGGTGCGGTTTACACCGCGCCCATCTCTCTTTTGTCATTCGCAAGAAGTGCAAAATAACAAACTACCGTTCATCGCGCAGGTCGCAATTGCCTGCTTTAACCCGTTTACGGACGGGATTGTTTAGTGCCTCTCGAAGTGCTAAGAGGGAACTAGGCTTTTCGAGAGACTATGCAGGCCGCTACTTCGGTGGTGGTTCTGACTGCGTGGTCGGGTAATAGCGCTTACAGCTTTTATAAAGAGAACACTATCTTATTTTCTACCTTCCGGACGGTTCTACTTGTCCGGCTGGCTTCATATGAATTAAACGAGGTGAGGACAGGCATGACGGACGAATTTGCAAAAGCAGCCGCCTATCTGCCGGCCGGTCTGCAGGAACTGCTGCTCCGCTTACCGGACAGGCTGACGGGGAGGATCCAGGAAATCCGCCTGCGGGCCGGCGGCCCGGTCGTCCTCTCCGCCCCGGACGGGGAATGGCTGCTCACGAAGGGAGGCGGCGCCTCCCTCCGCCCGTCTGGCCCTCCCGTCCTTTGCAGTTCGGCGCAGCTCGAAGAGTGCTTTTTAAAGCTCTGCGACTATTCCGTGCACACCCACCAGCAGGAAATCTGCTGCGGCTTTATCGCCACCCGCAGCGGCTGCCGGGCCGGAATCGCCGGCTCGGCGGTGAGGGAGGGGGAACGGATTGTTTCGGTGCGGAATATCACCTCCCTCTGCCTGCGGGTGGCCCGCCGGCACGACGGGTGCGCCCGGGAACTGTATCCGGCGCTTATGAGGGAGGGGACGCTCTGCTCCCTGCTCATCTGCGGAGAGCCGTCCAGCGGAAAAAGCAGCCTTCTGAAGGATCTGGCCGGCCAACTGGCCGCGGGAGAAGGGCCGTCGGACAAGCGGTTCCGGGTCGCCGTGGTGGACGAGCGGGGGGAGTTGTCCGGGAGCGGGCTGACCGGCTGCGATGTGCTCAGGGGGTATCCCAAAGCCGAGGGAATTCAGCAGGCGGTCCGCTGCCTGGCACCGGATGTGGTGATCTTCGACGAGCTTGGGACAGCCGCTGAAACCGCGGCCGTTTTGGAAGGGCTAAACGCCGGGGCAGCGGCTGTCACTTCGGCGCATTGCCGGGACGCGGCTTCCCTGCTTCGCCGCCCGCAGCTGAAAGCGGCGCTGCATTCCGGCGCCTTTGATCGCATCGTTTTTCTGGAAGGAAGACAGAATCCGGGACGGATTGTCCGGGTAATGGAAGCGGGGGATTTGCTTGCTCAAGGGGATCGGACTTTTGCTGATCGTTTTGGCCGGAATCGGCGGGGGAGCAATGGCTTCGCTGGAGCTTAGCCGGCGGGCGGCCTGCCTGGAGACCGCGCGGCGCCTCATCGATTGGATGGCCTCCCGCATCCGGTATACGGCGGCGCCGGTGCAGGAAATCGTCATCGAGGCCGCCGGGGAACCCGAATTTTCCCGCCTTTCCTTTTTGGGGGAAGCGGCCTCCCGGATGCAGGCGGGGGACAGCCCGGGACAAGCGTGGAACAGCGCACTCGCCCATTTTGCTGCCGGCGGCCTGAAGGACGCGGACAAGGGCCTGCTTTGCAGCTTCGGACGAGGCTTAGGGTGCAGCGATCTGGATGGGCAGATATCCCATTGCGAATCCTTTGAATCGCTTCTGGCCGGCCGTGTGGAATCCGCGCGCGCGCAAGCCGACTCCAAAGGGAAGCTGTATATCACGTTGGGCGCGGCAGGCGGCCTGTGCGCGGCGCTGCTGCTCTTGTAATACGGGGGATTGCCGGACCGAACGGCAGGCAGGAAAAGGGAAGGATGGGATATTCATGGATGTGGATCTGATTTTTAAAATTGCCGCCATCGGGATTATTGTCGCGGTATTGAACCAGCTGCTGATCCGTTCCGGCCGGGAAGAGCAGGCTATGCTGACTACGCTTGCCGGCCTGATTGTGGTGCTCTCCATGATTGTCGGGGAGATCAGCGATCTTTTCGACACCGTCAAATCGGTCTTCGGGTTGTAGCCATGAGCATGGTCGCTGTATTAGGGATCACCGTGGTTGCGGCGTTTCTCGCCGTCCTTCTGCGGAAATACCATCCCGAATATTCCATGGCGGTTGGACTCATCACCGGCATCCTGATCCTTGCCCTGCTGCTGACCCAAATCGCCCCGGTCATCGGACGACTGAAAACCCTGCTGGATTCGTCTTCCCTTCCGGAAGAGTACGGGCTGGTTTTGTTTAAAGCCCTCGGCGTCTGCCTGCTTTCCCAGCTTGCGGCCGATGCCTGCCGGGACGCCGGCGAGAACGCCATGGCGGAAAAGGCGGAATTGGCGGGCAAGGTTTTTCTCCTCCTGCTGGCGCTGCCCCTTTTTGAAAAGATTGCCGAATTGGCCCTCCAGCTTATTAATGGAGGGATATTCTGATGAGAGAAAAGCTATGTAAAGCGAAAAGACTTACCATATATAAAATCCTTCTTATTCTGTGCGTCCTTTTGGGGCTCTGCATCCTTCCGGCGGCGGCCGAGGGGGAATCGGCTCTGGACGAGATGTATGAGGAACAGCTGGAAGCTAGCGGCGCGGAAGAGTTGTGGGAAAACCTGCCGCTTCAAACCCGGGAACTGCTCAATAAACTGGGAATTTCCCGCCTGAACCCGGACATGTTTTCGGAGTTGTCTCCCGCAGAAGCAGCCGATTCCTTTATCGCGCTGCTGCTGGAACAGGCCGGCGCCCCGCTTCGGGCCATGGGGATCCTGCTGGGGGTTGTGCTGCTGTACGCCCTGATGGAAGGGATGCAAGAAACTGTAAAGGAGGAAAACTTGTCGAAAATTTTCGGCGTAATCTGTGCGATCACCGCCTGCACTGCCCTGCTAGTTCCGCTTTCCGGCTGCATTGGGCGGGTGAGGGATGCGGCGGAAAGCACGTCGATTTTTATGTTCAGCTTTGTGCCGGTGTATTCCGGGGTGATGCTGACCTCCGGCCAGCCGCTGGGGGCCGCATCCTATCAGACGGTCGTGCTTTTTGTGGCGGAACTGATTTCCCTGGCGTCCACCCACCTGATTGTCCCGCTTATGACCACGGCGCTGGCGCTTGGGTTGGTCGGCTCGCTGTCTCCGGGGATGAAACTGGACGCGGCGGGCGGCATGATCAACAAGGCTTGTTCCTGGCTGCTGGCCCTGACCTCCACGCTGTTTGTAGGGCTGCTCTCCCTGCAGGGCCTGGTGGGGGCGGCGGCCGATTCGCTGACCGGACGAGCCATCCGCTTTTCCCTGAGCAGTTTTGTGCCGGTGGTCGGCGGCGCGCTGAGCGAGGCGTTTTCTTCGGTGCAGGGATGCCTGCAGCTGTTGAAATCCACGCTGGGCGGCTTCGGCATCCTGTCCACGGCGCTGATTATTCTTCCGCCGCTGCTGGAGTGTGCGCTCTGGTCCCTGTCCCTGTCCGTTTGCTCCATGATGGCGGAAATGTTCGCGCTGTCCTCCCTTTCCGCCCTGTTCAAAACGGCCCAGGGGGTGCTGAAAACATTGATGGGGGTATTGGCGGCCTGTTCCCTTTTTATGATTATTGCTACAACCATCGTGACTATGGCGGGGGGAGGCGGTTCGGCATGAACGCGGTAACCGGATGGGCGGCCGCCCTGTGTGCGGCGGCAATCGGCTGCACGGCCCTGCATATGCTGGCGCCGAAAGGCGGGCTAGGAAGGCTGTTCAAGTTGCTGACCGCCGCATTTTTCCTATGCTGTATGGTGTCCCCCTTGCTGCAGCTGAAGAACATCTCCTCCCTGTCTCTGGATATCCTGCCGGAGGAAGTGTCCGCCGAGGCGCTTCAGGAACGGGTGAACGCCCAATTTGAGCGGCAGGTCACCGCCGCTCTGGAGGAGACCGCGCGGCAGACGCTCCAAAAATATGGTATCGAGCCGGCAAAAGTTGAGATAAAGATGGATACCGACGAAAACGGCGGCATATACATTACTAAAATTATCCTGTATTTGGACAAACAAAATGCCGACGGCGCCATTGCCGCAAAGCAGGCGATGGAACAGCGCCTGGGCGTCGAGGTGGATATCGCGGTATTGGACGAATAGCATCGCCCCATTACCGGGATATCGAAAAGACGATAGGGAGTGGGAATGTACAAGGCTTTCAAAAGAAATCTTCGAAGGGAATGGAGCGGTAATGGACGAGAAAAAAGCCCCGGCCGAAGGAAGCGCCCTGGCAAAAATAAAAAATTCCCTGCAGACCGGGAAAGGGAAAAACTGGATTCTGGCGGCCGGAATTCTTGGCATCGCGCTCATTGGGCTGTCCAGCTTTCTCCCCAAGGGCGAGGAAGCCGCCACCGCCTCCGCGCAGACGGCCGCACGGCTGAGCGCAGAAGAATTCATCCGCACTACGGAAGAAAAATTAACGGAGATCGTGCGCAGCATTGAAGGCGCGGGAGAGTGCCGGGTGATGGTTACGCTGGAAAACGGGGTGGAATATGTCTACGCGACGGAAGAAAGCGTAAACACCGATCGGCAGGAGGATGATGGAAAGGTCTCCCAGCGGGACGACAGCGACAAGTCCGTGATCGTCGTCGACACAGGGGACGGGAAACAGGGGCTGCTGGTCACCGAGATCCAGCCCACGGTGAAAGGGGTCGTCGTTGTCTGTGAAGGGGGAGACCAGCCTCTTGTACAGCAGAGGGTGATTGACACGATTACCACAGCGCTGAACCTGTCGTCCAAACGGGTTTGTGTAACGAAACTGAGCCAATAGCCAAATCATTTTAAATTGAAAGGATTGGAGCAACCATGAGCGGATTTTTCGGGAAAAAGCAGATTTTGCTGGCGGTACTGGTCGTCGCCCTCGGGGTGGCGGTATATCTGAACTATTATTTTTCAGCGCAGAACCCGCCCGTAGCCAATACCGGCACCTCTACTTCGGAATCCAAGAACCTGGGAGACGCGCAATATGTCAACAACGGCTCCACCACCATCCCTCCCTCCGGTGGAGACACAACCGGCACCACCGGGGATCCGAACGATTATTTCGTTCAGGCGCGCTTGAACCGCGAGACCTCCAGGGAAGAAGCGCTGGATATCCTTCGCGATATGATGAACGATGTCAAAGCCAGCGAGGAGACGCAGCAGAAGGCGTTGGCGGAAGCGGCGGAAATCGCGGCAGCAGTGGAACAGGAAAGCAAAATTGAAAGCCTTGTAAAGGCAAAGGGTTTTTCGGATTGCGTCGCCTATATTGCGGAGGACGCCTGCAATATCGTGGTGCGCTCGGACGGGATGACCCCTCAGCAAGCGCTTCAGATAACGGAAATCGTCACCGCCCAGTCGAAGATTGTCGCACAAAATGTCAAGATTGTAACGGTGAATTAAGAAAAAATGGTTGCTCTCCAATCACTTTGTGGTATAATAATCGAGTAGATTGCCGTTTCTGAGGCGGCACGGCTTAGGCCGGGTTCTGTAAAAGCGAAAGGATGCCAGAAAAGGAGGTCCGTTTTATGGACGATAGAAAATACAGCGCAGCGGAAGGCAGCTGCATTATTTCCGAAGACGTCATCGCTTCGATTGCCAGCTCCGCCGCAATGGAAGTCCCCGGCGTGGCGAGCATGGCGCAGCGGCCGGCCGATATCCGCGGTATCATCGGCTCGGCGGCGTCCAAGGCGGTCAAGGTCCTGAATAACGAGAGCGAAACGATTTTGGACGTTTATGTGAATCTGAAGCTGGGCGCCCGGATTCCGGACGTTGCCGGCGAAGTACAGCACAACGTCAAAGTGGCCGTCCAGTCCATGACCGGCAAGCCGGTGAATAAAGTAAACGTCCACGTAGCGGGGCTTGTGTTCGACGAACCAAAAGAAACCAGCGTCTGACAGCGCGGAACCCTCCGCAGGTAATGTGGAGGGTTTCTTTCTATCATTCCTGTCGGATTATGGGGAAACCGGTGGAAATCCCTCCCCTGCATCCGCTTGGACCTTGGGAAAATTGAAGATCCTGCCGACAGCGGGAGCGAAAGGGTGGTCATGCCATGACACGGCGCGAAGCGCGCGAACTGGCGTTTGTCCTATTGTTTGAAAAATCATTTACCGACGAGCCGGTACGCGAGATCCTGCAGAATGCGGGAGAGGCCCGGGACGTGGAAGGCGATGCGTTCGCCGTATCCCTCGCCGAGGGCGCACAAGAGCATATGGAGACGATAGACGGCGCGATTTCCCGCCATTCTCATAAATGGACGAAGGAGCGGATTTCCCGCGTGGCTCTTTCCATTATGCGCCTGGCGGTGTATGAGATGCTCTTTTTGCCGGATATCCCGGTCAGCGTTTCCATCAACGAGGCGGTGGAACTCGCCAAGAAATACGGCGGGGAAGAGGACAGCACGTTTATCAACGGCGTCCTGGGCGGCGTTTCCCGGGAAATGCCGGAAGGCGATCCCGCTCCCGGCGACGGGGAAAAGGCCGCGGAGCAAGCGTAATGGGGATGCTGTTTTTAGGGATTGATACCAGCAACTATACCACTTCCACCGCGCTGTATTGCCCTCAGACGGGAGAAATCCGGCAGAACAAACGGCTCCTCCCTGTAAAGGAGGGGGAACTCGGCCTGCGGCAGAGCGACGCGGTTTTCCACCATACCCGGCAGCTCCCTGAGATGCTGGAGGGGCTGCTGTCAGGGGAAGAGGGGACGATTTCCGCTGTCGGCGCGTCGGAGCGCCCCAGCGAAGCGGAAGGGTCCTATATGCCCTGCTTCCTCGCGGGACTGGGGACAGCCCGCTCCCTGGCGGCGGTGCTCCACGTCCCGCTTTATTGTTTTACCCACCAGCAGGGGCATGTTGCCGCCGCCGCCTTCGGCGCCGGCTGCCCCGGGCTTTTGCGAACGGAATTCCTGGCCTTTCACATCTCGGGGGGGACGACCGACGCGCTGCTGGTGCGCCCTGACGGAAGGGGCGGGATCCATTGCACGCTCGCCGCGTCTTCGCTGGACTTGAAGGCGGGACAGCTGATCGACCGGGTAGGCAAGCTGCTGGGGCTTCCTTTCCCCGCGGGCCCGGCGCTCGAAAAGCTGGCGCTGGCGGCGCCGCGGCCGAAGATCCGGCCCCGTCCCGTGCTCCGCGGGGCGGACTGCTGCCTTTCCGGAGTGGAAAACCAGTGCCAGAGGAAAAAAGAAGCCGGCGTCCCGGCGGAAGAAATCGCCCGTTTTTGCCTGGAAAGCGTTTTGGCCGCCATCGCCGGCATGACGGAAGCGCTGAAAAAAGACTATCCGGCCCTGCAGCTTTTGTATGCGGGCGGGGTGATGTCCAATTCCTTTTTGCGGGAGGAACTGACCGCCTGCTTTGGGGGGCGCTTTGCGCCGCCGTCGTTTTCGGCGGATAACGCGGCGGGAATCGCCTTGCTCTGCTCGCTCCGGGAAAGGGGGGATCGGCTGTGACAGTGATTACGGTCAGCCAGCTGAACCGCTATGTGAAATCCCTGCTGGAGGGGGATCAAAACCTCTCTTCGGTGTATATCGGCGGCGAGATTTCCAATTTCACCAACCATTATAAATCCGGCCATCTGTATTTATCGCTCAAGGACGAAGGCGCGCTGGTGCGGGCGGTCATGTTCCGGGCATACGCGTCCAAGCTGAGGTTCCGTCCCGAAAACGGGATGAAAGTGATTGTGAAGGCGCGCGTTTCTCTCTACGAAAAGGACGGATCCTTCCAAATTTATATTGAGGAAATGCAGCCGGACGGCGTGGGCGCCCTCCAGATAGCGTATGAGCAATTGAAAAAACGGCTGGCGGCGGAGGGGCTCTTTGACCAGGAGCGGAAAAAGCCGCTCCCCCGGTATCCGCAGAAAGTCGGGGTGATTACGTCGCCCACCGGGGCGGCTGTGCGGGATATTTTGAACATATTGGGACGGCGGTATCCTTTGGCCGTCATTGTATTCGCCCCGGTCCTCGTGCAGGGGGAGGGCGCGCCGCCGCAGCTTATCAAGGCGCTGCGGTATTTTAACGATACCAAAGCGGCGGACGTGATCATCCTTGGACGGGGCGGCGGCTCGATTGAGGAATTGTGGGCTTTCAACGACGAAGGCGTGGCCCGTGCGGTGGCGGATTCGGATATCCCGGTGATTTCCGCCGTCGGGCATGAAACCGATTTTACCATCTGCGATTTTGCCGCGGATCTGCGCGCCCCCACCCCTTCGGCGGCGGCGGAACTGGCAGTGCCCGATCAAACCCAGCTTTTGGCAAGGCTGGAGCAGCTGCAGGGGCGGATCCGTCAGGGGGCGCACGCTTCCCTGGAACGGGCAGCGCACCGCCTGACGGTGGTCCGGTCCCGGCGCTGTTTGGCTTCCCCGCTTTTTTATGTGGAGGAGCAGGGGATGCGGCTGGATTATCTGACCCGTGCCTTTGTGCATGCGGCGCAAGGCAGCCTGGCGGACTCGGGCAGAAGGCTGGCGGCCCTCGGCGGGAAGCTGGACGCCCTCAGCCCGCTGAAGGTGCTTTCCCGCGGGTATGCCATCCCATACTGCGGAGGAAAAGTGGTAAAAAGCACGAAGGACGTATTGGTGGGCGGGGCTTTGACCGTGCGGGTCAGGGATGGGACGCTCGCCTGTACGGTGGACGGCGTACAGCAAAATAAAAACGGATGACGGGAAGCGGCAATGTTCCGCTGTGGCAATAGGGAGGAAATATGGCGCAGGAATGGACCTTTGAAAAAGCGATGGCGCGGCTTGAGCAGATTGTAGCGGCGCTGGAAAGCGGCAAATGCACGCTGGACGAATCCCTGAAATTGTTTGAAGAGGGGACGAAACTGACCGGTTACTGCTCGAAAGCCCTCAAAACGGCGGAGCAGAAGATTGTGAAGCTGACGGCGGCCGATGTTTCCGCCGCGCAGAACGCGGCCGGGGCTGAGCAGACGCCGGAGGACGCCGGGAAAATTTTGGACGGCTCTTCGCCTGACCTGTCGGAATAGGGGCATACTAGAGGCATGGCTTTTGGGACGGCCGAAATATACAGTGGAGATGAGGAAAAAATGGGCGCATTGTATAACGACAGGCTGGAATCCTACCGGCAGGAAATCGAGGAAGCGCTGTTTTCCTATCTGCCCATACCGGAGGAAGCGCCGCAGAAAACGGTTTATGAGGTCATGAATTATGCCTGCGTCGGGGGCGGCAAGCGGCTGCGCCCGGTATTGGTCATGGAATTCTGCCGCCTTTGCGGGGAATCCCCCGCCAAAGCGATCCCCTTTGCCTGCGCTATCGAGATGGTGCATTCCTACTCGCTGATCCATGACGACCTGCCCTGCATGGACAACAGCCCCCTACGGCGGGGACGGCCTTCCGCCCATGCCGCATACGGGGAAGACATGGCGCTTTTGGCGGGGGACGGCCTGCTTACCCGCGCGTTTGAAGTGATGCTGGCGGAGGAGAACCAGCGGGAGCTCCCGCCCCAGCGGGTTCTCCGCGCCGCCTTTGCCCTCGCGGACGCAGCCGGAGCCGGCGGGATGGTCGGCGGCCAGGTGATCGACCTGCAGAGCGAGGGGAAGTCCATCGATCTGCCCGCGCTGGAAACATTGCAGCGGGGGAAAACCGCCGCCCTGCTTATGGCGGCCTGTGAAATGGGATGCCATATCGGAGGAGGCGGGGAGGCGGAAATCGCCGCCGCCCGCCGGTTTGGGGAGGAACTCGGCCTCTGCTTCCAGATCGTTGACGATATCCTGGATGTGACCTCCACCCCGGAGGAACTGGGAAAGCCGGTAGGCAACGATGAGAAAAGCAGAAAGGTGACGTATGTCTCGCTGCTCGGCAGGGAAAAAGCGCTGCAGCTGGCGGCCGAGCGGACGGAAAAAGCCGTGGATGCCCTTCAAGTATTCGGAGAGCCGGGCAAAGCGCTCCGGTCGCTTGCCCGCGCGCTGCTGCAGCGTTCCTGCTGACCGGCTCCGTAGAGGGCAAATAGCGGGCCGGGCCAGGCGGCAGACGTTGATTTCTGGCGGAAAGGCATGACAGCAATGGATGTAGTGATTGGTTTTTTTGAAAATAAGGTTTTGTTTGCAGCTGTGCTGGGATGGTTTTGCGCACAGGTGGCGAAGGTTCTGCTCACCTTGATATTTAAAAGGAAGCTGAGCGTGGAACGCCTTTGGGGCGCCGGCGGTATGCCGAGCGCCCATTCCGCCATGGTTTGCGCATTGACTGTGTCGCTCGCGCGCTTTGACGGAATCCGCTCGCCGGTTTTTGCCCTGGCGGTCATGTTCGCCTTCGTCACGATGTATGACGCCATGGGCGTCCGAAGGGAGACAGGGCTGCACGCCAAGCTCCTGAATAAGTACTTAAACCAGCTTGAACAGAAAAACGCCGATAAGGACGGGGACGGGATCCCGGACGAGGAAGTAGACGAAATTGAACTCAAGGAATTCATCGGCCATACGCCTCTGGAAGTTCTAGGCGGTGTGCTGCTGGGGATCCTGGTCGGGATTTTGGTCCCGGCGTAGTTTTTCTGAATCCCTTCCGAATCCCTCTAGAAAAGCGAGGTTCTTTGTATATGCCTGAACCTTTGGGCCATACCAAGTATTTGAAAAACATCCATTCTCCGGATGATATAAAAGGATTGTCTATGCCGGAACTCCGGACGCTCTGTGAAGAAATCCGTGAAACGTTGGTGGATACGGTTTCCAAAACCGGCGGCCATCTTTCCTCCAATCTGGGGATGGTAGAGGTCACGGTAGCGATGCACCGGGAATTCTCCACCCCGACGGATCAGTTCGTCTGGGATGTCGGCCATCAGTGCTATGTCCACAAGCTGCTGACCGGGCGGGCTGAGCGCTTCCATATGCTGCGACAGGAGGGCGGGGTTGCCGGGTTCCCCTTTCCCAGCGAAAGCGAGCACGATTCCTTTATTGTTGGGCACGCCAGCACCTCCATTTCCGCCGCCAACGGCATGGCGAAGGCGAAGGCGATGCTGGGGGAAGAGGGGTATGTTGTCGCGGTAATCGGGGACGGCGCACTGACCGGCGGGCTTGCTTACGAAGGCCTGAGCAATGCCGGGCGGAGCAAGGACCGGCTGATTGTTGTACTTAACGATAACGGGATGTCGATTAGCCGGAACGTCGGTTTTGTTGCCCGGCATCTGGCGGCGCTGCGGGCCAGGCCGCATTATGTGCGGTTCAAGACCCGGTTCAGCAACGCCATTGCCAGCATCCCGCTTGTCGGCACGCCCCTGCGGAATACGCTGCTTCATTGGAAAACCAAGCTGAAAAAGATGCTGTATGCCCGCAGCAGCTTTTTTGAAGAGATGGGTTTCAATTATATCGGCCCTTTGGACGGCCATGACCTGGAGGAATTGATCAAGGGCTTCCAGGCGGCGAAGAAATTGGATAGGCCGGTATTGATGCACGTGGCTACCGTAAAGGGAAAAGGCTATCCTTATGCGGAAAAGAATCCCGACGTTTACCACGGCGTTTCCGGCTTTGATCCGGAAACCGGCCGCACGCCGCCGGCTTCCCCCAGCTTTTCTTCGGTTTTCGGGGAGGAGCTGTGCGCTCTTGCGGAGGAAGATCGCCGGATTTGTGCCATTTCCGCGGCGATGAAGAACGGCACGGGATTGCTGCATTTTTCGCAGCAGTTCCCCAAGCGTTTCTTTGACGTGGGGATCGCCGAGGAGCATGCGGTCACTTTTGCCGCCGGCCTGGCCCACGACAAGGCGCTTCCCGTATTTGCCGTGTATTCGACCTTCCTGCAGCGCAGCTATGATCAAATCCTTAACGATGCGGCGATCGGCAGGGAGCATGTGGTTCTGGCCATCGATCGCGCCGGGATTGTGGGAGACGACGGGGAAACCCATCAAGGGATATTCGACGCGGCCTTTTTGAATACCATACCCGGGGCCGCCGTTTATTCGCCCGCCTGCTTTGAGGAACTGCGGATCAATCTGCGGCAGGCGCTTTATGACGAAGAGGGGATCGCCGCCGTCCGTTACCCCCGCGGCGGGGAACTGCCGGGGCTGGAAGGCTACCAGCCGGATTACCGGCCGTATACCCTTTGGGAAGAAGCGGGGGCGGATACCCTGCTGATTACCTATGGGCGGATTTTCGCCACGGTGCGGGAGGCGTCCCGCCAGCTGAAAGAGCTGGGTATGCCGGTTTCCGTCCTGAAGCTCACCCGCATCCAGCCGCTGGACCCGGAGTGCATTGAGGCGGCTCTGGGGTATCCGCGGATACTCTTCTTTGAGGAAGGAGCCCGCAGCGGCGGCGTATGCGAGCATTTTGGCGCAAAATTGTTGGAAGCGGGCTATACCGGCCGCTATCAGAGCGTGGCGATTGATTCCTTCGTCCCCGCTTGCCAGCCGGAGAAGGGGCTGGCTGCCAATGGGCTGGATCTGGCGGGGATCCTCTCCGCCGTGCAGGGGAGGGGAACGGATGCCGGGCGAAAATGACCGGGCGATCCGGCTGGACGCCGCCCTGGTCCGCCGGGGCCTGGAATCCAGCCGGGAGCGCGCAAAGGCAAGAATTTTGGCGGGGGATGTCTGGGTAAACGGGAAGCCGGTGGCGAAGCCCTCCGCTCTGGTGGACGAGGAGGCGGAGATTCTCTGTAAAGGGGAGGGACTTGCTTACGTCGGCCGGGGCGGATGCAAGCTGGAAAAGGCGATCGCGGGGCGTTTGGACGTATCCGGCGCGGTGGCCATGGACGTCGGCGCTTCGACCGGGGGCTTTACCGATTGCCTGCTGAAGAGCGGGGCAGCGAGGGTCTATGCCGTCGACGTGGGGCACGGTCAGCTGCATCCCTCGCTGGTGGCGGATCCCCGTGTGGTAAACCTGGAGGGAACCGATATCCGCAGCGGGGAGACGCTGCGGGGGATTATCCCCGCCGGTTCGGTTAATTTTTGCGCGGTGGACGTATCCTTTATTTCCCTTACCCGTGTCCTGCCCGCCGTCCTTCCTTTTTTAAAGGAAAATGCCGTGCTGGTCTGCCTGATAAAGCCGCAGTTTGAGGCCGGCCGCGCCGCTGTGGGCAAAAGGGGCGTGGTGAAGGATCCGCGGGTGCACTGCCGGGTGCTGGATGAGCTCTGCGCATTTTTTATGGGCCTCGGCTTTTCCGTGCGTTGGCTGGACTTTTCCCCCATCACCGGCGGAGACGGAAATATTGAATTTTTGGCCGGCTTGCGGTATGATAGGGAAAAGCCTGCCGTCCCGGGCATTGCCGATGTGGTGGCTTGTGCCCACAGGGCTTTGAAAGGATGAAAACCATGCGCGTCGTATTGATCCCCAACGAAAAAGCCGCCGGCGTCTGCTCCGCCGTCGGGCCAGTCCGGCAAGCGCTTGCGGATTTGGGGGCGGAGGTGCTGCTCCCGCCGGAAGGCTGCGGCTTCCCGGAAAACGCGGACGATGATTTTTTGTCTGCCGGCGACCTGGCGGTTGTGCTGGGAGGGGATGGGACCATCATCCACACGGCAAAACGGGCGGCGCTGCTGGAAAAGCCGGTACTGGGCGTCAACTGCGGCACGCTGGGCTTCATGGCGGGGCTGGAAGTGGATGAACTGCCGCAGCTTGCCGCGCTGATAGAAGGCCGCTTTGTTATTGAGAAACGCATGATGCTTTCCGTCCGGGTCTGCCCAGGGGAGGGAATCCCGGCCGAGTACACGGCCCTGAACGAGGCGGTGCTGGCCCGCGGCCCCCAGTCCCGCATGGTGAAGATTGCGGTTTCCAGCGGGGAAGAGCTGGTTGCGACCTACAATGCCGACGGCGTTATTGTGGCGACGCCGACCGGTTCCACCGCTTATTCGCTTTCCGCCGGCGGGCCGATCGTTGATCCGGCGGTCAACTGCCTGCTGCTGACTCCCATCTGCCCGCATTCCTTATATGCCCGTTCCTATATTTTCAGCGAGGAGGCCCAGCTGACCCTCCGCCCGGAAGAATCCCGCGGGGAGGAGGCCTACCTGACGGTAGACGGGGAAGAAAATGTCCGGATCCAGGTGGACGACAGGGTATACATCTCCCGCTCGGCTAATCCGGCCAGCTTAATCCGTATCAAAGAGCAGCCTTTTTATCAGACGCTCCGTCAGAAGCTGACTGCCCGGCGATAATCTTTGGATACGGCTGCGGAGCGTTATAGAAAGAAAGGTTCCGATTATGAAAGCAAAACGGCATGCGAAAATTCTGGAAATCATCCGGACCTATCCGGTCAACACGCAGGAAGAACTGCTGAACCGCCTGCTGGAAAGCGGCTTTTCGGTCACGCAGGCGACCATTTCCCGCGACATCAAGGAACTCCGGCTGATAAAGGCGCTGGGGAGCGACGGGAACTACCGGTATTCGACCGTCCGGCAGGAAAACGAGCATCTTTCCTCCAAATTCCATTCTCTTTTTTCCGACGCGGTCACCAATATTGACTACGCAGGGAATATCGTGGTGGTGAAATGCCTGACCGGGATGGCGCAGGCAGCCTGCGCGGCGATGGATTCCCTGCAGCGCGGCGATATTGTCGGGACCATTTCGGGGGACGATACGTTCCTTTGCGTGATGAAGGACGAGAACAAGGCGATCGATCTGGTGACCGAGCTGAAAAAGCTGCTGCGGGGTGCAAAATCCTGACGCAGGACCTGAAGGGCGGCATTTTTACGAAGAGGAGGGCGGCCTGTGCTGACCAGCCTGCATATCGAAAATATAGCGGTAATCGAACGGGCGGAAGTGGAACCGCAGGCCGGGCTGAATGTGCTGACCGGCGAAACCGGCGCGGGGAAATCCATGGTGATCGACGCGATTAACGCCGTGCTGGGGGAGCGGATCAGCCGCGACGTGGTACGCACCGGCAGCAGCGAAGCAAAGGTTACCGCCCTATTTTCCTCCATATCCCCCCGCACCTGCGCGGCGTTGGAGGAATTGGGATACCCGCCGGACGAAGACGGGATGCTTTTAATCCAGCGGACCATTTCAGCCGAAGGGAAAGGCAGCTGCCGGATAAACGGGCAGCCCGCCACCGTAGCGGTCCTCCGGTCGGTAGGCCGGCTGCTGGTGAACATCCACGGGCAGCATGAAAACCAGGCGCTCCTGGCGCCGGAAAAGCACGTGGATTACCTGGAACGGCTGTGCGGCCTGCTGCCGCTCCACGAGGAATTTTCCGCCGCCTATCGGGACTATACCGCCCTCCGCCGCCAGCTGGAGCAGACGGTGATGGACGACGGTGAAAAGGCGCGCCGCCTGGATATCCTCCGCTTTCAGATAGAGGAAATTGAAGCGGCGTCCCTACGGCCGGGGGAAGAGGAAGAATTAAAAAACCAGCGGGAACTATACCGCAATGCGGAAAAAATTGCGGTTTCCCTTGCGGCGGCAAAGGAACTGCTTTCCGGCGGCGAAGAGGGGGGCGGCGCTATACCGCTGCTGTCCCAGGCTTCCGGGGAGCTGCGGGACGCCGGGCGGTATGTGGAGGAACTGGCCGGCCTTTCCGGCCGGGTGGAGTCCCTCCTTTATGAACTGGAGGAATGCGGGAGCGATCTGCGGGATTTCCTCTCCCACCTGGAGTTTGAGCCCGGGGAATTGGAACGGGTCGAAGAGCGTCTGGCTGAGATTCACCGCCTGACAGCCAAATATGGCCCTGATGAATCGGCGGTCCTGGACTATATGGAGCGGGCGCGGCAGGAACTGGAAAGCATCGAGATGTCGGACGAGCTTGCTGCCCGTCTGGAAGCCGACTGCGAACGGGCCAGGGACGTAACCATGCAGGCGGCACAGCGGCTTTCGGACGCGCGGAAGTCGGCCGCGGCCGACTTTGCACGAAGGGTGGGGGAGGAACTCTCCTTCCTCGACATGCCCGGCGTACGGCTGGAGGTGCTGGTGGAACCCGTGGAATTGTACGCGGGCGGGATCGACCGGATAGAATTCCAGATTGCCGCCAATCCCGGCGAACCGCCCAAACCGATTGCGAAAATTGCTTCCGGCGGCGAATTGTCCCGGATTATGCTGGCTATCAAATCGGTCATGGCGGACGCCGACGATATCGACACCCTGATTTTCGATGAGATCGACACCGGCATCAGCGGCCGGGCGGCGCAGAAGGTGGGGTATAAGCTGCGGCAGATCGGGAAGGGGCGGCAGGTTATCTGCGTGACGCACCTGGCACAGATAGCGGCGCAGGCGCATTATCACTTCCTGATTGCCAAAACCGTGAGGGACAGCCGGACCTATACGCAGGTTTTGCCTCTTGACCAGGCGGGGCGGGAAAAGGAACTCGCCCGGATTATCGGGGGGGAGCCTACCCCCGCCGCCATGGAGGCCGCACGGGAAATGCTGGCGAGGACCGAAAACGGGTAAGGTATCGTCCCCTCCGGAAGCGTGCCGCTGCTATTCTCCGGTAGAAGCTTAGGCTGTTTCCATTGACTTCCCGACACAGCCGGTCGGTTGTGTCGGGAAGTTTTTTTATCCCTTTCCCGCGCTTTTTTTGTGCATGGACTGGCGTGCCGTCCGCTTTCCAATCCGCATGCAGCTTCCTGCCGCGGCATAGCAAGCTCAAAGCGATAGGAAGCATTGACAAATTTAATGAAAATATGTAAAATAAATTTAACAATAAAGGGGGATAAATATGCGTATTAGTGAAAATAAGCGGCTCAATCTCGGCGTTTTTCTCTCCTTTGCCATCGTTATGTTACTGCATCTGATTGTCCTGGCTACCCGCCGCTTTTTCCTGACCGGCATGTACGGCGACGGGCCGTACCTTTCGGCAGAGAATAAGGTGGCTGTCGCGGAGATCCTTTCGGATGTTTTGCCGACTGTTTCCTCTGTGTTGTGGGTGCTGCTGGTCGGCGTTCTCCTTTTCGCCTCGCTGCGCCTGTCCCGCGGCATAACGGCTGTCCTCTGCCTGATTGTATGCGCGATCCCTTTGACGACCGTGGCAATCCCTTCGGTTTACTCCCTGTTCGTCGCCAGCAAAGAAATGGAAATCAAGTGGGTGCTGGGAATATCCCTTCAGCTTTGTTATCCGCTTGTCTTATTCTTTTCCTGTTGGATGTTAGCCCCGCTCTTTGCACGCCGGGTGCCGGAACCGGCGGCCGTACTGCTGGCGGTGGTTTCGTTTACCGTTGCCACCTTCCTGCTGAATGTGGCGTCGGTTTTCCTCTTTCCCTTTTCGGGAGTGCACATTTCTTCGGTGGTTTTCGGCATCGCGCGGCGCTCTCTTTTCAGCCTGCTGCTCACGGCGGCGGCAGCTCTTCTGGTATATTTCCTGTTGAATTGGATTTTGCGGCCGTCTTCAGAAAAATCCGCGCCCGGGCTTGACAACGGCTGAAAATTGTGTTTTAATCCATATCATAATCATACAGGCCGTGAGGGGAAGGAGTACCTCTGTGCAGACAGCGAAGAGAGCCGCCGGGTGGTGTAAGGCGGCGTGTCGGCGGGGCGAAATACATCCCGGAGCCGCAGGCTGAAGCGTTTTTCGTGGTAGGCTGTGCCGTGTTGCGCACGTTATCGCGCCAAGGCGTTGTTGGACGCCGGAGCGGCCGCTTTCGGGCGGCAATAGAGGTGGTACCGCGGAATGGAATTTCGCCCTCTGCCAGCAGAGACAGGATGTTTCTGCCGGCAGAGGGCGTTTTTGTTTCGAGGGCGCTTCCCATGCTGCGGCGCTTCCGGAGGCGGGAGATTTTCCGCAGGTTCCGGCCGCACAGGACTTTTACACAAGAGGAAAGGGGTACAAACCATGCAAAATGTATTTGACGAACTCAAAGCGCGCGGGATGATCGCGCAGATGACCAACGAAGAGCGGATCCGCGAACTGCTGGAAAAGGAAAAGGTCACCTTCTATATCGGCTTTGATCCGACGGCGGACAGCCTGCATGTCGGCCATTTTGTCCAGCTGATGGTCATGGCGCATATGCAGCGGGCGGGCCACCGCCCGGTGGCGCTTCTGGGGGGCGGGACCGGCATGATCGGCGATCCCTCCGGGAAAACCGATATGCGCAAGATGATGACGCCCGAAACCATCCAGCACAATGTGGACTGCTTCAAGCGGCAGATGTCCCGCTTTGTGGATTTTGAAGGCGGCAGGGCGCTCATGGTCAACAACGCCGACTGGCTGTTAAACCTCAACTACATCGAATTCCTGCGGGAGGTCGGGGTGCATTTTTCGGTCAACCGGATGCTGACGGCCGAGTGCTTCAAATCCCGCATGGAACGGGGGCTGTCCTTCCTGGAATTTAACTATATGCTGATGCAGGGCTACGATTTCTACCATTTGAACCAGACGCTCGGCTGCAAGATGGAACTGGGCGGGGATGACCAGTGGTCCAACATCATCGCCGGGGTGGAGCTCTGCCGCCGGAAAGCGGGCGAGGAAGTCTACGGCATGACGTTCGCCCTGCTGACCACGTCGGAAGGCAAAAAAATGGGAAAGACCGAAAAAGGCGCCGTCTGGCTGGATCCGGAAAAGACCTCGCCGTATGACTTTTTCCAGTATTGGCGCAACGTCGACGACGCCGACGTCATCAAGTGCATGAAGCTGCTGACCTTTGTCCCCGTGGAGGAGATAGCGGAACTGGCCAAAGCGGAGGGCAGCGCGATCAACGCTGTAAAGGAGCGCCTTGCCTATGAGGTGACCAAGCTGGTCCACGGGCAGGACGGGGCGGATAAGGCGATGGAAGCGGCCCGTTCGGTGTTTGGCGCGGGTACGGCGAGCGCCAATATGCCCTCCACGCAGCTGAGCGCGGACGATTTTACCGACGGGCAGATTTCGGCCATCGATCTGCTCATGAAAACCGGGCTCACCCCCTCCCGCGGGGAGGCCCGCCGCCTGATTGAACAGGGAGGCATGGCGCTGGACGATCAGAAGGTAGGGGATATCGGGTTTTCCGTGCCGGTTTCCGCGTTTGACAAGGGGTATGTCGTAATTAAAAAAGGGAAAAAGGTATTCCATAAAGCGGTTTTGGAGAAATAACGCCGGGACAACGCAGAAACAGCCTTCCGAGCATTCGGAAGGCTGTTTTTCTCCGCGTTTGCCGTTAGCCGCGGCCGGGATTACTGATTCCGTCGGTTCCCTCCATAGCCTGCGTTATCTCCTTAATGCGATCGAGAGGGAAGGGCGGCAGGCACAGCGGCTTCATGGCGATGGACATCAGCTTCATGGGATTGTCATCCGCGGCAATACGGTTGGAACTGAGGGCGCCGGCCAAAACGACCAGACGCCCGCATACCTTGCAGTGAAAGCTTTCGGCGCAGGGGTGGGTTCGGTAATATCCCTTTTCATAATACTTTCGTTTGTTTTCACGGTTCATAAGAGGTCTCCTTATTCATAATCCAAAATTGTCGGTGGTTCACTCTCCTTCCGGGCAATAAAAAAGCGGATAGCCTCTTCTTCCGGGCTATCCGCAGACCGATTTTGCAGCAGGGAAAACGCAGGGGAAACCCTGACAGGAGGGCTGTTCCCCATATCCCTTGAAAGATACGCCTTGGCTGAATAAGACGGCTCTCTATCCGCAAAACCCGTACAACAAAAAGCCCGTCGAAGAAACGACGAGAGAAACCCTTGTTGTCCGATTGTTCAGCGAATAGCCGACATCCAGCCACCTCCCAATTCACGAGAATGGAATCAGTATACCACAGGCGTCCCCGGATGGCAAGCGGAAATTCCGCCGCCCGCATACCCCGCTGAGAGTGGAACGCAGAGTGTATGGAGCTCCCCTCGCAGGACAGGTATTCCATGCGAGGAAACCATCCGCGGATAGAATTTTTTGTTTTCCTCTTCCTTTTCACGCTGTAATGTGTTAAAATAAAGAAAATTTCAAAAAATTGGGGGGAAATGGCCCGTGAACAGCAAAATCAAGGACAAGAATGCCGATTTTCTCTTTCAGGCGATATTGGAGTTGCATTCGGTGGAAGAATGCTACCAGTTTTTCGAGGATCTTTGCACCGTGTCCGAAATCAAGGCGCTGTCGCAGCGGATTGTAGTGGCCAAAATGCTGCGGGATAAGCGGGTGTACAGCGACATTGTCGCCGCTACCGGCGCCTCCACCGCGACGATCAGCCGGGTGAACCGCTCCTTGATTTACGGGTGCGACGCCTACGACATGGTTTTTTCCCGTATGGAAGGGAAAAACGATGCCGAATGAACGCGGCGGCCGGAGTTGAATGATGCGATAAACGGGGGATTGCCTTGGGCGGGTATGGAGTATTTTCCTCTTTTTACGATCGGTTGATGAGCGACGTGGATTATGAAGGCCGCGCCGCTTATTTACTGTGGCTCTTCCAGCGCTTCCGGCCGCAAAAGCCGCCGGCAACCCTGCTGGATCTTGCCTGCGGCTCGGGCGGCGTTACCCTGCCGCTGGCGGCTGCCGGGGTGGATATGATTGGGGTGGACGGCTCCGAGGAAATGCTGGCGGAGGCCAGGGCAAAAGCGGAACGCCGGGGACTGGCGCCTTTGCTGCTGTGCCAGGATATGCGGGAGCTGGACTTGTACGGGACGGTGGACGGGGCGGTCTGCACCCTGGACAGCCTCAACCACCTGTGCCATACCGCCGAACTGCGGGAGGTTTTCCGCCGCCTGCATCTGTTTATTGAACCGGGCGGCCTGTTCCTGTTCGACGTGAATACCCCGTATAAGCACCGCACCGTATTGGCGGACAACGCCTTCGTGTACGAGGAGGAGGATTTCCTCTGCGTCTGGCGGAACCGGCTGGTGGAACGCACCTGTGAAGTGGATATGCAGCTGGATTTCTTCGTTGCTCAGGATAAAAGCGGCGATTATTGCCGCCGCTTCACCGATGCCGTCCGGGAACGCGCCTATTCGGAAAGGACCCTCCGCCGCCTTCTGCAGAAAGAGGGGTTCGAGGTGCTGGCGGTTTACGCGGACGGCACGCAGGCCCCGCCGCAGCCGGAGACGGAACGGGCGGTATACGTCGCCCGTCGTGCGGAATAGCCGGAAATTTGATGGACGATGGAAAGCAGAAAGGATAGAAAATAGATGAGCAAAGCGATTCGATGCCTTACCCGTGACGCAACCGTGATGGCGATGGTGCTGGATTCCACTGATATCGTTTCCCGGGCGGAAGAGATTCACAAAACCTCCGCCGTGGTGACGGCGGGGCTGGGGCGCCTGCTGACCGCCGCATCCATGATGGGGGTAATGCTCAAGGGGAAGGAGGATTCCCTGACCCTGAAGCTGGACGGGGGAGGTCCGGCCGGCACCGTCATGGCTGTTTCGGACAGCGAAGGCAATGTGCGGGGCTACGCAGCCAACCCCGTGGTGGAAATCCCCCTTAAGCCGAACGGCAAATTGGATGTCAGCGGGGCGGTAGGCGCCGAGGGGATGCTGTATGTCATGAAGGATACCGGCGGGGCGGAGCCGTATATCGGCTGTACGCCGATGGTATCCGGCGAAATTGCAGAGGATATCACCAGCTATTATGCGGTCAGTGAACAGGTGCCGACCGTTTGCGCGCTGGGGGTGCTGGTCAACCCGGACTTGACCGTCCGGGCGGCGGGCGGCCTGCTTCTCCAGCTGCTGCCCTTCTGCCCGGAAGAGGTCATCGATCGGGTGGAAAAGAATGTCCAGGCGTTGGAGCCGATGACGACGATGCTGGACAACGGCCTGACGCCGGAAGAAATCTGTTCCCGGGTTCTGGCGGGGTTCGAGTACGATGTCCTGGACGAATTTGCGCCGGAATACCGCTGCACTTGTTCACGGGAGCGGATTGTCCGCGCGTTTTCCTCCATGAAGCCGGAGGAGCTGAAGAGCCTTCCGGACGAAACGGGGCGGGTGGAAGTCGCCTGCCAGTTCTGCGACAAGAAGTATGAATTTACGCAGAAGGATTTGGAAGAAATTGCAGCGGGAGACGGGAAGGCGTGATCCTTCCCGAGCGGGTTTTCCCCGCGGTGCCGCGAGCCCCTTCCGCCGGGCGGCCGGCGGGAGGGGGAGGGCCGGAAGGGAGGAAAATTTTCACAAGCGGGAAAAGCGATTATGCATTATCACGAAATCATTTTTTCTCAGAATAAACCTTGACATCGGGCGTTGAATATAGTATGATATACAGCGTCGCCGGTGACGGGAAGCCGGTGAAAACGGCTAACTTGGGAGCATAGCTCAGCTGGGAGAGCACCTGCCTTACAAGCAGGGGGTCACAGGTTCGAGCCCTGTTGTTCCCACCAATGCCCAGCGGGAAGCATCTCTGTTTTGACAGGAAAGCGGAACAACGGGTTTACAATTTGGAAATTTGGCCCGGTAGTTCAGCTGGTTAGAACGCTAGCCTGTCACGCTAGAGGTCGACGGTTCGAGCCCGTTCCGGGTCGCCAAATTTGCCTCTGTAGCTCAGTCGGTAGAGCAGTGGACTGAAAATCCACGTGTCACTGGTTCGATTCCGGTCGGAGGCACCATGCTAGCAAAAGAGGGGGAGTTCGCGTGAACTCCCCCTCTTTTGCAATTGCGCACCGCAGGCTTTTCTTTTGCTCCAACGGGTACCCCGCGTTTAAGCCGGAGCTTTTTTGTATCACCTTTTCATATTTGCAAAAAGTCCGGGAGCTCTAATGAACTCCCGGACTTTTTGTTGTTTGTATCCCGCCGGCGTTTTGCTTTGCGGTTAATTATACATTTTTATGAACTATAAAACGGAGGGACAGATGGCCTATCCATCAGTCCCTCCGTTTTCCGGATACCTCCGCCCATACTTTTGAGGAGATGTTGCCATTAAAAAGAGAAATTGATGGTGAATGACATTTTCGGCCGCTGTCCCAGTGCTTTCTGATGCCAGTCACCACAAAATGAGAATTTGAGTAACAAATTTAACAAATAAATGTATGCGCTAAAAGGGCTAAGACCTTGAAAAAAGGAAATATGTGTGGTATATTAAAAATAATTATTATAGATATTGTTGTTGATTAAATGCGTAAAGAGATTCATTTTTTGTAAGCAAAATTTATAAGTACAACTTGTTTTATTCTGCAAGATTTATACATTATCGAAAGCGAAGGAAAAAAGATGGGCCGACTTCGTGTGAAAATAAAAAGCATACTTGAGACAGCAGGGAATTTTATTTTCTCCTTTATTACGGCCGTGGTTGTGCTTGTAGCGGTTATTTTTGTTCTGATTAAGCTCCTTGGCTGGAATATGTTCACCATTGACAGCGGAAGCATGTCTCCGCAGTACCCAGTGAATACGCTGGTGATTGTACAAGACATAACGCCGGAAGAGATCAAGCTGGGAGACGTTATCACATATGTGCTCAATGAGGACGGTGTATTGGTCACGCATCGCGTCGTCGGGATTGACTCTATCAACCATACTTTCACGACTAAAGGAGACGCCAACAACAGCGAAGACACACCCGTGCTTTGGGACAACGTGGTGGGAAAGGTTTTCCTTGGGATTCCCGCGCTCGGTGAGCCAATGCGTTACTTGACGGACCCGGAAAACCGTCCGATTGTCATTACGGTGATCGTCCTGTTGTTTGTCGTTTCGTTTGTCTGGGATTTGGCGGGGCGGAAAAAGAAAAAGCGAAAGGATGAGGCTGAGGCCGAAGCGCCGGCGGATGCAGACGTCTGCGCCGGCGTGGAAGACGCGGGCGGAACACAGGATTGTGCGCCTGCCTGCGGCGGAGAAGTAGGGGACGCCGCTCCTCCGTCAGACGGTTCTAAATAATAAGGTCGAAATGGTTTTATACCGGTGAGGCGTCCGAAGCTTCGCTGTGTAAAAATATTAAATTTCAGGGAAGGAGAAAAACGATGAGAAAAAGCCAAAAACTGATGATTACTTGCCTGATGCTCGCCGTGATTGCGGTGCTCACCGTTGCCCCCACGCTGTCCTGGCTTTCTTCTACCAGCCAGCCTGTCGTCAATACCTTTGCCGGCGGCGCTATTTCCATCAAGCTGGACGAAGCGCTGGTGGATACGGAGGGGAAGGCCATCGAAGGGGAAGGCGCACAGCGTGTCACGGCCAACAGCTACAAGTACGTTGCGGGCGCAGTGCTGGACAAGGACCCGACGCCCACGGTACTGAAAGGCAGCGAGGAATGCTACGTTTTCCTCTGCGTGGAGAATGGCTTGACCGACCAGTTTACCATGAACTATAACACGCAGTCGTGGCTGAAAGTTGCGGAGGCGGATGGGAAAACCGTCTACGTTTACAGCACAAGGGTGGACGCTTCGGACGCGGAATCCGATGTTGTGCTGCAGCCTATTTTCACCACGGTAACCGTTTCCAATGAGTTGACGGCCGAGGATATTGAAGCACTTGGAGAGCGGACGCTTTCCGTGACGGCGTATGCCGTGCAGACGCAGGCTATCACCACGCAGGCAGCGATCGATCTTGCCGTAGAGCAGTTCCTGCCGGACGGAACAGCCTCCGATTATCCCGCGATCGGTTAAAAATCAGCAAAACTGAAAGGAGGAGGTGTTTTTCATGACCCGAGGCAGGGCTTGGCGCTTTGCTTTTAAACATCTTTTTCTTCTGACATTGTGTGTTTGCCTGTTGGCCGGGCTGTCTTCAAAGCCGGTGAAAACCACGGTATCCTACGTCACCTCGCTTTCAGCAACCTGTGTAAACACCTTTACCGGTGAAGGGCAGACCGAGCCTGAGCCGTCTGATCCTTCGACCGACCCGGACAGTCCGCCGACCGGCGATGATACGCATTGGGAGTGGTATGCGCTCGGCGTACTGGTCAGCCTTGCGGGACTTGCGGCGGTTTGGAAACCGGGGCGCAAAAAAGACGGCGCACAGTGAAAAAACAGATAATTTTGGAGAAAGAGGGGAAATCAAATGAAGCTCAGAAATAAGAGCATCCTGACTACCGGATTGGCGGTAGCACTGGCAGCGGCCATGCTCGTAGGCGGCGGCACCTTTGCCTATCTGCAGAGCAGCACGGGGGATGTCGTCAACGCATTCAGTTCGAATCAGGTCATGGTAAACCTTGCGGAGACCACCGGCAGTGAATACCATATTATCCCCGGTACTGAAGAAGCAAAGGATCCCAAGGTCACCGTAAATACTACGGTTCCCGCGTATGTGTATGTGGAAGTGACCGATACGACTGACGGACTTGTCGGCTATGATGTTGCAGAAGGCTGGACGCTGCTTGGCAGCTTTGACAACATCTATTACCGCGAAGTTGCAGCCAGCAGCACGGCACAGGAATTTTCTGTGTTGGCCGGCGATAAAGTTTCCTATGATGCGACACTGGGAAATGGCGATATGGTCGACGAAAACGGCGCTCTCAAAGAAGGGCTTTCCCTGACCTTTCAAGCGCACGCCGTACAGAAAGAGCCGTTCGGCGATCCGCTGAAAGCGTTTTATCAGTCGGATACGACGGCCGCTACATTAAGCGATTTGTCTGAAGCTATCGAAAATGCAGAAGACAACGCAGCAATTGTGATTACAGCGGATATTATGGCAGATGCTGATAACACCCTTGTGATCCCGCAGGGGAAAACCATCACTTTGGCACTCGCGGGGCATACAGTGACAGGTTCGGCTTCCGCGCCCGCTATTAAGGTGGAAAAAGACGCGGTGCTGAATATGTCCGATGGTACGATTGTGGCGGCTGCTGGACAGGCTGGCATCGAGAATGAAGGTACAGCAACGCTTGATAGCCTTACAGTCACAAGGGATGCCGAAAGCGTGAGCAATGAGTATTACGCTGTGGTCAATCATGGAACCATGACATTGGAAGAAGGCGTTCGTGTGGACGCACCGCATGCGGGCTCCAGCCTCGTGGAAAATGGCTATGTGGATGGCTCTGGACAGACGGAGCCGGTAAAGCTTGTCATCAATGGAGGCAGCTACATCGGCGGCCTGAACCCTGTCAAAAACGATGATTGGGGCGTTTTGGAGATCAACGGCGGCTATTTTGAGAGCGGGGCGGGCAATCAGTACTGCGTTGTGAACTACAATGACCTGACGATCAACGGCGGCACGTTTGTGTCGGATTACCGCGTGGTATGGAACGGGAATCTGAACGATACATACAATAAAGGGCAGGTTGTTGTTACCGGCGGCGATTTTACGGCAAAGCAGGCTTATATGTTCTACAACAAATTTGATGAAGAACTGGGCGGTGGAGCGTCTACCACTGAAAAAGGTTTTATGATCTTCAGCGGTGGCACTTTTAAAGGGGATGACACAAACGAATCCATCATGTTTGCGGGCCCAAACGGCTGGAAGTGCGCGGACGGGTACGAATGGGTCGCTAATTACAGTGACGGCACTTGTTCGGTTGTCCCGGAATAAATAGGAGATTAAAGCCGGAAGCGGTTCTTAGCCTTTGTATACAGCTATACAGTTTTTCCCGAATCGGCGTTTTTTAAAGGCGCCGGACCGCTCCCGGCTTTACAATCCAAAACTAAGAAGAAATAACGAATACGAGAGGTTGGAAAGTTTATGAAACAAAGCAAAAAAACGAAATTTTTGACCACCGGATTGGCGGTAGCACTGGCAGCGGCCACGCTCGTAGGCGGCGGCACCTTTGCCTACCTGCAAAGCAGTACAGGGGACGTGGTCAACCAATTTGACGCCAACAAAGTGATGGTGAGCCTTGCGGAGACCACCGGCAGCGAATACCACATCATTCCCGGCACATCGCAGGAAAAGGATCCGGCTGTTACCGTAGATAACACCGTGGACGCTTATGTCTATGTGGAGGTAAATGATGCAACCGACGGCCTGGTTACATACAGCATTGCGGACGGGTGGACGCTGCTGGACGGCTATGACAACGTCTATTACCGCGAAGTAGCGGCTGACGCAGCGGATAAGGCCTTCGATGTCCTTAAGGACAATATCGTATCTTACAGTGCAGACCTGGAAAACAGCGATATGCTGGACGGCGAAGGCAATTTGAAGGACGGCATGGAACTGACGTTCCAGGCGTATGCAATCCAGAAGGACGGCTTTGCCGACGCGGCTGACGCTTGCCCGCTGACCCCGGCCGGCAGTCTGGCGGAAGCCATTGAAAACGCGGAAGAAGGCGACGTTTTGACTGTCACCGGAGAGGTCACGGAACCCGTAAGCATTGACAAAAGCATTACCGTGAACAATCTAAATGCCTCCGCGCCCGTAACGGTAGCCGCCGACGCCGTAACGTTGAACAATGCGAAAATCGCGGTGACACAGGCGGCTGCGCCGGCGGTTACGGTTCCTAACACCGTAACCGATTTCACGATGACGGATTCGGAGATTTCGGCCGATACCGGTTCCGGCGGCAACCACACGGCGGTGAATATCGCCGCGGGCGGCCATATCGTCTTTTCCGGGAATACCGTAACGAACCCATCCTACAATGGTGTGGAATTCAGCCAGAGCGTGCAGGTGGCCAGCCTGACGATTTCCGGCAATAACTTTACCAACTGCGGCAACAACGCCATCAGCATTTACAATGTGCAGGCCGACGCTGTGATCACTATTGACAACAACACCTTCACCAATGTATCGAACGCGATCCGCCTTTCCAACTACTCCAATGCAACCGCCACCTTTAATATTTCCAACAATACCGCGGATACGGATACGATGTACGAAAAGGCATTTGTCCTTTTGCAGGCTGTGAGGGGGGAGGATTTCTCGAACTATACCCTGAATTTTAAGGGCAACACCTTGGGCCAAGGCGGCGTTTACGCCTTTGTGTACAACAGTACCACGGAACCCATTATTAATTATCAGTAAAAAGCGATTTGCCTCTCTTTAACTGTACTTGTAAACATATCTCAAGAAAACCCGCCTAGTGGTTCTAGGCGGGTTTTCTTGTCTTTGTATAATTCCAGCGCACCGTATATGAATTATTGGCACATAAGAGAGCGGAACAGCAATTTTTAAGGACGTCTTGGTTCCCCTCTTTGTTTTTTAGATATACTATGCTATAATAATCTGTACGCGTTTATGCGGCTATGCGGCTTAATCTGCAAGAGAATAGTAAAACGGGCAAGAGCGGCTGCTTTTTGGGGCTTATCAGCTATTCGGCAGATCTTAAGCTAATAATCATCATCGCCTATTGGTTATTTAGCCTTGCGAAGGGATGGCTTATCCATGGATCACTTTAGACTGGTATCCTCCTACAAGCCTACCGGCGACCAGCCGGAGGCCATCGCCAAGCTGGTAGAGGGGGTTAGAAAAGGGGATAGGGAGCAGACTTTGCTGGGGGTAACGGGCTCCGGCAAGACGTTTACTATGGCAAATGTCATCGCTCAGGTGAATAAGCCTACCCTTGTTTTAGCTCATAATAAAACGCTCGCCGCCCAGCTTTGCAGCGAATTCCGGGAGTTTTTCCCGGAGAACGCCGTCGAATATTTTGTCTCCTATTACGATTACTACCAACCGGAAGCCTATATTGCTTCCACCGATACGTATATCGAAAAGGACTCGGCGATTAACGACGAAATTGATAAGCTGCGCCATTCTGCAACTTCCGCCCTGGCGGAACGGCGGGACGTGATTATCGTGGCCAGCGTTTCCTGTATTTACAGCCTGGGCAGCCCGATCGATTACCGCAGCATGGTGATCTCACTGCGGCCCGGGATGGTCAAAAAGCGGGATGAACTGCTGGCAAAGCTGGTGGAGATTCAATACGAACGCAACGATATCAACTTTGTGCGCAACAAGTTCCGCGTCCGGGGCGATGTGGTGGAGATCTTTCCCGCTTATGCGGGGGATAAGGTGATCCGGGTTGAATTTTTCGGTGATGAAATCGACCGGATTAGCGAGATTAACCCGCTGACAGGGGAACTGAAAGCGGTCGTCAACCACGCGGCCATTTATCCCGCGTCCCATTATATTGTCCCTCCCGAGAAGATGGAGGACGCCATCGCCGTTATTGAGAAGGAACTGGAGGAACGGGTGGAATGGTTTAAAAAGGAAGGGAAACTGCTGGAGGCGCAGCGGATCCTCCAGCGCACCCGTTATGACATTGAGATGCTGCGGGAAATCGGCATCTGTAAAGGGATCGAAAACTATTCGCGGGTGCTTTCCGGCCGGGCGCCGGGCAGCACGCCATTCACCCTGCTCGATCACTTCCCGGAGGATTTCCTGCTGTTTGTGGACGAATCCCACGTGACCCTTCCGCAGGTCCGCGGGATGTACGGCGGGGACTATGCGCGCAAAAAGAGCCTGATTGACTACGGGTTCCGGCTTCCCAGCGCGTACGACAACCGGCCTCTGAATTTTGACGAGTTTTACAGCCATGTCCACCAGGCGATTTTTGTCAGCGCAACGCCGGGCGATTTCGAACGGGAGCACAGCAGCCAGATTGTCGAGCAGGTCATCCGGCCCACCGGCTTGCTGGATCCGGAAATCATCGTCAAGCCGGTGGAAGGCCAGATCGACGATCTGATCGGGGAAATCAACGAACGGGCGGCGAGGAAGGAACGGGTTCTGGTGACAACCCTGACCAAAAAGATGGCGGAGGATCTGACCACCTATTTTGAAAACGTAGGGATCAAAGTCCGGTACATGCACCACGACGTGGACACCATGGAACGTATGGAGATTATCCGCGACCTGCGGCTCGGGGAATTTGACGTGCTGGTTGGCATCAACCTTCTGCGGGAGGGGCTGGATCTTCCCGAAGTTTCCCTGGTGGCGATTCTGGACGCGGATAAGGAAGGCTTTCTTCGTTCCGAGACCTCGCTGATTCAGACCATCGGGCGGGCGGCCCGCAACGCGCAGGGGCAGGTTATCATGTATGCCGACAGCGTGACGCCTTCCATGGAACGCGCGATTTACGAGACCAACCGCCGCCGCGCCATCCAGATGAAGTACAACGAAGAGCATGGCATCGTCCCCAAGACCATCATCAAAGAGGTTCGGGACGTTCTGGAAATTACGGCGCATGATAAAAAGCTGGATAAGCCGGTGAAGAAGCTGACCAAGGCGGAGCGGATGAAGCTGATCGAGGAACTGACCAAGGAAATGAAGAACGCGGCGCGGCTGCTGGAATTTGAGCATGCCGCGCATTTGCGCGACCGGATAAAACAGCTGCAGGAAGGGAAATAGCCGAGGAAATCCCCTCCTGCGGAAAATGACGGAAATACAGAAAATGAGGGAATCGCATGCAGAATACCAAGCTGATTGTAAAGGGCGCCAGGGAGCACAACCTAAAAAATGTAGACATTGAAATCCCGCGGGACAAGCTGGTGGTGTTTACCGGCCTTTCGGGGTCGGGCAAATCCTCGCTCGCCTTTGATACGATTTATGCGGAGGGGCAGCGCCGGTATGTGGAGAGCCTCTCCTCCTACGCCCGCCAGTTCCTGGGGCAGATGGAAAAGCCGGACGTGGATACCATCGAAGGGCTGTCTCCCGCCATATCCATTGACCAGAAGACCACCTCCAAAAACCCGCGTTCCACGGTGGGGACGGTGACCGAAATCTTCGATTACCTCCGGCTGCTGTACGCCCGGATCGGCATCCCGCACTGCCCGATCTGCGGGCGGGAAATCAAGCAGCAGACGGTGGATCAGATCGTCGATCAGGTGATGGCTCTGCCGGAGCGCACCCGCATTCAGATTCTGGCGCCGATTGTCCGCGGGCGGAAGGGCGAATATGTCAAGGAGTTTGAGTCGGCCAGGAAGTCCGGCTATGTCCGCGTGCGGGTGGACGGGATTGTCTACGATCTGTCCGAACCCATCAAGCTGGAAAAGAACAAAAAGCATACCATTGAAATCGTCATTGACCGCCTGGTGATTTCGGAAGAAATCCGTTCCCGCCTGGCGGATTCGATTGAAACGGCTACCGCCCTCTCCGGCGGGATTTTGACCGTGGACGTCATCGACGGGAAAGAAATGACCTTTTCCCAGAACTATTCCTGCCCCGAGCACGGGATCAGCATGGAGGAACTCTCCCCGCGGATGTTCTCCTTCAATAACCCGTACGGCGCCTGCCCGAAATGTTCCGGCCTGGGGATTTTCATGTCGATCGATCCGGAACTCATCGTGTCCAATAGAAACCTTTCCATCCGGGAGGGCGGGATCCGCGCGAGCGGGTGGAGTTACCTGGACGGCGGCACCATCGCCCAGATGTACTATGAAGGGCTTGCCGAACACTACGGCTTTTCGCTGGACACCCCCATCAAAAACCTGCCCAAAAAGGTCATGGACGTGATTTTTTACGGGAGCAAGGGCGAAAAAATCAAAATGACCCGGAAAAAGGAATATGGTTCCGGCACCTACATGGTGGAGTTCGAAGGGGTGATCAATAACCTTCAGCGCCGCTATAAGGAAACGCAGAGCGAGTGGATGCGGGAGGAATTGGAATCCTACATGAGCCAGGTTCCCTGCCCGGAGTGCCATGGGAACCGCCTGAAGCCGGAAAGCCTGGCGGTCACGGTCGGCGGGCTGAACATTGCCGAATTGTCGCAGAAGTCGGTGGCGGACGCGCTGGACTTCACCCGTGGGATCCAGCTTACCGAGCGGGAGCATATGATAGCCGATCGGATCCTCAAGGAAATTACGGAACGCCTGGGATTCCTGCAGAGCGTCGGGCTGGAATATCTGACCCTTTCCCGCTCCGCTGGCACGCTGTCCGGCGGGGAAAGCCAGCGCATCCGGCTGGCAACCCAGATCGGTTCCTACCTGATGGGGGTGCTGTATATCCTGGACGAGCCAAGCATCGGCCTGCACCAGAGGGACAACGACAAGCTGCTGGCCACCCTCAAGCGGCTGCGCGACCTGGGGAATACCCTCATTGTGGTAGAACACGACGAGGAAACGATGCTCAGCGCCGATTGGATCGTGGATATTGGCCCGGGTGCCGGGGTGCACGGCGGCAACGTAATTTTTTCCGGCCCGGCGGAGGAGATCGTCCGCTGTGAGAATTCGATTACCGGCCAGTATCTGAGCGGGCGGAAAAAGATCCCCGTGCCCGAAACCCGGCGTGCCGGCAATGGAAACCTGCTGACCGTCAAAGGCGCGACCGAGCACAACCTGAAAAACGTGGACGTTTCCTTCCGGCTGGGCGCTTTCAACTGCGTTACCGGGGTTTCCGGCTCCGGCAAATCCTCGCTGGTCAACGAAATCGTTTACAAGCGGCTCGCTTCCGAACTCAACGGGGCCCATACCCGCGCCGGCGCGCACGAGGATATGCTCGGGCTGGAAAACCTGGACAAGGTTATCGCCATCGACCAGTCGCCGATCGGCCGGACGCCGCGTTCCAATCCGGCCACCTATACCGGCGTGTTCAACGATATCCGGGAACTGTATGCTTCCACAAACGACGCGAAGGTGCGCGGTTTTTCCTCCGGCCGCTTCTCCTTCAACATCAAGGGCGGGCGCTGCGAGGCTTGTCAGGGGGACGGCATCATCAAAATCGAGATGCACTTCCTGCCGGATATCTACGTCCCCTGCGAAGTGTGCAAGGGGCAGCGGTACAACCGGGAAACGCTGGAAGTGAAATATAAGGGCAAAAACATTTATGAAGTGCTGGAGATGACGGTGGAGGAGGCGCTGGACTTCTTCAGCAGCATCCCCAAAATCGCCCGTAAGCTGCAGACCCAGTACGACGTGGGGCTCGGCTATATCAAGGTGGGACAGCCGGCGACTACCCTTTCCGGCGGGGAAGCGCAGCGGGTCAAGCTGGCAACCGAACTGTCCCGGCGGGCGACCGGACGGACGGTGTATATTCTGGACGAGCCGACCACCGGCCTGCATACGGCCGACGTACACCAGCTGATCAACGTGCTCCAGAAGCTGGTGGACGCCGGGAATACCGTAATCGTCATCGAGCATAACCTGGACGTTATCAAAACCGCCGACTATGTGATTGACCTCGGACCGGAGGGCGGCGATAAGGGCGGCACGATTGTGGTTGCCGGCACGCCGGAAGAAGTGGCGGCGTGCGAGGCTTCGTATACCGGGCAATATCTGAAACGCGCGCTCAAATGGTGAGCAGGGTAGGGGGAACGCGGCGGAAAGACCGCTGCGTCCCCCGTTCGCTTCATAATTCCCAATTATTTTCCGGAATATTTACAATTCTTTCATATACTAAAGACAACAATCATGTATCATAAAAGACGCCGGAAAAGCGGGATAAGGCGGAAAGGCTTGGAATTTGTCTATGTTCGGATATGTGCGCATATACAAGCCGGACTTAAAAGTGGCAGAATATGAGCATTATCAGGGGATATACTGTTCCTTGTGCAAACAGCTGGGCAAGCGGTATGGTTTCATGGCCCGGATGACCCTCAGTTATGATTTTACCTTTCTCGCCATGTTCCGCATGTCGATGGCGGACGAGTGCGCCGGCTTTCAGCAGGGGCGATGTGCTTTTAATCCTTTGAAAAAGCGCACCTGTTGCTGCGACAATGAGCATTTGACGTTTGCCGCGGACGCGGCGACACTGCTGGTATATTATAAGACAAAGGATACCATTGCCGACGAAGGCTTCTGGAAATCACTGCCCGCCCGCTTCCTGCTCCCCTTTGCCGCCCATGCGAGGAAAAAGGCGGCCGGGCGGCAGCCGGAATTGGATAAGGTAATCCGCGAGTGCATGGAAAAGCAGGCGGCCTTGGAAAAAGCGGGGATCTCTTCCATTGACGCGGCGGCGGAGCCCACCGCGCAGATGCTCGCTTACCTTTCCGCCCTTACCGCCCGCGATGAGAAGGAGCGGCGGATTCTCGACCGCTTCGGCTATTGCCTGGGCCGGTGGATCTATCTGACGGACGCGGTGGACGATTTGCAGGAGGATTTGGAGCGGGGGCGCTATAACCCCTATATTTTGTCCCGGCAGCTTTCAAAGGAACAGCCGGAGGCGCTGGAAGAAACCCGCCAGTATTCCCTGCTGACCTTAAATGCCTGCCTGGCGGAATGCCTGGCAGCCTACAACCTGCTGACGATCCGCCGCTTTGACGGGATCCTGCGAAATGTTCTGGAACAGGGGATGCCGGCTGTGCAGAAGCTGGTGATTTCCGGGGAAACGAAGAAAAGGAAAAACAGCCCAAGCGACGCATCTTAAAGCGGAGCGGCGGATGTTTCAAATAGAATCGGCTTCCGGCCGCGTACCGGAAAGAAAGGCATGGTTTTACTATGAGCGTAAATGACCCCTATGAGGTATTGGGCGTGAGCCCTAACGCCACGGACGACGAGGTCAAGGCGGCCTATCGGGAGATGGCGAGAAAATACCATCCCGACAACTATACCAATAACCCGCTCTCGGAATTGGCGCAGGAAAAGATGCAGGAAATCAACGAAGCGTACGATACAATCGTGCGTATGCGCCGGCAGGGAGGGGGAGGAAATTCCGCTTCCGGATACGGCGGCAGGAATGCATCCTCCGGCAATTCCCGGTATTACGATATCCGGAATATGATCAACGCCGGCCGGGTTCTGGATGCGGAGGTGCTGCTGGACGGCGTCCCGGTTGCCTCCCGCGATGCGGAATGGTATTTTCTGAAAGGAAGCGTCCTGTACAAAAAGGGTTGGCTGGAGGATGCCTACGGCCATTTTAACACCGCCTGCCGCATGGATCCCTCCAATATGGAATACCGCACGGCTTTTAACCAGATGAACCAGCAGCGGCAGACCGGCGGGTACCGCCCCGCCGGCAATCAGAATGCGCACGGCTGCAGCGGCTGCGATGTGTGCTCCGGCTTAATCTGCGCGGACTGCTGCTGCGAATGCTTCGGCGGCAACCTGATTTCGTGCTGTTAAGGGAACGGGGTGAGCGGCCTTGAAACAAAACGGAAAAATAGCGCTGGGAGGCGTGTTTGGGGCGCTTGCCCTGATGTTCATGCTGATGACCGCCTTCCCGCTAGGGACCTATGCCCTCCCTGCGATTGCCGGCGCCCTGCTGATTCCGGTGGTGATAGAGGCGGGCGTTAAAACCGGCTGGATGGTATACGCGGCGGTTGCCCTCCTGTCCCTATTGATTGCGCCGGATATGGAAGCCAAAGTTTTGTTCATTGCCTTTTTTGGCTATTATCCCGTACTGAAATCGCAGGTGGAGAGAATCCGCCGCCGCCCGCTGGAATGGCTGGCCAAGCTGGGCGTCTTTAATGTTTCCGTGGTGGCTTCTTATCTGCTGATGCTGTTTGTCTTCCACCTGGATATGGACACTTTTGTGGTGGGAGGGGTCAATTTCGCGTTCCTTTTCCTCCTGGCCGGGAATGTGATCTTCGTGATTTACGATTATGCCCTGAGTAATTTGGTCACCATGTATTTTCGTGTCCTGCACCCCCGCCTGTCGCGGATCTTCCACATAAACAACCGCTGACGCCCGGGGCTGCCCGTGAATCGCTTGACGGACTGCGGGGAATAACGGCGAAAAAGAACAGGGGCGTTCTGCGCACCCTGTCTTTTTTATGCCTGAATGGAAAAAGGACGATGTTTTTTGCAAGGATGCAGATATTCGCTTGCATTTTTATGGGTTTCGAATTAGAATAGGTGGGAAGGGGTGATTGGCTTGAAATCCAATTTGCTTTCCCATATTGCTGAGCGCCAGCCATCGTTTTCCAAAGGGCAGAAGCGGATTGCTCAGTATATTGTGGAACATTATGATAAAGCGGCTTTTATGACGGCCTACCGCTTGGGGGAGACCGTCGGCGTGAGTGAATCCACCGTGGTCCGTTTCGCGGCGGAATTGGGGTTTGAGGGATATCCTCAGCTTCAAAAGGCCATGCAGGAGCTGGTGCGGAGCAAGCTGAATTCGGTTCAGCGCATCGAAGTGACCCGCACCCGCATGGCGGACGACGAGGTGCTGGACAATATCATCGGCTGCGATCTGGCCAATATCCGCCAGACGCTGGAAGAACTGCCGCGGGATACCTTCTATAAGGCGGTGGACGCGTTGGTCGGGGCGCGGCGCGTTTACATCTTCGGAGCGGGGAGCTGCCGCTCGCTCGCTTCCTTTATGGCCTATTATCTAAAGCTCCTGCTGGTGGACGTGCAGTTGATTTATACCAACAGCGAAACCGAAATTTTCGAAGATATGCTGCATATCAATGCCGAGGATGTGATTGTTGGGTTCAGTTTCCCCCGGTATTCCAGCAAGACGGTCAAAGCCATGCATTTCGCCTATTCCCGGAATGCAAAGGTGATCGCCATCACCGACAGCGAAATTTCGCCGATTGCGGAGTATGCCAGCTATTTGCTGCTGGCGCACAGCGATATGGCGACCATTGTGGATTCCTTGGTGGCGCCGCTTAGTATCGTGAATGCGCTGATTGTCGCGATCTCGTTGAAGAAGAAGGAGGAAATCCAAAGCGAATTGGCGGCGCTGGAGCGGATTTGGGAAGAGCACGAAGTTTACCAGAAATTCGAGGATAAAGCATAATGGACGGCGCTTTTGCTAACGATAGCCGCAAGAGCGTGCTGGTAATCGGCGGCGGGGCAGCCGGGCTTATGGCGGCGGGTGCAGCGGCCGAAGGCGGCGCGGCGGTCACCTTGGTGGAACGCAACCCGCGCATGGGGCGCAAGCTGATGATCACCGGCAAGGGCCGCTGCAACGTTACCAACAACTGCACGGTGGAGGAATTCATCGCCAACGTTCCGGAAAACGGCCGCTTCCTTTATAGCGCGCTGTCCGCCTTTATGCCCCAGGACATGATGGCGTTCCTGGAGGGGCAGGGGCTTCCGGTAAAAACGGAACGGGGGAACCGGGTGTTTCCCTGCTCGGATAAAGCGAGGGATGTGGTGGACGCCCTGGTGGAATATGTCCGCCGGACCGGCTGCCGTTTTCGGCAGGGGCGAGTTGTTTCCCTCCGAATAAAGGACGGGTGTTGCTGCGGAGTACAGATGGAAGACGGGGAGGCCTTGGAAGCGGACGCCGTCATTGTCTGTACCGGCGGGCTTTCCTACCCGCTGACCGGTTCCACCGGCGACGGGTACCGCTTGGCGGAGCAGGCAGGCCATACAATCCTCCCGCCCCGCGCTTCGCTCGTGCCGCTTGTCTGCCGGGAGGAATGGTGCCGGGAGGCGCAGGGTCTATCCCTGCGTAACTGCGCCCTGCGCGTGCTGGATACCCGGAAGAACAAGGTGATTTTTGAGGATTTTGGGGAGATGTTGTTCACCCATTTCGGCGTTTCCGGCCCGATGGCGTTAAGCGCCAGCGCCCATATGCGGGAAATGGAACCGGGCCGATACCGGCTCGAGATCGACTTGAAGCCCGCCTTGGCTCCGGAACAGCTGGACGCGCGCCTGGTACGGGATTTTACGGAAAACCGGAACCGGGATTTTGCCAATTCGCTGGGCGCCCTGCTGCCCCGCAGCCTCTGCCCGGTTCTGGTCCGTCTGTCCGGCATCCGTCCGGATGTAAAGTGTAATGCCATCACAAGGGAGCAGCGGCGGGACTTTGCCGCCTTGTTGAAGTCTCTTCCGCTGACCGTGGAGGATTTCCGGCCGGTGGAAGAGGCGATTGTCACTTCCGGCGGGGTAAAGGTCGGGGAGTTGAATGCGAAAACCATGGAATCCAAAAAAGTAAGCGGGCTGTACTTCGCCGGAGAGGTGCTGGATGTGGACGCCTACACCGGCGGCTTCAATCTGCAAATCGCCTTTTCAACCGGCATCGCGGCCGGACGGCATGCCTGCAGATAAAGAAGGAACTCAAAAGCGGAGAAAGGACGAAAACCTATGAGTGATAAATGGAAAGAGCAGACGGTGGCGGTGGCGATTGACGGTCCTTCCGGCGCGGGGAAGAGCACCATTGCCAAGCTGCTGGCGAAGGAACTGCAGTTTATCTACGTGGATACCGGCGCGCTTTACCGGGCGATCGGATATATGGCGTTGCGCCGGGGGATTTCCCTCCAGGATGCGGCGGGGATTGAGGCGCTTCTGCCGGACCTTCGGGTGGAAATCCGATATATGGACGGTTCCCAGCGGGTTCTGGTCAACGGCGAGGATGTCAGCGATAAAATCCGCACACCGGATGTTTCGATGGCCGCCTCCGCAGTCTCCAGCCTGCCGGCAGTGCGCCGTTTCCTGCTCGATCTGCAGCGGGATATGGCCAAGACGAATAACGTCATTATGGACGGGCGGGATATCGGCACGGTCGTCCTGCCGGATGCCAGGGTCAAGATTTTCTTGACAGCTTCGGCGGAGGTACGGGCCCGCCGCCGCTTTGAAGAGCTGAAGGAGAAGGGCGTGCCGACGACCTACGACGAAGTGCTCGCCGATATGGAGAAGCGGGATTACGACGATTCCCACCGTGCAGCGGCGCCCCTCAAGGCGGCCGAGGATGCCATCCTGGTGGATACGTCCTCGTTGGATCTGGACGGCGCGGTTTCCGCCATCAAAGCCGTAGTCGAGAAGGCGCTGGGGTAACCCGGCTGCGACAGATTTTTCCGGAAGGAAGATGAAACATGCGATTGGCGCGATTTTTGCTGGCTTTTTTCAAGCCCTTGTTCTGGCTGCTGTTTCCTTATAAAATAGTCGGGAAGGAAAACGTTCCTCCGCAGGGGGATCCCACTCCGCTGATGCTGTGCCCCAACCACATCTCGAATCTCGATCCAGTTTTTCTGCTGATGGCCATGAAAAGGCATGTATATTACATGGCAAAGGCGGAATTGTTCAAAAACAAACTGGCCGCTTGGTTTGTCGGAAAAAAATTCGGGGCTTTCCCGGTAAGGCGGGGGGAAGGGGATACCAGCGCCATCGATACGGCCAAGGAGATTGTCCAAAGCGGGAAAATCCTGGGGATTTTCCCGGAGGGCACCCGTTCCAAAGACGGCAAGCTTGGCCGGGCAAAATCGGGCGCCGCGCTGATCGCTTCCCAAACGGGCGCATATATCGTGCCGACAGCGATTAAAGCCAAGGATCAGAAGGTGCGGCTTTTTCACCGGACCACCATAATTTTCGGGCAGCCGGTACCGCCGGCTGAACTGCATCTGGATAATCCGGAACGCCCCGATCTCCGCTATGCTTCGCGGCAGATTATGGACCGGATCGCCCGGCTTTTGGAGGAGGAGCCTTGAACATTGTATTAGCCAAATCCGCCGGTTTCTGCTTTGGCGTGAACAAGGCAGTCCGTACGGTTTACGAATTGTTGGAAAATGGGCAGTCGGTCTGTACGCTGGGGCCAATTATCCACAACCCGCAGGTGGTGGATTCCCTGGCGGCGCGGGGGGTTACCATTGTGCCCTCCCCCGAAGAAACGCCGGAAGGCTCGGTACTGGTGATTCGCTCCCACGGGGTGCCGCGCTCGGTGTACGAGGAATTGGATCGGCTCGGCATGACCTATTGCGACGCTACCTGCCCGTTTGTAGCGAAAATCCACCGCATTGTGGCGGTGAAGTCTGCGCAGGGGGCGGCGGTGATTATCGCCGGCAACGAAGGGCACCCAGAAGTGGTCGGGATCCGCGGCCATTGCCTAGGACCGGTTTTTGTGATTTCTGCATCAGAAGATTTGCAAAAATTGGAGGAGAAAAAGGCGATTCCCACAAATGTGCCGGTCGTCATGGTGGCGCAGACAACGTTTAATATGAATATTTGGGAAAAATGCTCGGAAATCGCAAAAAAACTCTATACAAACCTCGAAATTTTTGATACAATATGTAATGCGACTTCTGAGAGGCAAAAAGAAGCCATTGCGCTGTCGCAAAAAAGCGATATCATGGTGATTGTCGGCGGGCGTCAAAGTTCCAATACCGCGAAGCTTCGCGACGTATGTTCCCGGTACTGCCCAACGGTGCTGATCGAAACGGCGGACGAGCTTTCAGCCGCAATGTTTCGGGACATGCATTCCATTGGCGTGACCGCTGGGGCATCGACTCCCGCCGATATTATAAAGGAGGTACTTTCAACCATGTCCGAAATTGTCAACAACACTGAAAACGAAGTCAAAGAAGCAGAAACCGTCGTGGCGGAGGAAACCGCTGCGGAAGCCGTACCGGCCGCTGAGGCGGAAGCTGAAAAAGCGGCGGAGCCGGCTGAGGAGGCTGCTCCTGCGAAATCGTTTGACGAAATGAGTTTTGAGGAGGCGCTGGAGGCGTCGCTGAAGAACCTGAGTACGGATGAAAGGGTACACGGCGTGGTTGTCGGTATTGCGCCCAATGAGGTGCAGGTAGAAGTCGTTGGCCGCAAGCAGACCGGATACATCCCGGTTGACGAACTGTCCGCTACGCCGAACGTGAATCCGGCCGACGTCGTAAAAGTAGGGGATGAGTTGGAACTGCTCATCATGCGCACCAACGATCAGGAAGGTACCATTATGCTTTCCAAAAAGCGTGTGGATGCCATGAAGGGCTGGGATAAGGTCGTCGAGGCGGAAGAAAGCGGCGAAGTCCTGACCGGCGTGGTGACCGACGTGATTAAGGGCGGGATTCTGGCTGTGACCAACGGCGTCCGTGTCTTTATCCCGGCTTCGCAGGCGTCCCTGACCCGTATGGAGGATCTTTCTCCGCTGAAGGGACAGGAAGTTCGCTTTAAGATCATTGAGACCAATAAGAGCCGCCGCCGCGCGGTTGGTTCTATCCGCCAGGTTGCCCGCGACGAGCGCAAGGAAAAAGAAGCGGCTTTCTGGGCGCAGGCGGAAGTCGGCCAGAAGTACACCGGCGTTGTCAAGTCCCTGACCTCTTACGGAGCGTTTGTCGATTTGGGCGGGGTAGACGGCATGATTCACATCTCCGAACTTTCCTGGAAGCGTATCAAGCATCCGTCGGAAGTGGTCAATGTCGGTGATACGGTGGAAGTGTATATCAAGGACCTGGATACGGAGAAGCACAAGATTTCCCTTGGTTACCGCAAGGCAGAAGACAATCCGTGGGAGATTTTCAAGGCGAATTATCCCATCGGCTCCGTGGTTACCGCAAAGATTGTCGGCATGACGACCTTCGGTGCTTTTGCGCAGATTATCCCGGGGATCGACGGCCTCATTCATATTTCCCAGATTGCGGATCGCCGCATTGACAAGCCGCAGGATGAATTGGAGATGGGGCAGGAAGTGCGGGTTAAGATTACGAACGTCGATTATGAGCATAAGAGAATCAGCCTCTCTATCCGTGCTTTGCTGGAAGAATCCGAGAAAGATGAAGCAGCCGATACAGAGGCGGTTTCGGAAGAAGTTCCCAGCGAAGAGTAATCCCTGACAGCCTGTGTAACGGCCGCATCCATTTCGGATGCGGCCGTTGTTCACAAATTATTGTTTATCGAGGGATTTGCCGCATTCCCTTGCTGAGCAGCCGAAAGAATGATATACTGTGATTAATTATTCCGTTTGTGATTGATGGGGCGATGGGGCTATCCTTAGCAGAATGCAAGGAGGCCCAAAAGTCCAGCGGAATTGCCCGGAAGAGCGGAGACCAAGACAAAGGAGAAGCGTTATGGCGGAACAGCCCAATTTGCGGATAGCGAACCTGAAAATCGCGGTGAATGTTTTTCTCCGCACGATTTTTTCGGCCATTCTTGCGATTATCGTTTATATGTCCTTGATTATCATTGGCAACGGCTTTTTTACCCAAACCGTCGGCGAACGTCTGGTCGAATATGACGAGGCTGCAGGGACGACAACAATCCTATCTGAAATTTACTATTCCAACACCACAACGACAATTTCGACCACGCAGACTACCGCAGGTTCTACGACTCCCGCTTCAGGCGATGCTTCCACCGCCACAGGCAGCGCGGGAGGAACGGATTCGACAGCAGCCGGAGGCGCTGCCGCCGGTGAGTCGGAGTCGGATACATCGACTGGCAGTACGACCACCACGCTTCCCTCAAACCAAAGATGGGAGCCGATCCGCACAGAGATCCCGGCCAGTACAGAGACAGCGCTGAATGTTATTTCGCAGATTCTGATGCTGCTTCTGCTGGTTTCTCTGCCTTATTCCAAACTTTGGATGCTGGGAGATCGGGACAGCAATGCTGTACAGTTTGGTCACATAGCGGAAGATAAGCTCCGCGGTCTGAAAATTGGCGCGATGGCGGGAGTCCCCTACTTTATCCTGTATATTTTGCTCTTTTTGAGCAAATTGGGACTTCTTTTCCCGAATTTTATTTTTGTATATCGTTTGACCAATCTGACGTTCCTGCCGACGTTCAATGAGCTTATCGGAGCATCTGTAAGGACGACTGTCGACGTATCCTGGTTCGCTATGTTCATCCTTTTGTTGACCGTATTGGTGGTCCCCTTCGTCTGTTGGCTGGCGTATCTGCTTGGTTATAAGCATATTTCCCTGTCGGAAAAGTTCATTTACGTCAATCCCAAAAAGAAAAAGAAGAGACGCCGCTGATTCAGCGTGTATGATTTTGCCACCCCGTTCATACGTTGTACGGGGTGGTATCTTTGAAAAGACGAATTGCACGAGAACCCATTTTGAAGCTTCTTCTAGTGGTGTGTTGTATTCTGGCGGCTATTTATATGGCGGTACATATCGCTCGGCTGGCGGCTTCCCCTAGTTTTAAAAGCACCGGAGGGATGCTGGGGGAAAGCGTTATCCTTATTGATCCTGGCCATGGTGGGATGGACGGAGGCGCGTCGGCGGCGGATGGGACGCTGGAAAAGGATATCAATTTGGAAATTGCGCTCCCGCTCGCGGATATGCTCCGTTTTTTAGGATATTCCGTGGAGATGACCCGCAATACCGATTGCTCTATCCACGATTCTGACGCGTCGACCATCAAGGAGCAGAAGGTCAGCGATTTAAAAAACCGGCTGGAAATGGTCAATAACAGCCGCCTGACCATCAGCATCCACGAGAATTTTTTCTCTCAAACGCAGTATTCCGGTACGCAGATTTTTTATGGAGCGGGTAGTGCGGAAAGCGCTTTGGCCGCGGATTCAGTCAGGGAGTCGGTCATCCGCCTCCTGCAGCCGGACAATACCCGGGAGTTGAAAAAGGGAACCAAGGATATTTATCTTTTGCACAATGCCAAAGCTCCGATTATCCTGGTGGAATGCGGCTTCCTTTCCAATGCATCGGATTTGCAGAAGCTGAAGGATCCCAGCTATCAGCAGAGCATGGCCTATGCGATTGCTTGCGGCCTGTTGGAGTATGAAAAGTAGGAAAAGTAAAGAAAAGGAATGACGGCGATGCCTGCCAAAAGCAAAACAGTATACCTGTGTTCACAATGCGGGTTTGAATCCCCCAAATGGTATGGAAAGTGCCCCTCCTGCGGGGAATGGAATACCTTAAATGAGGAATTCCGCGTTCCGGAAAAAGCGGCCTCTGCGGAGAGAAGGGGTGCTTCCGCAAGCATTTCCTCAAAAATCGGGGATATCAGCCCCACCGGGGAAAAGCGTTACAAAACCGGGCTGAAAGAGCTGGATCGCGTCCTGGGCGGCGGGATTGTCCACGGGGCCTTGATGCTGATAGGCGGCGATCCCGGTATTGGAAAATCCACCCTGCTGCTCCAGATCTGCCAGCACCTGGGGAAGGCGCTGAAAATACTGTACGTATCCGGCGAAGAGTCTGCCCGGCAGATTAAGCTGCGTGCAGATCGCCTGCAGGTTCACAGCGATAACCTGTATGTCCTTTGTGAAACCGACATGGAGACGGTACTGGAGCATTTTCGCTCGGACGCCCCGGATCTTGTGATCATCGACTCCATTCAGACCATGAATCTGGCCGGCGTCGCCTCCTCCTCCGGCAGCGTTGCCCAGGTGAGGGAGTGTACCAATGCGATTATGCATGTGGCGAAAGGCGCCGACATCCCCGTATTTATTGTCGGGCATGTCAACAAAGACGGGGCGATCGCCGGCCCTAAGGTGATGGAGCATATCGTGGACTGCGTCCTTCATTTTGAGGGGGACCGGAACACCAGCTACCGTATCCTCCGCTGCGTGAAGAACCGGTATGGTTCCACCAATGAAATCGGCGTTTTTGAGATGCGGGATCAGGGGCTCCGGGAAGTGGAAAACGCTTCGAAGATGCTGCTGGATGGACGGCCAACCAATGTCAGCGGCACCTGCGTCGCCTGTATTATGGAAGGGACGCGGCCGTTGCTGGCGGAAGTGCAGGGGCTAGTGTCGCCCACCGGCTTCGGCAACCCCCGCCGGATGGCGACCGGCTTTGACTACAACCGGCTTTCCCTGCTGCTGGCGGTGCTGGAAAAACGGGGCGGGTATTATTTCTCAAACCTGGACGCCTATGTCAACGTCGTGGGCGGCCTGCGTTTGGACGAACCGGCCGCAGATCTGCCGGTGGCGCTCTCCTTGATTTCCAGCTTGAAAGATAAAGCGCTCGGCGACGACGTTGTCGCGTTTGGGGAGATCGGCCTGGCGGGGGAAATCCGATCGGTTACCAATGCGGAAAACCGCATCAATGAAGCGGTGCGTATGGGGTTTCAAAAAATCGTGCTTCCATATCACAACCTGCGGACTCTGCCAAAGCGGGACGGTGTAAAATTGATCGGCGTAAAAATGCTGCGGGATGCCTATGAGGCGCTCGGGTAGGCCGGCATTCGACTTTTAAAAACGGGAACAACGATTTCCTGTTTAAACTTTTAAAGAAAGCGGGCCGTAGCAACGGCCCGCTTTCTTTGTACTATACCGTTTTGCTGCTTCCTGGCGATTGGTGAAAAATAGCGGACATATTCCCGGCATTCCTTCACAGAATAAATGCGAGAATTTTGCTGTGCTGGAAAGGCGTGGGATGGGACTATGAAAAAAACATATGCGTTACTGTTTTCATTGACGGCGGCGGCCATTGCAGGAATCCTTCTGGCAAAACCGCTTCTCCAAAAATCGGCGCTTCCCGTCTCGGTTTACATGGTGGAAGCGCGTTCTGCGGAGGATACAGTTACCTGCACCGGCCGTATCGAGGCGGCAGACAGTGAAGAAGTGTATGTGGAGATGCCATGCATTGCGGAGGATGTCTTGGTAAAAGCCGGGGAAACAATAAAAAAGGGGGATCCCCTGTTTACCGTGGATGTCAATGCAACCAGAGAGGTCATCGCCGCCTCCGCAGGGATTTCCCCTTCTTTGGTCCCGGAACAGCAAATTGTGAAAAGCGTGACCGCGCCAATCGCTGGGATGGTCCGCGCTTTGAACGTGGCGGAAGGGGAGACAATTAGCACCGACAGCCCCTGCGCCGTCATTTCTTCGGGGGATACCGTCCAAGTCAAGGTAACCATCCATGAGAGTAAGCTCAAGGATATTGCCGTCGGTCAGGCCGCTACGGTCAGCGGAACCGCTTTCCGCGAAGCCGAATATGCTGGAACGCTTACCTATATTTCCCCCTCTGCGCGGCAGCAGTACTCTGGGACAAACAGCGAGACGGTGGTGGATGCGGTGATTACCCTGTCCGAATGGGACGATTCTCTAAAACCCGGCCTTTCGGCAAAGTCCAAAATTCAGATAGGCAGCGTGGAAGACTGCTTGGTTATCCCTTACGAATATGTGCTGCAGGACGAGCGCAATCAGGAATACGTCTTTCTCTATAAAAACGGCCGTGCCGTTAAGCAGGTAATCCAGACCGGCAGGGAATGGAACGACGGCTTTGAGGTGACGCAGGGCCTGTCGGCCGGGGATCGGGTGATTCAAAATCCCTCCGACATTGTAAAGGACGGGGAAATGGTATCGCTGGCAGGGGAGGGAAACGGGGATGCGTGATATCTTGTCCTGTGCCATGAAAAGCCTGGCGAGGAAGCGGCTGCGCACCGCTCTGACCATCGGCAGCATTACCATCGGCGTTGTCCTGGTCGTCATCGTTTCCTTAATCAGCAACGCCGGGAAAACAGCGGTAAACAGCGAACTGGAGAGCCTCGGAATCAGCGGGCTGTCAATCAGCACCAACTCGTCGGCAGACGCCAATGGGGAATCCGGCATCACAGAGGAAACCCTAAACCTCATCCGCAGCACCAGCAATGTGGAAACCGCCATGCCGCTGATGATTGAATATTCTCTCACCACCCTGCGGGAAACGCAAGCCAACACGCTCATCTGCGGCATTGACGCCGGAGCGAAGCAGGCAATTTCCCTGACACTGAAACATGGGCGGCTCATTTCCAAGGGAGATGTTCAGTCGGCCTCCTCGGTATGCGTGGTGGACGAGGCGCTGGCCGAGTCCGCTTACGGGCGGGAAAACATCACCGGAAAAACCATCCGGCTGCAAATCGGCGGGTCCCAGGAAGAGTTTGAAATTATCGGGATCGCGGAGGCTGGAAGTACCCTGCTGCAAAGCCTGGGGGAATTTATTCCCAGCATGGTATATATTCCATATAGTACCATGCAGGCCATGACCGGATGCAGCACGTTTGATCAGGTAGCGGTTCGGGTGGACTCGGCAGCCGACGTTTCCCTGACGGAAGCGACAATTTTAAGCCGATTGGAGCGGGTTACCGATACCCATGGCTATTTCCGTACCGACAACCTTTCCACACAGAGGGACAAGCTGGGAAACCTTTTGGATATCGTCACTCTGGTGCTGACAGCCATCAGCGGCATTTCCCTGGTAGTATCCGGCCTAGGCATTATGACGATTATGATGGTTTCGGTCAGCGAACGAACCAGAGAAATCGGAATAAAGAAAGCGATTGGCGCGTCCCGAAGCAGAATATTGTGGGAGTTTTTGACGGAGGCGGTCGTGATTTCCCTGTTTGGCAGCCTCGTGGGGATTGCGGTCGGCAGCGGCATTGGTTTGATCGGCATGCAGGTTTTCGGCTTTTCCGTCCCCATAGCATGGACTGATTTTCTCTACCTTATCCTGTTCACCGTATGCCTGGGGGTGGTTTTCGGGGTGTACCCCGCCATTAAAGCCGCCCGTTTGAAGCCGGTGGATGCCTTAAGGCAGGAATAACACAATTTTCAAGAAAATAGCGGGGATTTCTTAAGGAATCCCCGCTTGAACTTTTTTCACGCTTCTTGTAGGATAAAGGTATCATGACGGCGGGAAGGTACCTTTATGGACAAGCAGAGCAAAACAAAACGGGTTTTCCCTTGGAGTTCCTTGGTGCGGATTCTTTTTACATTGGTGTCGGGAGCGCTGCTTTTTTGGTCCTGCCTCCCGCTCTGTTCCGGGGTGGTGAACGCCGGCGTGCTGATATCCATCCCCGGTTTTTCCTGCCTTTTCCTGGCCGGCCTGTTTTGGGAAAGGGTACGGCAGCTTCTGCAGCGAATCGGAAAAACACGGATAGGGCGGGTGGTTATGGCGATAGTCTTCAGCCTTCTATTTTTATTGCTGGCGCTTTTTGTCGTGGCGTCCGGGATCATGCTCCATGCTGCGGCGAAAGAACCGGAAGAAAACGCCACGGTTATCGTGCTGGGCGCTGCGATTAACGGGGACCGCCCCAGCCGGATGCTGGCTGACCGCCTGAATACCGCTGCAAAATATCTGGAGGCGAACCCGGATTCGGTTTGTATTGTATCCGGCGGGCAGGGCAGCGACGAGATTATGCCGGAATCGGAGGTGATGTACCGTTATCTGGTAGAAAAGGGGGTGGCGCCCTCCCGCATTTATCAGGAGGACCGTTCTACCAATACGGAGGAAAACATCCGCTATTCCCGCGAAATCATTGAAGAAGAAGGACTGAATCCACATGTCGTCATAGCGACGCAGGAATTCCATCAGTACCGTGCGCAGTCCCTAGCCAAAAAGGAGGGGCTGGCCGATGTTGGGCCGGCCACCTGCCGTACCCCGGCGCATCTTCTGGAATGCTATTGGGTGCGGGAATTCGCCGCGGTCTGCCGGCTGTGGATACTCGGCCGCTAGGCGGCTATCCAGAAGGGGGCCGCCGCCCACGGCTGATTCACGGGAAGGCCTTGGCAGTGTCCTCACTGCCAAGGTATTTCCTCGCTTTTATGCCAATCCCGTCAGCCTGGCGGCGCCAGTAACGATGCCGCAGAGAAGCAGGCCGGTAACGGTCGGCACCAGCATGGAAACAGCGGTCCATTTGAGGCTTCCGGTTTCCTTGCGGATGGTGAGGCAGGTGGTGGAGCAAGGCCAGTGCATGAGGGAAAACAGCATGGTGCATACAGCGGTCAGCCAAGTCCACCCGTTGTCGACCAGCAGCGCCTTGAGGGAGGACAGGCTTTCCATTTCTGTTAGGCTTCCGGTAGCCATATATCCCATGATTATCAGGGGAATGACGATTTCGTTGGCGGGAAACCCCAGGATGAACGCCATCAAGATAACGCCATCCAATCCGAAAAGCCGGGCAAACGGATCCAGAAAGCCGGTGCAGTGGGCCAACAGGCTCGTGCCGCCGGCTGTGACGTTTGCAAGGATCCAAATGAGCAGGCCGGCGGGAGCGGCGACGGCGGCCGCTCTGCCCAGCACGAAAAGCGTACGATCGAAAATAGAGCGGAGGATCACTTTTCCTACCTGCGGACGGCGGTAGGGGGGCAGTTCCAGTGTAAAAGAGGAGGGGACGCCCTTTAGAATCGTTTTGGACAGCAGGCGGGAAATTAGGAAGGTCATACCGATTCCCAAAACGATGACGCCGGTGAGCAGCAGCGTCGACAGCAGGCCGGAGGCCGGGCCGGCCGCAAAGCCGACAAAAAACATAGAAATGATGGCAATAAGGGTGGGGAATACGCCACCGGCCAAAAGGCAATGTTACGCCGAATTTTGCGTCTTTGAACGCTATCGACGAGTAGATTGCTGACAGATCCCTACTCGCCGTCCATAAAAATATGAAAGTCTCTCCCGTCCCAGATAATTTTTTGAACCAACAGCCGGATTAGGGTTCGCTTTTCATAAATGGACAGGTTGGAAAAATTGTTTTTCAAGCTGGATAAGGCCGCAGCTAGCAGTTCCACCTGTATTGCTTTATCGGCCAACTTCGCCGTATTGCTTTGCAGCCGTTCACGCTCTTGCGCCAAGCCGGAGAGTTCCTTATCCAGTTCACCGATTTGGATATTGACACGCTGAATAAAGGCGGGACTGAGATCGCGTTGCGACAGGGTACGCACCAGATTGTCCATTTCACCGCTGCACTTACTCATCCGTGCCTCGATGCTGTCCAGCGGGTTTTCCCGTATCTGTCCCTGCAAGTCGTGCTTCAGCTTTTCCAGCAGCTTGTAAATACTAGGGCTTTCGTCGGTGTACTTCATCAGGAATTCGCATACCATCTCATCGGCTTGTGCTCCGCCGATATTTTGGCAGCTACACAGCGCCGTTCCGCCCCGTAACTTGCTGCTGCACACATAGTCGAACAGCCCAGGCGTTGCCCCCTTGCCGGAACGGGCTTTGGCGAACAGTCGGCTCCCGCATTTTTCGCAGTAAATCAAGCCGGACAGCAGCGAATAATCGTTGTGCATTTTCGCAGGCTTTTTCCCTGTGGGAATATTGTCCTCAACAATATTCTGAACAGCCACCCACTTTTTGCCGGATACACGTCCTCTATGTTTGCCAATGGCGATGATCCATTTGTCCATTGACTGACGCGGGGCGTGTTTCTTTTTATAGTCTCGCTTGTTGTAAGCCAGAAGCCCATATTTCTCCGAACAATCCTTTTCCTCAAAGCAAACGTCGGAATTTTTGGCGGTGAAGTAATCCAAAGCGTCCTTGTCGGCCACACAATATACGGGATTTTGCAGGATTTCCTTGATGCCAGGCAGAGAATAATACCTACCGCTGCGGGATCGGATGCCCTGTTTAATCAGATACTTACTTACACCGGAAATACTGTGGAGTTCTAAAAACTTCTCAAATATCCTGTCTACGGCGCGGAGCTCGTTAGGCTCGTCTTTCAGCTTACAAGAGGTTTTCACTTTTCCGTCAACGATGATCTCCTGCTGCTTTTCAGAGCTATATCCAGCCGGTGTCGTCCCACCCAGCCACCGCCCCGTGCGGGCCAGCATGAGCATATTGTCCCGTACACGCTCTGCGATGGTTTCCCGTTCTAACTGGGCGAAAACCGATGCGATATACATCATGGCTTTTCCCATGGGCTTGGAGGTGTCAAATTCCTCTTTAATACAAACGAAAGAAATGCTGCGGTTGTTTAATTCTTCAATCAGAGCCGAAAAGTCACTGACGTTGCGGCTGATCCGGTCGAGCCGGTAGCAAACCACAAAGTCGGGCTTTTTCAGCTTGATATCCCGCAGCATCTGCTGAAACTGCGGCCTGTCCGTGTCCTTCGCGGAAAATCCTTCGTCCTCATAAATGCTGATGTCGGCGTCGTTCGTACCCGGAAACTTGGCATGAATGTATTGCCGGCACATTTCTATCTGATTTTCAATGCTTTCGCCTTTGCCGGTATAGACCGACTTGCGGCTGTAAATAAAAAACTGCACCTGCCTTTCGCCGCCTTCCCATTTATCCATATCGCTGTGGTATTCCCGGCTAAAAAATCAGGGAACAAGACATTTATATGTGCATAGCTTTGTGGATATTAAGAGGGAATCGCGCAGATAGAAAGGCTCGGAAACAAAAAACGCACTTACAGGTGCATTCGTTGCATCCTGTAAGTGCGTTTTTATGAAATCTCGTTGTTCCCGTTTTAGATCCGGGCCACGCCGGTCTTCCGGGCGGCTTCGGCCACCGCCTCAGCCACCGCCTTGGACACGTTCCTATCCAAAGCGCTGGGGATGATATATTCCGGGGACAGCTCATCGTCGGTGACGAAGGACGCGATGGCCTTGGCCGCGGCGATCTTCATCTCGTCGTTGATATCGCTGGCCCGCACGTCCAACGCTCCGCGGAAAATGCCCGGGAAAGCCAGCACATTGTTGATCTGGTTCGGGAAGTCGCTGCGCCCGGTCCCCACCACGGCGGCGCCGGCTTCCTTCGCCAGGTCGGGCATGATTTCCGGTACCGGATTGGCCATGGGGAAGAGGATGGGGTTGGGCGCCATGGACTGGACCATCTCCGGCGTCACGCAGCCGGGAGCGGACACGCCGATGAACACGTCGGCGCCCTTGAGCACGTCGGCCAGGGTGCCCTTGCGGCACTCCTGGTTGGTGATGGCAGCCATCTCCGCCTTTTCGGCGTTGAGGTTCTCACGGCCCTGGTAAATCGCGCCCTGCCGGTCGCACAGCACCACATCTTTGAGCCCCATGGCGATGAGCAGCCGGATAATGGCGATGCCGGCCGCCCCGGCGCCGCTGGTGACCACACGGATTTCCTCCAGCTTCTTGCCGGTCAGTTTCAGCGCATTGAGCATGGCGGCCAGAGTGACCACGGCAGTGCCGTGCTGGTCGTCGTGGAAAATCGGGATATCGCAGCATTCCTTGAGCCGCCGCTCGATCTCAAAACAGCGGGGGGCGGAGATGTCCTCCAGGTTGATGCCGCCGAAGCTGCCGGCCAGGAGCCGGACGGTGTTGACGATATCGTCCACATCCTTGGAGCGGACGCAAAGCGGGATAGCGTCCACATCGCCGAACGCCTTGAACAGGGCGCATTTGCCTTCCATTACCGGCATGCCGGCTTCCGGCCCGATATCTCCCAGCCCCAGCACGGCGGTGCCGTCGGTGACCACGGCGACCAGGTTGCCACGGCGGGTCAGATCATAGCTCAGGTTGACGTCCTTCTGAATTTCCAGGCAAGGCTGAGCTACGCCCGGGGTATAGGCCAGGGACAGGTCATCCCGCGTCTCCAACGGAGCCCGGCAGATCACTTCAATTTTGCCTTTCCATTCCTTGTGCTTTTTCAGAGACTCAACAGCATAATCCATGGTATCGCATTCCTTTCAAAATTTTTGGCAGAATTAGATGGTTAACTGGGAAATGACTTCCCTGAGCGCGTCGGCGCTCTTGTGCAGCAGCGCCTCTTCCTCCTCGGCCAGCGGGGGGACGATGGCACGGCGGATGCCCTGGGCGCCCACGACAAAAGGCAGGCTCAGACATACGTCTTTGATGCCATACTGGTCGTGCGCCATGGCGGAAACGGTCATTACCGAATCGGTATCCCGCAGGATGCATTCGCAGATCCGGCGCACCGACAGGGCGATCGCATAGAAGGTGGCGCCCTTCAGGGCGATCACCTGGGCGCCGGCGGTGCGGACGTCCTCCTCAATTTGTTTGAGTTCCTCTTTGCCGCAGTGATTGTGCCGATCGCAGACATAAGTGCAGTATTTGCTCATTTCCATACCGGCAATCGTCGTCAGGGACCAGGGGATCATGGAGGTGTCGCCGTGCTCCCCAAACACATAGGCATGGACGTTTTTGGAGTTGAGGCCCACATGCTCCGCCAGACGGGAACGCAGGCGGGCGGAATCCAGCATGGTGCCGGAACCGAACACTTGACGTTCCGACAGGTTGGTCGTCTTCAGAATGGCGTAGGTGATGATATCCACCGGATTGCTGACCACGACATATACCGCATCGGGAGCAACCTGGGTGATTTGCGGCATGACCGATTTGATGATATCCACATTGGCCTGTGCCAGGTCAATGCGGGTCTGGCCAGGCTTCCGGGCCAGGCCGACGGTGACGACGACCACATCGGAGTGCGCGGCGTCCGCGTATCCGCCAGCATGGATGTTCACCGGGGCGCAGAAGGGGGTGCCCTGGAGAATATCCATCGCCTCTCCCTGCGCCTTCTTCTCGTTAATGTCAATCAGCACGATTTCGGAGGCCATGCCGTCCAACGCTAAGGTATACGCGATGGTGGCTCCTACATTGCCCGCGCCCAGTATGGTGATTTTCTTTCCCTTTTTCATACGGTTTATCTCCCTTGATTATGATATCCATGGAACAGCTGCAATCAGCCGCCCGAAAACATTCGAGCTTCGCTAATCAGAGGAAGCACCGAATTTCCAAAGCGAATCAGAAAGGGCTCAGCCGTCGTCCGGAAGAGGGTAATACTAAAAATCGCCTTCTCCCCCATGATAATATATTGTTAAACAGTATACCATGCGATTTCGGCATTTGTAAAGTCTTTTCTTCAAGATTTTCCAATATTTGCGCATCTTTAGGCACTTTTTCGCTTATCCTTTGCGTATTCGTTTGCGTCACGTGTTTTATTGTATAATTTTCCAGCTGCGGTGATAGGCTGGGAATTTCCCTTCATATATTGCTTGTGAAATGATTCTGCCGGAGGGGAACGCATATGTACAAAAACCGCATACGGAACATTGATATCCATGAACCGGGCGGCGTGGACGTTTACGCCCTTGCCGACAAGGTGAGCGAGTTCCATGCGGAAATCATCGAAC
>CAJFGS010000011.1:0-2226 GCA_904377855.1 Candidatus Avimonas merdigallinarum
CCATAGGGAATTACAGTCCACTCATTGCCCCGCAACCGGTAAAACTCAAAATCCACCGGTGGCGACACCGTGCCGGTTCGAGTCCGGCCACCGGCACCAAACTGAAAACACCATTGAAATCTGAACCTCCAAAGTTTGGACATCAATGGTGTTTTTATTATAACTCCAGCATTTATGCGGCTTCGCGAGTTTTGAGACATTGGATTTAATTTGGACTGAAAATCCGAAAAAGTTAAAATAGAAAATAAAAGCCATGCAGTCCGGACCCCATTGTCTGATTTGAAAACACTAAAAAGTCCGCATGATTACGGCATTAACCGGCATCCGCCTCTTTAAGGTCTTGTCCAATGTGAGGGTTCAAATTTACCCAAGAAAGTTGCTTGAATATACCGAAATGCAGGAAGAGCTTTTAAACCAGCCGGATTGGTATTGGTCCTGCCGCGCCCGGTCATATTTCATCGAGATTATGATCGCGCTGGAGAGGCTTTACGGCCTGATTGGCAGGGGGGGAATCCTGGCTTGCGGGGATAGCCGGGCAAATATCAAAGACGAGCGGCTCAAAAGGGCGATCATTTTTATAGAAAGCCATTACTTCGACAAAATTGCCTTTCCCCAAATCGTCGCAAGCGCCGGCGTTAATCAAACAACCGTAAATGAACTGTTTCGAAGCGAGATGGGCACAACCCCTATGGAATATTTATGGAGTTTTCGGATCTGCGTAGCCAAAAAGCATCTTGAGTTTACGGAAGTGCCGATAAAGGATGTTGCCGCCCGCTGCGGGTTTGCAACGGTGCAGCATTTTGGAAGAGTCTTTAAGGAACATACCAATCAGACCCCGGCCCAGTTCAGGAAAAATGCCGTTGAGAAACGGAAGAAGGAACTATAAAAATATGCCTTAACAGAATTCGCAATGTGCGGGGGGCTAGCGCATGGCAATATTCCGGAAAGTGATATCGGTAGCTTTTGCTTTGACGTCGGTTGTATTCTGCTTTATCTTCTTACGCCCTATTGTTTACCGCTTTGCGGACATCTCGGCGGGGCCCGGCGGCGCCTATGCCATAAGCGGCGCCGATCGGTCGGCTTTAAAGCGGCATTGGCTTCCGGCGCTATTTATGTTGCTGCAAGCAGCGGCAATGTTATCGTTTTCGGTTTTCAATCTCCTGTCGGCTTTCAAGAATAAACTGGGTGCAAAAACGCGTTGGCGGCTTGCCGCGCTGCTTTTGGCAACTGTCCTCCTTTTTGTGTTGCTGCCGCCGCAAAGCTATGTGGTGGGGATGTACGCAACATTCCGATCCTTTTTGGGGTGGAATCTTCTTTTCTTGGCGGAGCTTTTTTACTGGCTCGGCATAGCGATCGCCGTTTTAGCGGGAATTTCGCTGATACCGTTTCATTATAAGGGGAAATCATCATGAAAACATTCCGACAGCTTCTATGGTTTATCATACCGACGGCAGTTATCGCAATCCTATTTCCTGCCAGCCTAATCCTCAGCTTCCATTCTTTTTCTGATATACTGCATCCATCCGGATTTATAGGGTATGGAAATTATTTGAACCTGCTTTTTCACGATGACGTCTTCTTAAAGGCGCTGTTTAATACAATCGCTTGGCCGGCGGTCATCACGTTTTGCGTCGGTATCGGCTTGCTTTTGTTAAAGCACTTTTTATTCAGAGAAAAGTATACCCGTATTTTTTACGGGGCAACCTTTGCACTGGCCGCTTTAACATTTCATTTTACTGCCAATTTAAAAATGCTTATGGGGCTGCCGCTGACAGCCTATTCCGCACGCGCGGTGGTCTCCGCCGGCTCGGTACTTGCACAACCCAGCGTGCCGGCTATTCTCGTTTCCCTGCAGGTCGGGATTATCGTCTGCTTTTTGTGCTGGTGCGCAGATAAGATTTTAGGGAAGCTCCTATGTTTTTCAATGCAAGTTTAAATAACCGTATAACGGAGGAACGGCGCTTTCCATTTAACAGGCGCCCTATTGCTTGCGGTTGACTGCGCTTGCTCTGCTTTTTGCAGAAAACGTCACGGGGCTCCGGCCAAATTTCCAATTTGTTTTTATTACCGTTGCTTTTTAATCCGGCGGCCTTTATTGCCCGCCTGTTTTTTAAAAGCATTGGGAAGGATAACTATCATAAAGGAGGATATTTTTGTTTCTGCCAACATGAGGATCCCTCGTGCCATGCGCGCCGGCGAACAGAGGCCCGGATTTGGAACGTCTCT
>CAJFGS010000011.1:2238-79515 GCA_904377855.1 Candidatus Avimonas merdigallinarum
ACGCGTTCCAAATCCGGGCCTCTGTTGCATGCCGCAAAACCCGCCTTTGTGCGGGAATAACGCTTGAAGCACGGCCTGTATTCGTATATAATATTTCTAGAAAGGGCGGAACGAACGTACCGCCCCCGCTGACCTGCGGCCCCTGAAGAATATGCCGCTGGCGGCTGGCTGGATGGGTGGGAAGAGGCCGATGCCCTGGCTGCCCAGAACGGCAGGGCGGCGCCCGATTGCATCGCTTGCAGCCGGTGTGAGCGGGCCGATCGGTGCGATTGCCCGGACGAAAGGCTGCACCGCCCAATTTGACATAGAAAAATCATATCAATCGATGGGAAGGTGTGTTTCATAATGGGAAAAGCAGAAGTTTTTTTACCAAGGCGATCACCCCGGAAAGTTTGCTCCGGATTTACAAGGCGCTGGGCGTGGAATTGAAAGGCAAAGTTGGGGTAAAAATTTCCACCGGCGAGCCGGGCGGGCACAACTATTTGCATCCGGAGCTGATTGGCGCGCTGGTCCATTCGCTCGATGGTACGATTGTTGAATGCTGCACCGCCTATGAAGGCCGAAGAATGGACCCAAAAGAGCATTGGAAAGCCATCGAAGACCACGGCTTCAAAGCAATGGCGCCCTGCGATATTATGGACGAGTTCGGAGAGATGGAAATCCCTGTGGAAAACGGGTTCCATCTGGACAAGGATATTGTGGGCGAGCATCTGGCCAATTACGACTCCCTCCTTATCCTGTCTCATTTCAAAGGCCATGCCATGGGCGGTTTCGGCGGCGCGCTCAAAACATCAGTATCGGTATCGCCTCCACCCATGGAAAGGCCTACATCCACACCGCGGGTGTTACCACCGAAGCATCTCAGCTGTTCAATCACCTTCCTCCCCAAGACCATTTCTTGGAATCTATGGCTGACGCCTGCAAAGGGGTTATCCGCTATAAAGGGGCGGAAAACATGCTATACATCAATGTGGCCAACCGGCTGAGCGTGGACTGTGACTGCGATTCCCACCCGGCGGAGCCGGAAATGGCCGATTTGGGGATTTACGCCTCCACAGACCCGGTTGCGGTCGATCAGGCATGCTACGATGCGGTGGTGCATTCTTCTGATCCGGGGAAAAAGGCCTTGATCGAGCGCATGGATTCCCGGCACGGTATCCATACGGTGGAAGCAGCCGCACGGCATGGGCTTGGCAGCAGGGAGTATACGATCGTTTCCCTGGATTAACCCCGGCGATTGCAGAGGGCATTTTTAACTATGGATTGGCGGATATGCAGCTGCCGCAGTATGCGGCAGCTGCATTTTTGCGCTCAGACTCTGGTGCTTTAAAAGAATGCCAAAAGCTTTGGCGGTGAAGGGAAGACAAAACTTCCTTTTGATGCAATAAAGGGGCGCTCCGTCAATCGCACGAGGCATCAACGGGAGGACATACGTATAAGGCGCCACGGCGGCAATGGTTTAACACATTATCTAGCTGTGAACATGCGGAGGGCTGCGAAAGCGTGGGCAATCCCAAAAACGGAAGCAGAGGGAAAACGGCCTTTCTTTTTTATGCCGCGGGCGGCGGGGAAGATGCCTGCCTGCGGCATTACGGCCCCTTTATGCTGACAGCGGCATTACGGCCGTTTCCCTCCGGATTAAAAACAGCCGCAAAAATGATTGAAGAAGACGATGAATTCTGGTATACTAAACTCTATATATGTTTCCTTGATTTTCGTGCCATTGCGGCATCCTGCATTTTGAGAATTTCGGAAAATCGGAAGGGAGCCCCGTCATGTTAAAAGTCACCTTACTCGCCCATACGCCCCAGCCGGAACGCACGGTGGCGGCCGCGGCCAAGCTCTGCTATTCCCCGGCCTCCATTGGCGACGTGCTGGAAGGGCTGACCGAGGAGAAAACCAGCGCTTTTGTGGACATGCTGACCGAGATCGGCCACGAAAGCCCCATCGAGCACGCCTCCTTTACCTTTGGGATTGAGGGGGTGTCCCGCTCGCTGCTGGCGCAGATCACCCGGCACCGCATCGCCTCCTTCAGCGTGCAGAGCCAGCGGTACGTCCGGGAAGGGCGCTTTGAGTTTGTGCTTCCGCCGGAAATCGAGGCGATCCCCGAAGCAAAGGAGGAATACCTCCGCGCCATGGAGGAGGACCAGCGGCATTACGAGCGGCTGACCGAGCTTTTGAAGCAAAAGCACCTGGACGCCTTCCTTGCCCAGGGGATGGAGGAGAAGGCCGCCCGGCGTTCCGCGGAGAAAAAGGCGATTGAGGACGCCCGGTTTGTGCTGCCGAACGCCTGCACCACCAAGATGATTGTCACTATGAACGCGCGCAGCCTGCAGAATTTCTTTGCCCACCGCTGCTGCAACCGCGCGCAGTGGGAAATTCGGGAACTGGCGGAGCAGATGCTCGCCCTCTGCCTGGAGGCGGCGCCCGCCCTGTTCCGGCATGCGGGGCCCTCCTGCCTGAACGGGCCCTGCCCGGAAGGGAAAATGTCCTGCGGCCGCGCCGCGCAGGTGCGGGAAAAATACCGGGCGATGCAGGAGAAGGCTGCGCCGAAGCCCGAATAACGCAGGACATGGCCCGGCGGGGATTCCAAAACCAAGAAAAAGGGGAAATCGCATGGGAAGGCTGGTTGTAATCGACGGGCTGGACGGGAGCGGGAAAACCACGCAGCTCGATCGCGTGAGCGAGTATCTGGACAATCGCGGGACAAGCTATAAACGGATCTGCTTTCCCGATTACAAGGAACCCTCTTCCGCATTGGTGAAGATGTACCTGGCGGGCGAATTCGGCGGTTCCCCGGACGCGGTGAACGCGTATGCGGCTTCCTCCTTTTACGCGGTGGACCGATACGCGAGCTATAAGCGCTTCTGGCAGGCGGACTATGAGGGCGGCCGGCTGATTCTGGCCGCGCGGTACACCACCTCCAACGCCATCCACCAGATGGCGAAGCTTCCGCGGGAGGAATGGGACCGGTACCTCGCCTGGCTGGAGGAATATGAGTATACCCTGTTGGGCCTGCCCCGGCCCTCCGCGGTGATTTTCCTGGATATGCCGCCTGAAGTGTCCCAGCGCCTCCTTTCCCGGCGGTATGCGGGGGACGAGAGCCGGAAGGATATCCATGAGCGGGATGCCGCCTATCTCCTGCGCTGCCGGGAAACGGCGCTGTACGCGGCGCGGCGCCTGGGGTGGGAGGTCGTTCCCTGCGCGCAGGACGGGGAGCCTCTGCCGGAGGAAGCGATCACCGCCCGGCTGACACAAATTATAGAAAAGGACTGACAGTATGCTGGACACCGCACCAAAGCTTGCGTTTCGGGCGCCGAGGGTGGAGGACGCCGCGTGGGCGGCACCGCTCCTGCGTTCCGGCGGATACCGCGCGTGCGAGTTTTCGTTTACCACCATTTTTATGTGGCGGAAATACTACCACAACCAAATTGCCGAATGGAACGGCACTATTTTTTCCCGTTCCGGGGACACCGAGCCGGTGTACCTCCTGCCGTCGGGCGGGGACGTGCGGGAAGGGATTGCCCTGCTGAGGGAATGGGAGCATGCGCGGGGGGAATCCCTCCTCCTGTTCGGCGCGAACAGGGAAATGAAGGAGCAGATTGAGAGCTGGTTCCCCGGGGCGTTCGAATGGGAGCCCTCCCCCAACGACTTTGATTATCTTTATCATACCGAGGATTTGGCGAACTTGTCCGGGAAGAAATATCACGGCAAGCGCAACCATATCGCCGCCTTTTCCGCCTCTTACGACTGGCGGTACGAGCCGATCACCGACCAGAACACCGGCGAGGTGGTCGAGATGACCCGGGAATGGTGCCGCGCGCGGGGGAACTGCGAGGATCCCGGCCTGCAGAACGAGAACTGTGCCATCCGGGAAGCGCTGCAAAACCGGGAAGCCCTTTCCCTGAAGGGCGGCCTTATCCGGGTCGGCGGCAAGGTGGTGGCCATGACCATGGGCTCGCCGATTAACGACGAGGTGTTCGACATCCACGTGGAAAAGGCGCTGCCGGATTACGCCACGGCCTATTCGGTGATTAACCGGGAGTTTGCCGCCCATGAGCTGCTGGGGAAATACGCCTGGATTAACCGGGAAAACGATTTGGGGCTCGAAGGGCTCCGCCGGGCGAAGAAAAGCTACCACCCGGCGGAAATCCTGGAAAAATACCTGGGGACCGAGCGTTCCTGACGCGGCAGGAGGGGTTTGGTGGAAATCACGGCGGCGGAAGGGCGGGATCGCCCGGCGGTCCGGGAAATCTGGCTTGCCTGCTTCCCGGACGATACCCCCGAAACGGCGGAGTATTTTTTAAAACGGCTGTGGGCCCCGGGCCGATGCCTGGTCGGGCGGCTGGACGGCCGGGCGGTCACTATGGCTTTCCTCCTCCCGGCGGAATTGGTGACGGCTTCCGGCGTCCTACCGCTGCGGTACGTGTTTGCGGCGGCCACCCTGCCGGCCTATCAGGGGCGGGGATGCTTTTCCTCCCTGCTCCGCCATGCCCACGCCCTGGCGGCGGCGGAAGGGGCGGCCGCGCTTTTCCTCCGCCCGGCGGAGCCGGGACTGGCCGCCTATTATGAACGGTTCGGCTACCGGCCGTACTTTACGGCGGTGGAAGAGGACGCAGCCTTCGGCGGGCGGATATCCCCGGCTGAGGATGGGATATGCCCGCTGACGGGGGATGGGCAGGCGGCCGCCTGCCGGGATGCCGCGCTGGAAAAACGGCCGGTGTGGGTGCGGTGGCCGGCGCCGGTAGTGGGGCTCTCCGCTTACGGTGCGGATCGGTTCGGCGGCGCGGGCTGCTACGCCATGGGCGGGGGAGAGGCTCCGGGGGCGCTGTTCTTCCGGGAATGGATGGCTTCCCCCAAAAACGAGCCGGCGATGCTTGCGGCTGCTGCCGCGCGGTATCCGGGAAGGCGGACTTTCCGGCGCCGCCGCCCGGCGGAGCCGGGGGAGCCGGCCGCGCCGTTCGGCTGGCTATGCCCGCTGACGGACAGGGCCGAAAGGCTGCTGGAAACCGCGGCGCAGGATTTACCGTATATGGGGCTGGCGCTCGACTGAAACGGGCAAAACCGGCCGTGGGCAGGGGAGGCGTCCGCTGTGCCCGCGCGCGGCCGGCGGGAACATAAATTCATGGAGCATGCGGGCACAGGGCGGCACGGCCCGGCCTGCGGGAAGGGGTGCGGAGGATGATTGCAGTATTTCTGGCCATGGGTTTTGAAGAGATCGAAGCGCTCGCCGTCGTGGATGTCCTGCGGCGGGCGGAGCTCGAGGTGGTGACCGTCGGCGTCGGCGGGCCGGTGGTCCGGGGGGCGCACGGCATTACGTTGGCGGCGGACATCCCGGATACGGAGCTGGATCCGGCGGCGCCGGAAATGGTGGTGCTTCCCGGCGGGATGCCGGGGACGCTCAATCTGGAACGTTCGCCGGTGGTGCAGGCGGCGCTGGACGAGGCGGAAAAGCGGGGCGCCTGGATCGGCGCCATCTGCGCGGCGCCGTCGATCCTGGGGCATCGGGGGATGCTCAAGGGAAAGCGTGCGGTCTGCTTCCCCGGCTATGAGCAGGAGCTGGAAGGGGCGCTGGTATCCGACCGGCCGGTGGAAACGGACGGCCGGATCATCACGGCAAAGGGCGCGGGCGTAGCGGTGGATTTCGGCCTGCGCATCGTGGCCCAGCTGGTTTCCCCCGAACGGGCGGAGGCGCTGAAGGCGGCCATGCAATGCCGGTAGGGGATATCCGGCCGATCAAGGCCGCGTTGAGGGAGCATTATAAAACGCTCCGCCGGGAGATGCCGCCCAAGCTCAAAGCACAGCGGGACCGGCGGATTGCCGACCGTGTGACCGCCCTGTGGCAGTATCAGCGCTGCGGGCAGCTGCTGACCTATGTGTCCACGCCGATTGAGGTGGATACGCTGGAAATCATCCGCCGCGCGCTGGCGGCGGGGAAACGGGTGGCCGTCCCCCGCTGCATCCCCGGCACGCGGGACATGGAGTTTTTTTACATTTCCGGGCTGGAGGATTTGTCCCCCGGCTCCTTCGGCGTGCTGGAGCCGGATCCGGAAAATTGTGAGAAAATGGCGGATTTTTCAAATGGCTTGTGCTTGGTGCCCGCTTTGTGTTATGATTGGAAAGGATACCGGCTCGGCTATGGGAAGGGGTACTATGACCGCTTCCTTGCCGGGTTCGGCGGGCATATGATTGGAATTTGTTACAGCGACTGTATTCGGCGCACCCTGCCGCACGGCCGTTTCGACCGGCCGGTGGAATTGCTGGTGACCGATCGCTATCTGCGCCGCACCGCCCGCTGAGGAGGCGGACGCTGTATAGGAGAGTGAACAACGATGGCGGATGATTTGGATAAGATCCTGCGGGATATCGAGGCGGAAAAGGAGGCCCGTCAGCGGGAGGAGGAACAGGCCCGCCGGATGCTGCAGGTGGACAAGCAGACCGAGCAGAGGCTGCAAGAAGAGCGCAAGAGCAAAGTCTCCGATTTCAAGCTGCAGCTGAATCTGGACGAGGAAATCCCCGGCCCCCCGCCGTCGGAAGGCGGGCCGTCCCGCAATACAGACGCGTCGGCGGGGGCGGACGGCGGAGCCGGCCGGCTTTCCAGCCAGACCGCGGAGATTCCCTCCGCACCGCAGGACGGCCTCCCCGCACAGGAATCCTCGCCGGAGGAAGGTGCTCTGCCCGATACGGCGGAGACCTCGGAGCCGGAGGGGGCCTCCGCCGGGGACGGGACGGCCGGCGCGGACGGTCAGAAAAAAAGCGCCCGGAAGAAGAAGGCCGCCGACCCCCAGGCCAAGATGGCATGGGGGTGCGTGCGGGGCATTATCTACGCCGTCCTTGTCCTGGCGGCTTCCGGTATATTGGCATATTTCGCCGTCGCCGGGGTGCTGGACCTGACCGGCCTTAATAAATCCGACACCAAGGTGCCGGTCACGCTGACCGAAGAGGACTGTCAGGATACCGCCAAGGTCGCGGAGATCTTGGAGGAAGCGGGCGTCATCGACCAGCCGCTGATCTTCCGGCTGTACTGCACCATCACCGGCGCAAACGGCGAATTTATGCCGCAGGACGAGGCGGCCCTGTCCGCGGATATGGGGTATGAGACCATTATCAACATCCTGAAATCCAATAAGCGCGAAATTGTCCGGGTCACCTTCCCGGAAGGGATGACGGTAAAGGAAATCGCCGCCAAGCTGGAAGAGAACAGCGTGTGCACCTCGCAGGAATTCTATTCGGCGATGGAAAACGGGACGTATTCCTACGCCTTCCTGAATGAAATCCCCAGCGACGAGGCGCATGCCGGGCGGGTGAACCGGCTGGAAGGGTATATTTTCCCGGATACCTATGATTTTTATGTGGGCAGCTCCGGGGAAACGGTCGTGAACAAGTTTTTGACCGCGTTCAGCAACAAGGTGGAAAAATCAGCAGCCGGGGAGGATGAGGACAGCACCCCGACCTCCATTAAGGCCAAGGCGCAGGGGATGACGCTGGACGAGGTGATCACGCTGGCGTCCATTGTCCAGTGGGAGGCGGACAATCTCGAGGATATGTACAAAGTTGCCCGGGTGCTCCGCAACCGTCTGGATAACCCGTCCGTTTATCCCAAGCTGGAGTGCGATTCCACCCGGCGGTATATCGACAGCATTTTCCCGCCGGTGAACGGCCAGTCGGTGGAAAACCTGGATTACGACACCTATAAGCGCAACGGCCTGCCGGTCGGCCCCATCAATAACCCGGGTATGGACGCCATCGAAGCGGTGCTCAATCCGGCAGAAGAGATGGACGGGTATTATTTCTTCGCTACCGCCCGCAATTCGGACGGCTCCACCACCACCTATTATTCCAAAACCTATGCCGAGCACGAACGGATCTGCCGGCGGTATGGAATCGGCATGTACGCGGAGTAATCCGGGGAAATCCGTCAACAGAAAAAGGGAGCCGCCGCCCATACGCATGGGCGGCGGCTCCCTTAAAATTTGCTGCAGGCCCTCAGCCCGGCCTGCCTTTTCCTTTTATAGGCGGGGGAGCCGGCACATCCGGCGTTCCCCCCCGCGCCGGCGCCGCACGACGCTTTGCTGCCGGAAGCGGCAGCACTTCCCGGCTTCGCGGCCTCTCCCGCTGTTTTACCGGCCGAAAAGGCGGCGGATGAGCAGGCAGCCCTCCTCCGTATGCCGGCCGGCCGCCTGCGCCGTCGCTTCGGTAAAGGGCGCCGCCCCCGGCCCGGCAGAGCCGTCGCTCGCGTATAAGAGATAGGGTACCGGCTGGGCCGTGTGGGTGCGTATCGTCAGCGGGGTGGGGTGATCGGGGAGGACCATCAGCCGGAAATCCCCCATCCCCCTGAGCGCGTCCAGCAAAGGCGCCAGGACCTGCCGATCGATTTCTTCAATGGAGCGCACCTTGTTTTCCGCTTCGCCGCGATGCCCGCATTCGTCCGGCGCTTCCAGATGGACGTACACAAAATCCTGCCCCCGGCGGAGTTCCGCAATAGCCGCCGCGGCTTTCCCGGCGAAATTGGTGTCGATGTATCCGGTGGCCCCTTCCACGTCGCAGACGGTCATCCCCGCCAACCGGCCGATCCCTTTGATGAGGTCGACGGCGGAAACGACCGACGCGTTTACGCCGAACCGCTCCCTGTAATTCTGCAGGCGGGGCCGCTTCCCCTGCCCCCACAGCCAGATGGCGTTCGCCGGGTTCAGCCCCTGGGCCGCCCGCTCCCGGTTGACCGGGTGATCGGCCAGCAGCGCGCAGCTTTTCTCCATCATGGCGAGCAGCGGGGCCGCGTCCGGGTGGAGGGGAAGGTATTCCCCGATGACCCGGCCGGTGATATCGTGCGGCGGGGTAATCTTGCCCAAGGCGGTTTTCCCGCCATGCCAGACCATGCAGTGCCGGTAGGCGGTCCCAGTGTAAAAGTCGAACTCCCCGCCGCCGAACGCTTCCTGCACGGTGCGGATGATGGCGTCCGCCTGGGCGGTGTGGATATCGCCGGCGCAGTAATCGGCCATTGTTTTTTTCGCATAGTCGGCTTCCCCGGACAAGGTGACGAGATTGCAGCGGAAGGCGACGTCGTCCTCGCCGAGCTCGATGCCGATGTTGGCCGCCTCCAGCGGGGACCGGCCGGTATAGCATTCCTGCGTGTCATATCCCATCACCGTGAGGTTCGCCACGTCGCTGCCGGGGGACATGCCCTCCTGCACGGTGCGCACGGTCCCCACCTCGCCGTGGGCGGCCAGCCAGTCCATCGTAGGCTTATGGGCAAGCGCCATCGGCGTGAGCCCGTCCAGCGCGGGACAGGGGAGATCCGCCATCCCGTCGCAGAGCACAATCGCGTATTTCATCTGAAGCTCCATCCTTTCGTCCGTCGGGCGTTGTCTTGGTCCGGCCTGCGGCTCCGGCACGGACGCCGGGGCCCCGCGCGCTTTGGAAGAGGCCGCGGGAAGGGAAGCCGGCCCTTCCTCCCCGCCAAGGCCGGCGGTAGGGAGGAAAACCGGCTTCCGGCCGGAATTACCACGATTATTATAGCAGAATCCCAGAAAAATCAAATGGTTTTCTGCGACTTTCCCCCTTCCTTTTTTCGAAAGCCTCCGGTATACTGATATTGTAAGCCTTGTCATTCGCAAATCCCGTTTCTCCCTCTCAGGCAGGGGGCCGGCCCGGCGCCGGGGACAGCTTTCCATAATCGACGGCAGCAAGACGTTTTATCGGGAACAGGAACGGAGGAATGAATATGGCGGTTGGAACACGGCCGTCCCTGCGGGGGACAAAGGCCAAGGGCCTGCGGCGGGGCGGTTTTTCCCAGATTTATCCCGAGCCGCGGCGGGCGAGGGAACGGGCGCGGCAGGCGGCGCAGGGGCTGTGCGGGCTGTTCGGTGAAGGGGAGTTCCGGCTTTTCAGCGCGCCCGGCCGGACGGAACTCGGCGGCAACCACACCGACCATAACCAGGGCCTGGGGCTGGCGGCGGCGGTGGGGGCGGATATCCTGGCGGCCGCCCGCCCTGTGGACGAACCGGTGGTCCGCCTGCATTCGAAGGGGTATTATACCGATGTTATCGATCTCACCGACCTTTCCCCCCGGGAAGGGGAAAGGTGCCACTCCGCCTCCCTCATCCGGGGGATTGCCGCCGGGCTCCGGAGCGCCGGGTTTTGCATCGGCGGATTTGACGCCTTCACCGTTTCGGATGTGCCGAGGGGGGCGGGGGTGTCCAGCTCGGCGGCGTTTGAGGTGCTGACGGCCAGCATTTTTAACGGCCTGTACAACGGCGGGGAAATCGGCCCGCTGACGATCGCCCGGATTGCGCAGGAGGCCGAAAACCGCTATTTCGGGAAACCCTGCGGCCTGTTGGATCCCTTTGCCTGTTCCGCCGGCGGCTGCGTCGCGCTGGATTTCCAGAAACCGGCCGACCCGCTGGTATGCCGGCTCCCGGTCCGCTTTGAGGAGTGGGGGATCTGCCTGTGCGTGGTGAATACCGGCGGGCGGCATACCGATTTTACCGCGGAATTCGCCGAATGCCGGCAGGAGATGGAGGCGGTGGCGCGGCTGCTCGGCGGGGAGACGCTGCGGGACGTCCCGCGGGAGCGGTTCGAGGAGGCGATCCCTGCCCTGCGGCGGTCGGCCGGCGACCGTGCCGTGCTGCGCGCCCTGCATTTTTACGAGGAGAACGAGCGGGTGGAAAAGCAGTGTGCGGCCTTGCAAAGCGGGGACGCCGGCGCGTTCCTCCGCCAGGTGACGGCGTCCGGAAGATCGTCCCAAAACCTGTTGCAGAACGTGTCCATCCCGGGGATGCCGCGGGAACAGGGGATCGCCCTCGCGCTGGCCCTCACCGAACGGGAACTGGGGGACGAGGGCGCCTGGCGGGTGCACGGCGGCGGCTTTGCGGGGACGATCCAGGCCTATGTCCCCAAAGCGCGCCTGGCCTCTTACCGGGAAGTGATGGAGCGGGTGTTCGGCCCCTCCTGCCTGCATGTGCTTTCGGTGCGGGAGGCAGGGGGCGCCGAATTGGTTGAAGAGTAAACCGAGACTCCGTTTGATGCAAAACAGCGGGTGCGGGCGGTCCCCGTGCCCGCTGTTTCGTCGATCTCACCGGAAAATTTCCAAAAAAACCGCTCGATAATCAGCACGCAAATTTTGGTTCCCCCGCATTGCATTTCCGCCGCCGATAGGATATAATAAGGATATTCTTTTATACTGGGCAGGAATGGGGTTTTAGGAATCTCTCCCTGCCGAAATAGGGGATTGCATGGCAGGCGCGTCATGGTTCCGGCGGTACCAGCGGAGGCTGGCCGCCCCTTGTGCCGATACGCCGCAGCGCTCCCGGAGAAAGGAAGGAACATGGGCATGAGCAATGCATGGACGGCGCTGAGCGCAGCGGGCAGCGCGGGCGAAGTTCTCGGCGAAGCCGGGATGACGGTCGTCATCGGCCTGGTGGTGGTTTTCAGCGTACTGATTCTGTTGACGTTTATCTTCTGGCTGTTTGGCAAGGTGATGTCCGGCGCAGGCGGGAAAAAGGCCGCGCCTTCCTCGCAGGAAAAAGCGGATGCGATGCCGGCGGTATCGGCGCCGGCGCCGGTTCCGGCTGCCCCCGCTCCGGTGGTTTCGGGCGGCGTCAGCGACGAGGTGGTGGCGGTGATCGCCGCGGCGGTGGCAGCCATGGCTCCGGAAGGCAAACGGTATGCCGTACGCCGCGTCAGCCGCGTGCGGGGGGAACGGCCGGTTTGGGCCGCCGCGGGTATTGCGGAAAATACGCGCCCTTTCTGACCCGTGCTTTTCAGCCTGCGTGCTGAATGGCGCAAACTTGAGATGAAGAAAACGGGGTCCCCCCGCGAAAGGACTGACGTGTATGGCCTCTCTTTGGGAAGCAATCCAGCAAATCCTGGCCGAGTCGGGGTTTGCCAAGCTGTTCAACTTTCAGGAAGGCGGCTGGAAAAACCTGATTATGATCGGCATCGCCTGCGTGCTGATGTATCTGGCGATCAAAAAGCAGTTTGAACCGCTGCTGCTCCTGCCGATTGCCTTCGGCATGCTGCTGGTCAACCTGCCGCTCGGCTTGGTGATGGATCCGCAGCACAACAGCCTGGATCCGCTGGACGCCACCGAATTGGCGCATTTGCAGCAGGGGATATACGATGAAGTATATCCGATATTTGAAATGGGCGGCCAGTATTACTGGCAGCACTTCGAATCCGGCGGCCTGCTGTGGTACCTGTACCAGGGCGTGAAGTTCGGCATTTACCCGCCGCTGATCTTCCTGGGCATCGGCTGCATGACCGATTTCGGCCCGCTGATCTCCAACCCGAAAAGCTTCCTGCTCGGCGCGGCCGCCCAGCTGGGGATTTTCGTCACCTTCTTCGGCGCCATGGCGCTGAGCCTGACCGGTTGGGAAGCGATTGATTTTACCCCGCAGGAAGCGGCGTCCATCGCGATCATCGGCGGGGCGGACGGACCGACCGCCATCTGGCTGACTTCGAGGCTCGCCCCCAATCTGCTGGGGCCGATCGCGATCGCCGCGTATTCGTATATGGCGCTGGTGCCGATTATCCAGCCGCCGATTATGCGCCTGCTGACCACCAAGAAGGAACGCTCGGTGGTGATGGAGCAGCTCCGCCCGGTTTCCAAGACGGAGAAAATCCTGTTCCCGATTTTTGTCACCCTGATCGTCGTCCTCCTGCTCCCGAGCGCTGCGCCGCTGGTGGGGATGCTGATGCTCGGCAACCTCTTCCGTGAAAGCGGCGTGGTGGAACGCATCAGCAAGACGGCGCAGAACGAGTTGATGAACATCATCACCATTTTCCTCGGCGTGACGGTCGGCGCCACGGCGAACGCGCAGGCTTTCCTGCAGCCGAAGACGTTGCTGATTATCGCTTTGGGCCTTATCGCGTTTGCGTTCGGCACGGCCGGCGGCGTGCTGTTCGGCAAGCTGATGTATCTGGTCACTGGCGGCAAGGTCAACCCGCTGATCGGCTCGGCCGGCGTTTCTGCGGTGCCGATGGCGGCCCGCGTTTCCCAGAAGGTCGGCCAGAAAGAGAACCCGGGCAATTTCCTGCTCATGCATGCCATGGGCCCGAACGTGGCGGGGGTTATCGGTTCCGCAGTGGCGGCCGGCGTCCTGCTCACGCTTTATCAATAAGAGGAATCGTCTACGTTCAGGGGAAAGGACGGCGCCGTCCTTTCCCCTGAACTGTATACCCGGGCGGGAAATGGCCTGCCGGAGGGCAGTATGCCGGAAGGGGCCGCTTTTCCGGAAAATCCCGGCCGGGAACTGAATCCAAGATGCATGGAGAGGAGCCGTTGCGCATGCCGGAGTTTGCACAAATTTTCTGCCGTCTCCGCCGGCAGCTGATGGAGCGGGAGTTTTCCCGCATGAACGATCGCCAGAGGGAGGCCGTGTTCTGCACGGAAGGCCCGCTGCTGATCCTAGCCGGGGCGGGGAGCGGGAAGACCACCGTGCTGGTCAACCGGATCGCCAACCTGGTCAAATACGGAAAAGCGTATGAAAGCCTCGCGGTCCCTCCCGTGGTGACCGAGCAGGACATCGCCCTGCTGACCGCGGCGGCTGCGGGGACGGCTTCGCCGGAGGAGCAGCGCCGTGCGGCGGCGCTTTGCGCGGTGGATCCCTGCCCGCCCTGGCGGATCCTCGCCATCACCTTCACCAACAAGGCGGCGGGGGAACTGAAGGACCGGATCTCCCGCATCCTGGGGGAGGACAGCGGCAGCGAAGTGCAGGCCAGCACCTTCCACTCCTTCTGCGCCCGCATCCTCCGCCGGGACGGGGACAGGCTGGGGTATTCGAACCACTTTACCATTTATGATACCGACGATTCCCGCCGCCTTATGAAGGAGTGCATGAAGCAGCTGGGGATCGAGGAAAAGGTGCTGGCCCATAAGGTGATCCTCGCCGAAATCGGCCGGGCGAAGGACGGGCTGCTCACCCCGGACGAATATAAGACGGCCGCCGGCCCCGACGCCCGCCGCCGTCTGATTGCGGAGGTGTACGGGCTGTACCAGCGCCGGCTCAGGGAGGCCGACGCGATGGATTTCGACGACCTGCTCTGCCAGGCGGTGCGGCTGTTCCGGGAATGCCCGGACGTGCTGGAAAAATACCAGAACCGCTTCCGCTACCTGATGGTGGACGAATACCAGGACACCAACCATTCCCAATATGAGTTCATCCGCCTGCTGGCGGCGGGGTCGGGGAACCTCTGCGTGGTGGGGGACGACGACCAGAGCATTTACAAGTTCCGCGGCGCGACGATTGAGAATATCCTGAGCTTTGAACAGCAGTTCCCCGGCTGCGCGGTCATCCGGCTGGAACAGAATTACCGTTCCACCGGCAATATCCTGAATGCGGCCAACGCGGTGATCGCCAAAAACCAGAACCGGAAGGGGAAGACCCTCTGGACCGAAAACCCGGACGGGGACAAGCTCTCGCTGCATACCCTGGAAAACGAGGAGGAGGAGGCCCGCTTTATCGCCGACACCATCCAGGACGGGGTGGGAGCCGGGCGGAAATACAGCGATTTCGCCGTCTTGTACCGGGCCAACGCCCAGTCCAACGCGATTGAGCGCGCCCTGGTGAAGAGCGGCGTCCCCTACCGGATTATCGGCGGGCACCGCTTCTACGACACCAAGGAGGTGCGGGATGCGATGGCCTACCTCCGCCTTATCAATAATCCCGGCGACGCGGTGGCCCTCCGCCGGATTGTGAACGAACCGAAGCGGGGGATCGGGGATGCGACGATGGACAAAGCGGCGGATATTGCCGCCGGGCTGGGAATTTCGGTGTATGAGGTGATTTCCCACGCCGCCGATTATCCCGCCCTCTCTCGCGCGGCCAATAAGCTGCGGCTGTTCACCGACACGATCGACCGCCTGAGGGAGATGAACGGCGATCCGGAAATCTCCCTCCATCTTCTGTATACCACGATGCTGGAAGCCACCGGCTACCTGGCGATGTGGGAGCAGGCGGGCGAGGAGGAAGCCGGCCGGGTGGAAAACCTGAACGAACTGGCCTCCTCCATCATCGATTACGAGAAAAACTCCCCGGACGAATTCCCGGATCTCGCCGGCTTCCTGGAAGAGGCCGCGCTCATGACCGACGCCGACAATTACGACGCGGGGGCGGACGCGGCGGTGCTCATGACCATGCACGCCGCCAAGGGGCTGGAGTTCCCGGTGGTGTTCCTGCCCGGGTTTGAGGACGGGATCTTCCCCGGCATGCAGTCGATCTTCAACCCGGAGGAGCTGGAGGAGGACCGCCGCCTGTGCTATGTGGCGATTACCCGCGCCAAGGAAAAGCTATACGTCACCAACGCGCAGAGCCGGATGCTGTATGGTTCCACGATGCATAACAAACTCTCTCGCTTTGGGGCAGATATTCCTCCCGAGGTGCTCGAACAGCACCGCGCCTCTTCCTTCGGCCGCTATGCCTACGGCGGGGCGGACCGCGCTTCGGGCGCTTACATAGGCTCCGGCTATTCGGCGGGTTCCTCTTTCGCCGCAGCCGGAGGGCGGGGCGGGGCCCCCTCCGCCTTCGGAGCGTCCGGTGCGGCCCGCCCGCTGGACGGGGGCGGGATCACCGCTGGAGGGACGGCCTCCCCCCGCCGGCCGGCCGCGGCCCCCGCGCAGTGGAAGCCGGGGGATTTGGTGGCGCATAAGGTGTTCGGCCCAGGGCGGATACTGAGCGTCACGCCGATGGGAAACGACAGCCTCCTGGAGATTGCCTTTGACCGGGTGGGCGTAAAGAAAATTATGGCCAATTTTGCCCGCCTCACTTCCCGGGCGGGGGAGTGAGGCGCCTTTCTTCCCGGGCGGGGGAGTGAGGCGCCTTTCTTCCCGGGCGGGGGAGTGAGGCGCTTCTCCCCCCGGACAGAGGGGTAAGGCGCCAATCCCCCGCCGAAAGGGCGGGCAAATCCGGCAGCTCCCTGCTTGCGCCCCCTTTCGCCGGCGGAGAATCCCCGCATGCCCATGGCCCGTCCCTGGCATTTCCGGGGAAATCAAAGGAAAAGGGACGCTTGTCCGCCGGTTTCGGCAAAAAGCGGGGCGAAAGGAAAAATCCTGCGAACCAAAATCCTCCCGTATCATAGGATGTAATGAAGCAAAGCCCTTCATACCATTTTACGGGAGGATTACTTATGCCTGACAACAAGTACATGCACGACAACGGCTGCAAAGAGGCTGTTTGTATCGATGCGGGGCGTGTGTACGACTCGTGCAGCGATAAAGACTGCCTCGAGGATTTGCGCGTATACTTTACCGAGCGGGATCAGATGGTGGTGGATCACGCGGTAAGCGTACGGGCGAAAAAAGTCAGCGTTATCACCACCTACATCGACGTGGAGCCGCTGGCCTTCAACCGCGGGTATTATTCCTGCGACCTGACCTTCTTCTTTGAAGTGGAGGTGGAAGTGTATTCCGGCCGGGCCTGCCCGTCCACCACGGTCTGCGGCGTCTGCGTGTTCCGCAAACGGGTCATCCTGTTCGGGAGCGAAGGCAGCGTCAAGGTGTTCACCAGCGAGTTCCGGGAAGGGGAAAACGACCGCCAGAAGGGGCTGTACCGCAACCTTCCCCGGTGCAACGTCCAGATTGCGGAGCCGATTATCCTTTCCGCCAAGGTGTCGGATCCCTGCGACCGCTGTAACTGCGCCTGCAAGTGCGAGTGTGACTGCGGCTGCAGCTGCATCCCGGAATCCATCTGCAACCAGTACGGCGGCAATTTCAGCGATTCGGACGACTGCAAAATCGTGTACGTTTCCATCGGCATCTTTACGATCGTGCAGCTTATCCGGAACGTGCAGATGCTGGTGCCGGTATACGATTTCTGCATGCCGACCAAGGACTGCTCCTGCGCACCCACCGACAATCCCTGCGACCTGTTCAAGAAGATGTGCTTCCCGGTGGACGAGTTTTTCCCGCCCCAAGCGGATCCCAACAGCTTCGGCTGCGGGTGCGAGCGGAAGTAACCGCCCCCTGCTTTCCCAAAGCGCAGAAAAGCCGGCAGCCGGACGAACCGGCGCCTGGCCGGCGGCTGCCGCCCCCCCCCATGCGGACGCCCCTCCGCATGGGGGATTTTCTGCCGGCCGGCAAAAGGCCGGCTTGCGGGACAAGCGTCCGGCATGGTATGATAAAAGCGGCGTTTTGCCGGGACAATCCGGCACAGGGCGTAAGCCCGGACAAGCGAAAGAAAGGATGAAACGGAATGAATCAGCAGGGCCTTATTCAGCTGTATTGCGGGGACGGCAAGGGGAAGACCTCCGCCGGCATGGGGCAGTGCCTGCGGGCGGCGGGGCATGGCCTGAAAATCGGCATCGTCCAGTTCCTGAAGGACGGAAGCACCGGGGAGCTGGCGGTATTCCGGCAGCTGGAAAACGTAACGGTTTTCCCGGCGCTGCCCAAGGTCAAGTTCACCTTCGCCATGAGCGATGAGGAAAAGGCGCAGGCGCGCGCGTTTTATGACGGGCTGCTCGCCCAGGCGGCGGCTGCGGCGGGCAATCTGGACGTTCTCCTGCTCGATGAGGCGTGCGCCGCCGTCTCCACCGGGCTGTTGGACGAAGAGGCGCTTCTCTCGTTCCTCCGCAGCAAGCCGGCAGGGCTGGAGGTGCTGCTGACCGGACGGAACCCTTCCCCCGGGATGCGGGAGCTGGCCGATTATATCAGTGAAATCCACATGGTCCGCCATCCCTTTGAAAAGGGGATCTCCGCGCGGGAAGGCATTGAATGGTAAAAAGAGAAGAAGGAAGGCGGCAAGCTTTCCTCCTTCTCTTTTTACCTCCAGCCGCGTCCCGCTTTCCCCGCTTCCGGCGACGAACCGATCGCAGAAGGCGATGAGGCGAAGGTTTTCCCCCGCGGCCAGGCCTGATTCCCGTCCGCAGGGCATATACTGTTTTGAAAACCTCAGCTGATGCGAAAGGAAGGAACGTTCGAGATGGAGATTCATGTGGTACAGCCGGGCGAAAGCCTGTATTCCATCGCGCAGGCTTATGGGACGACGGCCGCGCGCCTTGCCCAGGATAACGAACTGTCCCCGCCGTATTCCCTGGCGGTCGGGCAGACCATTGTGGTTTTGTATCCCCGCCAGGTATATACGGTGACAGCGGGGGATACGCTGGAGGGGATCGCCCGGCAGTACGGCGTGACGGTCAACCAGCTGCTGCGGAACAACCCGCAGCTGGGCGGCCTGACGGCGATTTCGCCCGGGCAGGTGCTGGTCATCGACTACGAGCAGGAAACGCAGGGGGGATTGTCGGTCAATGGGTACGCCTACCCGTATATTGACCGGCAGGTGCTGCAAAAAACCCTTCCTTACCTGACCTACCTCACGCTGTTTACCTACGGGATTACGCCGGAGGGCGGCCTTATCGGGATTGACGACCAGGAATTAATCGACCTCGCCTGGGAGTATGGGGTTGCGCCGCTCATGCTGGTTTCCACCCTGACGGAGGACGGGAATTTCAACAACGAGTTGGCCAGCCTTGTGGTGAACGATATGGCGGTGCAGGAACGGCTGATCAGCGAAATCCTCGCCAATATGCAGGCGAGGGGGTATTATGGGCTGGATATTGATTTTGAATTTATCCGGCCGGAGGATCGGGACGCGTATACCGCTTTTATCCAAAACATAACCCAGCGGCTGAACGCCGAGGGCTATCCCGTCGTGGTCGCGTTAGCTCCCAAGGTGTCCGTCGATCAGCCGGGCCTGCTTTACCAGGGGCATGATTACGCCGGGATTGGCGCAGCGGCAAATTCCGTGCTTCTGATGACATACGAATGGGGATATACATACGGGCCTCCCATGGCTGTGGCGCCGGTGGACGAGGTGCGGAAAGTATTGGATTTTGCGGTAACCCAGATAGAACCGGATAAAATATTTATGGGGATGCCCAATTACGGCTACAACTGGACGCTGCCTTACGTAAAGGGGGAATCCCGCGCCGATTCGCTTTCCAACGTGGCGGCTGTGGAACTGGCGGTCGCCCAGAACGCCGCAATTTCCTACGATCCCGTCGCCCAGGCGCCCTTCTTTCGGTATAATGACGCCGGCCGGGAGCATGAAGTGTGGTTTGAGGACGCGCGGAGCGTGGAGGCCAAGCTCGCCCTCACCCAGGAGTACGGTTTCCAAGGGGTAAGCTACTGGAACATTATGAAATATTTCCCGCAGAACTGGCTGGTTCTGAACGCGCTGTACAATATCCGCCGGGTGTGATAAAAAGGGGAGGGAAGGCTTCTCAAAGGAAGCCTTCCCTCCCGCCCGGCGTCACGGTTCTGTTATAGGCTTAGCCTTTTGCTTGGAGGTTTTGGCCCGCCCCTGGATTTCCGGGACCGGAGGCTGGTCGTTTTTCGGGAACCGCGCTTTGTGGTTGCTTTCCGTGCCGTGCGGCTGTTTTGGATCCGGACGGCGCATGCCTGCCTTTGCCATGCGGAGGCCTCCCTTTTTGCGTATCTCGGTTTTCCGCTAATGCTTGTGGGGAACCGAATGCTTTTTGGCGTTGGAGTTTTGGTTCTGGTTTTCCCGCGTCAGCGGGGTTTGATGCCGGCATTTTTCCATACGCGCCCGTTTGCTGTCCGGCTGACTGTCTTTCGGCATGGATTCCCCTCCTTACGGATGCGGATTGCGGGCCGGCCGTCCCTTGTCCCCTTTTTTGCCCGTGTCCGACGAAAGCGGGATATCGTAGATATCGCTGTAAGAATCGGTTTCGGCGGCGGATACAGGGGCGGCGGGGATGAGGCCGGTGCATTCCATGGAAGACGCGACGGCGAACAGCTCGTCATACAGTTCCCGGTCGTCCTCATTGTCATACGGCTGGGGCTTAGGATAACGCATGACATCTTCTCCTCTCCCATCAATATGGTTTGGCAGCGGAGGCCCGCTTGCCAAACCAGGATTAGTTTCTGCCGGAGCCCGCGAAATTTTCTGAAAAAATTCTGTCAGCTTCCAGGCGGGAAATCCGCTTTTTTGGAAAAATATGCCGCTTTCAGAAAACCAAACAGCCGGGACACGCATACAATGGAAAGGATACGGCCGTCGCCCGTATCCCGCCGCCGGCGTCCGGCCGCGGCGATCAAACAGAAAGGCGTGGTCCTTTATGGCAACCTATCAGGGGATTGACGTGTCCACCTTCCAGGGGGAGATCGACTGGCCGCGGGTAAAAGCCGCGCCGATCGATTTTGCGATTCTGCGCGCCTCCTACGGCTGGAAGGATCCGGAGCATCAGGTGGACGCGCGGTTCCATCAAAACGCGAAAGGGGCTTCCGCTGCCGGCGTGCCCTTTGGCGCGTATCATTATTCGTACGCTGCCAATGTGGAAGAAGCCCGGGAGGAAGCGGCGTTTTTCCTGAAGGTCATCCAGGGGTATTCGCTGGCCTATCCGGTCGCCTATGACCTGGAAGAGCAGGCGCAGAAAGCCCTCGGCCGGGACGCGGTTACCGCGATTGCCCAGGCGTGGTGCGACGAGATGCGCTCGGCGGGCTATTATCCCATGATCTACTCCAATTTGAGTTTTATCCGGAACTACCTGACCGAGGAATTCCGGAAGGAAAACGAACTGTGGATTGCCCAATACAACGATGTGCCGACCTACGGCAACCCGTTCGGCATTTGGCAGTATACCAGCGGCGGCACGGTGGATGGGATTCCCACCCGGGTCGACTGCAACCTTTCCTACAAGGATTATGCCGCCATCATCCGGGAGGGTGGGTACAATGGCTTTGAGAAGCCGGCGCCGGATCCTGTCCCCGTTCCCGACCCCGAACCGGCGGAAACCACCGTTACCGTGCGCTCCGGGGATACCCTCTCGGGAATTGCGGCCAGGTATGGGCTTTCCTGGCAGGAACTGTATGCCTACAACGGCAACAAGGCAGTCGTCGGCGATGATCCGAATTTCCTGCTCCCGGGCATGGTGCTGCATGTGCCGTCCGCCGGGGGCGAGAAGCCGGTGCTGCGGGTGGGCGCCTCGGTGCATTACAGCGGGCGGCTGTACGGGGACAGCTACGGCGGCAGCCCGGGGCTGACGGTGGACGGGACGTTTACCGTCACCCGGATTATCAACGGGCGGAAGGCCGGCGTCCTGCTCAATGAAACGGGCTGGGCCCCCGCCGGCGAGCTGCAAGTGCTCGCCTGAGGCCCTATTGGACGGCGGCAGGGCCGGATCGCAGTGGCTGCGGTAAAAAAGATTCCCGGAGGACGCTTCGGCGCCCCCGGGAATCTTTTTTTGTAAGGGAACAGCCCCCGCGGGATGCCGCCCCGCCGGCAAAAACGCTCCGCGGCCCCCGGCCCGGCCGCGGAACGGCCGGCTATTCGATGTCGATGTCCAGCGGCTTATCCAGCTCGTCGGAGACATACTTGCCGTTTTTCTTCCGCTGTTTAACGCATTCGGTCAGCAGGTATTCAATCTGCCCGTTCACCGAGCGGAAATCATCCTCCGCCCAGGCCGCGATGGCGTTGTACAGCTTCGCCGAAAGGCGGAGCGGGACCTGCTTTTTCTGTGTATCAGCCATATCAATACAAGCTTCCGGAATTGACGACCGGCTGGGCGTCGTGGTTTCCGCAGAGGACGACCAGCAGGTTGGATACCATCGCCGCTTTCCGCTCCTCGTCCAGGACGACGGTGTTGTTTTCGCTCAGCCGCTCGAGCGCCATTTCGACCATCCCGACCGCGCCGTCCACAATCATTTTCCGCGCGTCGATGATAGCGGAAGCCTGCTGCCTTTGCAGCATCACCGCCGCGATTTCCGGGGCGTAGGCCAGGTAGGTGATCCGGGCTTCCAGCACCTCCAGCCCGGCCTCGGCCACTTTCTGCTGGATTTCGTCCCGGATGCGGGCGGCGACCACCTCGCTGGAACCGCGCAGGCTGCCCTCGTCGGCGACGCCGTCCCCGGTGGTGTCCACGTTGGGGGCGATGTCGTAGGGATAAATCCGCACGATGTTGCGCAGGGCGCTGTCGCACTGGAGGGACAGGTATTCCTTATAATTGTCGACGTTGAAAACCGCCTTCGCCGTGTCCACAACCCGCCACATGACGGCGATCCCGATTTCCACCGGATTCCCCAGACAGTCGTTGATCTTCTGCCGGGAGTTGTTCAGGGTCATGATTTTCAAGGAGATCTTCCGGCTGACCATTTCCATATCCACGCTCGGCTGGCTGGCCGCCACCAGGATAGACTTGCCTACGCTGCTGTCCACGTCGCCGCTTTGGCTCAGCTTGGTCTTGGCCGCCGGGTTGACGCTGGAGCAGAAGGGGTTTACAAAGTAAAAGCCGTCGCTTTTGAGCGTCCCGACATACCGGCCGAAAAGGGTGAGGACCAGCGCCTCCTGCGGCCGGAGGACCTTCAGCCCCAGGAACGGGATCCAGCCGACGGCCAGCCAGACGATGCAGACGACCAGCAGCGCGATCGATCCGGCAGACGGCCCGTTTTCCAGCCCGATGCAACTGAACACCAGCCCGACAATCGCTGCAATGAACAGCACCAGGAAAAGCAGCATGAACGCCATGCCGTTTTTCTTGTTTTCCAATACTTTCTCCCGCATATTCATGTTCGTGTCCATGCCCGTATTCATGTTCGTATCTGTGCCCATATTGATGCCCCTCCTGATAGAATTTGATATCAATAAGATATCATACAGATATTCTCTTGTCAAGACCTTTTTGGAGCTTTCCCCGTGGACAGGAGCATACAGAAAGAACGGCTGGAGTACGCATCCGCCAGGGCTGCCCGGGCCGGCTCTCCCCGGCAGCCGGAACCCGCGGACGGCAAAAAGGGCTTCTGCAAATCTTTTGCAGAAGCCCACGAATGCATTTTCGCTTTTGTGCGTGCCGCTTTTGCCCCGTGTCAGAAACGCCGGAAGGGGTTATTTTTCCGCGGGATTCTCCCCGGACGACCCATCCGCGTTTCCCTGGCGCTCGTGCAGCTTGACGATCCGGGTATACACCCACATCCCGCCCAGGCTGATTAGGCCGGTGACGGCAAAGAGGATAATGGCGGAAAGATAGTTTTCCTGATTGATGATATGCCCGCCGATGGTGGAGGACACGACCGAGGGGATCCGGGCTATCAGGGAGATGACCAGAAACTCGGTCAGTTTGATCCGGGTCAGTCCGGCGAAATAGGTGAACAGGTCCTTGGGGGTGCCGGGGATAAAGAACAGGATAAAAATCGTGCGCTTTAATTTTTTCTCGCTGTTGATAAACCGCAGTTCGTTGATTTTTTCCCGGCTGACAAAAACTTCCACCAGCTTGACGCCCAGCTTTTTGGTCAGGAGGAAAACAATCGCCGAGGCAATGGCAACCCCCGCCATGCACAGGAGGGTCCCTTCCACCGGGCCGAAGGCGTAGCCGGCCCCTACTTCGATGATTTCGCCGGGAATGAGCGCCACCACCACCTGCAGGCATTGCAGGCCGAGGAGTACGAAGCGGCCGGTCCACCCGAACGATTCAATATACGCGCGGAATTCCTCCGGCGTCCGGATCTTCCCCAGCAGATCGGTGCAGACGAAGTACGTGATCGCCCCCACGATAGCCACAAGGATAATCAGCGACAACACGCCGAGGATACGCCTCCGCCGCAGATACGCTTTGTCGTTTTCTTCCAGCCGCTCCCCCCTGGGTTTGGCCGCTTTGTTCGCGTTCATTTTCTCAAGCCCTTTCGCCCGTTGTCCTGGCAGGCGGAAACTGTGTCCTGCAAAGCGGGAAGACGGCCGCTGCCGCCTTGTGGAAGAAGCGGATCCCTGCCGGCATCCTTCCCGCGTTCTTTATTCAGTATACTGGATAATCCGAAAATAATACAGTAGCATTTATGAAGCCTTTGTTAATATTTTTATGAAGAATTTTGTAAAAACTTCTGGAAAGGGATGGATTTGCAAACCGACGCGCTTGTGGTACAATAAATCCGTTGCCCTTCGCCGGCTGGCAGAGAAAACGGGGACGCGCCGGCGCGGCATCCCTGTCCCCGGCCTTTCCCGATACAGAGGAGGCCGGGGAAGGGGAGGCCGAAAGAAAAGCGACCGAATGGAAAGGGAAATCGAGATGGAAGTCCGTCAGGAACAGCCGCAGGATTATGATGAGGTTTACCGGGTGGTGCGGGAGGCCTTTGCGTCGGCGGAGCACCGGGACGGGAATGAGCAGGATCTGGTGGCGGCCCTGCGGAAAAGCCGGGCCTTTGTGCCCCCCCTCTCCCTGGTGGCGGTGGAGGACGGCCGGGTTGTCGGCCATATCCTTTTTACGGAGATCCGGATTGGGGACAAAACCGATCTGGCCCTGGCGCCGCTGTCCGTCCTGCCGGCATACCAGCGGCAGGGGATCGGGCAGGCCCTGATGGCGCAGGGGCATGCGGAGGCGGCGCGGCTGAGGTACGGCTTTTCCGTCGTACTGGGAAGCCCGGCGTATTATTCCCGGGCGGGCTATGTCCCGGCGGCGCGCTATGGCATCCGCTCGCCGTTTGACGTGCCGGACGAATATTTCATGGCCCTGGATTTGCAGGGGAACTCCCCGGACAGGGAGGGGACGGTGGAGTACGCGCCGGAATTTTTTTCGGTTTGACCGTCCCTAAAGAAGCGGGCGGGCTCCCGGCCGGGGCCCGCCTCAGAGATATCCGGACCGCGGGTGCGGCGGCACGGCACAAGGAAGGGATGACCTTGCAGATGGACGATAGGCAAACAGCAAAGCGGGTCCTGGCGATCCACGATTTGTCCGGGGTGGGGAAGTGCTCCCTCACGGCGATCCTGCCGGTCCTCTCCGCGGCGGGGCTGGAATGCGCCGCCCTGCCCACGGCGGTGCTCTCCACCCATACGGGCGGGTTTGGGGAGGTGGTCTGCCAGGATCTTACGGACGGGATGCTTCCCTCCGCCCGCCATTGGTTGAGGGAGGGGGTCGGGTTCGACGCGCTTTACAGCGGTTACCTGGCTTCCCGCGAACAGCTAGGGATCGTCCGGGAAATTTTCCGGATGTTCCGCGCCGGGCAGGAAGGCGGCCCCCTGACGCTGGTGGATCCGGTCATGGGGGACAACGGGCGGCTGTATCGGCTGTACACGCCCGAAATGGCGCGGGAAATGGCGGGGCTCTGCGCCTGCGCGGACGTGATCGTCCCCAATCTGACCGAAGCGGCTATCCTGCTGGGGCGGGAATACCGGCCGGCCGTCAGCCGGGAGGAAGCGGTGGAGCTGCTGCACGCGCTTTCCCGCCTGGGGCCGCGGCGGGTGGTGCTGACCGGCGTCGGCTTCTCGGCGGACCGTCTGGGCGCCGCCTGCTACGACGCGGATACCGGCCGGGAGGGATTTGCCGCGGAGCGTACCGTCCCTGGGCATTTTTACGGGACGGGGGATCTCTTCTCCTCGGTGCTGCTGGCGGGACTTCTCCACTCAAAAGGCCTGGAGGCCGCCATGCGCGCCGCGGTGGAATTCACGGCGGAGAGCATCCGGCGGACGGTGGACAGGGGGATGGAGCCGCGGTACGGCGTCTGCTTTGAGCCGGGGCTGCCCGGGCTGGCATGCCGCATGGAATCGGAATAAGAGCAGGGACTCCTGCCGGCGGCACAGAGCCGGGAGGGGATACCTGCAGGGGAACGGCCGGCGTTTTTTCGGAAAACGCCGGCCGTTTTGCCGGTGTGTTGCCGACAGCGGCGGGCGTTCAAAAAAGCGTGGGGGCGGGAGAGAACTCCCCCCTTTTTTATCCATGGGAAGGTTGCCCGTCCGTTGCCCATTCAGGCGGCGGAGCCCTTTGGCGGTACATGCCGTCCGCCTGAAAAAGCATCGGTGGGAGGATGCGGACTGCCCATAAAAAAGGAAAGAGGATGGACAACCAGCGCCCGTTTCATAAATTGTTCACAATTTGTGTGTTGATTTTTTAGCAGGCTGCCATATACTTTTAAGCAGCTTAACAATTAACCTGCTTGAAGAAAGGAGGACGTGCCATGCCTGTCGGCAGCGATCCCGGCAATGGGGAAAGCCTTATGGAGTCGAATGGCCGCCGGCTGTTTTCCGCGCTGAAGGAGCTGCAGCGGCGGATCATGGGCTTCCACCCTGCGGCGGAAATCCGCCCCAGCGAATTCATGATGCTGCACAGCATGCTCTGCTGTCTGATGCGGCGGTTGGAGGAAGAGAGGTCTGCAGGGCAAACGGCTGCTCCGCAGACGGGGAAAGGCCACGACGTCGGGCAGGAACTGCGGCGGTGGGTGGAAAGCAGCGGCTGCCCCGGGGTGAAAATCGGGGAATTGAGCGCGTTCACGCATCAAACGCCGTCAGGTGTCTCCCAGACGATCCGCGCGCTGGAAGAAAAGGGGCTGGTGCAGCGGGAAACCCTTTCTTCCGACCGCCGTTCGGTTTATGTCCGCCCGACCGGGGAGGGGTGGGCGCTGGCCCGCCGTATGGAGCAGGACTTTTTCTCCCGGCTGGAAACCCTGGCGGACGAGATGGGGGAGGAAGAAACCAACCAGCTGATAGCGCTGGTTGACCGCCTGCTCGTGATCATTGACCGCCACCGGGCGGAAGAAGCGGCGGAAGGGCCGCCTGCCGGGGGAGCGCCCGCCGTCTTCCCTCCCGCGCCGGGGCGCCCCTGTCCCCGCGACTCTCACACCGAAAGGATGGACGAAGCCCGATGAGAAAGGTACTCACCTATTTGAAATCCTACGCTTTGTGGATTGTCGTCTGCGTGGTGCTTCTGTTCGCGCAGGCGATGTGCGACCTGAGCCTGCCGAACCTGATGTCGGATATCGTGAATGTCGGCATTATGCAAAGCGGCATCCAGGACAGCGCGCCGGAGGCCCTCAGCGAGGACGCCATGAAGCTAATGAAAACCTTCATGTCCGACGCCGATCGCCGGCTGGCGGAGGAGAATTACACCTTGGTTGCCGCCGGCGACCCGCAGTATACGGCGGATTATCCGGAGGCAGCGAGTAAAAACATCTATGTTTTGAACGACGATGCGCCGGCCATGGGCGGCGTGTTCGGCCGGGCGGCGATGACCTTTTTGAATTTTATGCAGCAGGCTGCCGGGCAGAGCGGCCAGGCGGGGGAGGCGTCCGACTCCTCCTCCCTGGCCGAGGGGCTGGAGGATATCGATTTTGCGCCCCTGTACGCCATGCAGCCGCAGCTTGACCAGATGCCCTCCTCCGCCTTTGACAGCGCGCGGGAAATCGCCGCCGCCATGGACGAGTCCATGCTGGATCAGGTGGGCACGGTGATGGTCCGGCAGTTTTACAACGAACTCGGCGTGGATGTCGGCGGGCTGCAGAGCCGGTATATCTGGATTACCGGGCTGAAAATGCTGGCGCTGACCCTGGCGGGGGCGCTGGCCACCATCCTGGTCGGCCTGCTGGCTGCGCGGATCGGCGCGGGGGTCGCCCGTTCCCTGCGGCACGACGTATTCAGCCGGGTGGAAGGGTTCTCCAACGCAGAGTTTGACCGTTTCTCCACCGCATCCCTGATTACCCGCACCACCAACGACGTCACCCAGGTGCAGATGCTGTTTGTCATGGGGATCCGGATGATCTGCTACGCCCCGATCATGGGGATCGGCGGCATTGTCATGGCGGTGGGCAAGAGCGTGTCCATGACCTGGATCATCGCCCTGGGGGTGCTGGTCCTGGTTGGCCTGGTGCTGGTGATTTTCGCTATCGCGATGCCGAAGTTCAAAATGGTGCAGAAGCTGGTGGATAAGCTCAACCTGGTCACCCGCGAAAATTTGAGCGGCATGATGGTCATCCGCGCGTTCGGCACCCAGCGGTTTGAGGAAGACCGGTTCGACAAGGCAAATACGGATTTAACCAAGGTGAACCTTTTTGTCAACCGCGTCATGGTCTTTATGATGCCGGCGATGATGTTCATTATGAACACCATCAGCCTGGTGATTATGTGGGTCGGCTCTCACCAGATCGAGGCCTCCGCCATGCAGGTGGGGGATATGATGGCCTTTATGCAGTACGCCATGCAGATTATCACATCCTTCCTGATGATCGCGATGATGTTTATTATGGTGCCCCGCGCCGCCGTGTCGGCGGATCGTATCGCCGAGGTGCTGGCGACGCAGCCGAGCATCCGGGATCCGGAGCAGCCGAAAACCCTGGGGGACCGTGCCAGGGGCCGGGTGGAGTTCCGTCACGTCTCCTTCCGCTACGGCAATGCGGAGGACGACGTGCTCCACGACATCACCTTCACCGCCGAACCGGGGCAGACCACCGCCTTTATCGGTTCCACCGGTTCGGGCAAATCGACCCTGGTCAATCTGGTGCCGCGTTTTTACGACGTGACGGAAGGGGAAATCCTCATCGACGGGGTGAATATCAAGGACCTCACCCAGCATGAGCTGCACGAGCTCATCGGCTACGTCCCGCAGAAGGGCGTGCTGTTCTCCGGCGATATCGCCTCCAACCTGCGGTACGGCCGGCCGGAGGCGTCGGACGAGGAATTGGACAAAGCCGCTTCCATCGCCCAGGCGTCCGACTTTATCGCCGCTACCGAAGGCGGGATGCACAACGAAATCGCGCAGGGCGGCGGCAACGTCTCAGGCGGGCAGAAGCAGCGGCTTTCCATCGCTCGGGCGCTGGTGAAGCAGTCGCCGATTTATATTTTCGACGACAGCTTCTCCGCACTGGACTTCAAGACCGACGCGGCCCTTCGCCGGGCCCTCAAAGAGAATACGGGGGATTCCACCGTCCTCCTGGTGGCCCAGCGGGTATCCACCATCATGCACGCGGAGCAGATTATCGTTTTGGACGAGGGCCGCGTGGCGGGGATCGGCACCCATGAGCAGCTGCTGAAAACCTGCGATACCTACCGCGAGATTGCGCAGTCCCAGCTGACAAAGGAGGAATTGGAATGAGCCAGACGAATTCCCGCCCGCCCCGCCGCGGGCCGATGGGCGGACACGGGCCGATGGGCGGCGGCCCGATGATGCCCGGCGCGAAGGCCAAGGACTTCAAGGGATCGATGAAAAAGCTGCTGCGGCATATGGCGCAGTATAAATTCCGCATTCTTCTGGTGATGCTGTTTGCCGTGGCGTCCACCGTCTTTATGATTGTCGGGCCGAAAATCCTCGGCAACGCGACGACCGAAATGGCCAACGGCATTATGAGGAAGGTGATGGGGACCGGGGACGGCATCGACTTCGGCGCCATTGCGCGGATCCTGATGAGCCTGGTGATCCTTTATGTCATCAGCGCCGCCTTTTCCTATATCCAGGGCTGGCTGATGACCGGGGTGACCATGAAGGTCACCTACAACCTGCGCAACGACATCGTGAAAAAAATCAACCGGCTGCCGCTCAAATACTTCGACAAGACCAGCCACGGCGAAGTGCTTTCCCGGGTGACCAACGACGTGGACACCCTGGCCCAGTCCCTCAACCAGAGCATCACCCAGATTATCACCTCGGTGACCACCTTTATCGGGATCCTGGCCATGATGTTCTCTATCAGCTGGGAGATGACCCTGATAGCGCTGTGCACCATCCCGGTTTCCCTGATCTTTATCATGGTGATTGTCCGCCATTCCCAGAAGTACTTCAAGGCGCAGCAGGAATACCTCGGCCATGTCAACGGCCATGTGGAGGAACTGTACGGCGGGCATGTGGTGATGAAGGCCTTCAACGGCGAAGAGGCTTCGGTGAAGGAGTTTGACCGGTATAACGACACGCTGTACAAATCCGCCTGGAAATCGCAGTTCCTGTCCGGGCTGATGATGCCGGTGATGCAGTTTGTGGGCAACGTCGGGTATGTGGCGGTCTGCATCCTGGGCGGCTGGCTGGCCACCCAGGGGCGGCTGGCGGTCGGCGATATCCAGGCGTTTATCCAGTATGTCCGCCAGTTCACCCAGCCGATCACCCAGATCGCGAACATTTCGAACATCCTCCAGTCCACCACCGCGGCGGCCGAGCGGGTGTTCGAGTTCCTGGAGGAAGAGGAGGAAACCCCGGATAAGCCGCTGGTGCACATCAACATGGACGATGCTGCGGCCGACACCGATTCGAACGTGCATATTCAGGGCAGCGTCCAGTTTGCCCACGTGAAATTCGGGTACAGCCCGGAAAAAATCATCATCCACGACTTCTCCGCCGCCGTCCAGCCAGGGCAGAAGGTCGCGATCGTCGGCCCCACCGGCGCGGGCAAGACTACCATGGTCAAGCTGCTCATGCGCTTTTACGATGTGAACGAAGGCGCGATTCTGGTAGACGGGTACGATATCCGCGACTTCACCCGGAACGAGCTGCGCGGGCTGTTCGGCATGGTGCTCCAGGATACCTGGCTTTATAACGGCAGCATCCGGGACAATATCCGCTATGGCCGGCTGGACGCCACCGACGAGGAGGTGGTCGCCGCGGCCAAGGCGGCGCAGGCGGATCATTTCATCCGCACCCTCCCCGACGGTTACGACATGGTGCTCAACGAGGAAGCGAGCAACGTTTCCCAGGGGCAGAAGCAGCTTTTGACCATCGCCCGCGCCATCCTGTCCGACCCGAAGATCCTCATCCTCGACGAGGCGACCAGCTCGGTCGATACCCGCACCGAGGTGCAGATCCAGAAGGCGATGGACAATCTGATGCAGGGCCGCACCAGCTTTATCATCGCCCACCGGCTTTCCACCATCCGCAACGCCGACAGGATCCTGTGCATGAAGGACGGCGACATTGTGGAGCAGGGCACCCACGACGAACTGATGGCGAAAAACGGCTTTTACGCCAACCTCTACAACAGCCAGTTCGAACGGGCGGAGGAATCCGCCTGATCGCCCGGCGCCCAATCGCGGCATCTCTTACAGGCGCGCCCTTTCCTGCTGTCGCGGGAAAGGGCGCGCTTTTCCCTGCCCGGGAAACCATTGGCCCTGCCGGCGGAGGCGCCCCGCAAAAGCCGCCCGCTTCCCCAAAAGGGCTCAAGCGGGCCCCGGACCTCGCCTGCGCGGGCGAGGGCGGAAATAAGAGAAGAGAGAAGAAAGGGACAGGGGAGAGACAAGACGGGAAAATTGTGATATACTGAAAAACGGAATTGCTTTTTTGGGACCGGCGGACAGGGGGCTCCCTTTCCGGCGGGATCGCCATTTCAGAAAGGGAGGACGGCCATGTCCGCCAATGCAAAGGGGAAACGCTCGATGTGGGTTGTATTCGCATTGCTTTCCGCCGTGTTCGCGGCGCTGACGTCGATTCTGGCAAAAATTGGGGTGGACGGCGTAAACAGCAACCTGGCGACCGCTATCCGTACCGTTGTGGTGCTGGTAATGGCCTGGGGGATTGTCTTTGTCACCGGAACGGTCGGCGGGATCGGGCAGATCGGCGCGCGCAGCTGGGTATTCCTGATTTTGTCCGGGATTGCCACCGGGCTTTCCTGGCTCTGTTATTACCGGGCGCTTCAGCTTGGCGAGGCTTCCCGGGTGGCGCCGATCGATAAGTTCAGCGTGGTGATCACCATGGCCCTGGCCTTCCTCGTGCTGCACGAAACCGTCACCTGGAAGGCGGTGCTGGGCGGGCTGCTGATTACCGCCGGCACGATTTTGATGATTGTATGACCCCGCGGAAGGGGAAAAGGACCGGAGACGCCGCGTACGGCGGGCGTCTTCCCTTTGGAGGAAAAGGAGACGAACCATGCTGCAACTTGTCCTCGGCCGGTCGGGTACGGGAAAAACCGAATGGGTGTACCAAAGGCTCTGTGAGCTCGCCGAGAGCGGGCGGCAGGGCCTGATGCTGCTGGTGCCGGAACAGTTTTCCTTTGAAAGCGAACGGGCGCTGCTGGAGCGGCTCGGCCCCCGCTTGAGCGGCGGGGTGCAGGTGCTCAGCTTTACCCGGCTGGCGGAACTGGTGTTCCGTGAAACCGGTGGGCTGGCGGGCCGGCGGATGGACGACGCGACCCGCGCGCTCTTAATGAGCCGGGCGCTCGAACTGGCCGCCGACCATCTGGTGCTGTACCGCAAGCCGGCGGGCGCTCCCGAAACGGTGGAGACGGTGCTGGCCATGACGACGGAGCTCAAGCAGTGCGGGATCTCCCCCCACCGGCTGGAGGAAACGGCCGGGGGGCTGCCGGAGGGGTCGACCCTCCGGCGGAAAACGGAGGAGCTGGCGCTCATCCTCGGCACGTATGAGGCGGTGGCTGCCGGGGTGACGGGGGAGAACGCCGGCGAAAACGCCGGAGAGGACGGCGCGGCGGGCCCCGACGGCGGTCATATCGCGTATATCGACCCGCTGGACGATCTTTCCGCCCTGGCGGAGCGGCTCCCCGAGAGCCGGATTGCGCGGGGCGCGATGATCTTTGTGGACTCCTTCAAGGGCTTCACCGCGCAGGAGACGGCGGTGCTCCGCGTGCTCATGCGGCAGGCGGAGCAGGTGGCCGTCACCCTGTGCGCCGACTCGCTGGAGGATACGTCCGGCGGCTTCGGGCGCTTTTCCCCGGTCGTCCGCACCGCCGCCCGGCTGCGGGATTTGGCCCGGGAGGACGGCGTGCCGGTGGCGCGGGCGATTATCCAAAAGGAGAACCGCCGCGCCGCCTCGCTCCCCCTGCGTTTGGCGGAAGCGGGCTGCTTTATGCCCCGCCCGGAGGTGTATCCGGAAGAAACCGGGGATGTGACCCTCGTTTCCTGCGCGGATATTTACGCGGAATGCGATTTCGCCGCCCGCTTTATCCGCCGCCGGCTGCGGGAGCAGGGGGGCCGGGCGCGGGACTTCGCAGTGGTGGCCCGGAACCTGGACGAATACCGCGGGGTGCTGGACGCGGCGATGGAAAAGCAGGGCGTCCCGTTCCTGCTGGACGAGCGGGCGGACGTGCTGACCGAGCCCCTCCCCGCCCTGGCTCTCGCCGCGCTGGACGCCGTGACCGGCGGCTTCCGCACCGACGACCTGCTGCGGCTGGTGAAGACCGGGCTGGCGGGCTTTTCCTCCCATTCGGCGGCGCTGCTGGAAAACTATGCGCTGATGTGGCGGATCGACGGCCGCCGCTGGCGGGAGGAATGGCGGGAAAACCCAGGCGGCCTGTCGGTGAAGGCGGACGAACGCTCGGACAAGCAGCTGGCCTACCTCAACCTCCTGCGCCGCCGGCTGATCCGCCCGCTGGAGCGGCTGCATGCCGCGCTGAACGCCCCCGGCGCGGACGGGGAGGCTTTCGCGCGGGCGGTTTATCGGTATTTGATCGAGGTAAAGGCGGATGTGCTGACCCGGCTGCGCGTCTCCCGGCTGGAGCAGGCGGGGGAGCCGGCGCTGGCCGAACGGATGGGCCGGCTTTGGGATGCCGTGATGGAACTGCTGGACCGCATGGCGGTTTCCTTCCGGGGAGAGGCGCTGCCGCCGGCCCGCTTTGCCGGGCTGTTCCGGATGGTGGCCCAGCTGACCGATCTCGGCTCGGTGCCGCAGAGCATGGACGCCGTGCAGGTCGGGCAGGCCGACCGGATCCGCCTGTCCGCTCCCAGGACGGTCCTTATCCTCGGCGCGAACGAAGGGGTGTTCCCGGCCTACCCTGCCGCCCAGGGGATCCTGACCGACGAGGAGCGCCGGGAACTGATAGCCCGGGGGCTCCCATTGACGGAGGGGACCGATGTGCGTACGGCGGAGGAACGCTATTTTGCCTATGCCGCGGTGGCCGCCCCTTCCGAACAGCTGGTGGTCAGTTACCTGCGGGGGAACGCGGCGGGGGAAAGCCTCGCCCCCTCCCTCCTGATCGATACGTTGCACCGGATCCTCCCCCGCTGCCGCACCCTGACCGTGACGGGGCAGGAGCCGGAGGAGGCGGAGTCGGAACGGGACGCGTTCGAATGCGCCGCCTGCCTGTGGAACCGGCCGCTGCCCCGCGCGCGGGCCCTGCGGGAGGTCTTTGCCGCCCGGCCGGAGTATGCCCGGCGGCTCCAGGCGCTGGACCGCGCGGCAGATCGCGCCCCCGCCGCCTTTGAGGACGCGGGGGCGGCCCGGCGCTTCTTCGGGGACGATTTGTGGCTGTCCGCCTCCCGGGTGGAGCAGTACCACCGCTGCCGCTTCTCCTATTTCTGCAAATACGGCCTGCAGGCTGCCCCGCGGCGCCCGGCCGACCTCGACGCGCTGGCCTTCGGCACCCTGACCCATGCCGTCATGGAAACGGTGCTGCCGGGCTATGTTCGCGAAGGGTTTGACCGGATTTCCAAGGGGCGCGCCTTTGCCGACGCTGCGGCGGCGGTGCAGGCTTACGCGCAGGAGACCATGGGCGGGCTGGAGGACAAGCCCAGCCGCTTTGCCGCCCTGCTCGACCGCTTATCGCGGGTAGCGGGCGCGCTGCTCTGGCAGGTGGTGCGGGAACTGCGGCAGAGCCGCTTTGTCCCGGTGGATTACGAACTGCCGGTCGGCCTGCCCGACAAGGAGGGCGGCCCCGCCGTGCCGCCGGTGGTGCTCACCCTGACGGACGGGGCGAAGGTGCGGGTGGTCGGCCAGATCGACCGGGTGGATGTGTACCAGGCCGAAAACGGGGAACGGTACGTCCGCATCGTGGATTATAAAACGGGGTCGAAGGAGTTCCGGCTTTCCGACGTGGTGGAAGGCGTGAATGTGCAGATGCTCATTTACATCTTTTCGCTGTGGCAGAACGGCGGGGAACGGTACGGCAAAATCACGCCGGCCGGGGTGCTGTACCTGCCGGCCAAGCTTCCGGTCATCCAGGCCGCGCGGGACGCGGACGGGGAAGCGGTTCAGAAGGAGCAGCTGAAGGCCCTGCGCATGAACGGCCTGCTGCTGGACGATCCGGAAATTGTCCGCGCCATGGAGCATGACGCGGCCGGGCTGTTTATCCCGGCCCGGCTGACCGCCAAGGGGGAGTGGGCCAAGGGGGCGAGCGTGGCCTCCCTGGAGCAGTTCGGGAAGCTGAAAAAGCGGATCGAATCCCTGCTTGTCAAGATGGCGGAAACGCTGCGGCAGGGGGATATCGCCGCCCTGCCGCTGGCCGGGGACGTGGACGCCTGCGCCTGGTGCGATTACCGCGCCGTCTGCGGGCATGAGCCGGACGACCCGGTCCATTTCCTTGCCGCGCGCGATGCGGCCGCGGTGCTCAAGGAACTGGAAGAGGAAACGGCGGATCCCGCCGGAGAATAGGGAGAGAGAACGGAAAGGAGGACGCAGGCATGCCGTCCCGGGAATGGACAACCGAACAAAAGCAGTGCATCGACGCGCGGGGCGGGACCGTGCTGGTTTCGGCTGCCGCCGGGTCGGGGAAAACCTCGGTGCTGGTGCAGCGGGTCATCGGGCTGGTGACCGATCCGGAGCATCCGGTGGATGTCGACCGGCTGCTGGTGGTCACCTTCACCAAAGCCGCGGCGGCGGAGATGAAGCAGCGGCTGGCCGCCGCCCTCTCCTCCCTGCTGGCGGAGCATCCGGAGGATCAACGGCTCCAGCGGCAGCAGATGCTGCTGCCCGGCGCGCAGATCAGCACCGTCCACGGCTTCTGCTCCGGCCTCATCCGGGAGCAGTTCCACCTGCTCGGCCTGCCCCCCCAGTTCAAGGTGGCGGAGGAAACCGAGACCGCCCTTCTCAAGGAGGAAGCGGCCGGGGAGGTCGTGGAGGAGATGTATGCCGAGGGCGGGGATGCCTTCCGGGAGCTGGCGGCCCTCCTCAGCCCCGGGCGGGACGATCGGGGACTGTTCCGCGCGGTGCTGCGGATCCATGATTTCGTGCAGTCCCATCCCTTCCCGGACGAATGGCTGAGGGAAAAGGAGGAGGCCTATACGGTCGACAGGCCGGCAGCGGAGACCATATGGGGGCGGACGGTGCTCGGCTCCCTGCGGGACACGGCAGAAGGCTGCGCGGCCCTGCTTTCCCGCGCCCTGTCCCTGACGGCGGAGGATCCGGTGATGGCGGACAAATACGGCCCGGTGATCCGCCGGGAGCAGGAGATGCTGCTGGCCCTTTCGGCCTCCCTTGCCGGGCCCGGCCTTTCCTGGGACGGCGCGGCGGGGCTGCTGGGCGCCCTGTCCTTCGGCCGGCTGCCGCCGCTGAAAAATTACGAGGATGAAATCCGGAAAAACCGGGTGACCTCCCTGCGGGACGATGTGAAAAAGAGATTCAAGGACATCGACAAAGCGCTCTGCGGCTCGGAGGAGGAATGCCGGGAGGACATCCGCGCCCTGTCCCGGCTGGTGCATGTCCTGTTTGAGACGGTGCGGCGGTATGCCGCCCGGTTCACCGAGAAAAAGCAGAAGCGGGGGCTGGTGGACTTCGGCGACCTGGAGCATTACGCCCTGCGCCTCCTGATTGGGGAGGACGGGGAGCGCACGCCGCTGGCGGCGGAGCTTTCCTCCCGCTTTGACGAGGTGCTGGTGGACGAATACCAGGACACCAACGCCGCGCAGGACGCGCTGTTCCGTGCCCTGTCCAGGAAGGAAACCAACCTGTTTATGGTGGGGGACGTCAAGCAGAGCATCTACGGCTTCCGCCAGGCCATGCCCGAAATTTTCATCCGCCGGCGGGACGGGTATCCCCCCTTCGATGGGAAGCATTACCCCGCTTCCATCACCCTGGGGAATAATTTCCGTTCCCGGCGGGAAGTGACCGACACGGTCAATTTCGTTTTCCGGCAGCTGATGACCCGTGCGGTCGGCGGCATAGACTACGACGAACGGGAGGCGCTGATTTACTCTGCCTCCTATCCCGACGCGCCGGGGCGGGAGACCGAGCTGCTGATAATCGACGGCGGCACGCGGGAGGAATCCGACACCCGGGACGCCGCCGAAGCGCGGGTGATAGCCTCCCGCATCCGGGAGATGCTCGCGTCCTTTTCCATCGCGGAGGGGGAGGGCTTCCGCCCGGCCCGGCCGGGGGATTTCTGCATCCTTCTGCGCAGCAAAAACGCGCACGCCGGGGCGTATGTGGACGAACTGAACCGCTGCGGCGTCCCGGCCTGGACCTCGTCGGCCGGCGGCTTTTTCACCGCGGCGGAGGTGGCTTGGGCGGTGTCCCTGCTGCGGATTATCGATAACCCTATCCAGGATGTGCCGCTGCTGGCGGCGATGATGTCCCCTGTCTTCGGCTTCACCCCGGACGATCTGGCCGAAATCCGGCAGAAGGATAAAAATAGCCGGCTGTTCACCGCGCTGCGCCGGTATGCGCTTGGCGGCGGGCAGGCGGAACTAAAGGAGCGGGCGGCGGAATTCCTGCGCCGGCTGGACGCCTGGCGGGTGCTCGCGGTGACCCTGCCCGCCGACCGGCTGCTTCACCGGGTGTACGAGGACGCGGGGCTTCTCGCCGCCGCGGGGGCGATGCGCCACGGCGTGCAGCGGGTGGCCAACCTGCGGCTCCTGCACGAACACGCCCGCCGGTTTGAACAGGGGGGATTCCGCGGCCTGTCCGCCTTTGTCCGTTTCCTGGACCGGATGGAACAGCAGGATCTCGACATGGCCCCGGCTTCGGTTGCCGGGCAGGAGGATGCGGTGCGGATCCTCAGCATCCACAATTCCAAGGGGCTGGAATTCCCCGTGGTGTTTCTGGCCGGCCTGGGCGGGCAGTTCAACCGGGAATCGACCACCGCCAATCTCCTCCTCCACTCCGAGGCGGGGGTGGGGATGAAGCGGCGGGATCCCGATACCCTGAAGCAGTGGAACACCCTTCCCCGGCAGGCGGTGGCCCTCACCATCCGCCGCAGCGAGCGGGCGGAGGAGCTGCGGGTGCTGTACGTGGCGATGACCCGCGCCAAGGAAAAGCTCCTGCTGGTGATGACCCAGCCCAAGCCGGAGGCCAAACTCGCCGCGCTTGCCGCGGCGCTGGGGGAGGGGGACACGCTGCCCGCTTCCACGGTGCTGGCCGCCGGCGGGATGGGGGATTGGATCCTGGCGGCCGCCCTGCGGCATCCCTCCGGCGGGCATCTGCGCTCCCTGGCGGGGGACGACTGCGTATCGATCCGCCCGGCCGAAACCGCGTGGAGGATCGACGTGCTGCGTTCCCCCCCGCCGGAAGAGGCCGCGGCAGGGGAACGGGAGGCCGTGCCGTCCGATCCGGCCTTTGCCGAAGAGGTTGCCCGCCGGATTGCCTACCGCTATCCTTATGCGGCGGTCAGCGCCCTCCCGGCAAAGCTGGCCGCGTCCGAACTGTCCCACGGCCGGGCGAAGCGGGAGCATGTGGCTTCCGCCCGTCCCGCGTTTTTGGGGGCGGGGGGACTGACCCCGGCGGAACGGGGGACGGCCCTGCACGCCTTTATGCAGTTCGCGGACTATGCGGCGGCGGCCGCCGATCCGCAGGCGGAAATCCGGCGGCTTACCGAGCGGGGGTTCCTTACCCCGCAGCAGGGAAAGGCGGTGGAACCTGCGCGACTGCGCCGTTTCTTTTCCTCCCCGCTGTACGCCCGGGTGGAAAAGGCTGCGCGGGTGCTGCGGGAGGTGCGTTTCACCATCGACGTCCCGGCCGCCCAGCTGCTTTCTACGCCGGAGGAACGGGAGCGGGCGGCGGAGGACCGCCTGATCGTCCAGGGGATCGCGGACTGCGTGTTTGAGGAAGCCGGCCGACTGGTGGTGGTGGATTATAAGACCGACCGGGTAAAAACCGAGGAGGAACTGATCGACCGTTATCGCGAGCAGCTGCATATTTACGCTGACGCGCTTTCCCGCACCCTCGGCCTGCCGGTGGGGGAGGCGCTTCTCTACTCCTTTGCGCTGGGGCGGACGGTGGACGCCACGGCGGTCTTGCGGGAAAAGCCGTGGCAGGCTTGAGAAGCACGGAAGCGGCGCCGCAGCCGGCCTTCGACGGCGCGTGATCGTCCCGCCTCCCGGACAGGCCTGCTGCCTTTGACGAAATAAAACAGGAGCGATAAGGCATAAACGCCTTATCGCTCCTGTGCGGTTTTAGTGCGGGTTTTGTCCGCGCCCTATACCAGCCCTTCCTTTTCATAATAGGCGAGCAGGAGCTCGACCACCCGGTCGTAGCTGAGTACCCCGTCCTCATCCCCTTGGATTTGGATAAAGCTGTTGTTGACCGAATCGGAAATCTCCTGCACCTTCCCTTCGAATTGTTCCCAGTACAGGTTGCGCTGTAGCAGATCGTTTTTTACCCCTTCCGAGCAGTATTCCCGGGTGGCCGCCCACAGGTTCTGATCGTAGGCGTAAAGGGCGTTGGAGCAATAGACATACGCCATCAGGTACCCGGAATAGCGGTAGTCGGCGGAAGGGTGGTGAAAGCAGGAAAGGCAGGCGAAGAAGTTGCACTCGTCCTCCCGCGCGAACCCACGGGTGTGGGCCAGCTCGTGCGCCGCGGTGACCGGGATGTCAAAAACAGGCTGGTCGACATTGACGTTCGCTTCCGCGAAAAAGGGAAAATACATCCCCGTAATGCCGGTGTAGGACCACCAATGGGACAAATGGACCGGCTTTCCCCGCTTTACCACTCCCCAGAGGAAGGGATAGCGGTTCTGCAGCGCTTCATAGCCTTCCCCCGCTTTCCAGAGGACGTCGGTCCTGGACCCGTCCAGGAGCACATTCCCGTTTTCGTCCTTCGGCAGCTTCTCCCGGGCGGCGGAAGCGTTTTCGGCCAGGTCAATGCACACCGCCTGCAGAAATTCCGCCGATTTCGGGGAGGTATCCAGCCCCATGAGCTCCGAAACCGGGAGGCGGTAGAAGTTCAGCCCGTGGAGCAGCATATACATCAGCAGCGTAATCGAAAGAAACCACCCGGCCGCTTTCCCAACCCGTGCGGCGAGCCGTGCGCGGGATTCCGCCTTTTTCATTTTCCGCACAAAGCGGACGATGAGGAATATCAGCGCCGGCAGGGCGGCCACCGCCGCCAGTTCGGTCAGCGAAAAGGGGAAAAGGGAAGACACCATCCCCAGCGGGACGGATATCAGCCGGAAAAGCCCACGGGAAACCACGAATTCGGTGAACTGCGGGAAATTGGGCAGGATCCCATACAAAAGCAGCGCGGCTGCCGCCGGCAGCAGAAAGAGGAAATGGCGCAGGAAAGCCCCGATGCTTCGCAGTGTTTTCTTCATAGGACGCGCAGTTTCCTCCTTTGGCAGAATTCTTTTCTATTATACCGGATAATGCGCCGTCTGCCAAGACAAAACCATCGGTAAAAATGCGGCAAACCGTTTTTGGCGCATCCACAGGCGGCCCGGAGGGGCGTCTGCGGGGAGATTGCGCTGCCTTAGGGGGCGGCTGGCGGAGAAGCCGGATTCCGGGCGGAAAATGGGAGCCTCCGCATCGCACGACGCACCGGCGGCGCTTTTTTCCATATTGTTCCCAAAAAGGAACCCGGTTACAGCGGCGTAACCGAAAAAAGGAAAATGCTTACGAATATGTAACGCTTCTTACAAAACTGGAACTTGCCTGTCCGGACAGCGGGTGGTACAATCTTTTTATCCGGACGGATACCCCGCTTCGCCCGCAGCAGGCAGGCCGGAAATCCCGAACCCTACCGGCCGGAGAAGGGTAGGGGCTATCGTCGGCTTTTTTGTCGAATTTTGTTGAATTTTTAAATATCCCGGTAAAACGGGAAGAAAATTGACGTCCTGCTCTCAGCCTCCCTGCCCTCGTCCGGCAGACAGGAAAAGCGGACGGAGGTGGTACTCCATGAACTATAAAAGCAAGCACGCCCGCGAAAGCGCGGTTGTTCCGTATCTGCTGCTCCTTTGGTTCCCGCTGTCCCTCCTGTGGCAGGAACTGGTGGTCAAGATCTACTGCTTCGGCAGGCTGCTGGACCGCGGGCTGGTGTATACGCCGCTTTTTACCTTTGCGCTGGGTTCCCTCTTTTCCCTGATCTGCGCCCTGTTCCCGGCGCGGCGCCGATGGATTGCGGCTATGGTGCTCACCGGCCTGTCCACCCTCTGGTATATGGTGCAGACGGTGTATTACACCATTTTCAAGACCTTTTTGGTCCTGTACTCTGTTTCCGGCGCCGGCCAGGCGATGCAGTTTTGGCGGGATATCCTTTCCGGGATACGTTCGGCGGCGCTTCCCCTCCTTGCGCTGCTGGCGCCGATCGTGGTGCTGAGCGTGTTCGGCCGGCGGGCGGCGCGGCTGCTTCCCCCTAGGAAAAAGGCGGCGGCTATAACCGGGGCGCTCTCTGCGGCGTTCCAGGCCGTCGCCATGACGGCCGTGGGGCTGTCCACCAGCGGGGTGATTACGCCCAAGTACCTCTACTTTGATTCCTTCGTCCCGAACCTGTCGGTTTCCAATTTCGGGGTTATGACAACCCTGGGGCTGGATGCCCGGCAGCTTCTGTTCCCGCCGGTGCAGGCAACTGTTCAGCCTGGGGAAACCACGCCCCCAACATCTTCGGGCACCACGGCCCCCGAATCCACCGCCCCTCCGCGGACGGAGGAAACGGATCCCACAGAGCCGGAAACGCCCGTCGCGGTCGGGGACAATGTGATGGACATCGATTTCGCCGCGCTGGCGGCCGGGACCGACGACAAAACCATCGCCGCCATGCACCGGTATTTCGGCAGCCGTGCTCCAACCCGGAAAAACGCCTATACCGGGATGTTTGAGGGGAAAAACCTGATCCTTATTACGGCGGAGGGCTTCTCCCGCTGGGCGGTGGACAAGGAACTGACCCCCACCCTGTATAAGCTGGCGAATTCCGGCTTTGTCTTTGAAAACTTTTACAATCCCCTGTGGTGGGTGTCCACCCTGGACGGGGAGTATGTGGCCTGCACCTCACTGATTCCAACGCCCGGGGTCTGGTCCCTGTACCGCTCGGGAAGCAACAACATGTATTTCTGCCTGGGCAATCAGTTCCGCCGCCAGAACTATTCCACCCGCGCGTACCACAACCACACCTGGAATTACTACTCCCGCGACATTTCCCATCCCAACATGGGTTACGACTACAAGGGCTTGGGCCATGGGCTGGAGGTGAAGCGCACCTGGCCGGAATCCGACCTGGAGATGATGGAGGTCACCGTCCCGGAATATGTGGGGGACGCGCCCTTCCATACCTACTACATGACGGTCAGCGGCCATATGAACTATACGTTTATGGGCAACTCCATGGCCTTCAAGCACAAGGACGAGGTGGCCCATCTGGATATGGGAGAAAACGCGAGGGCTTACCTGGCCTGCCAGATGGAGCTGGATCGGGCGCTGGAGAGCCTGCTCCGTCAGCTGGACGAGGCGGGGCAGCTGGAAAACACCGTCATCGCGCTGTCGGCCGACCATTATCCCTATGGCCTGGAACAAAGCGCCCTTACCGAACTTAACGGCGGGCAGGAGGTGGACATGCGCTTTGACGTTTATCACAGCACCTTCATCCTCTGGTCCGGCGATATGAAAGAGCCGGTGGTGGTGGATAAACCCTGCTCCAGCCTGGACATCCTGCCCACCCTGTCCAACCTTTTCGGCCTGGAGTACGACTCCCGCCTGCTCATGGGCCGGGACATCCTCTCCGACGCGCCCGCCCTGGTGGTGCTCTCCGATCACAGCTTTATTACCGACCTGGGGCGCTACGACGCCGCAGCCGACGTCTTTACCCCCAATCCGGGGGCTTCGGTGCCGGAGGGCTACGCGGCGGAGCAGGCCCGCCAGGTCAACGAGATGTTCGAATATTCCAAGCGGGTGCTGGAACAGGACTATTACGGCGTCCTGTTCGGCAAGCAATAACGAAAAAGGAAGGGGTTCCCCGGAACCCCTTCCTTTTATATCGATTCAAAATGCGGCCGCCGGGCAGCCTGCTCCCGGCCCTTTCCGGCTAAAGCCGCCCGTTCCATGTACGCCGGCCCTTTTGCATAAGGAGGCGGTCGGCCGTATCCCTTTACTCCTTACCCGATTTTGGAATAGCCGAAGCTGTTGATAATCGCATCGATTTTCAGCTTGTTCCGGCACTGTTCGCAGTCCGTCGTGGGGGAAGTGCGGTAGCTGGGAATATCCTTTTCGGTAAAGATGGAGTAAATCGGCATACCGGCGGCTTCCCTTGCGGCGCTGAACACGGCGGCGATGCCGGCCAGCCGCCCGTTATAGTACTGCAGGCATTCCACCGAGCGGTTGATGGTTTTGCCGGTGGAAACCGAGGCTATCAGCAGAAGGACGTTTTTCCCCCAGACCATGCCCTGCGTGTTGTCCCGGAAGATCATCTGGTTATTGGCGTTGGTTTCGGGCGTGAGGACGCAGATATCGTTCCCGCTGTTCATGTTCCGTATATTGGCGGATGCGAGCTCGCGGGCGAGGAACGCGCCGATCATTTCCGTCCCTTCCAGGCAGATGATGGTGTCCACGGCGGTGTTGACCGCGTATTTCTTGGCCAGTTCCTCCGCTGCGGCCCGCGCCATTTTGTGCCGGCTTTTGATACCGGTCAGGTCCACATAATAATTGACATGGGAATGGTTGGTGGCGAAGTGGCCCGGGATAATCCCAATCTTGATATCCTTGTTTCCTTTTGCGCGGATTTCCTGCACCCTGGTTTCCATACCGTTCACCCTTCCTTTCGGGGAGAGCATCCTCTCCTGCGCGCCGCCGGCAGGCAGCACTTTTTCTTTATTTTACCATAAATCCATATTGCGATCAATATTTTTATGGAATAATTACTGGAAAATGGGGGATAATGGCTTTTCTTTGATGTCGAACGGAATCATGCGGCCGGCTAGGGCGCTGCGGGAAGAAGAGGGGGAAGAAGAGGGGGAGGGAGAAGGCGGCCCGGGTGTCCGCCGCCGGAGGGGAAGGCCTTTCCTCCGGCTCTGCGCCAAAGGGCAAAAAACAACGCCGCCCCTGGGGGCGGCGTTGTCCAAACCGGCCGTAAAGGCCGGCTTCTCGCGGTGTTGGCCGGGAGGCTTTGGCCCTCTGACTGCGGCTTACAGGGCGGCGAGCGCCTGGCGGATATCCTCGATGATATCGTCCGGGTTCTCGATCCCCACCGAGAAGCGGATGAGGTCGGGGGTGACGCCGGCCTCCGCCAGCTGCTCGTCGGTCATCTGCCGATGGGTGGTGCTGGCCGGGTGGAGCACGCTGGTGCGCAGATCCGCCACATGGATGACGATCTGCGCCAGCTTCAGGTTCTCCATAAACCTGCAGGCCGCTTCCCGCCCGCCTTTCACACCGAAGGAAACCACGCCGCAGGTGCCGGACGGCATGTATTTCTGGGCCAGGGCATGGTATTTGTTATCCGGCAGGCCGGGATAGCTTACCCAGGAGACCTTCTCGTGCTGCTGCAGGTACTCCGCCACCTTCTGCGCGTTGGAGCAGTGCCGTTCCATGCGCAGGAATAGGGTGTCGATCCCCTGGCTGAGCAGGAAAGCGTTCTGCGGGCTGGGGGTGACGCCGAGATCCCGCATCAGGTGGGTGCGGCATTTGGTGATATAGGCCGCCTTGCCGAACGCTTCGGTGTAGGTCAGCCCGTGATAGGTTTCGTCCGGGGTGGTCAGGCCAGGGAACTTGTCGTTCTGCGTCCAGTCGAAGCTGCCGCTGTCCACCACGACGCCGCCCAGCGCGGTGGCGTGGCCGTCCAGATACTTCGAGGTGGAATGGGTGACGATATCCGCGCCGAATTCAAACGGGCGGCAGTTCACCGGGGTGGGGAAGGTGTTGTCCACAATCAGCGGCACGCCGTGGGCGTGGGCCGCGCGGGCATACATCTCGATGTCCAACACGCACAGGCCGGGGTTGGACAGCGTTTCCCCGAACACCAGCTTGGTATTCGGGCGGAAGGCGGCGTTCAGAGTTTCCTCGTCCGCATCCGGATCCACGAAGGTCACGTCGATCCCCATTTCCCGCAGGGTTTTGTTGAACAGGTTGAAGGTGCCGCCGTAAATCGCCACGGCGCTGACGATGTGATCCCCGCTGTGGGCGATGTTCAGCACCGAGACCAGGGATGCGGCCTGCCCGGCGGAGGTCAGCAGCGCGCCGACACCGCCTTCCAGCGCGGCGATCTTCGCTTCCACGGCGCTGGTGGTCGGGTTGGAGAGGCGGGTATAGAAATCCCCGCTGATTTTCAGGTCGAACAGGCCGCCCAGGGTCTGGGCGCTGTCATACCGGAAGGTGGTGCTCTGCACGATCGGGAGCACGCGGGGCTCGCCGTTCTTGGGCTTCCAGCCTTCCTGGATGCATTTGGTGTCGATATGCCATTCCATGATGATTACCTCCTGATTCCGCGCCGGGTGAAAGGGAACCGGCGCTGGCGTTGCATTGTGCGGTCAGCCGATGTGGTCCTTGCCGCCCATGTACATCTGCAGCGGGGCCGGGATGCGGATAGTGCCGTCCGCCTGCAGGTTGTTTTCCAGGAACGCTATCAGCATCCGGGGCGGGGCGACCACGGTGTTGTTGAGGGTGTGGGGGAACCAGGTCCCCTTCTCGCCGCGGACCCGGATCCCCAGCCGGCGGGCCTGCGCGTCCCCGAGGTTGGAGCAGCTGCCCACCTCGAAATACTTCTTCTGGCGGGGGGACCAGGCCTCCACGTCGATGCTCTTGACCTTCAGATCGGCCAGGTCGCCGGAGCAGCATTCCAGGGTGCGCACCGGGATGTCCAGCGAGCGGAAGAAATCCACCGTATTGGTGTACAGCTTTTTGAACCAGTCCATGCTCTCTTCCGGGCGGCAGACCACGATCATTTCCTGCTTTTCAAACTGATGGATGCGGTATACGCCCCGTTCCTCGATCCCGTGGGCGCCCACCTCCTTGCGGAAGCAGGGGGAATAGCTGGTCAGGGTCTGGGGCAGCTCGCTTTCGTCCAGCACGGTGTCGATGAATTTGCCGATCATCGAATGCTCGCTGGTGCCGATGAGGTAGAGATCCTCCCCCTCGATTTTATACATCATCCCTTCCATTTCAGCAAAGCTCATCACGCCGGTCACCACGTCGCTGCGGATCATGAACGGGGGGATGTAATAGGTGAAGCCGCGGTCGATCATGAAATCCCGCGCATAGGAGAGGACCGCGCTGTGCAGCCGGGCGATATCCCCTTTGAGATAATAAAAGCCGTTGCCGCTGGTTTTCCGGGCGCTGTCCAGATCGATGCCGTCCAGCCGCTCCATGATGTCCACGTGGTAGGGCACCTCGAAATCCGGCACCGCCGGTTCGCCGAACCGCTCCACCTCGACGTTTTCGCTGTCGTCCTTCCCGAGCGGGACGGAGGGGTCGATAATGTTCGGGATGACCAGCATGCGTTCCCGGATTTTAGCGGTCAGTTCGGCTTCCTTCTGCTCCAGATCGGCCAGCTCCTGCGCAATGGCGGCGACCTCCTGCTTTTTGCGCTCGGCCTCCTCCTTCATGCCGCGGCCCATGAGCCCGCCGATTTCCTTGCTGGCGACCTTCCGTTTATTCCGTAGCGCGTCGCCCTGCGCCTTGGCCTCCCGGAACTGGCGGTCGAATTCCACCACCTCGTCCACCAGGGGCAGCTTTTCATCCTGGAATTTTTTGCGGATGTTTTCCTTCACCAGGTCGGGGTTTGTCCGCAGCAGATGCATGTCCAGCATAGCGATGACCATTCCTTTCTGAATTGGGACCTTTGCGCTTTTGGGCAGACGGCGCACCCGCCGTTCGCCCAAAAGCGCAAAAGCGGCGTTTGAAAGACAAACGATGCGTTTCGTCCTTCAAACCCTTTCCTCCTGTAATGAATCCGGCGGAAAAGCCGCGGGGAGGAATAAAAAAGCGCGGAGCCCCGCCCAACCATGGGACGGAAGCCTCCGCGTTGCCACCCAATTTATCGGCGCCTGCCTGCCGCCCGTGGAGGCGGCCCGGCGCCGATCGCTTTCTCGCGCGATAAAGGGCGCAGCCCTTCCGGTTCCTCGCCGGCTGCTTGGAAAGCGGAAACGCGCTGCGCAGACCGCCGGTTTGCACCGCCCACCGGCTCTCTAAAGATCCGCCGCAGCCCTGTTCTTTCCTTCGGTGGACAGCGGCGCTCCCTGCGCCGGCATCCGCCCCCGCATTTGCTTTTCCGAATTCTTCCCCATTGTACCCCATTTCCCCGGATATTTCAAGCGGAAATTCGCAAGCCGTCCCCGTTTGCGTTCAGTTTGTGTTCAGGAGGTAAAAGCCGAGGTTGAGGTAGGCGGCGAACAAAACCCACAGGAAATAGGGGACCAGCAGGCAGAAGGCCGGCTTGCTGATATACCGGAAGCCGGACATGGTCAGCGTGACCAGCGCAATGAGAAGGAGCAGCCAGAAAAAGGCGGAAAGCCGCCATCCCAGCCGGAAGAAGAAAAAGGGCCAGAGGATGTTGACCACAAGCTGCAAAAGGTACATCCGCAGCACCCGGCCGCCGTCCACGTCGTTTTCGTTCCACACCAGATAGGCGGCAAAGCCCATCATCAGGTACAGGATGGTCCAGACAATGGGAAAGGCGATGGCCGGCGGTGTGAGGGGCGGCTGAATCAGGCTGTCGAACCCCTGGATGCCGCCGAGCAGCCCGCCGACGGCCCCGGCGATCAGGGTGAGGGCTTCAAAAAAGAGGAACGCGCGCAGGGTGAAGGGATTGCGGGATTTCCCCCGCGAGGGTGAGAAGGAATACATACGGCAGACCTCGTTTCTCCGCCGCATACTGCCCGCCGCGGCCCCCGTTCGGCGGCGGAGGAACGGGGCCGGCCGTTCCCGTCCGGACGGCGTCCCGGCAGGCAGCGGCAATATACAGTATGCCCGCCGCCGGAAAAATATAATCGGCCTTTGGAAATGGGGACGGGCCGGACGGGCAAAAGAATGGGAAATGCGGGGCAGTAGTCCGATGCGGACACAATGGAAACAAAAACCGCCCGCGGCCTCGCGGCTCGCGGACGGTTTTCCGGCAGAAAGGGGGGCGGCGCTGACGGCCGTTCCCTTTAAAAAAGCGCTTACAGGTTTTCGTTTTTCAGCGCATCCACAATGTTTTCCCGGCGCACCTTGGACATGGCGTACATCATGGTGATGAAGACAATCAGGAACACGCCGAGGATGCACAGAGCCACTTCCAGCCAGGGGATATAGAAACGCAGGCTGATGCCGAGATCCATCGAATGATGGATCCAGAAGGTGACCAGAAGGGAGAGGGGCAGGCCGTACAGCAGGGCTTTCAGGCCGTAGAAGAGGCACTCGAAATTAATCATCCGGTTGAATCCGCCGCTGGTCATCCCCACCGACTTGAGCATGGCGAATTCGCGGCGGCGGAGGTTGACGTTGGTGGAGATGGTGTTGAAGACGTTGGCGACGGTAATCAGGGTAATCAGGGCGATAAAGCCGTAGCTGAACACGTCCACCACCAGGATCAGGTTGCGGTTGGTCTGCATGGATTCCTGTACATTGTAAAGGGAAACACTGACGTATCCCATCTCCTGGAGCATGCTCCGGATGGCGGATTCCGCCTGCACGGCGTCCTCGGCGGTCATGACCAGCATATCCTCCCCGCGGCTGCCCTGCGGGAATTTCCCAAACAGAGCTTCAAAGGTCCCTTCCGGCAGGACAATCGAAAAGGAATCGGGCCGCGTCTGATAGCTTTCCACCCCGAGCGGCGCTTTGTCGGCCGCCGTGTCCAGGGTCAGCGCCGCCTGGGCGGTCTCCCCGGGGAGCAGGTCGGTGGATTCGCCGCTGTACCGGTCATAGGAATAATCGCGCAGGGTTACGCTTCCTTCGGGCAGGCGGCTGAAAAGGCGGCTGGTCGCCATGTGATCTTTCCGGTCGTAATAAATCTGCTGATCCAGCACGATGCCGCGCGGGGAGGAGGGATCGGCGTACGCCGCCGGGTCCAGCCCCAGCGATTTTGCGTAGGCGTTAAACGCTTCCTCGCTGATGCCGAACGCGGTATAGCTCACCCAGGCGGCGCCGTCCTCGTCCAGCATGACCGCCGGCGCGCTGCCCGGCTCGTCGTCCCGGGGCTGCAGGTAGGACGGGTTGATGCACTCGGCGGGGAGGCTGACGTATCCGCCGGCGTTTTTCACCACCGCCCAGTCGTCCACTTCCTCCAGGGCGGTCAACGAACGCAGGGCGTTCTCCCTGTCCTCCTCCCGCAGGGCGTTCATCCCCATTGCCAGGTCGTAATTGCTGGAAGCGTAAACGCTGTTTACCCCGCTGTTCATGTATCCGGTAAAGGTGGAGGCGGACAGGAACAGCACGATGCTGATAACCAGGGAGAAAACGGTGGCGCGGTACCGGCGGCGGTTGCGCTTGAAATTCTTCATCGCCAGATCGCCCTCGATGCCGAAAATCTTTTTCGTCAGGCGGGAGGTTTTTACCTGCTTGCCTTTGAGCTTGATTTCCCCGGTCATCCGGATGGCTTCAATCGGGGAGACACGGGCGGCCCGGCGGGAGGGGATCCAGGCGGAGATAAGCACCGTGAGGAAACCGACCAGCGCCGCAATGACAACGGAGGGGACCGAGACCGAAAAGGTGAAAATAAGCTGCCCGTCCACCGTGCTGCCGGCAAAGGAAGCCAGCACGTCCCGCAGGAGGTAGAGGGTGACGCCGATGCCGCCCACGCCGGAAAGCAGCCCGAGGGGGATGCCGATTAAGCTGATAAAGCCGGCTTCAAAAAATACCGAATTGCGGATCTGCCGGGAGGTGGCGCCCACGCCGGCGAGCATGCCGAACTGCTTGGAACGCTCGCTGACCGAGATGGCGAAGGCGTTGTAGATGAGGGAGATCGACCCGACCATGATCAGCACAATCAGGATGGCCGCCATGTTGTACAGCACCGCGTTGAAGCCGGAATTATCGCCCACCCCCATGAAGTCGAGCAGATCGCCGTGCAGGGAGGAGGTGGCGGTATCCGCCAGGCCGTTGTCGGCGAGCAGGCTTTCGGCCAGGCCGACCGCTTCCCGTGCATTTTTGGCGGTGAACGGCATGATGACCGAATCGCCGGGGGAAAGGGAGGCGGGCTCCAACGCGGAGATCAGGGTATAGCCGGGGGCGGAATATCCTTCAAACTCCGGCCGCTCGACGATGCCGACCACCGTATATGTGCGGGTTTCGCGGATGCGCAGGGTTTCCGTAAAATCCTCCGGCCAGTAGCCGTTTGCCTGCCCCAGCTTTCCCGCGCCCTCCTCGCCCGCGATGTACCGGTCTCCGATTTCGAGGGTCAGGGTGTCGCCTACGGCAAGATTCACCCCGCCGTTTTGGAAAAGGTGCTCCGGCACCGCGATTTCGCCGGCGTTCTGGGGCAGGCGGCCGGAGATGAGCCGCACCCCGTACAGCACGATCGCGTCCGCGTCCAATTCTTCGATATACAGATACGGCTTGCTGGTGTTGAGCGGGTTTTCCAGCGGGGCATAGCCGACCTCGTGCCGGATCCCCGTTTGGTCCAGCTTTGCGTTCTCCGCCTCGGCCTGGGCCACGGAGTAGGGGATCCCGTCCAGCGAGGCCTGCCAGGGGCCGGCCTGGTTGATTTCATAGTTTACCATGGTCTGCTGCATGCTGGAGACGAAGGTGGTCACCGCGGTGATCATCGCCACCGACAGGATGACGCCGATGACGGTGACGATGGTGCGGGTTTTGTTTTTCTTCAGGGTTTTGAGGGTGACCTTATTCACGATGTTCATACGGTCAGCACCTCGTCTTTGGCGATGCGGCCGTCCTCGATGCTGATGACCCGATCGGCCTGCAGGGCAATGCTCTCGTCATGGGTGATGACGATCAGGGTCTGGCCGTATTTCTTGTTGTAGAGCTTGAGCAGGTTCATAATCTCGGCGCTGCTCCGGCTGTCCAGGTTGCCGGTGGGCTCGTCCGCCAGCACCAGGGCGGGGGAGTTGATGAGCGCCCGGCCGATGGACACCCGCTGCTGCTGCCCGCCGGAGAGCTCGTTGGGCAGATGGCTTATCCGCTGGGTCAGCCCCAGGGTGTTCAGCAGTTCCCGCAGGTGGGCGGCGTCCACCTTCCGCCCGTCCAGCAGGAGGGGGAGGGTGATGTTTTCCTCCACGTTCAGCACCGGAATCAGGTTGTAAAACTGATAGATAAGCCCGATCTGCCGGCGGCGGAATATCGCAAGCTGGGTGTTGTTCAGGGTGTACATGTCGGTATCCTCCACGTACACCTTGCCGGAGGTCGGCTTATCCACGCCGCCCAGTATGTGCAGGAGGGTGGACTTCCCCGAGCCGGACGGCCCGATAATGGAGAGGAATTCGCCCTTCTGCACCGAGAAGGAAACGTCGTTTAACGCATGCACGGCGGTTTCCCCTTTCCCGTATACCTTGCACAGATGTTCTACCCGAAGAATTTCCATAGGGATCATTCGTCCTTTCCGGCGGGCCGGGTATTTTGGCTTGGCAGCCCCGGCCGCCTTTCGGTTTACAAGCATAGTATAGCCGGGCGGAGTGACGTCTCGGTGACCGGGAGAATGACAATCCCGTCACATTCCGGCGGGCAGGGGGTGACAGCGGAAACCTCCGGTGCTATGATGGAGAAAGCCGGGGGCAGCGGCGGCACGGCGGCTTTCCCCGGCGGAAGCAAACAGCAGAAAGAAGGAAAAGGGATGAAGCTTCGCCTGGCATCCCCGGCGGACAGCGACGCGCTGCGGGAAATTTATGCCCAGTATATCGATACGCCGGTCACCTTTGAATACGCCCTTCCCTCGCGGGAGGAATTCGCCCGGCGGGTGGAGACCATATCGGCGGATTATCCGTACCTTGTCTGCGAACAGGAGGAGGAAATCGTCGGGTATGCCTATGCGCACCGGCAAATGGAGCGGGCGGCCTATCAGTGGAATGCGGAGCTTTCCATCTACATCGACCGGGAACACACCTCCCGGGGCCTTGGGAAAACGCTGGCCGGCGCTCTGCTGGAACTGCTCCGGCGGCAGGGGGTAAAAACCGTGTACAGCGGCGCTACCCTGCCCAATGCCCGCAGCGAGGGCCTCCATGCATCCCTGGGCTTCCGGCGCCTGGGAGTTTACCGCCGCACGGGGTATAAATGTGGAAAATGGCATGACGTGGCCTGGTTCGAAAAGGCGATCGCCCCGTATGAGCCGGCGCCGGCGCCCGTCCGCTCCCTGCGGGAGATGCCGGAGGAGGTTGTCTGCCGCGTGCTGTCGGGGCAGGGATAACCGCCCCGTCGGGACGGCGGGCGGGGGATCGGCAGGCCCGGTCAAATCACGGTTTTGTACATCCGGATGCAGAAGGCGGTCCCCTGGCCGGGGGCGCTGGATACCGAAATCTCCCCGTTCTGCTGGGCCAGGATGCTCTTGGCCATGGCCAGGCCGATGCCGACGCTGTCCGCCGCCGCGTTTTTCCCCCGGTAAAAGCGGGTGAAGATATGGGGGAGGTCCGTTTTGTCGATCCCTTCCCCCGTGTCGGAAATGCGGATTTCCGCGAAAATCGGGTTGTCGCTCCATTCCGCCCGGACTTCGCCCCCGGCCGGCGTGTGCTCCATGCAGTTTTTCATCACGTTCAGCAGCGCTTCCGCCGTCCAGGAGAGATCCCCCGAAAAGGCGGCTTCGTCCGGCCCCTCCAGCCGGAGGGCCTGCCCCTTGAGCTCCATCGGGATGCGCAGCGGGGCGGCGGCCTTTTCCACCGCTTCCCGCAGCCGGAACGGTTCCCGCTTCATCGCCACCGCCCCCACGTCCAGCTTGGACAGCTTGAGCAGGGAGGATACCAGCCACTGGATCCGCTCCAGCTGGGCGAGCAGCCGGGCGGTGAATTCCTCCCGCTTGCCGGCGGGGAGGCTTTCGTCCCGCAGGAAGTCGGCCATCATCATCATGGAGGTGAGGGGCGTTTTCAGCTGATGGGAGATATCCGACATCGCGTCCGCCAGCTGGATTTTTTCCCGCCGCAGCTTTTCGTTGTATTCCGCCAGCCGGGTGGTCACCTTGTAAATCTCGTTTTTCAGGATGCTGAGTTCCCCTTCGGCGTTGTCCCGCACGTCCAGCTCGTATTCCCCGGCGTTAATCCGGGCGAGGTAGTCGGACAGCCGGCTTATCTGCCGGTACTTCCAGTATTGGAAAAGGAACGCGGCCGCCGCCACCGCCAGCGCGGACAGGAAGGCGGCCAGGGCCGCCCCCGCCCCGCCGAGGATCCCCCCGAGCAGGGCGGCCGCCGCGCAGAGGACGAGCAGCGCGCCCGAAAAAATGCGGATTTCCAGATTGCGAAGAAAAGAAAACATGGCTTGACCAGTCCTTCCTCTTGAGATGCCTTCCCATTCGGCCGGGCCGCCCGGCTGGATGCGGCCGCGGCCCGCCCCGCGTTCAGCGGGAATGCCCGTCTATCCGGTAGCCCATGCCCCGGACGGTTTTGATGATCCGGGGCTCCTGCGGGTTGTCCTCGATTTTTTCCCGCAGCCGCTTGATATAGACCGTCAGGGTGTTGTCGTTGACAAAGTCGCCCGAAACGTCCCAGATGTTTTCCAGCAGCTGGGAGCGGGAGAGAACACGCCCTTCGTTGTTGACCAGGGTCATCAGCAGGCGGTATTCCAGCGCGGTGAGGAATACGTCCTGCCCGTTTTTGGTCACCCGCCCCTGCGCGGGGAAGATCTGGACGCTGCCGTATTCCACGGCGCCGCCGTTCGCCGCCGGCTTTCCCGCCCGCCGCAGCACGGTGCGGATGCGGGAAAGCAGTTCCCTCACCCGGAACGGCTTCACAATATAGTCGTCCGCCCCCATATCCAGGCCCATGACCACGTTGACTTCGTCGTCCCGCGCGGTGAGGAAGATGACCGGGATATCCCCCCGGCTCTTGATTGCGCGGCAGATATCGTAGCCGCTCCCGTCCGGAAGGGAGAGGTCGAGCAGGGCGAGGGCGAAGGGGCCACGCTCCAGCGCGTCCAGCGCTTCGCGGACCGTCCCGCACAGGACGGGGGTGTAGCCGTCCTGGGAAAGGGAGTATTCCAGCCCCAGGGCAATCGCGCTGTCGTCCTCTACCAGTAAAATTCGCTGTCCGTTTGATTCCACGGCAAATTCCCCTTTCCTGCGCCGGCTTTTCCGCCTGGGAAAAGCGGCGGATATGCGGAGTCTCCGCATGCCTTTTCCTGTATTCTATCATACCGGCCCCCGGAGTTCAAACGGCGGCTGCCGGCGGGGCGCATACCCTCCCTGCCGGCTCCATATACTGGATAGTAAGCAGTGCCCGGGCGCAGGGGAATCCTTACCGCCCGGTACTCCAGCAGGAAGGGGGCGGGCGTATGCTCGCAGCGGTATGCCTGGCGGAACCAAGACGGCGGTGGCTCAGCCGGAGACGGCGCCCGCCGGAGGTGCGGGCGGAAATCGTGCCGGCAGGAAGCGGGCGATATCTAAAAATCACGGCGGAAACGGGACGGGACGGGGAGCCGGACTGGGCGGCCGTCCGCCGTGCCGCGGGCAGGGAAGCCAGCCGGCTTCTTCTCCCTACCGGCGCAGCGCCGCCTCCCGAGGTCCGGATCGGCCGCTTTGCCGGGCACGCCCTCAGCCGGCGGCTGGTGGAAACCGCAGCGCTTTCCCTTCTAAAAACGGTGGGGATGCATCCCCGCTTAGTCCAGGTGGGGATTTACGATCCGCAGGCCGTCTGCCCCGATCTGCCGCTGTCCTTCCTGCCCTATGCGGCAGACGTGCGGGTGGCGACCTCCCGGCCGGAGCGGTATGCCCGGCAGCGGTACGCCGCGATGGAAGGGTTCGGCGCGGCGATCACGGTGACCGAGGGACCGGCGGCGCTGGACGGGAGCCTGCTTATTCTCGCGCCGGACGGTCCGCCGGCTGGAACCGGCCGTCCCCTGCAGGCGGCGGGCCTTCTTCTATCCGCGTTCCCCTGCGATAAGGCGGTCCGCTACGGGGAAACGGCGGCAGGGGGACGCATGGGAACGGTGGACGGGTACCGCCCGCCTGTCCCGGCCGCGTTGGCGGAGGCCTGCCCGCCGGGGTGCTGGATAGAGGACTTCCTGGCCGGCCTGTATGAGCGCAGCGGCGTGCGGGAGATTGGAGCCGGGCCGCCCGAATTCCTGCGGCTTGGGGGCCAGCGGCTCTCCCTCCGGGATGCGGCCTGGCGGCTGGCGGGGCTTGACATCGGCCTGTCGGTTTAGTATAATAACCTCTATGGCAATTTGGATGTTCCCGGCAGGGAACGTTTGAAACGGCCGGGGCCGGGCCGGAGGGATCCGGGGCCGGCGCCCGGAACGGCAGAAAACGCGGAAAGGACAGGAAATTTGGGATGAAAAATAAACAGACCGTCATCACCGACGAAGGGCTCAAACGCCTGGAAAGCGAACTGGAAGAGCTGAAATCGGTAAAGCGCAAAGAGATTGCTGAAAAAATCAAGGTGGCGCTGTCCTTCGGCGACCTGTCGGAAAACAGCGAATACGACGAAGCGAAAAACGAGCAGGCGATTATCGAAGGCCGGATTGCCGAGATTGAAAACCAGCTCAAAAACGTCCGCGTCCTGGACGAAAGCGAACTGAATACCCAGATGATCCACATCGGCTCCCGCGTAAAGGTGCAGGATATGAGCACGGGCGAGGAGGAAACCTACCAGATCGTCGGCTCCACCGAAGCGGACCCGCTGGGCGGGCGCATTTCGGACGAATCGCCGGTCGGCCGCGCGCTCCTTTCCCATGGGCCGGGGGATGTGGTGGAAGTGGAAACCCCAGTCGGCATGGTCAATTACAAAATCCTGGAGATTTTGAAGTAAAGCGGAATCGGCCGGCTCTGCGCCGGATTGGGCGGGCGCGGTGACCTTTGTGTCGCCCGCCCGCTTTTGTCAAAGGAAAAAAAGCGGGGCGCGGCGGCGGGAGAAATTCCCGCGGCGGCTGCAGTCCCGGTAAGGAAAGGGACGGTATTGTGGAGGAAAAGAACACCGGGGCGTCCCCGGCGGCGGAAATGACGGAACAGGAGCGGACGGAGCTGCTGCAGATCCGGCGGGACAAGCTGGCCGCGCTGCAGGAGGCGGGGAAGGATCCCTTTGCACTCACAAAATACGACGTCACGGCCCATAACGCGGACATCCGCGAGCGGTTCGAGGCGATGGAAGGCCAGACCGTGCGGATCGCGGGGAGGATGATGAGCCGCCGCATCATGGGGAAGGCCAGCTTCATGGACCTGCGGGACGGCAGCGACCGCATGCAGGTGTATGTCCGCCGGGACGACGTGGGCGAAGACGTATATATGGATTTCAAAAAGTGGGATATCGGCGACATCCTGGGGGTGGAGGGCTTTGTGTTCCGCACCCAGAAGGGGGAAATTTCGGTCCACGCGCAGAAAGTCACGCTGCTTTCGAAATCCCTGCTCCCCCTGCCGGAGAAATTCCACGGCCTGCGGGATACCGATACCCGGTATCGCCAGCGGTATCTGGACCTGATCGTCAACCCGGAAGTGAAGGACGCGTTTGTCAAGCGCTCCCGGATTATCACGGCAATCCGCCGTTATCTCGACGAAAAGGCATTCATGGAAGTGGAGACCCCGGTGCTTCACAACATCGCGGGGGGCGCGGCGGCGCGGCCGTTTATCACCCACCACAATACCCTGAATATTGATATGTACCTGCGCATTGCGCTGGAACTGCACCTCAAGCGGCTGATTGTCGGCGGGTTTGAGCGGGTATACGAAATCGGCCGCGTCTTCCGGAACGAAGGGATGGATACCCGGCATAACCCGGAATTCACCCTGCTGGAACTGTACCAGGCATATACCGATTACAACGGCATGATGGACCTGACGGAGGATTTGATCCGCACCGTCGCCAAAACGGTGCTGGGCACCGCCCAGATTACCTACGGCGGGGTGGCGATCGACCTCGACCGCCCGTTCGAGCGGCTGAGCATGCTGGACGCGGTCAAGAAATATGCCGGGGTGGACTTTGGGGCGGTTTCCACGTTGGAGGAAGCCCGCGCCCTGGCGAAAGAGCACCACATCGAGTATGAGGAGCGCCACGGCAAGGGGGATATCCTCAACCTGTTCTTTGAAGCCTATGTGGAGGAGAAGCTGATCCAGCCCACCTTCATTATGAACCACCCGGTGGAAATCTCGCCGCTGGCCAAGCGGATGCCGGAAAACCCGGCGTATACCGAGCGGTTTGAACTGTTTATTGTCGGCAGGGAGCATGCCAACGCCTTTTCGGAGCTGAACGATCCGATTGATCAGCGCGGCCGGTTTGAGGCGCAGGCGGCCCTGAAGGCTGCCGGGGACGAGGAAGCCAGCGACGTGGACGAGGATTTCCTCACCGCGCTGGAGTACGGCATGCCCCCCACGGGCGGCCTGGGCATCGGGGTGGACCGCCTGGTGATGCTCCTGACCGACCAGGCTTCGATCCGGGACGTCCTCCTCTTCCCGACGATGAAGCCAAAAGAAGGCTGATGAAGCAAAAAATGGCGTAAAATCAAGGGTTCCCAGACTTTTTTGCCGAGACAGATACGCCGATTTACGCCAATCTTACGCCAATTTATGTAAAGATTTATACAGGGAAAGGGACACTTGGGAATAAAGAACCGTGTTTTGCATTATGAATGCAACACGGTTCTTTTTTATATACCTGTTTTGGCGTAAGCAAGCAGAATGATAATATTATAGTCCGTCTTTTATTTCTTGAAGGAACAGTTTATTTGGAGGTTTCTTATGTCAGAATATCGACTAGAATTAAAGCAAATTGTGGATTATCCACGCTGCCGGATTTACCGGCAGTTCATACAGAACTTGATCTCGGACCGGAGCATTCGCGTAGGCGGCAGCTCCGGTCTTTTTTATTTTACCGTCCTATGCAGCTACGCAAATTTTCGCACGTCATATAAACGGATTGATGGGATCAGCTATACCATATACCCCGGCGAATGGCTGTGCCGGGTCAATGAGGTGGCCGAATGGTTCCGTACCCGTTTCCAGCATCAGGCGCTTGACATTCTTCAGGGCCTGCAGGAACGTGGACTGATTGCCTATCGTCTTCTTGGACGAGGAAAATTGGTGAAATTCATCATCCTGGGCTGGCAGAAACATAATCGGGTGCTGGAATATAACGCGCCCTGCTCCAAGGACAGTGGCTTTTTCTTCCTGCCGGTATCTGAGGCCAACGAACTGGTCGGCAGCGGGCGCTGTTCTGAAATGGACGCTCTGCTGGATATGTGGATCAACACGGTGTATAACGATGAGCAGGTGCAGGGATCCGATGCCGGTCCGGTGGTCTATCTGCGTAACGGCACAGGCAGTCCTTTGCTCGGCTATGCCGAACTTGCACAGCGTTGGGGCGTATCCAAAGCAACGGTTGGCCGGTATCTTGGTAAGCTGCGTGATTTCGAATATATTACTGTCTTGTCTTTCCCAGGGACGCATGGAAGCGTTATCTGCCTGAATAACTACCTGTCCACCATGTTTGAAGTATCCGATGTGCTGGTGGATAAAGATGAGATTGCCATGGTACTGCATATTGGCGTTACTTTGCCGGATACCGATAAAACAGAGCAGAAAGAAGAGTCTTACGGCGTTTCAAAAAGCGCGGATAGCGTTTCAGATCTGTACATGGAACCTGTGTTGGAAAAAGTCGGGGAAATCCTGATAGCACAAGGCTTTTCGTGTACTTCCTGTCCGCATATCCGGTATAAGTTATTACCTTTATCCCCCGATTGCAAGGGAGCTGTTTTTGGTTTATCAGTACCCCAATATAGTGCTTTGCTGTTGATTTTCTGCGGAGAAGAACACGAGTTGTTCCGTTTTGAAATACGATTACTGCCGGAGGTGGAGCGTCAATGAAAAAAATAAACCAACAGAACGAAATGGAAAATCCGCTGTACCATGATACTTGGATGCTTTTGCGAAAATACCGGGACGTAGTGTGGAGTCTGGAACTGTCGGTACAGCAGGTGCGCCGCCAGTTTCAGATCGAGTTTGGCAGCAGCATTGAAGATTTTTTGGACTCAATCTACCTGGCTGGCGTGGATTTTGCGGACACCGGCATTCAGGAGCACGCCAGAAGCATTGAACGCAGCTATAAGATGCTCAAACTGATGGAAAACGCGGTCAATCTGCTGCGGAGTAAGCACAAATTTGGGGAAACGTATTACTGGATTCTGTATTACAGCTACCTCTCCCCCCAGCAGTACAAAAACACAGAGGAGATCATCGAGCAGCTTCAGCCGCATATTCAGGACATCAGCTACCGCACCTATTTCCGCAAGCGCAAGGAAGCAATCGATGCTTTTTCCTCCATTTTGTGGGGTTATTCTTCCAAGGACAGCTTAAATCTTTTGGAGCATTTCTTCCCGGAGAATGAAAAAGGCAGATAACCGGCAGAACATTGGCACGGTTTTGCGATTGAAGCGTAAATCCCCCTATGATAAAATGAGTATGCTGAAAAATATATCAGAAGCCGGCAAAGGCAGTAAAAACACCATTTTCTGAATGGTGTTTTTTTGTTACCCTTTTTCGGGTTTCGAACAGCAGGCCGCCCACTTTGAGGGCGGCTTACCTTATTTTTCAAGGAGGATAATGATTTGAAAAACACACCTGTCCCCAAGCCGGCCAGGCCGCGCCGGCATATCAACAGTGGACGCATCCTGTATGTGGCGTTCCTGGCAGTGTGTATGACTGCCTGTTTTACGCAGGATGCTTTTGCGGCCACTACCATCTGGCAGAAAGCCGAGGAAATTATGAAGGATGTGTATAACCAGATCCTGCTGATTTCCACGATTGCGGCCGTTGTTACAGCGTCCATTGCCTTATTGCTGATGAATTTCAGCAAAAGCGGTAAAACGGTGGATGAATCGCGGTCATGGCTGAAACGGATCGCAATAACTTGGATCCTTTTGAACAGCCTGGGTTTCATCCTGGCATATGTCACGCCTTTCTTTGCAGGCGGCAAGTGGAGTACCCCGTAAGCATCCGGCACAGGACGTCTATCAAAGGAGAGTGATGCCGTGGGCATATTAGACGGAATTGTAGCTTGGATTGCCGAACAGGTCATGCACGGGCTGGATTTAATCAACACATCGGTTTTAGGCGCCTTGGGCTGTGACATGGGGACTTTCCTGCGGTATTTTCCTGCGGCGGGAACCATGTACAACATTTTTGTCGCGCTGGCAATCGGTTTGATTCTGCTGAACTGGGTGTGGCAGCTTTTCCGGAACTACGGCCTTGCCGTGGGGATTGAAGCGGAGGACCCGGTGAAACTTTCTATCCGGTCAATCCTCTTTATTTTGCTGGCCTATTTTTCGGATGAGATTGTCAACATGGTCTTGAAAATCGGCGGAACGCCGTATCACTGGATTCTCACGTCCTCCCTGCCGCCGCTGGATTTTGCCAGCTTTAGCTCAACCATTACGGTTATTCTGGGCGTGTGTGCCAGCGGAGCAGTTGCCATTATCGCCCTCGTGCTTGTGCTGATTTTGGCCTGGAACTACATTAAGTTGCTGTTTGAATCGGCCGAACGATATGTTTTGCTCGGCGTGCTGGTCTACACAGCTCCGGTTGCCTTTGCAATGGGCGCTTCGCAGGCAACATCGGAAATTTTCAAATCCTGGTGCCGGATGTTCGGCGGCCAAATTTTCCTGTTGATTATGAACGCCTGGTGTCTGCGGATTTTCACATCCATGGTCGGTACATTCCTGTCCAACCCTCTTTCGCTTTGATCGGAGGTAATATCATGCGAAAAACACGAAAAATTCTGTTGGAGCTTTCCCTAACACTGATACTGGCAAGCCTGTTTGCCGTTCCCGCCTTCGCCGTGACAGAAGCGGAGGTGCAGCAGCAGGTAAACGCTATCGGTAAAGAAGCCGTGACAGGAAACATCTTCATCTGGTTTCTTTGTGCTATTGGCTTTTTGAAGGTGTCCCAAAAGATCGACAGTTTTATGAGCAGCCTGGGTATCAACGTCGGCCATACCGGAGGTTCCATGCTGGCGGAGGCCTTGATAGCCGCCCGCGGTGTGGCAACTGTTAAATCTTTCGGCGGCGGACATGGTGGAAGTGGTTCCCGCGGCGGCGCATCTGCCGGTGGAACTGCTGGCCCCGGTTTTATGAGCGGAGGTCTTGCCGGTGTTGTCGGCCGCAGCTTTCATCATGGCGCAGTCAAAAATGCCACCGGAAACGGCAGAGGAGGACTCGGCGGAAAAGCCTTTGCATCTTCTATGAACAAGGGCGGCGGCTTTGCCAACCGTGTCATTGGTTCAGTGGCAACCGGCAATATCTCGACCACCGGCTCCATGACCGGGGAAAAAGCCTCTGCCGCCCTTTCATCGTATTTGGGGTATACCGCTTTGGGTGAAGACGCCGGTGACATCCCCTCTTTTTCCAACGTGGAAATTGGCGGCGGCCGAATAATGGCAACTGAAAGCTCGGAGGAACACCCGGAAGGGATCGCTGTTGGCATGTATCATGCCGATCAGTATATGGCTCCCAGTGGGGAATATTCGACAGTGACAGCCGCTGACGGTACAACCTGGTACAAACAGTACGCGGCGGACACAGTGGAACGCAAGCCATACAAAGCGCCGGACGGCAATATTGCCTATAACGAGTCCATTGTCAAAAAGCTGCCTGACCCGCCGAAAAGAAAGGATCGGATCTGATGGCAGAAGAAAAAAGCGGCAATTCCAACGCCGTTGCCAAAGGTGCGCAGGCTGCTAATGCGGTGCGTGGCGCGGTTAAAACCGGAAAAGCCATAGCGGCCGCTGCCAAAGGTGCCGCCGCCGGCGGCCCGTATGGCGCGGTAGCTGGGTTGATCTGGGGTAACCGGCATCTGGTCGGGAAAATCATTCTCGTTGTGGTGGCTATTTTCATGCTGCCGATATTGTTTATCCTGATGCTGCCGTCGCTGATTTTTGGCGGGCTGAAAGACGCTTTTTCCCCGAACAATCCCACCGTCCCCATTCTGAACGACAGCGCCGCCATTACGGAGAATATGAACAGTATCACAAATTCCGTCAGTGATGTACTGTCTGAAGCACTGGAGGCCGTACTGGCAGAGATTGAAAAGGACTTTGAAGCGTCCGGTGCCGACCAGCGGGAAATCATCAATCCACATGAAAACGCACCGGCCTATAACGCTAATGCCTTTGTTTCCCAGTTCTGCGCTTCTAAAAATAAGGACTTTGCCTCTATTACTTTTGACGATATGAAATCCACCCTGCGAAACGCCAAGGGAGAGCTGTATTCGTACACAAAAAAAGAAGAAACCCGAACGCGGGTGGAAGTGACGGTCACGGTAGACACCAGCACCGGTAAGGAAACCGAAACCACCACTACAGTAACAGAAACCTGGATGGTATATACCATTGCCTACAAGGGCGAGGACTATTTTGCCGATAACGTCTTTCACCTGAATGCAGAGCAAAAAGAACTGTCGGCCAATTACGCTCAAAACCTGAGTATGTTTTTGGGCGATGGGATGTTTCAGAAACTGCCGAACGGATATGAGACCATCACATCCCTTGGAGATGTTGAGTTTACCGATGGGCAGATACCGGTGGCCTACTTCAGCCAGCTCGATGAGCGGTATGCCAACCAGCCCTATGGGACGGACGATATCGGTGGCTATGGCTGCGGCCCTACTGCTATGGCGATTGTGATTTCTTCTCTTACCGATGAGGCCGTTGATCCGGTAGAAATGGCAAGGTGGTCGTATGAACACGGCTACTGGGCATCGGGTAACGGTTCCTATCATGCTTTGATACCCGCTGCCGCCAAAGCATGGGATTTACCGGTGGAGGGCTGCGGCAAGGACGAAGGCCAGAAAATCGCAGACGCCCTCAGCGACGGAAAGCTGATCGTTGCGCTGATGGACGAAGGGCATTTCACCAACTCCGGCCATTTCATTGTCCTGCGGGGCGTCCGGGACGAAAAAATCCTGGTGGCAGATCCGGCAAGCTATCAGCGAAGCGAGCAGGAATGGGATTTATCCATCATCCTCGACGAGGCCCGGGAAGGAGCGGCGGCAGGCGGCCCATTCTGGATTATCGGATAGGAGGCATTGATGAGCAAGCAAAAAGATTCTGAATTTGAAACCTATACGATCCCGCCGAATTTCATTGAGGGTTCTACCCTGTTCGGCGGGCTTTTTAAGTTACGCAACGCAATCGAGGCCGGCGTCCTTGCCATAGGGGCAGGCTTGCCGGTCTTTCTGCTGAATATACCGCTGACGACGCGGATCATTGTTTTGTGCCTGACCGCCCTCCCCCTTGCATTACTTGGGCTATTTGGTGTATCGGGCGAGTGTTTGTCGTCCTTTATCTTTGCTTTCTTCAAATGGCTGAAAAACCGGCGCGTGGTAGGTGTCGTTTCTGAAAAGGAAGCGCCCGCAAAGCCGGTGAAAAAAGAGAAGGCGGTTAAGAAAGCGGCTTGTGAAGAAAAGAAGACTGAGGATAAGGAGCCGTCCATGATGGCTGAGATTATGGGGGTTATCCGGAAACGGTCGGCTAAAACAAAAAAAGAAAAACCGGCCAGGGAAACCGCACCAAAGGAACAAAAACAACGGAAAGAAAGGGCGCGGCCACGCCGCCTGCAGTCCGAACCAGAATTTTTGAATCCGGTGGCTGCCTATCTTCCCATTGAAGCCGCCTGCAGTCCGAACCAGAATTTTTGAATCCGGTGGCTGCCTATCTTCCCATTGAAAAGATTGAAAACGGCATTATCTACACCAAAGACCATCGGTACGTCAAGGTTCTTGAAGTGGAGCCGATCAATTTCCTGCTGCGCAGCGCCAGAGAGCAGCGCAGCATCATCTATTCCTTTATCAGCTATCTTAAAATCAGCCCGGTCAAAATCCAGTTTAAGGTGCTGACAAAACGGGCGGATATCAACAAGCATACGGAAATCGTGCGCAGGGAGATGGAACGGGAGACAGACCCTCACTGTCATATGCTCCAGGAGGATTATCTGAAGCTGGTGGGGCGCATCGGTTCCCGTGAAGCGACGACCCGCCGCTTTTTCGTTATCTTTGAATATGAAGCATTCGGTCGCCACGGCGGCGATGAGGAGGCGGATGCGGTATCCACCTTGCAGGTGGCAGCCCGCACCGCGGTCAATTATCTGAAGCAGTGCGGAAACGAAGTGCTGATGCCGGAAAATGAGGACGAGTTCACGGTGGACGTGTTGTATAACATTCTTTGCCGGCAGGAAAGCTCGGATATTCCGCTGCCTGCCCGCGTACAGGATGTTGTATCCCGGTATGTGGAACAGGGCAAGGATACCGACGCTATTCCGTGTACGGAGTTTTTCGCGCCGAAAACCATTGATTTCACTCATGCGAAATACATCTGCATCGGCGGGCTGTACCATTCGTATCTGCTGATTCCGTCTGACGGGTATAAATCCCGTGTTACGGCTGGATGGTTAAGCCTGCTGGTGAACGCAGGCGACGGCATCGACATCGATCTGTATTTGGCAAAGCAGCCCAAAGAACGTATGGTGCATAAGCTGGGCCAGCAGCTGCGGATCAACCGTTCCAAAATTAAAGAAACGAGCGATACTAACACTGATTTTGATGACTTGGATGGGGCGATCCGCAGTGGTTACTTTCTCAAAGACGGCCTTGCTAATAACGAGGACTTTTACTACATGAATCTCCTTATCACCATCACCGCTGAAACGCCAGAGGACTTGGCCTGGCGCGAAAGGGAAATGAAAAAGCTGCTGGTCTCTCAGGATTTAGCGGTGAGCGCCTGCTCTTTTCGGGAAGAGCAGGCTTTTTTGTCGGCGCTGCCGCTCACCAGTTTGGAAAAGCATCTGTTTGGGCGCTCCAAGCGCAACGTGCTGACGGCCGGCGCCGCAAGCTGCTACCCATTCACGGCTTTCGAGCTGTGCGATGACAACGGTATCCTGCTCGGGACGAATAAAATCAACAATTCCCTCGTCATCGTGGATATTTTCAATTCCAAGGTCTACAAGAACGCGAACATGGCGATCCTGGGAACCAGCGGCGCGGGAAAAACCTTTACCATGCAGCTCATGGCGCTGCGGATGCGGCGCAAGGGTATTCAGGTGTTTATCGTCGCGCCTCTCAAGGGCCATGAGTTTCACCGAGCCTGCAAAAACATCGGCGGCGAGTTCATTCAAATCAGTCCGGCGTCAAAAAATTGCATCAATGTCATGGAGATTCGGCCGGCTGATACATCGGTGGACGAACTACTGGAAGGCGGCGCCTTGGAAAAGTCGGCGCTGGCGTCCAAAATCCAGCAGCTGCACATCTTCTTTTCCCTTTTGATACCGGATATGAATCACGAAGAACGTCAGCTTTTAGACGAGGCGATGATTAAGACATACAACCAAAAGGGTATCAACCACGATAACACATCGCTGGACGATCCGAAAAATCCGGGCCATTATCGGGAGATGCCTATACTGGGCGATTTATATGAGGTGCTGGTGTCTTCCCCGGAGACCAAACGGCTGGCAAATATCTTAAACCGTCTTGTCCACGGCTCCGCCCGTTCGTTCAATCAGCAGACCAACGTGGATTTATCCAACCGGTACACGGTGTTAGATATATCAGAACTGAGCGGCGATCTGCTGACCGCCGGTATGTTCGTGGCGGTCGATTTCGTCTGGGATAAAGCGAAGGAAAACCGGACGATGGAAAAGGCTATCTTTATCGACGAGTGCTGGCAGCTCATTGGCGGCGGCGGAAACAGCTTGGCCGCCGAGTATGTGCTGGAGATTTTCAAAATCATTCGAGGGTATGGCGGCAGCGCAATTTGCGCCACCCAGGATCTGAACGACTTTTTCGCGCTGGAGGGCGGAAAATACGGGAAAGGCATCATCAACAACTGCAAGACCAAAGTTGTGCTCAATCTGGAAGACGAAGAGGCTCAGCGGGTGCAGGACGTCCTGCACCTTTCTGAAGCCGAGGTGATGGAGATTACCCACTTTGAGAGAGGAAATGGCCTTATAAGCTCGAATAACAACAATATCACGGTGGAGTTTAAGTGCAGTGATTTAGAAAAGTCCCTCATCACCACCGACCGCCGTGAGCTGCAAGAGCTGGTAGAACAGCACAAACTTCAGCAGGCAGCAATACCGACTTAATACGGTCGGAATACGCATTAGCCGTCCGTATGCGGCTTTTTTACGGATTTAATACGCATTGAAGGAGATGTGGAACAATGAAAACCAGAGAACAGCTTTACGGCAAGGAGGCCGCCGGCCTGCTGCGGGATATTTCGAGCTATCACTGTATCCGGCGCGAGCAGGTGCACCGGCTTTATCACGACAAAGACAAGGCGGTGATGGACAACCTACTTTTCTATTTGACAAAGCAAGGGCGAATTTTTTACGACCAGCCGGCCGATATCTTCTGCGACAGCCCGGATTTGGAGGTTGACCGGGAGATGCTGGCTGCCTTGTGGGTGCTGGCAGATTTCGCAGACCGGGCGGAATACCATTCCCCCGATGACTTCCCGACAAAAATCATCTTTTTTGCGGACGGCGAAACCTATGAAATCATCTGTGTCCCGCCGGATAAGGAGGCGCTGATTGAACACGCGCTCTCTCAGTCCGGCGAAGAGGACGGCAGACGGATTTTTATTGTCGAGGACGCGGAGCAGATTGCCCGGCTCCGTGTCTCCGGTTCCGCCGCTTTCTGCACGGTAACAGACACGGGCGAAATTCAGTATTTTAAGCAGGAACAGGAGGAACCTTATTGAACCGAGCACATATTTCAAAATACATAAACAGTCTGCTTGCGGATATCTCCAAGCTGTCCAATACGCTGTGCGCGATGAACAATACGGATATAGAGCGATACCCGGACAATTACGGGATGCTTTCAACCGACGCCGCTCTGCACAGCGAATTGATCGCCTGTAAGATGCGGCATCTGCTCTATGGCAGCACGAACATGAAAAAATCCGAGTATCTTACTTCCGCCGGCGTCGTACAGGGCATTCGGATTTCTGAAAAAGACGGTGTACTGAACATCTTTCTTCCCCGCCTGATGCCCAGGCGGAAGGGACAGAAAAATTCAGAGTTTCTGACGGATCCGCTGTACTTCACCCTGAGCCAATACGCGGACAGCCATGAACTGCCGAAGTTTCAGCATTGTGTGATTTGCTTTTTCCATATTTACAGCAAAGAGCTTCCCTTATCACGGGTAAGGGATTACGACAATCTGGAATTAAAGCAGCTGCTGGATGTGATTGCCGCTTTCGTCATGGAGGATGACAGCGGCCTTTTATGCGACGCCTACAACACGACGGAGCTGGGCGAACAGGATTGTACCTGTATCTCCGTTATGGGAAAGGAACGCTTTTTTGAATGGATCGCAGAGCGTGAAAACCGCCTGAAATCCATATCCGATTTTTAGCGTTTTCCGGGGCTTCCAAACGGGACGCGGGAAATCGGCATGAAAAATACGGCTTTGCCCGCATCTAGCTGGCAAGCCGAAAACAGATTTTTACCCAGGTCAATCGTAACCGGGTAATTTTTATGAAGGGAGGCGTCCGCTATTCCATCCCCGCAAATACTTCCCGGCCGACACACGGCGGGCTATCGTCTTCTGGAGCTTATCGCCATATCCGGCGAACTTCCGGTCGGCCAGTTTTCCCGTCTGCCCGGTGGAGACTATTACAAGGAAAATGTTGTGAAGGAGCTAAAACGAAAACGCCTCCTCCGTACCTTTTACAAGGACGGGCTGCGCGGATACCGCCTGACGGCAAAGGCAAAGGAACTTCTCATAGCCGACCGGCCGGAACGGTTTTCTCCATTCCTGACCGGTGCGGCGGAAACGAACCACATCAAAAGTGAGGCCGCCCGCCGTTTGCGCCTTCATCGCATTGCCGAGTCCACCGTCACCATGCAGAACGCAGGCGCGGCGGTCTACCGGGATGAGAAGCCCGAAATTTTTTCTCCTGTGTGGGACGAAAGCGCAGGGGTTTCCATCACAGCTCCTGCTTTCTACAATTCCCGCGAAATCAAGGAACTGGGCACGGTATTCGTCAAAATCAAAGGCGCCCGTTCGGTCGGCGTCCTGCTGACAGAAAACGCTGTTTTTGTGGTATATAACCTGGGCGGCTCTCTGATGAAATGGCAGTACCGGGCGGAGATGCGTACAAAGGCTCTGATGCAGACCATCCTTTGCCGGGAACGTCTGCCGGAGCAATACGAACCGGAATCTATAAGGGGCCTGCTTTTGGGAGACGGTATGGAGCTGGCGGCGGCTATCCTTACCGGAGACGGCGGCAAGCAGTATTTTCTCCTTGACGGCAGTTATGAGCATTTTCATTACCTTACCAACGACCGCAGGGGCGAAAAGCTGCTGCGGATGCTGTGCAGCGCGGAACTATCCGAAAGGCTGGAAGCCCTCCTGCTGACGGATCTGTGGGAAAAGGATGAAGGGCTTCCCATAGAAAACGACGCCATCGACGGCAGCGGCCGCCCCGTCCTTTTCGCCTACACCTGCGACCTGCCCCGCATCAAGCGGTTTGACACGGCGCTCCGGCTTCAGAATAAAGCCGGCACGCTTATCTGTTTTGATTTTCAGGCGGAAGCTCTCCGCCGCTGCTGCGGGGAGCAGGTACGGTTTCAAACCATCGATTTTGAAAAATGGGAAAGGAGGCTTTGCATATAAGACGCAAAAGACTGTTTTCGATTCTCTTCGGCCTGCCGCCGCTTCTTTTTGCCCTGCTCTACGGCGGCGGGTACATCGCGCAGTTTATTCGCAACTACAGGGAATGGCAGGCCGCGGGCGGCACACCCGGAGGCGGGACGTCACCGGAAATGCCGTCCTTTTCTTTGGATGCCTGTTTTGAGGCCATGTTCACTTTCCCGTATGGGGTTATCGGCGCACTCATTTGCGTCGGCGTGCTGGCTCTGCTCATTGTTATGGTGATGCGGATGGGCTATGGGGATACAGGCGAATATGACAAGGACCGGAATTTTATCTATTCCAAAAAGGGCACTTACGGTACGTCCGGATTTATGTCCGAAAAGGAAGCGGAGGAAGTACTGGATTTGACCGCCAGCCTGAAAAAGCACACCGGCACCATACTGGGTACGTTAAACGGCAAATATGTATGCGTGCCGGAGAACAGCCGGCTCAACCGGAATATCGCCGTATACGGCGCCAGCGGATCGATGAAAACCAGAGCCTACTGCATCAACCGCATCCTTCAGGCGGCAGCGCAGGGTGAATCGCTGATTATCTGCGATCCCAAATCGGAACTGTATGAAACCACCAGCCAGTATTTGCGGGACAAGGAATACACTGTCCGCGTTTTCAATCTGGTGTCGCCGGAAAATTCGGACTCCTGGGCCTGCCTTTCAGAAATCGAAGGAGACGAACTGATGGCACAGCTCTTTTGTGACGTCATTATTAAAAATACCGGCAGCGAGCGGGGCGATCACTTCTGGGACAGCGCAGAAACGAATCGTGCGTCCGTAGCGGCGACGTAGTAAATCTGCTTCGGCAAGCAGTGGGCGTGACCCATATGCCCATCATCATCCGGTTTACCTGAGAGGGAAACCTCGTAGGGGAAAATAGCATACCGGAAATACCATAAGTTGGCGAGTTGCCACGCCACGACTGAATGGGTGATGAAATACGGCGAAAGCCGACCAATGGATACAAGGATAAAGCCTGGATTGGCTGAACGATAGTCTGAGCGGTCTGACTCGGGCCTATGACGTAAGGTAACTAAAACCGTCATACTGTTGAATCCGCATTTCCCCAGGTTTTGGAAAAGCGGCATGGGAAATTCACAGCGCAGTCTCAATAAGAGAGAAAAGGCGAAAGTCGTATCCGACAATCCATTGGGCTTGTTACTACATCTGCTAAACGGAGATTGCCTAAGTTGGAATGCTTGCGCAGCAAGCTATTAAGCACAGGCTTATGAATATCCGATATGGCAACGGAGCCGCCATAGTAGTCCGAGAACGGGAAAGCCGTTTACATGGCGAAGGGCGGCAGCTTATGAACTTAACATTGATTTAGGAAGGTGTGTGAGACACTATGAGAAATCCCGAAAAGATGTTGAGCAGTCTGGCAAAACACAGCGTGCAGCAAGAATACAAGTATGAACGTCTGTATCGCCTGCTTTACAATCAGGAAATGTACTTGAAAGCATATCAGAAGATTTATGCCAAGCCGGGTAATCTTACCAAAGGTGTAGATGATTCCACCATTGACGGCATGAGCATGAAACGTATCAGCGCAATCATCGAACGGCTAAAGGATGAAAGCTATCAGCCGAAGCCCTCCCGCCGGGCATATATCCCCAAAAAGAATGGGAAAAAGCGTCCGCTGGGAATACCGTCGTTTGATGATAAGCTTCTGCAGGAAGTAGTCCGTATGATACTGGAAGCCATATATGAGGGCAGCTTTGAGCCTTCCTCTCACGGCTTCCGCCCGCAGAGAAGCTGTCACACGGCGCTTATGAGCATACAGAAAACCTTTACGGCTACAAAGTGGTTCATTGAAGGTGACATTCACAGCTTTTTTGATTGTATCGACCACGATATTTTGATCGGTATACTGCGGGAGCGGATTACGGATGAACGGTTCCTGCGGCTGATACGGAAATTTCTGAACGCCGGATACATGGAAGAATGGACATTTCACAAGACCTATTCCGGCACACCGCAGGGCGGGATCATCAGCCCGATTCTGGCAAATATCTATCTGGACAAGCTGGATAAGTACATGAAAGCCTATTGTAAAGCCTTCCGTCAAGGAGAAAGGCGAGAAAGGAACCCTGTCTATCGGCAAAATGAATACCAAGCCTATACGGCAAGAAAAGCGTTGGCTGACACCACGGATGATGTGGAAAGAGGAAAATTGATAGAGCAAATCCGGCAGTTGGAACGGGAGCGAATGGCGCTATCCCCGGCTCTGCCAATGGACGCCGGGTACAAACGCCTGTTTTATGTCCGGTATGCAGACGACTGGCTGTGCGGCGTAATCGGCAGTAAAGAAGATTGCAGGATTATCAAGGAAGATATTAAAAATTTTCTGCGTGACGCCCTGCATCTGGAACTGTCCGAAGAGAAAACGCTGATTACAAACGCCCGGGACAAAGCCCATTTTCTTGGGTTTGACATCTACGTCAGGCATACCAATTCGGCAAAACGCAATACCCTCGGCAGGCTGAGCAGGAGCTACGCAAACAAGGTGGTATTAGCGATTCCCAGTGATACCATCCGCAAAAAACTACTGGACTACGGCGTTGTAAAAATGGTGCACCATCAGGGGAAAGAAATCTGGAAGCCATGGCAGAGAAACAAGCTGAAAAACCATGACGATTTAGAAATTCTTGAATCCTACAACGCCCAAATCCGCGGCTTCTACAATTACTACGGTATTGCCAACAACAGCTCTATCCTTAACAATTTTTACTACATCATGAAGTACAGTATGCTTAAAACCTTTGCCGGGAAGTACAACACAACAAAGTCTAAAATCCTCAAGCGATACCGTGTCGGCAAAGACTTCGGCGTAACGTACACCAATTCCAAAGGCAAGGAAATCACGCGTCTATTTTACAATCAGGGTTTCAAAAGAAAGACGGACGTTTCATATGAAGATTGTGACAACATGGTACCAATGGCATTATTCAATACCTCTACCAGTTTGGTTGACCGGTTGCGGGCAAACAAATGCGAGGTATGCGGTGCAGAAACGGCGGACATCCAGATTCATCATATCAAAAAGGTCAAAGACCTGAATGGCAAAGATTTCTGGGATTCGTTCATGATTGCCCGCAAACGAAAAACGTTGGCGCTGTGTGAGTCATGCCATGCAAAACTGCACGCTGGAAAATTAGACTGATTTCATAAGTGGAGAGCCGGATACGCCGAGAGGTGTAAGTCCGGTTCGGAGGCGAGTGTTTGGAAACCTGCCGAAGCGATTTGGCAAGGCGCCGGGCACTTAGCCTACTCCTCAAGGCTTTGGTTTTGTATGTAGAACAGGGCTACCCGGAGGGACGGAAAACCATGGAAGAGGTCTACAAGCTGATTACACGCACATCGGAAAAGGAACTGAGCAGCCTGTTCGACCTGCTTCCTTCCACCCATCCGGCCAAAGCGCCCTATGCAATTTTCAAGCAGGCGTCCGATACGGTGCGCAGCGGTGTTATTATCGGTCTCGGTTCGCGCTTGCAGGTTTTCCAAAACAAGAAGATCTGCAATATCACGAGTTTTGATGAAATCGACCTAGAGCTGCCGGGGCAAAAGCCCTGCGCCTACTACGTCGTCAATTCCGATCAGGACAGCACATTTGACTTTCTTTCATCGTTGTTTCTCTCCTTTGCCTTCATCAAGCTGGTCCGGTATGCCGACAAAAACTGTCCGGGCGGCAAACTGAAGGTTCCGGTGCATGTACTGGGCGAAGAGCTGACTGCCTGCGGGGTCATTCCCGATTTGTCCCGTAAAATCAGCGTCATTCGTTCCCGCAATATCTCCATGTCCTGCGTGTTTCAGAATTTAGCAGGCCTTCAGAACCGCTATCCGCAAAACCAGTGGCAGGAGATTTTAGGAAACTGCGACATTCAGTATTTTCTCGGCTGTTCCGATCCGCTGACAGCGGAGTACATCAGCGAGCGGTCGGGCGAGGTGTCCGTCCATGTGCAAAGCAAGGCCAAACAGCTTGGGACATGGCGGATAAGCAACTATACGCCGGAATATAGGGAAACCAGCGGTGTCGGCCGGCGCAAGCTGCTGACGATGGATGAGGTGCTGCGGCTTCCGGTGTCCCAGGCACTGGTGATCATCCGCGGGCGGAAGATTTTGAAGGTGGAAAAGCTGGACTACACCCAACATCCGGAGGCTTCCAAATTACAGCCCTGCAAGGCTTCCGCCCATGTTCCCGAATGGAGCAAATCCCCGCGAAGGGAGGTGGCCGCTCCGCCTAAGCCTAAAAGACGCTCCGGCAGGAAAACCAAGCCGCCGGAGGATACAGCACATTCCCCGCCGGGCTTTGTTCCGGCAACCAAGGACGATATTATGTCGTCCGATGACCATTAAATGAAGGAGGTAACCTATGCCCAAAAAGAACACAGAAAATTTAGAAGCGGCTGAGGAATTGACGGTACAACCTGAGATCCCGGCCGCTGAAACGGAGGAAACGGATGAACAAACAGACGCCGCACAGGTTCCGGTTTCAGAAATTCCCGAAGAGGTGCCCGCTGAAGCTGTGGAAGCTCCCAAGCCCAAGCGCACCCGCCGCAAGAAAGCGGCTGCTGAGGAGGTCGGCAGCGTACCCATCCCTAATGCACCGGAGGCCGCGCCAACGGAGGAAACGGAGCCAGTCACTTCCGAAGAACCGGCAGCTGGGGCCGCTGTTTCAAAACCAAATCCCACACCATCGCGTCCGGCGCCGATTCTAACGCTGGAGGCGGGCGCTGATGTTGATACCGAAGAAAGCCTTGCGGATATTGCCTGGCATGAAATCCATAACGCCTACCGCACCCGCAGGATACTGACCGGCACGCTCGGCGGCCTGGAGCAGACGGACAACGGAAAGACCATCGCCATAGTGGAATACAAGGGCTTTCGCGTCGTTATCCCGCTGAAAGAGATGGTGATGGGATATCAGAACAATCTCACCGGGGACGCCTACAACGCCATGATTGTGCGCCAGCATAAGCTATTGAGCCGTATGCTGGGTGCGGAGATCGATTTTGTCGTGAAGGGGATTGATTCCAAGACGCGCAGCGTCGTCGCCAGCCGTAAGGAGGCCATGCTGAAAAAGCGTAAAATCTTCTATATGGATACCGACGATGCCGGCGAGTACCGCATTTATGACGGCCGGATTATCCAAGCCAGGGTCATTGCCACGGCGGAAAAGGCTATCCGTATTGAAGCGTTTGGAGTAGAGTGCTCTGTTATGGCACGCGATTTGTCCTGGGACTGGATCGGCGACGCCCGCGACCGTTTTTCAGTGGGCGACCAGGTGTTGGTGCGTATCCTCAGCGTCAACCGGGAGGATATTGAGCATATTTCCATCAAGGCAGACCTGCGCAGCGTATCCGATGCCCGGCAGGACAATCTCCGCCTGTGCCGGATTCAAAGCAAATACGCCGGCACCGTTACCGACGTCCACAAAGGCGTGGTGTATATCCGGCTTACCAACGGCGTCAACGCTATCGCCCATTCCTGCTACGACCGCCGCCGTCCCGGAAAAAAGGACGACGTCAGCTTTGTCGTTACCGGCATTGATGAAGAGCGCGGCGTGGCACTGGGGATCATTACCCGCATTATCCGGCAAAATCTTTAGCTGTTGAAAAACGGCGGCGTTTGGTCGTATATAGAAAGTAAAGACGAAAATTCAGTTCTGGGAGGGATACGCTATGCGTAAATTTCTATTCGTCTTGCTTATAACCCTGCTAGCTGCTTTTACAGGCTGCCGGTCGGATGAGTTTTCGGACGCCGCCGTTTCTTCAGCATCGGATACAGCAAAAACCATTTCCGAAGCATCTACTATGAATACCGGCCGCGATGAGAGCATATCATCAGAGGATTCGTCATCTTCAGACACCGGCGATACTTTCTCCGCCCCATCATCCGATGTGGCGGAAGATTCGTCCTCCGCCAGTCAGCCGGATGACGCCATGGCTGCGACTTCACAAAAACCAACCGCACCTGCGGAGCAAAAGCCAACGGCAGCGCCGGAACAAACCAATCCTCCGGAGAGCGCCAGCGGCAGTTCTTCCTCCGCATCTGCTTCGTCCACCCCGTCGATAACGCCGCCTTCGGAGGAAAAACCTACTACACCGGAACTGCCGGTATCCGATCAACCCGAACCGACTACATCTCAAACAACGGAGACTGCAAGTCAGCCGGAGCGGGATATGGAAACCGAATACGCCCGAATCATCCGTGAGGCGGTGGCCTATGCGGAAAGCTATGCAGCAAAGGGTTTTACCTTTGTCTGGGACGATTCGCTGGAGTTCAGCTGGGAGAGCGGAGCCGGCTGGATGGGAACGCCTCGTGTCAAATACGAGGGCGTTGACGGCACCATCGAGATGTTGAAGTATCATATTGACAAGATTGTGAAAACATCTACTGATCCGGGCAACGGCGTTCCCGCCCATTCGGCCCATTACAAAGTCATGCAGGTAATGGTAGACGGCGATACCGCCTTTGTTGTCCTGTACGGATAAATAAAATTGAAAATTGCGCAAACGAGCGTCATTCTTCGGAATGGCGCTTTTTTGCGCCCAAATTTAGGAGGTTATCTATGAGAAAAACAAAAAAACGGCTGCTCTCTCTGCTGATGGCGGCCGTGATGCTTCTTGGGATTCTCCCGACGACAGCCTTTGCCGCTGACGTTACGATGGACCTTTCCAAGTGCGAGGTCAGCTGGGACTACACCCTGACCGACGCGGAAGGCAACGCATTCACGGCCGGCTACGGGCTGCGCGCCGAAGACAATCCCTTCGGCTATGCGGTCGCTCCGCTGGTCCGGAATATGCACGACTACACAGCCAAGCGCCCAGGCCTCACTTCGGACAAATCCCAGTGGGTATACGGCCAGGACTACGTGTATTGCTACTGCATTGAACATGGTGTCCCTCTGCCGGATGATACCAGTTATGCCGGCTCCAGCAACGCGACACATGGGAACAAATACGAACAGCTTTCAGCGGAACAGAAGGACTTGCTGGCGCTTGCTCTCACCTATGGCTATCCAAATCGTACCGATCTGGAGACGTCTAAAGATGCCAACGCCTGCTACAGCGCCACTCAGCTGATTGTCTGGCAAATCACGCTCGGTTTCCGCAGCTCGCCTACGGAACTGAACGACAAGACCTATCCGGTCAGCGGCTATACCGGCACTATGACCGAGCAGCTTTGCCGCAACAAGTATTTTAAGGAATATTACGACCTCATTTTGTCGGATATGGCGGCGCACTATAAGCGGCCCAGCTTTACGGGAACACTGCAAAGCTCCGCTCCTTCCTATGAGATGGACTTCGTGGATGGAAAGTACACCGTCACCCTGACAGACGAGAACAACGTCCTGCAAAATTTCTATGTTTCATCAAATGGCGGCGTCACTGCTTCCATCAGCGGGAACAAGCTGACGCTTTCCTCCTCCCAGCCGATCACGGACGAAGTGATGATAAAGCTCAACCGGCGGATACCGTCTACCAATCAGACAACGGGATTCCTCATTTGGAGCGTGCCCGGTAAAGAGGAAGCAAACCAGGACATGGTAAGCGGCGTGCCTGCCAACAACGACCCGGTACCCGCCTACCTGAAGGTTTCCGCCCCGGCCGGCAGTGTCAAACTGATAAAAACCAGTGAAGACGGCAAGGTTGGAGACGTCCCGTTCCATATCTCTGGCAACGGTATCGATCAGGATATCCGTACCCTGCCGGACGGCACCTTCCTGTTTGAGAATATGCAGCCGGGCATTTACGAGGTTACGGAGCTGACAGATAATAAGTATGAGCCGCAGACTACCAAACGAGTAACGGTGGTTTCAGGACAGACGGCGACCGTTACCTTTGATAATGTGCTCAAGCGCGGGGATTTAACTGTCTCCAAGACCGCTGAGGATGGTTTTGTCGAAGATAAGACCTTCCACCTGTACGGCACCAGTTGGTCCGGCCTTCCGGTGGACGAATACGCCGTCACGGATGAACGCGGCGTCGCCACTTTTGAGGATGTTTTAATCTCCGGAGGCCAGACTTATACTCTCGAAGAGGTGGGTACGGAGGATAAATACGTTATCCCCGACCCGCAGCAGGTCACGATTGAGTGGAACAAGGTAACACATAAATCTTTCGACAATGTACTGAAGAAATGGCGGGCCACCCTGACGAAATCCGACAGCGAGACCGGTACGGCCCAGGGCGACGCCACGCTGGAAAATGCCGAATACGGCGTGTTCAAGGACGGCCAGCTGGTAGACAGCTATTTTACAGGGCCGAACGGCAGCTTCACCACGGACTGGTACGTCTGCGGCGATGATTGGACAATCCGGGAGCTGGAGCCTTCACAGGGTTACCTGCTCAATCCGGAGGTCTATCACGTCGGCGCGGAACCGGAGCTGTATGAACTGGAGTACAACGAGGTAGCCGTCGATGCGGACGAAGACGTGGTGAAGGGCCGGGTTGCCATTATCAAGCACAGCGACGACGGCTCCACAGGGATTGAAACGCCGGAAGCCGGCGCGGAGTTTGAACTGTTCCTGCGTTCTGCCGGTTCCTACGAGAACGCCAAAGAGACCGAACGGGATATCCTGATTTGCGATGAATTCGGTTATGACGAGAGTATCGACTTGCCTTTCGGCTGGTACACGTTGCATCAAACGAAAGCCGGTGTTCCCGGAACCGAGTTCATTAAGGACATCGACATATTTATCTCTGAGGACGGTCAGATATATCATTCAAAGTGAGTTTCATTGCTTCCTGAGTCCGGATGCCATCATCAGCATCTTTCGCAATTTGCTTTTCTTTTGCACGAAGGGAAGCCAAATCGGTATCATAAATGTACTTTTTCTTAGTTCCCAGCTTATAGACGAACATATAGCTGCCGTCTGAGCGTTGTGTTTCCCCTGTCCGCAGATTGCGGCCTTTGTTGTCTTTTCTAACTTTTGGCATACCGACGGAAAGGCATTGGCGGCAGCGATGTTGCGGCTCTGCTGGGCATTTCACCGTGGCGGACGGCCCGGGATCTGTTTTATGACAAGCTGAACATTGCCGTG
>CAJFGS010000012.1 GCA_904377855.1 Candidatus Avimonas merdigallinarum
CCAGCATTTCGGCCAGCTTTTCCTGGGAAATGTGGCGGTCGTTCCGCGCCCGGCGGATGGCTTCGCCCAGCAGGATTCTATCAAGCGGCATAAGGCAGGTCTCCTTTTTCTCATCTCTCATTCGGGCCGGCCTCCCTTCGTCTGCTGCGGCGCGGTTCAGGCTTCCTCCTGCAGCGCTTCGGCAGTCGCGAGAAGGATGCGCAGGTCGCGGGCGGGGAGGGCGTCCACCAGACGGCGGAGCTTGGCCCGGGTTTCCTGCCCGTCGGCCCGTTCGGGGAACAGGAGTGCATCCAGCGACAGGTTGAGGATCACCGCCAAATGGAAGAGGACTTCAACAGAGGGCTTTCTGCGTTCGCTTTCGATCTGGCGCAGGTGCATGGGTGTAATATCCAGCATTTCCGCCAGCTGCTCCTGCGTCATCTGCTTGCTCATGCGGGCGCTGCGGATTGCCTCGCCCAAAACACGCTCCGCCAATACGGACATTCTGAAAGACCCCCTTTCCCACATCTTAAAGTTTAACCAGCTGATTGAAAATTATCTAAAAGACATATATAATATGTCTGTAAGACGCGATTGAAGGGAACCGAAATGGGAGATGCTTGCTTTTTCATCGGCCACCGCCCCGAAAAACTGCCGTGGGGAAGGGACACCGCCTCGCCCGACTTCCGCCGGTATTACGAAAGGCTGGCGGAAACGCTGGAGCACGCGGTCGCTTCGGGGTACCGGGAGTTTTACACCGGCATGGCCGAGGGGGTCAGCCTGTGGGCCGGCGAAATCGTGGCCGATTACAAGGCCGCGCGCCCGGCCGACGGGGTGCGGCTTCTCGCGGTGCGGCCCTATGAGGGGCAGGCCCGGAGCCGCGATAAAGAGGGCCGGCGGCTCTACGGGGAGGTTTTGAGGGCGGCGGACGCGGTCCTCACCCTGTCCCTCTTATACCAGGAACTGCATGATGGACGCCAACCGGTATATGCTTGCCCGCTGCGGGCTGCTGATTGCGGGATACGACGGCGTCACCCGCGGCGGGACCGCCCGCACCGTGAAGCTGGCCGAGCGGCAGGGCTGCGCGGTGTGGCGGGTCAGCCCCCGGCGCCCGGGCCCGGAGCCGGACGGTCAAGGCTTCCCGACGCCCGCCGGGGCCGGGCGGGCTCCCGCGCTTCGGGCAACCGCTTGACATTTTTGCCGCCGGAGGATATAGTAAAGAACGCGGCCCAAGCCGACGGCAGGCCGCCGGTCAGTTCGAAACCATCCTGACCGGACGGGGGATCCACCCGTCAGAATAAAACTAGGGGAAAAGGAAGCGCCGGCGGTTTTGCCCGCCGGAAACCGGCCTGGCGGCCTGCCGCACGGAGGCGGAGCGGCCCTGCTGACCGGAGCGGCGGAACGGTCCTGCCGGAGAGAGCCCGGCAGGCGCGCCCCCGGCAAGGGCCGGCTGTCCCGGAAGGGCGCCCGGCGCGGGCGGCTGCTTCTTTTCCTGTGAAAGGATGAACACTGTGAAAACCAACAACACCCTGCGCCGCCTGGCGGAGGGCGGGCTGATTGCCGCCATGTACGCGGCCCTGACGCTCGCTGTCCCGGCGGCCTCCTTCGGCGTGGGCCAGTTCCGCGTCTCGGAGATGCTCACCATCCTGCCGGTCTTTACCCCGGCGGCCGTCCCCGGCCTGACGGTCGGCTGCCTGGTGTCCAACATCGTCGGCCTGGCCATGGGCGCCAACGTCGCCGGCGCGTGGGATATCCTGTTCGGCCCGCTGGCCACCCTCGCCGCCGCGATGCTGACCTATTCCATGCGGAACATCCGCTTCAAGGGGCTGCCGCTGCTTTCCACCCTGCCGCCGGTGCTCTTCAACGCCGTGGTGGTCGGGCTGGAGCTGACCATCGCCCTCTTCGGCTTTTCCTGGCCGGTGTACGGGCTGTGCATGCTGCAGGTGGGGCTGGGGCAGCTCGCCGCCTGCACGGTCTGCGGCCTCCTGCTCTACGCGGCCCTGAACCGAACGGGCGCGGCCAAAGCGGTATTCCGCTGACCGGCCGGGCGGAAGGAAGGCCGGAGGCAGGAAAAACCGTTCGCAAAACGACCAATATCTGGCGGCGAAAAGCGGAAAATTCCGTCTTTTCGCCGTTTTTTCAAAATCGGCGCCGAAATGCGGAAAAACTCGAAAAAGCCCTTGCATTCTGCGGCTTTTTATAGTAATATAATTGGGCTTGACTGTGAAAAGGCGGGCGTAGTGCGCCCGTTTTTCCGGTCCGGCAGGACTGCACGATATGCGATGACGCGGGAGGTTGCAGCTTTTACGCTGGTTATTTCCGCTGAGTATGTCCGATTTTAAACCGGGCGACAAGGAATACTGAAAGCGCTTGCGCGTGGCCGTTTGCCCTGCTTCAGGCAGGCGGCCGGCGGCGGCCTCATGGGTTGTGGGGGCGGCTGCGTGCGCGTGCTGTCAGGGCGCTGAATTCGTACCGGGAAAACAGCTTCGCGTGTTTCCGGTTTTTTTACCGCCGGGCGCGAAACACCCGGCGGTGTGTACAGATTCAGCGTCGCCCGCCAACTCAAATTTTTAAGGAGGCGTTTTTCAGTGGCAGTCAAAGAAAAAATTCGCATTCGCATCAAAGGGTATGACCACCAGCTGGTCGATCGGTCCGCGGAGAAGATCGTGGAGACCGCGCGCCGCACGGGCGCCCGCGTTTCGGGTCCGGTTCCGCTGCCCACCGAGAAGGAAGTCGTCACCATTCTGCGCGCCGTCCACAAGTACAAGGACTCCCGCGAGCAGTTTGAGATGCGCACCCACAAGCGCCTGATCGACATTCTCCGCCCCTCGAACAAGACCGTTGAGGCCCTCATGGGCCTTGAACTCCCCGCCGGCGTGGAAATCGAAATCAAGCTGTAAGGGACCCCGCTTTGCCGAGGACGCGGAATGACCCGCCGCGGTCCCGGCAGTGTAGGCATCCCCGGCTTGTGGCGGACCGGGCTCCGGTTCGCCGGTTTTCCCCGACGAGGTCATGTTGGCAAATGCGCACAGGGAAAGTTCGCGGCATGCGCGCCCGTATTTCCGGAGCGCCGGACGCGAATTGCCCGCCGCAGGCGTCAACCAATAACCAAGGAGGTATAGACAATGCAAAAAGGCATCATTGGCAAGAAGATCGGCATGACGCAGATCTTCGACGAAAAGGGCAACGTCGTCCCCGTAACCGTCATTGAGGCCGGCCCCTGCGCGGTCGTGCAGAAGAAGACGGTGGAAAACGACGGCTACGCCGCCATCCAGATGGGATTCGGCGACGTATCGGTCAAGAGAGTCACCAAACCTCTGAAGGGCCATTTCGACAAGGCGGACGTCGCCCCGAAGAAGACCCTGCGCGAGTTCCGTTTTGACGACTGCGACGCGTTCAGCGTGGGCGACATCGTCAAGGCTGACGCCTTCACCCCCGGCGACCGCGTGGACGTGGCCGGTACCAGCAAGGGGAAAGGCTACGCCGGCGCCATCAAGCGCTGGAACTTCCAGCGGCTGAAGGAAACCCACGGTTCCGGCCCGGTCGCCCGCCACGCGGGCTCCCTGGGCGCCTGCTCCTCCCCGTCCCGCGTTTTCAAGGGCACGAAGGGGGCCGGCCACCTGGGCGCGGAGCGCGTCACCGTCCAGAACCTCAGCGTCGTCAAGGTGGATGCGGAGAACAACCTCATCGCGGTCAAGGGCGCCGTCCCCGGCCCCCGCGGCAGCGTCGTGGTCCTCTCCGAAACCGTCAAGAAGGCGTAAGGGAAGCGTTAGGGAAGGAGGAAATCAGAATGCCCACAGTATCCGTTTATGATATGACCGGCAAGCAGACCGGCAGCATGGAGCTTTCCGATGCGATTTTCGGCATTGAGCCCAACAAGGCCGTCCTGCACAGCGCCGTTGTGAATTACCTGGCCAATCAGCGCCAGGGCACCCAGTCCACCCTGACCCGCGCCGAAGTGAGCGGCGGCGGCAAGAAGCCGTGGCGTCAGAAGGGGACCGGCCATGCCCGGCAGGGTTCCACCCGCGCTCCCCAGTGGACGCACGGCGGCATCGCCCTGGGCCCCAAGCCCCGCAGCTATTCCTATACGCTGCCCAAGAAGGTGCGCCGCCTGGCCATGAAGTCCGCGTTCTCCGCGAAGGTCGCTTCGGGCGATCTGCTCGTGCTGGAAGCGCTGACCCTGGAAACCATCAAGACCAAGACGGTCGCGGCGATGCTCAACGCGCTCGGCGCCGACCGCAAGGTCATCCTGGTCCTGCCGGAAAAGGATGAGGTCGCCATCAAGTCGGCCCGCAATATCCCCGGCGTGAAGACCGCCCTGGTCAACACCCTCAATGTGTACGACATCCTGAACGCCGACAAGTTTATCGTCGTGAAGGACGCCGTCGCGAAACTCGAGGAGGTGTACAAATAATGGAAGCTCGGGATATTATCCTGGCCCCCGTCGTCACGGAAAAGTCGGTGTCCGTCCTCGCAGAGAAAAAGTACACCTTCAAAGTGGCGAAGGAAGCCAATAAGATTGAGATTGCCCGCGCGGTGGCCGAGATCTTCGGCGTCAAAGTTGCGAAGGTCAACACCATCAGCATGAAGGGCCGCAAGCGCCGTCAGGGCCGTACCGAAGGGTATACCCCGTCCTGGAAAAAGGCGGTCGTTACCCTCACCCCTGACTCGAAGACCATCGAGTTCTTCGACGGCCTGTTCTAACCGATAGGGCAGAAGGCCGCAAAAACCCGACGGGTCGTTTGGATCCGGGCAACGTATGGGGCGTTGGCGACGCCCCGCAAAGCCAAGATTTAGGAGAGTGAGTCGAACAATGGCGATTAAATTCTATAAGCCGACCACCCCCGGACGCCGCAACATGACGGTTACCGATTACAGCGCGCTGTCTAAGGTTGGTCCGGAAAAGAGCCTGCTGGCTCCGCTGAATAAGAGCGCCGGCCGCAACAGCTACGGCCGCATTACCGTCCGCCACCGCGGCGGCGGGCACCGCCGCAAGTACCGCATCATCGACTTCAAGCGCAACAAGCTCGATATGCCGGCGACGGTGCTGACCCTGGAATACGATCCCAACCGCAGCGCGCACATCGCGCTGGTCCAGTACGAAGACGGCGAGAAGCGCTACATCGTGGCGCCCCAGGGCCTGAACGTGGGGGACACGGTGGTTTCGGGCGCGTCGGCCGACATCAAGCCGGGCAACGCCCTGCCCCTTTCCGCCATCCCGACCGGTACCTTCATCCATAACGTGGAGCTGTACCCGGGCAACGGCGCGCAGCTGGCCCGCAGCGCCGGCGCAATGGCCCAGCTGATGGGCAAGGAAAACAACATGGCGCTGGTCCGCCTGCCCTCCGGCGAGATGCGGTATGTGCCGCTGAACTGCATGGCCACCGTCGGCCAGGTCGGCAATGTGGACCATGAAAACGTGAAAATCGGTAAGGCCGGCCGCAAGCGCCACATGGGCTGGCGCCCGACCGTCCGCGGTTCGGTTATGAACCCCTGCGACCACCCGCACGGCGGTGGTGAAGGCAAATCCCCGATCGGCCGTCCGGGCCCGGTCACCCCGTGGGGCAAGCCCGCCCTCGGCTACAAGACCCGCAAGCATCACAACCGTTCGGACAAGTTCATTGTGAAGCGCCGCAACAGCAAGTAAGCGAAAGGAGATTCGTCATTTATGGGCAGAAGCGTAAAGAAGGGTCCTTTCGTACAGCCTGTGCTGCTGAAAAGGATTCAGGAGATGAACAAGACCGGTGAGAAGCGCATCCTGAAGACGTGGAGCCGCGCGTCCACCATTTTCCCGGATTTCGTGGGCCACACCATCGCCGTCCACGACGGGCGCAAGCATGTGCCGGTGTATGTGACCGAGGACATGGTCGGCCACAAGCTCGGCGAGTTCGCCCCCACGCGGACCTTCCGGGGCCACGCCGGTTCCAAAACGTCCAACAACCGATAAGCGGCTGAAAGGAGAGAAACGTCATGGAAGCAAGGGCAATGGTAAAATACGCCCGTATTTCCCCCCGCAAAGTGCAGATCGTTCTCGACCTCATCCGCAACAAGCCGGTTGACGTCGCTGTCGCGACTGTACGGAATACCCCCAAGGCCGCCTGCGAGTATATCGAGAAGCTGCTCAAGTCGGCGGCCGCCAACGCGGAGAACAAGAACATGGATGTCAGCAACCTCTATGTTTCCGAGTGCTTCGTCTGCCCCGGCCCCATTCTCAAGAGAATCCGCCCGAGAGCCCAGGGTCGTGCGTTCCGCATTAACAAGAGGACCAGCCACATCACCCTTGTGCTCAAGGAAAAAGAGTAATGGAGGAGGTAAATTATGGGACAGAAGATTAATCCCCACGGCCTTCGTGTCGGCGTCATCAAGGACTGGGATTCCCGCTGGTTTGTGAAGGACAGCGAGTTCGGCGACACCATCGTGTCCGACTACAACCTGCGCAAATACCTCAAGAAGACCCTGTACGCCGCCGGCGTGCCGAAGATTGAAATCGAGCGCGACGCTTCCCGCGTGCGCGTGAATATCCACTGCGCGAAGCCCGGCATCGTCATCGGCAAGGGCGGCGCGGAAATCGAAAAGCTGCGCAAGGAATGCGAGAAGCGGCTTGGGAAAACCACCCTCATCAACATCGTGGAGGTCCGCAACCCGGACGTGAACGCGCAGCTGGTCGCGGAAAACATCGCCGCGCAGCTCGAGAAGCGCACCTCCTTCCGCCGCGCCATGAAGCAGTGCATCGGCCGCGCCATGAAGCTGGGCGCGAAGGGCATTAAGACCCAGGTGTCCGGCCGTCTGAACGGCGCGGAAATCGCCCGGACCGAACAGTACCACGAGGGCACGATCCCGCTGCAGACCCTGCGCGCCGACATCGATTACGGCTTTGCCGAGGCGAACACCACCTATGGGCGCATCGGCGTGAAGGTGTGGATCTACCGCGGCGAGGTTCTCGGCGCTGCTGCCAAGCCCCGTCGGGAAGGAGGCAACAAGTAATGCTGTTACCCAAGAGAGTAAAATACCGCCGCGTCCACCGCGGACGCCTGACCGGTAAAGCGACCCGCGGCAACAAGGTCAACTACGGCGAATATGGCCTGCAGGCGCTGGAGCCCGCGTGGATTTCCTCCAACCAGATCGAAGCGGCCCGTGTCGCCATGACCCGTTACATCAAGCGCGGCGGCCAGGTCTGGATCAAGATTTTCCCCGACAAGCCCATTACCGAAAAGCCGGCCGAGACCCGCATGGGTTCCGGTAAAGGCTCGCCGGAATACTGGGTGGCCGTGGTAAAGCCCGGCCGCGTTATGTTTGAGATCAGCGGCGTGTCCGAAGAAGTGGCCCGCGAAGCGCTGAGACTTGCAGCGAACAAGCTGCCCATCAAGTGCAAATTCGTCAAGAAGGCCGACCAGGATGCGGCCGGACCGGAAGAAACGGGTGGTGAGCAGGCATGAAGAGCAGAGAAATCGAAAAAATCCGCGAACTCAACGATGCAGAGCTCCAGAACAGGCTCAAGGACCTCAAGGAAGAGCTGTTCAACCTGCGTTTCCAGCACGCGATCAATCAGCTCGATAACCCGATGCGCCTGAAAGCCGTGAAGAAGGAAATCGCGATCATCAAGACGATTGTCCGCGAGAACGAGTTGAAGAGCGGCGCGAAGGCGTAACGGAAGGAGGAGTGTAACGTGAGCGAACGGAATCTGAGAAAAACCAGAACCGGCATCGTTGTCAGCGACAAGATGGATAAAACCGTCGTCGTGGCGATTGAAGACAACGTACGCCACCCGCTTTATAAGAAGATTATCAAGCGTACGGTGAAGCTGAAGGCACACGATGAGAACAACGAGTGCGGAACGGGCGACCGCGTGCTCGTCATGGAGACCCGCCCCCTGTCCAAGGACAAGAGATGGCGCGTCGTCAATATTATCGAGAAGGCCAAGTAAGTCGGCTTTACTGAAAGGAGGAACAACCTGTGATTCAACAGCAGACCTACCTCAAGGTTGCCGACAACACCGGCGCGAAGGAACTCATGTGCATCCGCGTCCTGGGTGGATCCGGCAGAAGGTATGCGAATATCGGCGACGTGGTGGTTGCTTCCGTCAAGAAAGCAGCACCCGGCGGCGTTGTAAAAAAAGGCGATGTCGTGAAGGCCGTCGTGGTTCGTTCGGCCAAGGGCGTGCGCCGCGAGGACGGCACCTACATCCGTTTCGACGAGAATGCGGCCGTTATTATCCGTGATGACAAGAACCCGAGGGGCACCCGTATTTTTGGCCCGGTGGCGAGAGAGCTCCGTGAAAAGGATTATCTCAAAATCCTGAGCCTTGCCCCCGAAGTGCTTTGATGGGAGGCGCCAAAATGAGTAAGATGCATGTCAAGAAGGACGATACCGTCCTGATTCTCAGCGGTGACGACCGCGGCAAAAAGGGCAAGGTGCTGGAAGTCAGCCCGAAGGAAGGCAAGGTCATCGTCGAAGGGCGCAACATGGTGAAAAAGCATGTGAAGCCCCGCAAGGCGGGTGATCCCAGCGGGATCGTGGAGTCTGCCGGCGCGATGTACGCCTCCAAGGTCATGGTTATCTGCCCTCACTGCAACAAGCCGGCGCGGGTCGGCCATAAAAAATTCGCCGACGGCACGAAGTCCCGTATCTGCAAGCGCTGCGGCGAAGCCCTGTAAGGAGGTTATAACAAATGGCCAGACTGATGGACTACTATAAAAAGGACGTCGCCCCCGCGCTCATGAAGAAGTTCAATTACAAGAGCGTGATGCAGATCCCGAAGCTGGACAAAATCGTGATTAACGTCGGCTGCGGCGAAGCACGCGACAACGCGAAGGTGATTGAAGCGATCATGGCGGACCTCGCCGCGATTACCGGCCAGCGCCCGGTGGTCTGCAAGGCGAAGAAATCCGTCGCGAACTTCAAGCTGCGCGAAGGGATGAACATCGGCGCGAAGGTGACCCTGCGCGGCGAGCGGATGTATGAATTCCTCGACCGCCTGTTCAACGTTGCGCTCCCCCGCGTGCGCGACTTCCGCGGGATCAACGCGAACTCCTTCGACGGCCGCGGCAACTACAACATGGGCCTGAAGGAACAGCTGATTTTCCCGGAAATCGACTACGACAAGATCGATAAGGTGCGCGGCATGGATATCTGCTTTGTCACTACCGCGTCCACCGACGAGGAAGCCCGCGAGCTGCTCATCCTGATGGGCGCTCCGTTCGCGAAATAAGGAGGGGGAAACACCGTGGCAAAAACGAGTATGAAGCTCAAGCAGCAGAGAAAGCCGAAGTATTCCACCCAGGCTTATAACCGCTGCAAAATCTGCGGCCGTCCCCACGCCTATCTGCGCAAATACGGCATCTGCCGTATCTGCTTCAGAGAGCTGGCTTACAAGGGCCAGATCCCCGGCGTGCGGAAGGCCAGCTGGTAAAGCAATAGCTTAAAGGAGGTTGACGGAATGCAGATCACCGATACCATCGCCGATATGCTGACGAGAATCCGCAACGCTAACTCGGCCAAGCACGATTCGGTGGATATCCCCGCTTCCAACATGAAGAAGGCTATTGCCCAGATTCTTGTTGACGAGGGATATGTAAAAAGCTACAACGTAATCGAGGATGACAAGCAGGGCACCATCCGCATCGTCCTGAAGTACCAGGGGCCGTCCAAGTCCCCGGTCCTCATGGGCCTGCGCCGCGTTTCCAAGCCCGGCCTGCGCATCTATTCCAGCAGCGAGGACATGCCGAAGGTCATGAAGGGCATCGGCACCGCCATCGTTTCCACCTCGAAGGGCGTCATGACCGACAAGCAGGCGCGCAAAGAGCATGTGGGCGGCGAAGTCCTGGCGTTTGTGTGGTAAGGGGGACGGAAAGAGATGTCGAGAATTGGACGTAAGCCGATCACCGTGCCTGCCGGCGTCGACGTCAAAGTGGCGGACGGCGTGGTCACGGTCAAAGGCGCGAAAGGAACCCTGACCCAGAAAATCCATCCCAACATGACCGTTTCGGTGGCGGACGGCGTCATCGAGGTGACCCGCCCGGACGACGAAAAGGAAAACCGCGCGCTGCACGGCCTGACCCGCACCCTGATCGCCAACATGGTGGAGGGCGTGACCAACGGCTTCAAGAAGGAGCTGGACGTCAACGGCGTCGGCTACCGTGTGCAGAAGCAGGGCAAGGATCTGATTATGACCCTGGGATACAGCCATCCCGTAGTGGTCAGCGAGATCCCGGGCATCACGATTGAAGCCCCGGGCCCGAACAAGATTGTGATTTCCGGCCCCGACAAGCAGCTGGTCGGCCAGTTCGCGGCGGAAGTCCGCGAGAAGCGTCCGCCGGAGCCGTATAAGGGCAAGGGCATCAAGTACGTCGACGAAGTCATCCGCCGTAAGGAAGGCAAGACCGGCGGTAAGGGCAAGAAGTAAGGAGAGTGAAAACCCATGGTGAGCAAGTCTGACAGCAACAAAGCCCGTCTGCGCCGGCATACCCGTGTGCGCGGCAAGGTCAGCGGCACCGCGGATCGTCCGCGCCTCAACGTGTATCGCTCCCTCAACCACATCTATGCCCAGATCATTGATGATGTCCAGGGAGTTACGCTTGCCGCCGCGTCCAGCGTCGAGAAGGATTTCGGCATGAGCGGCGGGAACAAGGAAGCTGCGAAGAAGGTAGGCGAGCTTATCGCCAAACGCGCCGCGGAGAAGGGGATCACCGACGTGGTCTTCGACCGGGGCGGGTATATCTACCACGGCCGCGTCAAGGAGCTGGCCGAAGGCGCCCGTGAGGGCGGCCTCAAGTTCTAAGGAAAGGGAGGAAACGTACTTTGGCCAGAATTGACGCATCTACAATGGAACTCAAGGAGCGCATTGTTTCGATCAACCGTGTCAGCAAGACCGTAAAGGGCGGCCGGATCTTCAAGTTCGCCGCGCTGGTCGTCGTGGGGGACGGCAATGGGCTGGTGGGCTTCGGCCTGGGGAAGGCCGGCGAAGTGCCGGACGCTATCCGCAAGGGCATTGAAGACGCCAAGAAGAACCTGATTCAGATCTCTCTGAAGGGGAGCACCATCCCGCATGAAGTAATCGGCAAATTCGGGGCCGGCCGCGTGCTGCTCAAGCCCGCCGCTCCCGGTACCGGCGTTATCGCCGGCGGCGCTGTCCGTGCCGTGGTTGAAGTGGCCGGCATCAAGGATATCCGTACCAAGGCGCTGCGCTCCAACAACCCGAACAACGTGGTGAACGCGACGATGAACGGGCTGGCCCAGCTCCGTACGGTGGAACAGGTCGCGGCCATCCGGGGCAGATCCGCCAAGGAAATTTTAGGTTAAACGGGATGGGGGCGCCGCCTTGCGGCGGGGCCTGACCGAGACGAGAAGTGACGAAAGGAATGGTCATAACTATGGCAAAGAAGGCGAAAACAGGCGCCCTGCAGATTCGGCTCGTCAAGAGTCTGATCGGCAGCAAAAAAGACCAGATCGCCACTGCCGAATCCCTGGGCCTGCGCAAAATCGGCGACTGCACCAGCCAGCCGGACAACGCCGCTACCCAGGGCAAGGTGGCCAAGATCATCCACCTCATCGAGGTAACCGAAGCGTAAGCAATCGAGTAAGGAGGTGCGAACAAAATGAAGCTGCATGAGCTTTCTCCGGCTCCGGGATCCGTCCGGGAGTCGAAAAGAATCGGTCGTGGACATGGTTCCGGCCAGGGAAAAACCGCCGGTAAGGGGCATAAAGGCCAGAAGGCGCGCGCCGGCCGCGGGATCCGCCCGGGCTTTGAAGGCGGCCAGATGCCTCTGCAGAGACGTGTGCCGAAGAGAGGGTTTACCAACATTTTCGCTACGCGGTATGCAACCGTTAACGTCGGCTCCCTGAACGCATTCGAGGATGGCGCGGTGGTAGACGCCGGCGCGCTGAAGGACAGCGGGCTGGTGAAGAAGACCTATGACGGCGTGAAAATTCTCGGCAATGGCACGATCGAAAAGAAATTGACTGTCAAAGCCGCTGCTTTCTCTGAAGCGGCCAAAGCAAAAATCGAGGCCGCGGGCGGGAAAGCAGAGGTGATCTGAGGTGTTTCAGACTCTTCGGAATGCGTGGAAGATTGCCGATCTGCGTCATAAGATTCTGTATACCCTGTTTATCATCCTGATTTTCCGGATCGGTTCGGCTATCACCGTACCGTTTGTGGACCCTGAGGTACTGCAGCAGGCGACAAGTGCGAACACCGGCACCATGATGGACTACCTCACCCTGCTGTCCGGCGGCGGCTTCTCCAACGCGAGTATCTTCGCGCTGTCGATCACCCCGTACATCAACGCCAGCATCATCATCCAGCTGCTGACGGTGGCGATCCCCCCGCTGGAGCGGATGGCGAAGGATGGGGAAGCGGGCCGCAAAAAGCTGGGGCAGATCACCCGGTATACGACGGTTGTCCTGGGCCTGCTGCTCGGCGTGGCGTATTACTTCATGGTGAAGAACTCGTACGGCGCGCTGGTGAGCGAAGCGAGAAGCGGCTTCGGCCTCTGGTTCGGCGCGATTGTCATCGTGCTCTGCTTCACCGCCGGTTCGGCGCTGATGATGTGGCTGGGCGAGCAGATCAACAGCAAGGGGATTGGCAACGGCATTTCCATCCTGCTGTTTGCCGGTATCATCTCCCGGCTCCCCTCCGGCGCCGCCATGCTGTGGCAGTACTTCTATGAAGCGGGCGTGAAGAACATGAACGCCGGCGGGATCCGATATGTGATCCTGGTACCGGTCATCCTGGTCCTGTTCCTTATCATGATCGCGTTTATCGTGTTTATCACGAACGCGGAGCGCCGCATCCCGGTTCAGTATGCGAAGCGGGTGGTCGGCCGGAAAATGTACGGCGGGCAGAATACCTACATCCCGGTCAAGGTGAATATGTCCGGCGTCATGCCGATTATCCTTGCTTCGGCGATTGTTTCCCTGCCCGGCACGATTGCCAGCTTCTTCCCGGATGTGGGCCTCTGGCAAACGGTCACCAACATTTTCAACTATTCGTCCCCGCTTTACGCCGTGATTTACTTTATACTGATTATCGCTTTCGCGTTCTTCTACGTGACGATTCAGTATAATCCGCTGGAGATGTCCAATAATCTCCGCAAGAATTCTGGCGCGATCCCGGGATACCGTCCCGGCAAGCCGACGGTGGATTTCATCAAGCGCGTGCTGAATAAGATTACGCTGATTGGGGCGCTCTGCCTCGGCGTTATCGCGATTTTCCCGATTATCTTCGGCGCGGCCAGCGGGATGCAGGGCCTGGCCCTGGGCGGCACCTCGATCATGATCGTGGTCGGCGTGGCGCTGGAAACCACCCAGCAGATTGAAAGCCAGATGATGATGCGGCACTACAAGGGCTTCCTTGAGTAAAGCGCGTCTCTCGCGCTGCCGGAGCGTTTACATTGGAAACGAAGGGCCCTATCGGGACACCGATACGCCCATAGGCCCGTCCCTCCCGGGTATCCCGGAGGGGCGGGCGGGGCGGGGCCTTCCGCACGCAACAGCGAGAAAGGAATGGTTGACATGAAGCTTATACTTCTTGGGGCCCCCGGTGCCGGCAAAGGCACCCAGGCGGAAATTATCAGCGAGACCCTGAAGATCCCTACCATTTCCACGGGTAATATTATCCGTGAAGCGCTGAAAAGCGGCACGGAGATGGGAAAGAAAGCCAAGGAATATATGGATTCCGGCCGGCTGGTCCCGGATGACGTCGTCATCGGCATCATCAAGGATCGCCTCGCGCAGCCCGACTGCGAGGGCGGGTTCATTCTCGACGGCTTTCCCCGCACCATCCCCCAGGCCGAGGCTCTTGACCGGATGGGCATCGAAATCGACCGCGTGATTGACATCGAAGTGGCCGACGAAACGATTACCCGCCGTGTATCGGGACGCCGTGTCTGCCCCTCCTGCGGGGCCTCCTACCATGTGGACTATAAGCGCCCGTCGGTGGAGGATATCTGCGACAAGTGCGGCGACACCCTTGTTCAGCGCAAGGATGACCAGCCCGAAACCGTGCGCGAACGCCTGCACGTCTACCATGAGCAGACCGAGCCGCTCAAGACCTTTTATGCGGCGAAGAACAAGCTCTATGTCGTGGAAGGCCAGGAGGAAGTGGCGGATACCACCCGCCTGACGCTGGCCGCTATCGAGGCGTAATCATGATTTCGATTAAGAACAAGCGGGAGCTGCAGGCGATGAAGGAAGCCTGCGTGATTTCCGCGAGGGCATTGAAATTGGCGGGCGAAGCCGTCCAGCCCGGCGTGACCACGGCCGAAATCGACCGGGAGGTACGCCGGTATATCGAGAGCCAGGGCGCCAAGCCCAGCTTCCTCGGCTACGGGGGATTCCCTGCCAGCGCATGCATTTCGGTCAACAACGTAGTCATCCACGGCATACCCGACAAACGCGTCATCAAAGAAGGCGACATTGTCAGCGTCGATGTGGGCGCGTTTTTGAACGGCTTCCACGGCGATAACGCCGCCACCTTCGCCGCCGGGAAGGTTTCCCCGGAGGCGCAGGCGCTCATGGACGCCACCCGCGAGAGCCTTTACGAAGGCATCAAGGCGGCGCAGGCGGGCAATCGGATCGGCGATATCGGCGCGGCCGTCCAGCGGTATGTCGAGGTGCGCGGTTACTCGGTTGTACGGCAGTTTGTCGGCCACGGAGTAGGCGCGTCCCTGCATGAAGACCCCAGCGTACCCAATTTCGGTACGCCCGGACGAGGCCCCCGGCTCCTGCCGGGAATGACCATAGCCATTGAACCGATGATCAATGCCGGCGTCAGCGAGGTCAAAATCCTGAACGACGGCTGGACCACCGTAACAGCGGACGGGAAGCTGTCCGCCCATTTCGAGCATTCTATCGCCATCACCCCGGACGGCCCCGTCATCCTGACGCAGCCGTAAAAGGACGGTGGGTGGAATGCTGCATCGAGGCCAGGTTGTCCTCTCGTCGGCCGGACGGGACCAGGGAGGGCGGATGGCGGTGCTCGGGGACGCACCGGGCGGCGGCGTTTTGGTCGCCGACGGGCGCAGGAGGCCCCTCCAGCACCCGAAGCGGAAGAACCCGCGCCATCTGACGCCGACCGGCTCGGCAGTCAGCGAGGCTTCAATGGCGACCAACCGTGAATTGCGCCGCGCGCTCGCCGCGACAGCGGAGGCGCCGGGACCATCACCAGAGGGAGGTTAACCTATGTCGAAAGCGGACGTTATCGAACTGGAAGGTACCGTCGTCGAGGCCCTGCCGAACGCCACGTTCCAGGTGAAGCTCGCGAACGGCCATGTGATTTTGGCCCATATTTCCGGCAAGCTGCGGATGAACTTCATCCGGATCCTGCCCGGTGACAAGGTAACGGTGGAAATGTCCCCGTATGACCTGACCAAAGGCCGGATTACCTGGCGGACAAAATGATTGGCCGCCTTGTCCGGCATGTCCGAACGGATGCATCTGAACGCCGGGGCTTCCGCGTCCCGGCAGAATGGAGGTTTCCTCATGAAAGTCAGACCTTCTGTCAAGAAAATCTGCGAAAAGTGCAAGATCATCAAGCGCAAGGGCCGCGTGATGGTCATCTGCGAAAACCCGAAGCATAAACAGCGTCAGGGTTGACAGACCGAAGCCGCCCGGCCCCGGCCGGTGCGGGAACCTATGTCTCATTCATTGCGCCGCCCCGACGCGGCGCAACCGAAAGGAAGGATAATTTATGGCGCGTATTGCTGGTGTTGACCTGCCCAGAGACAAACGCATTGAGATCGGCCTGACCTACATCTTCGGGATTGGCCGCAAATCGGCGACCGACATCCTCGCGGCGACCGGCGTAAACCCGGATACCCGGGTGCGTGACCTCACCGAGGACGATGTCTCCAAGCTGAGAGAGTATATTGACCACAACTACACCGTGGAAGGCGACCTCCGCCGGGACGTCGCGTTCGACATCAAGCGGCTGATTGAAATCGGCAGCTACCGCGGCCTGCGTCACCGCAAGGGCCTACCGGTCCGGGGCCAGCGCTCCAAGACCAACGCCCGTACCCGCAAGGGTCCGAAGAAGACCATTGCCAACAAGAAGAAATAACGAGGAGGTAGAAGAATGGCTGCTGCAAAGACTGCTGCGCGCAAGGGTGCGACCCGCCGCCGCAAGGAACGCAAAAACATTGAACGCGGCGCGGCGCATATCCAGTCGACGTTTAACAATACCATCGTTACCATCACCGACACACAGGGCAATGCGCTTTCCTGGGCGAGTGCCGGCGAACTGGGCTTCCGCGGATCGCGGAAATCCACGCCGTTCGCGGCGCAGACCGCGGCGGAAACCGCTGCCCGCGCGGCGATGGAACACGGCCTGAAGACCGTGGAAGTGTACGTAAAGGGGCCGGGCGCCGGCCGTGAAGCCGCAATCCGCGCTCTGCAGGCCGCCGGCCTCGAGGTCAACCTGATTAAAGACGTGACCCCGGTTCCCCACAACGGCTGCCGTCCTCCCAAGAGAAGACGCGTATAAAATATGAGTGCAATCAGGAGGTGCAACCAACATGGCTAGATATACCGGTCCGGTGTGCAGACTCTGCCGCCGTGAAGGTCAGAAACTGTTTTTGAAGGGCGAACGCTGCTACTCGAAGAAGTGCGCGGTGGATCGCCGCGCCTACGCCCCCGGCCAGCACGGCCAGGGCCGCAAGAAGGTATCGGAATACGGCCGGCAGCTGCGCACCAAGCAGTATGCCCGCCGCTACTACGGGGTGCTGGAAGGCCAGTTCCGTCATTATTTCGACATGGCGGAGAAGATGCCGGGCGTCACCGGTGAAAACCTGCTCCGTCTGCTGGAATCCCGCCTGGATAACGTGATTTACCGCCTGGGCCTGGCCAGCTCCCGCGCAGAGGCCCGCCAGCTCGTGCTGCACGGCCATTACACCGTCAACGGCCGGAAGGTGAACATCCCCTCCTTCCTGACGAAGGTGGGCCAGGTCATCGCCGTAAAGGAAGGCAGCCGGCAGAACGAGAAGATCAAGGCGATTGTGGAGGCGAATTCCTCCCGCCCGATCCCGAAGTGGCTGGAACTCAATCGTGAAACCCTGGAAGCGAAGGTCGTCGCCGTGCCCAACCGTGAGGACATTGATCTGCCGATCGAAGAAACCCTCATCGTCGAGTTGTACTCGAAGTAAGGCTGGAGTAACCATCCGCTTTCTCCGCACGACTACTCACCGCGGAACTGGGGGGGCCTGCGGCTTTGCCGCGGCGGCCGTCCCCGATTTCCGCCTTCAAAAAGGAGGGTTTACGAATGATTGAGATCGAAAAGCCCAGAATCGAAGCAGCGGACGCCGCTGAAAACGGGACCTACGGCAAATTTGTCGTGGAACCGCTGGAGCGCGGCTATGGGACGACGCTCGGCAACAGCCTGCGCCGCGTCCTGCTCTCGTCGCTGCCCGGCGTGGCGGTCACTTCGGTGAAAATCGACGGGATCCTGCATGAATTCTCCACCATCGAAGGCGTAAAGGAAGACGTAACCGAAATCATCTTGAACATCAAAGGGCTCACCGCCAAGATCACCGGCGACGGCCCCAAGGTGGTTTATATCGAAGCCGAAGGCGCGGGCGAAGTGAACGCCGGCTCCATCAAGTGCGACAGCGAAGTGGAAATCCTCAACCCCGAGATGCACATTGCCACGCTCGGAGACGGCGCCCGGCTGTATATGGAAATCACGCTCGACAAGGGCCGCGGCTATGTCCCGGCCGACCGGAACAAGCAGCTGATGAACCCGGTGATCGGCGTAATCCCGGTGGACTCGATTTACACCCCGGTGGTAAAGGTAAACTATACCGTGGAAAACACCCGCGTGGGTCAGATTACCGACTATGACAAGCTGACCCTGGAAGTGTGGACCAACGGGACCATTACCGCGAAAGAAGCCGTTTCTCTGGGCGCGAAAGTGCTCACCGAGCATCTGAACCTGTTTGTGGATCTGTCCGGCGAAACCTATGCCGGGGATTCCATCATGGTGGAAAAGGATGACAAGGGCAAGGAAAAGGTTCTCGAAATGACGATTGAGGAACTCGACCTGTCGGTCCGTTCCTTCAACTGCCTCAAGCGCGCGGGCATCAACACGGTGGAAGACCTCATCAACAAGTCGGAGGACGACATGATGAAGGTCCGCAACCTCGGCCGCAAGTCGCTGGAGGAAGTCGTGAACAAGCTGGCGTCGCTGGGCTTCACCCTGCATTCGGAAGAGGAATAAGCCCCTTTTCGGACGCCCATTCATCGGACAATGACCCATAATTCCGTTTATCCCCCACTTGTCGGGATAAACCGGAGGAAAAGGAGTGAATTCACATGCCTGGAACCAGAAAGCTCGGCCGTCCCACGGCTCACCGTACGGCGATGCTCAGGGCGATGGTCACCTTCCTGCTTGAGAAGGGCCGCATTGAAACCACGGTCACCCGCGCCAAAGAGGTGCGTTCCCTGACCGAGAAAATGATCACGATTGCCAAGAACCCGACGCTGGCAAACAAGCGCCTGGTTTTCTCCTTCATCACCAAGGAGAGCGTTGCCAAGAAGCTGTTTGACGAAATCGCCCCGAAATACGCGGACTGCAACGGCGGTTACACCCGTATCGTCAAGACGGGCGCCCGGCGCGGCGACGCGGCGGAAATGGCGATCATCGAACTGAAGTAAGGCCGGTCCCCCGGCACAGCGCAGGGGATGAGCGCTTTGCAGCCTCCCCCGGCGCCAAGAAGAAGAAAAAGCCGTGCGGTAGATACCGCACGGCTTTTTTGCTGCAGCGTCAAACCGCCCGCCGGGGACGGGGCTCAGCGGCCAACAGGCCGTACTCGCGCGGCGGGGCGCGCAAGCGGGCAACGCAGCGTTTTGCCCGCTCACAGGATAACGCCGGCCCTGCCGGAGGAGGCTTGTCCGCCAGCCGGAAAGCGCCGGCAAAAGGGATAGGGACGGGAGGATGCGCGGGGGCCGGGGCCCCGCTCCCTGCCGGGCGAAAAAGGGGGCCCCCGGCAGGCGCGCCGTATGTGGAGAGGCTCCCGGCCCCGGGAACCCCGGCGGCGTTTGCAGGCTTCCGCGGCTTTTCCAAGAGAGGAACCCGTGCGGCCGGGGAAGGGCGGGGAAGGTTTCTGCCCCATGGGGGCGAGCCGGGTTCACAGGCGGAAGAAGAGCCGCGGCGGGGTGGGCAGGCATCGCGGGGCACAAGCGGGAAGGAGGGAGCCGGGCGGCCCTCCGCGGCAAACAGGGGTGGAAAGGGCCGCATAAGTGTGGTATACTGGCGGTACGATTCCTTGGGAGGAGGCAGCGTTCATGGAAAAGGAAACGCGGGAGGCCCGGCCGCGGCCGGAGGAGAGGCCCCCGGCCCCGCAGGGGGAGGGGACGGCGGAAGCCGCCCGCCGGCAGCTGATCGTCACCGCGGCGGTCACGCTCGCCCTCCTTGCAGCGATCCTTGCCGGGATCCTGATTTTCCAGGCGGTCCGCGCCCCCGGCTTTTCCGGCCGCTCGCTGCTGGAGTTCGACGGGCTGACCTACGAGCAGGTGGAAGAATCCACGGAGTATGCGGCGCTGGGTCTTCCGTATCCGCTGACGGAGGATTCCCTTGGCGAAAAGGTCGCCGCCCTTTCCGGCAGCCGGGAGGGGACCGTCCTGTACCGGCTGGAGGGGAAGGAGACCCGGGCGCTGCTGGCAGCGGAAGAGGACGGGGAGCTGGCGCTCTACCGGTTCTGCTATTTTTCGGACGGCGAAGGGCACAGCGGGGAGGAAATCCTGGCGGTGATCACCGACGGGACGGCGCTCTCCGGTGTGGACATTTACGGGAATACCGGAAGCTGGTCCCGCCTGCTGCGGGACGAGGAGGAACTGGCGGCGTTTGAGAAGGCATTTTCCGCCCTTCCGCCTGCCCCGGAGCAGGAAGCGCTGCGCGCCCAGATGGATCAGGCCTCCTGGGACACGATGGTCACCCTGCAATGCGAAAACGGGCTGCGGTTCCATCTGAGCGTCTATTCCGAACTGGGCATCGCGGCCGGATTCCGGACGATTTATTCCCTCCCGGCGGATTTCCTGGCATTTATGCAGGAGGACGGCTGAGACTCCCGCCGACGAAGGGGCGCGGCGGGGAGAAGCCGGGGCCAAACCATGGCTGTGCGTGGGCCCTTCGGCATCCACAGCGGCCGCGGAGGGCAGCACAAAAACGGCATAAAAAGCGGGGCAGCTGCAAAATCCCGGATTTTGCAGCTGCCCCTTTCCGGTATGCGGCGTCCTCCTCAGGCATACTGCTGATTGCGGACGATGCCGATGGAAATGCGGATGGAAACCCCGGCAGCGAGGATAAGCAGGGCGGCGAGCAGGAAGGGGAAGGCCGAGGCAAGCGGGGCCGGGATGGCAAAGCCTTCCCACAGTTCCTCCGGGACCAGGAACTTGAGCAGGGCGACGGCCGCTATCGGGATGGCGCATACCAGCAGGATCATCAGCCGGCTTTTGTTCACCCCGAATTTATAAAACAGGGGGAAGAGGACGGACATCAGCAGCACGGCGATGCCGACGCTGGTGAGAAGGGCGGCCAGCGCCGCCTCCAACGTCGTTCCGCCCTCCGGCCGGAAGGAGGAGAGGGCCAGGTTCAGCAGGGTAATCAGGGAAGCGCCCGCGAGGCCCACGAGGAAGGAGAGGAGATACCGGGAGAGGACGACCGTCCGCGGGGAAAGCGGGGAGGCGGCCAGCAGCTTCCCGAAGCTGACCTGCTCGTCGTAGGCGAAGCAGTTGGTGGACATCATAAACAGCAGGACGGAGAAAAAGGAAACCAGGAAAAGCATGTCGCTGAGGGTAAAGGAGAAAATCGCGAGGAGGACGACCAGGTAGATCGCCAGCATCCGCATCTGCTTTGCCATCAGCGCCCAGTCCTTTTTCAGCAGGCCCAGGATTTCTTTCATTGTTACCGTTCTTCCTTTCTTGCCGCATCGCGGCGGATTGTGCGGCCCTTATCGAGGCGGGAGAGGCGCGCCGGCGGCGCCGCCTTTCCCGGCCTTCCGGCCCCGGGTGAAAAAGAGCATGATTTCTTCAATGGTGGGCCGCTCGGCGACCAGGCCGGCCAGGGCCGCCTGCCGCCGGATTTTGCTCAGGGCTTCGAACCCGTATTCGTTCTTCCGCACCCCGATCAGCAGGCCCGGGTCCAGCTTTTCCAGCTGGGCGGCGCTGCCCTTGAGCAGCACATACTGCTCCTTCAGCCGGTCCTTTTCCTCGTGGAAGAGCAGCCGTCCGTCGTCGATCAGCGCGATGGTGTCCGCCACCTTTTCCAAATCGCTGGTGATGTGGGAGGACAGGACGATGGAATGGTGCTCGTCCTGGAGGTATTCGAGGAACATCCCCAGAATCTCGTCCCGCACCAGCGGATCCAGCCCGCTGGTCGGCTCGTCGAGAAGGAGGAGGCGGGGATGGTGGGCCATCGCCGCCGCAATGGAGAGCTTCATCTTCATCCCGCGGGAAAACTCCTTGACCACCTTGGTTTCCGGGAGGGAAAAGCGGTCCAGCAGCCGGCGGAAAAAGGCGGGGTCCCAGCTGGGATAAAGGGCGCCCATATAGGCGTTCACCTGCCGGGGGGAGAGGATTTCGTGGAAGCAGGGCTCGTCGAACACCACGCCTACCTGCGCCTTTATCTCCCGCTCCTTTTGAAGGTTATCCATCCCGAAAATCCGGACGGTGCCGGCGTCCCGCCGGATAAGGTTCAGGAGGAGTTTGAGGGTGGTGCTTTTCCCCGCGCCGTTCGCCCCGACCAGGCCGGTGATGGTCCCCTCCTCGATCGTGAGAGTGAGATCCTGTAGCGTAAAGCCGGGGTATTCCTTGCGCAGACCCTGGATTTCGATGACCGGTTGCATAGGACTCTTCCTTTCTGCTTTCATGGGTTTAAAACGGGCGCAGCGATCCAGGCCCCCTCCGGCGGCGCCTGCCGGGGGAAGCGAAAGAAGGCTGGTTCCGGGAGAAATGCCCGCCCCGGGTCAGGCCGCCGTTCCCAGTCCGCCGGGAGGCTTAGGCGGGGTCGTCCTCGTACAGGAGCGCGAGGAGGTCCGCCAGCTCCTGCCGGCCAATCCCCGCGGTTTTGGCGGCGGCGACCGCGTCCGAGAGATGCTGTTCCACCGCCCGCCGCTGTTCCTCCCGTACCAGTTCCATGTTCTGGGGGGCGACAAAGCTCCCTTTCCCCGACATGGTTACGATGAACCCCTCCCGTTCCAATTCCTCATACGCCCGCTTGGTGGTGATGACGCTGATGCGCAGTTCCTTGGCCAGCAGGCGGATGGAGGGGAGGGCCTCGCCCTGTGCGAGTTCCCCGGAAAGGATGGCGTTTTTGACCTGGGTGACGATTTGTTCGTAGATCGGGGCTTCTCCGGTGTTTCGGATGATGATGTTCAAACTGTCCCCTCCGTGTATCTACTGTATATATAGTATATACACAGTATACTCAGAATGTCAAGGGATAAAAAGTAGGATCTGAAAAATTTTTTTGCTTTTCCCCGGCGCCCTCCGCGGCCAGCCGACGGGGGCAAAAGCCGAAAAAAGCCCCCCGCACAGGACAAGGCCTGCGCAGGGGGCGGGCAAAGGCGGGGCAGGAGGCTCTCCGGCGGCTCAGACAGCCTGCCGTTTGGCGCGGCCGCGGAAAATAAGGAAAGCGGCCGCGGCCAGCACGCAGAGGGTCAGCAGGATCATCTGGACCCAGCTGGCGGAGGTCAGTTCGCCCTCCCGGACGGTCAGCACAATGAACACCACGTCGAATACGGCGGCTGCGGCGACCCCGATGGAAGGCAGGGCGCGGAACAGGCCCTTCAAGCTCACCGTGCTGTCCGCCGGCACGCGGGAGGCCAGCCAGGAGCACAGGAGGAACAGGACGATGCCCGCGCCGGTCACCGCCGCCAGCAGCCCCCAGTTGGCCTGGGTGATGCCGGTGATGTCAAAGTCGCCGGTCTCGGGGTTCTGGAGCAGGAAAAAGAAATGCTGGATGTCGAACACCGCGGCGGCCGCCAGCAGGGCTTTGCCGATGCCGGACCAGAGCAGCGCCAGATCCGGCGCCTTCGCCTGGGGGGCCGTCCGGGTGATGGATTCGCTGCGGAAATCCAGCACCTTCGAGAGATAAATGGCCCCCACCACGGTAACCAGCGTTTCCGGCACCATATAGGTGGCGTTGTAGGCCAGGGAGTAAAGCAGCGCCTGCGAGTCGGGGATCGAGAGCCCCGCCCATACCGTGCAGCCGGAAATAACGTGGAAGACATACCGCAGCGCGCAGGCCAGCACCGTGCCGGCCGTGAGCTCCGCCCCCTGGCTGCCCAGCCTGCCCCGGAACACCCCGGCCACCCCGAGCACCGTAAAGGCGAGGATATAGTCCAGCAGGATGACCGCCGCGGCGGACAGCGCATCCACCCCCCATGACGGTTTTCAGCCCCGTCAGCAGCTGGAGGATGCTGTACGCCAGCGCCGTAAAGGATCCCCAGGCGGCGCCGTAGCGGTAGGCGATCAGGATAATCGGGAGCATGCTGAACGCGGTGACGCTACCGCCGTAGGGCAGGTCGACGATTTTCAGCAGGCTGAGGATGGTGGCAAACGCCAGCATGATGGCGCTCTCCGTCAGGCGGAGAGCTCGTTTCTTCTCCATGAAAAAGGCCCCTTTCGCAAAGGGCGGCATCCGGCCGCCCGGTTTGGACTGTTCCCGCCGCAGGCAATGCCGCGATGTGCAAAGCCCTCCACAGCGTTTGTGGAGGGCTCACAGGCACAGAGTTACGCACGCGGTCCTCCCGCGCGCGAACGCGATGAAAACATCCCTCCGCCGGCATTACCCGGATCAGGTTCAGGGTTTGGAGCCGCGGGCTCCCTCTCAGCCGGCCGGTTCGCCAGCACCCCTTGTCGTTTCTGGTGGCAGCAGTTCCGTTTCTGCCGTGCGGCAGTTCCCGCCGGCCTTTCTACTATATCCGGCTTCCCCGCATTTGTCAAGGGGAGGCTTCCCGCCGCAGCAATAGGGAAAAAGCAGGGTGCAGGGAGGCCGTCCGTGTGGTATAATCATCCTGCCGCCGCAAAGGGGAAGGGCCGGGCCGTTTCTCCTTTGCGGCCGGGAAGGGAAAAGGAGGGAATGCCATGCCGTATACCTTGGAAAAACAGGTGAGGGATCGGGCGCCGCTGCGCCGGAGCTTTTTTGCGCTGGCGGAGGAGGTGTTTGGCCTGTCCTTTGAAAGCTGGTATGAAAACGGGTACTGGACCGGGAATTACCTCCCCTATGCGCTGGCGGACGGCGGGAAGGTGGTTGCAAACGCGTCGGTGAACCGGATGGATTTCACCTGGAGGGGGACGCCCAGGCGCTATATCCAGATAGGCACCGTCATGACGGCGCCCGCCTACCGGGGACAGGGGCTTTCCCGCCGCCTGATAGAGGAAATCCTGGCCGACTGGGAAGGGGCGTGCGACGGCCTTTATCTGTTTGCCAACGACACCGTCCTGGATTTTTACCCGAAATTCGGCTTTGAAAAGGCGGCGGAATACCAGTATACGCTGCCCGTCTCCCCCGCTGCCGGCGATTTCCGGAGGCTGGACATGGGCCGGGAGGAGGACCGCCGCACCCTGCTGCGCTGCTACCGGAAATCCAACCCCTTTTCCGCCCTGGCGTTCTGCCAAAACGAGGGGCTGCTGATGTTTTACTGCGGGGCCTTCCTGAAGGACAGCGTCTATTACTCCCCGGAACTGGATATGGCCGGCATCGCGGAGCAGGAGGGGGACACCCTGCTTTGCCACGATCTCTTCGGGGAGGGGGCTTGTTCCCTGGCGCGGGCGGTTTCCCGACTGGCGGCGCCTGGTACAACCCGGGCCGTCCTCCATTTCACGCCGAAGGAGACCGCCGGCTGCCTGTGCGCGCCTCTCGAAGGCGAGGACACGCTGTTTATCCTCCGGGGGAAGGAGAACCTCTTCCGGGCGGAGAAGGCCATGTTCCCGTCGCTGTCCCACGCCTGACCCCCGCCCGTTTCCGGGAGCCGGGCGGGAAAGCCGGGATAAAAGCGGGGCGGGCGCGGAAAGAGGCAGGAAAGAAAATCAGGGGCAAGGGCGTCCGTCCTCACCGGCGGGCGCCCTTTTCCTGCGCAGCCGGGGCGGTTTTGGAGAAAAAAGCCCGCCAAACGGCGGGCCGGCCTCTCCCGCGGCCAGGCGGCCGGGTTATAAAGGAAGAAAATTTCCTGTTTTTGCCATCTTTTTGTCAAAATCCCTTGGATTTTTCTGGAAAACAGATTATAATAATTCTATCCATAATTTTATTGTATTCTAGCGGAAATGAACAGGGGAGATCGGCGAAAAAAAGAGGAAAGCAGGAAAAATGGGATGAAAAATACGCTCAAGTATGCGCAGTGCTACGACTATATGCTGGACTATATCCGGAAGAACCGGTATAAAAAGGACGACCGTCTTCCCACAGGAAAGGAAATCGCCGATACCCTGGGGGTCAGCCGGATTACGGTTCAGCGGGCGCTGACCGAGCTGCAGGAGGCTGGGATCATTTACCGGATACAGGGTAGCGGCACCTTCCTGGCAAAGGACATTGACGAGGAGCCGTCGGAAGGGATGATGATTATCCCCATGGTGGTTTCCCACGACGGCGCGAGCACCCGCAGCTTTGAAATGATTCAGGGGGCGGAGGCTTTTTTCAGCGAGCACAATGGGTATCTCACGGTGCATAATTCGCACAATTCCGCGGAGCAGGAGGTCGAAATTGTCAACCGCCTGCTGACCGATTCTTTCCGCTCCCTGCTGGTTTTCCCCGTGTCGGATAAGGCGAACGGAGCATACTATTACCAGCTGATCCGGGACGGGGTGAACCTGGCGTTCCTGGATCATGCCCCCGGCGGGATTAGCTGCAACCTGGCAAAAAGCGACAACGTAAACGGAGGGCTCCTGGCGGTCGAGCATTTGATCAGCCGCGGCCACCGGCGGATAGCGGCGGTATGCCCCGCGGATATGCTGTCCCACCCGGCGTTCCAGGAACGTTTCCTGGGATACCGTTTTGCCCTGCGTCAGCACGAGCTGGAAGGGCGGAAGGAATATGCGGTGCTCTGCGCAGCCCGGGAAGAGATCCCCGACGCGGTGGAACGGCTGTTTTCCAGCCTTCAACCACCTACCGCGGTTTTTGCGCTGGACGATCTGTCCGCCGCGCAAACCGCCGACGAGGTGCGGCGGCTGGGGTACCGGGTCCCGGAAGACGTGGCGGTGATCGGGTTTGGCGACGAGGAGGAGCTCTGCGTGGCGCAGCCCAAAGCCCTTTCCTCGGTGGCACAGGATTTTTTTGAAATCGGGTACGCAGCGGCTTTCCTGCTGTACCATGCCATGCGGAGCGCCAAGAGGGGCGCCTGCGAATATAGGGTGCCGGTGCGGGTGGTGGCGCGTGCTTCCACCAACGGGCGTGCGGCCGTCCCTGCCGCTGTAAAATGATGCGGGCGCCGGCGGCCGGCGGCGTTTCAAAGAACGGGGAGGGGAAGGATTCCTTTCATTCCCTGCCGGCTGGGCGTAAAAATTGGGATTTTTTTAAGGAGAGCCTTGACAAAAGAGGGTTTTCTGCGTATAATCGTATTCGTCGCTTGAAAAGGGGCGGTTATTGCGCCGCCTGCTGCGGAGAGCGGCAAAAAGGAATAGGGTATGCGCTTGTAGCTCAGTGGATAGAGTGCCCGGCTACGAACCGGTAGGTCGCAGGTTCGAATCCTGCCAGGCGCGCCAGAAAATAACGAGTTTCATTTGAAACTCGTTATTTTTGTTTTTAGATAAGATTTTAATTATTATTCCAACCTTTTCAGATTTTCGTGTCTATATAGACGAAAGCGCTTTCAAGGAGGAAAAGCAGGTGGATAGACAAGATACAGAGAAAATCATAGCTGAATATCTGAAGCCTATATTTGGATTTGCTCTGAAACGGTGCAAAAACATCCACGATGCAGAGGATTTGTCGCAGGAGATTGCGATTAGGGCGTTCCGCGCTCTCCTTATCAAGGACAACGTTGCGGACATGGGGAAGTTTATCTGGACGGTTGCCTATAATACGCTCAGTAACTATTATCGCGATACTGCAAAAAGCATAGTCGGCGTTTCCATTGATGAGATTGCAGAGCGGATAGCGGATTCCTATTCTGAAATAGACACCGATGACAACACAGAATCTATCCATAAGCTCCAGACAGAAGTTGCTTACCTTTCAAAGCTGCAAAGAAGAATTGTGATTGCGTATTACTTTGAGAATCATAAACAGACAGATATTGCTCGTGAGCTGGGAATCCCTCTCGGCACCGTCAAATGGCACTTATTTGAGGCTAAAAAAGATTTGAAAAGAGGTATGGATACGATGAGAAGACCAAGTGAACTCAAATTTAACCCGATTAAATTCCACTCCTATGGGATCAATGGCTCCGTAGGTACGAAATCCCCAGACGAGTTCTTTCGTTCCACATTATCTCAGAACATCTGCTACTGTGTGCGCGATACCGCAAAGACTATAAATGAGATCGCCGATGATTTAGGAGTTTCCCCGGTATATGTAGAAACCGAAGCGGAATTCCTTGAGGAATATGGCTTTCTGCAAGCGCAAAAGGACAAGTACATGGTTAACTTTCTTATCAGTGAGCCTACAGCAGAACTGATGATTATGCAGAATGATATATATAAACGTGCCGCCAAGTTGTTCGCAAACGATTTGTATGATGAACTGACTTTTTCCGGTATCCTGGATGATCCGGATATCTTGTGCGGCCAGACTGATCAACCGATTTCCTTGACCAAATCTTCCAGAGCTGACCATAATTTCATTCTTTGGTCGCTGATACCTTATATCGCTGCCTGTTCAGGAGAAAATCTGATGGACAAAAGTATTTCTTTTGAAGAAGTGGCGACGATCCGCCCGGACGGTGGACACAATATTTTTCACGCTTCTGTGGTTCCGGAGCATTTGGTTTTACCTGACGATTATGTGTATATGAAAAACTGGTGCGGACCAATGTGGAACGGAAACGGTGAGCACATTTTATGGCAGATCGACAGCGAATGGTCAGAGCAAAGAGAATTTAACAGTGTTTCCTATTCAGAAGATGCTAGTCGGGTACTTTCTCTCTATTCAAGAGAGAAGAAAGAACGTCTTTCTAGGGATGAGTATATATGGCTGGCTGAACGTGGGTATGTAAAAACCAATGGAGATTATGACGGTTGTTTCAAGTCTTCATGGCAGATCGTTGTTCTAGACAGTAAAGAGATCCAGAATAGACTTCTCGCCATCGGGGAGCGTATTAAAGTAAAATACCAAACTGAATTGAATGCGCTGAAGGCACCCTACGCGGAGGCGGTACTGGAATCCGTCCCGACACACCTTAAAAAGGTAAAATCGTATGAGCTGCAATTTTTATTCTACTCTGACGGTTGGTTTCTTATCCATTGTATCACAACCCTTCTGAAAAACGGCAAGCTGAAAGAGCCTACCCAAGGGCAGAGAAAATCGCTGACAACTCTGATTACAAATATATAAATTTAAATGCCGACAAAAATATCAAGTTTGATTAACGTGAAAGTACGAATCTACCCGCCAAAACCACAAAAATATCTTTTTTTATGTGCCTCTCACAGAAACGTTGGAATGATGCGGTTTTTGCGAACCGCATCATTCTTTTTTGCTAACATTTCTGCTAACAAGTTGCTAACATGCATGGCAATTCGGTTTTCGTCTTCTCGCAAATTTGCTTTCCTCCATTTCTTAATTTTGCGGCTTGCTAACAGGATTGCTAACATGCAAAAGTTTATCCCTGTTTTACAAGCAGCGCATCGAGTAGTTTTTTCTGCAATTCAGGATTGCTTTCGATGTCCTCCAACAGCGCTGTGACGGGATCGGTTTCGAGAGCGGCCGGCATAGATGGATGGCCGTAGAAATCTTTCTCTATGTTGTCCATCAGCCGCGCTCTGCTTTTATTTTGCATGTGCGAATAGGTATCTGTCACCATCCCGGCAGAAGCATGATCGGTATCCCCCCCCTGGACCGACTTAATATCACCGCCGCTTAACGCCAGCTTATAGGTGGTGCTGGATATCGTTTGAGTCGTTCACATAGCCATAATCGGCGGCGTATAGGGGCTCGGTTACCTTCACGAGGTAATTATTCTTGCCCCGCACCTGCCCGGTTTCGTCGACATACTTCACCGGTTGCGCGAAGTAGTACAGCGTCTTTGTCCCGTCCCGGTTCTGGAAGAGGACGGTGTTCCGATCGGTTTCCTGCTCATGCAGGCGGTTGACGTGTCCTTTTTCAGCGATGGCCGCCTCGCTGACCGGTTCGGGCTTGTCCGCTTCCGGCAGTACCGCCGTCGCCAATTCCGCCAGGCTCATGTCCCCCGCCGTGCTCGGCAGCCGTTCCTGTGCTGCTTCGTCCGGCGTCCAGAGTTTTTCACTCAGCTGCGGCGCCTCCTGCGGGACGGCTTCCTCCTGCGCCGATACCGGTATCCTGCCGAACATCCCGACCGTCAGGCACAGGGACAGCGCTGCTGCCAGCGCTTTTTGCAGTTTCCGCTTGTGTTTGGGCTTCAAATGTGTTCATCCTTCTCGGCTTACACGATTTCCCAGTGGGTGTAAATACGGCAATTCTGAGGCAGACTTGCACAAGCATAGGCATCCCCCCTTTCGTGGAATAGGGGGTTATTCCTTTAGCACAATTTCCAGGAAGGGGGAAAACAGGCCGTTGTCCCCGGAGGCCAGCAGCAGGCTGCCGCCGGTGGAGTCGCAGCGGATGAAAAAGCTGTTCTGAACCGAATAGGCGGCGTTTTCGTAGGGCTTATTTTTCAGCATCTCCTTGAGCAGGGACGTAACGTCCAGGATATAGTCCCCTTTGGCCTGGATCTTCACCTGGCTCACCGGCGTTCCGTCGAAGGGCGGCCGGTTGAACCAGCGGGTGTTGATGCTGCGCCTGCCCACTACGACGGACTCCTCTTCCACCATGGGGACCTCCCCACCCGGTGGCGCACCAATGGGTCTATGGGGTATGATGTCACCGGCCCCGTCCTGCCGATTGACCGGATAGCGTAGAGATAGGGGCTCACTGGATTGCAATGAAAGCGGATCGGATGGCGGATCCGTCCCGTGTTTAACAGGAAACCGAAGTCCGCATAAACAGCGTGGCTTTGTAAAAACAGGCCGTATCGTTTATGATACGGCCTGTTTTTCTATGCTCCTTTTGCCTGCTTTCCGTCAGGGGGTCTCCCGGGGCCGGAATCCCGACCGGCAGAGCAGACCTGCCGCCGGCGGTTCGTGCGGAGCGGTTTCAAAATTTTAAGCACAAAATTTCCCGGGAACTTGACAAAAAAACGATCAAATGTCATATTGACAATATTTTTGCCTTGCGCTAAAATTTGTTTGTTTCCGAACAATTTTTCAAAACAGGGCTGTAGTCTTACCATTGGAGAGGGGGAAGCGTTCAAATGGAGAAAGACTGTGGGACGTGGATCCACATCCTGTCCCACAAGCTGAAAAAGCGCATGAACGCCAATATGCAGAGCCTGGGGCTCACCGGGGTGCAGAGCCGCATCATGCATTATATCCTTGTGAAATGCGCCGAAGGGCCCGTATTCCAGCGCGATGTGGAAAGCGTCTTCGGCATGAGCCGTTCCACAGCCACCGGCATTTTGCAGCTGATGGAAAAGAACGGCCTGATCCTGCGTAAGAGCGTAGCCAGCGACGCGCGCCTGAAAAGCCTGGTCCCTACGGATAAGGCGGCGCATCTTGACGCGCAGATCGGCGAATCCCTTCGCCAGACCGAGCAGCGGCTCACCCAGGGCCTGTCTGACGAGCAGATTGCGCTGTTCCTGGAGACGGCAGCGCAGATGTCCGCGAATCTGGAGGCATAGTTGGCGTCTATTCTGCTCCTTTCCCGCATTATTTTGACGATGCACCCCGCGGCGCACCGGGTGCATCCGGCTTTGGAGGAATGTCACATATGATAAAAACCCTTGCTCGCAGTATCCGCGAGTTCAAAAAGACGGCGATCCTGACGCCGCTTTTGGTTATAGTCGAAGTGGTTCTGGAGTGCATTATCCCGTTCACGATCGCCAACCTGGTCAATAAGATGCAGGCCGGGTGCGGTATGGACGTCATCGTCAGCTACGGCATCCAGCTGCTCGTCATGGCCGTTTTGTCGCTGGTTTTCGGCGTCGCGGCCGGCAACACCTGCGCCACCGCTTCCACCGGCTTTGCGCGCAACCTGCGCAAGGACATGTTCTACCGCATCCAGGATTACTCCTTTGAGAACATCGACAAGTTCTCGGTATCCAGCCTGGTGACCCGGATGACCACCGACGTGGTGAATGTGCAGATGTCCTTCATGATGATCATCCGCGTGGCAATCCGCGGCCCGCTGATGCTGATCTTCTCCTTCATCATGGGCTTTGCCATGGGGGGGCGGCTGGCCATGATCTTCCTTATCACCATCCCGCTGCTGGGTATCGGGCTGGTGCTGGTCATCCGCAAGGCGACGCCGATTTTCCGCCGGGTGTTCCGCAAATACGACGCGCTCAACGATTCGGTGCAGGAAAACGTGCAGGCCATGCGGGTCGTCAAGAGCTATGTGCGGGAGGACTACGAGAAGAAGAAGTTCACCGCCGCCGCGGAAGACGTCTGCAAGGACTTCACCAAGGCGGAGCGGATCATGGCGCTCAACAACCCCATGATGCAGTTCTGCGTATACGCGGGTATGGCCTTTGTGCTGTCCTTCGGCTCCTACGCTGTTATCACCAGCCGGGGCATGGAAGTCGCGGTGGGCCAGATGTCCGCCATCCTTACATACAGCTTCCAGATCCTCATGAGCCTGATGATGCTGTCCATGGTGTTCGTGATGATCACCATGTCGATGGAATCCGCCGAGCGTATCGTCGAGGTCCTGAACGAAGAGAGCAGCCTCACCAGCCCCGAGGACGCCCTGACCGAGGTCAAGGACGGCTCGATTGATTTTGAAAACGTGAGCTTCAAGTATTCCAAAAAGGCCGAGCGTATGGCGCTGGCCGGGGTGGACCTGCATATCAAGTCCGGGGAGCTCATCGGGATCCTGGGGGGCACCGGCTCGTCCAAATCCACGCTGGTGCAGCTCATCCCCCGCCTGTACGACGTCACCGAGGGCTGCGTCAAGGTAGGCGGCGTGGACGTGCGCCGGTACGATCTGGAAACCCTGCGCAACAGCGTGGCCGTGGTGTTGCAGAAGAACGTGCTGTTCTCCGGCACCATCAAGGACAACCTGCGCTGGGGCAACCCCGACGCCACCGACGATGAGATGCTGGAAGCCTGCAAGCTGGCGCAGGCCGACGAGTTTATCCAGCAGTTCCCCAATAAATACGACACGTGGATTGAGCAGGGCGGCGCCAACGTCTCCGGCGGCCAGAAGCAGCGTCTGTGCATCGCGCGCGCGCTGCTGAAAAAGCCGAAGGTTCTGATCCTGGACGACTCCACCAGCGCCGTAGACACCCGCACCGACATGCTCATTCGTCAGGGCTTCCGCGAGTTCATCCCCGAGACGACCAAAATCATCATTGCCCAGCGCGTCGCCTCCGTGCAGGACGCCGACCGCATCATCGTCATGGACGGCGGGCGGATCAGCGCCATCGGCAACCACGACGAGCTGATGAAGACCAGCGAGATTTATCGTGAGGTATATACCTCCCAGACCAAGGCAGGTGATCAAGATGGCGAAGAATAAGACCGCGTCCGCTCCCGTCCGCTCGACGACGGCCCGGGGCCAGCGCGCGCCCAAGGGCGTGCTGCGCCGGCTGCTGCGCACCCTGTTTGAGTTCTATCCGGTGCTGCTGCCCGTCACGCTGGTGTGCATCCTCATCAACGCCATTGTGAGCGCTATCCCAGCTGTGTTCATGCAGAACATCATCGCCGTTGTCGACGAAACCTATAAAAGCGGCGACTGGTCGTCCGTCGCCGGGCGCATTCTCACCTATGTGGGCATCCTGGTGGTGATGTACGTCATCAGCCTTGCCGCCGGCGCGTTTTACACCCAGATGATGGCGATCATCACCCAGGGCTCCCTGAAAAAGATGCGTGAGAAAATGTTCAGCCACATGCAGGATCTGCCCATCAAGTACTTTGACACCAACGGCCACGGCGACATCATGAGCTATTACACCAACGACGTTGATACCCTGCGCCAGTTAATCAGCCAGAGCCTGCCGCAGATCCTGATTTCCGGCGTGACCCTGCTGACCGTGTTCGGCATCATGATGTATTACAGCATGATCCTGGGGCTGATCGTGGTGATCGGCGTTGTCTGCATGGTGTTCGCCGCCCGGGCCATCACCAACCGGTCCTCCAAATACTTCCTGCGCCAGCAGGTCACGCTGGCCAAGGCCGAAGCCTTTATGGAAGAGATGATGACCGGCCAGAAGGTCATCAAGGTGTTCTGCCACGAAGAGGGCGCCAAGGCCGACTTTGACAAGGTCAACGGCGAGATCTTCTACAACGCCCGCAACGGCAACCGCTTCGCCAACATCCTGATGCCCCTGCTCGGCAACATCGGCAACGTGATGTATGTCGTGGTGGCCCTGGCGGGCGGCGCGCTGCTGCTGACGGATGTGCCCAATATCAGCATTTCCGGGATGGCGTTCAGCATCAGCATCGTGGTGCCCTTCCTGAACATGACCAAGCAGTTTGCCGGCGCGATCGGCCAGGTGTCCAACCAGGTCAACATGGTGATCATGGGCCTGGCGGGCGCGCACCGCATTTTCGCCCTGCTGGACGAGGAGCCCGAGGCCGACGAAGGTTATGTCACCCTGGTCAACGCCAAGGAGAACGCCGACGGCAGCCTGAGCGAATGCAAGGAGCGCACCAACGTCTGGGCGTGGAAGCATCCGCACCACGACGGCACCGTCACCTACACCCGGCTGGAGGGGGACGTGCGCTTCTTTGACGTGGACTTCGGCTATACGCCGGAAAAGACCGTGCTGCATAACATCACCCTGTACGCCAAGCCAGGCCAGAAGGTGGCCTTCGTCGGCTCCACCGGCGCGGGCAAAACCACCATCACCAACCTCATCAACCGTTTCTACGATATTGAGGACGGCAAGATCCGCTACGACGGCATCAACATCAACAAGATTAAAAAAGCGGATCTGCGCCACAGCCTGGGCATCGTTTTGCAGGATACCAACCTCTTTACCGGCACGGTGATGGAGAATATCCGTTACGGCAACCTGGACGCCTGCGACGAGGAGTGCATCGCTGCGGCGCAGCTCGCCGGCGCGGACGATTTTATCCGCCGCCTGCCCGAGGGCTACAACACCATGCTGACCGGCAACGGCGCGAACCTCAGCCAGGGGCAGCGCCAGCTGCTGGCCATCGCACGGGCGGCCGTAGCCGACCCGCCCGTGATGATCATGGACGAGGCGACCAGCTCGATCGATACCCGCACCGAGGCCATTGTGCAGCGGGGCATGGACGCGCTCATGACCGGGCGTACCGTGTTCGTCATCGCCCACCGGCTGTCGACCGTGCGCAACTCCAACGCGATCATGGTGCTTGACCACGGCCGCATCATCGAGCGGGGCACCCATGAGGACCTCCTCAAGCTGAAAGGCACGTATTATCAGCTGTACACCGGTGCGCTGGAGCTGGATTAACCGTTCTCCACACCAAGATACCCACAAAAATGAATCCCGGGCGGCGTACACCTCCATAACTAACAGGAGGGACGGGCCCGGGATTCTTCTTTTTGAAGGGAGAAGCATGGATTTTACCAATGCCTTTGCCGCTGAAAAGCAGGCGTTGGAAAAATATGCGGCGGGGCAGTACGTTTTTTGAGAATGGCCGGAAAACCCGCATCCGGATAGAAATTCCCCGGAAGGAAAACGGCCGGCTTTACCCGCGCGGATAGTGGCCGTACTCCCGCACGGCGTTGTACATGGCGGCTACATTTTCGAGCGGGGTCAGCGGCGGGAGGTTGTTGGCCTCCCGCAGGACGAAGCGGCGGGTATAGGGGCGCACCTCGTCAAGGATCCGCCGGGTTTCGGCCGCCGCCTGTTCCGGCGATCCGTTCTGGAGCAGCGCGACCCGCGGGCCGCCCTGGATGATGACTTCCGGCCCCAGCTCCTGCGCCAGCTTCCCGTGCTCGACGGGATAGCCGGTGTCAAAGCTGGTAACGTGGAGGCTTTTGCAGATGAGCGGGAAATGGCGGGTGGCGTCACCGCACAGATGGATAGAATGGTTCTGCCCTTTCCCGTTGGTGATGCCGGCGAGCAGCTTCTGGTGAAACGGGAGGATCAGCCGCTCGTAATCCGCGGCGGACAGAAGCGCGATGCTGTCGTCCGCAAACCAGCCGTTGTCCGGGAGCGGCAGGCCGTAATAGGCATACCAGGCACGGATCCGCTGGATTGTCGCTTGGGTGATGTACTCCAGCAGCGCCATGGCGAAATCGGGGTCGAGATAAAGGTCCATGCAGAATTCCGCCGTGCCCCGCAGGTTGCAGGCAATGGTCATAGGGCCGTCCGTCCCGAACCCGGTCTGGTCGCAGACAACCGGCCGCCCGCAAAAGGTGTGCGGGGAGGAAAAACGCTCATAGAAGTCCCGCAGATAGCCGTAGATGCCGTCAAACGGGTCGGGGATCCCCTTTTCAAACAACTCGTTTTTATTGTCGTCGGTAAGGAGCGGCAGGGTGTCGGGAACATCGCCCTCTGGGTAGACGACCTCGGCCCCCAGCCACGAGGCTTCCGCAAAATTCTGCGGATCCGCATAGATATGCCATACCTCCGGCATCCCCATCTCCTGATCGCAGGGCAGGAAATGGCGGCGGAACAGCGCAAATTCGCACTGCACCTGCTCCATGATTTCCGGATCGGTCATATACTCCCGGAAAGTGACGCCGCGGGGATTGTAGCGGCGGTCGCAGAGGAGGAAGCGCGGGTTTACTCCCAGCGTCATGGGAACCCGTTCCGGATTCCCCGCATAGAAGCCTTCCCACACCCGCCGTTGCTCCTCATTGTGTGCTGACCAGTCGGCGTCGGGCAGGGGAGGAAGCGAAAAGATAGGGCCTTTCATGACTGCACCTGCTTTCTTATAAGCCGGCGGCGGGCTATTCCCGGAGGGACCCGCTTCCGGCCCTGTATTGGGCGGCATGCTGCAAAAAAAGGGGGGAGGAATCCTCCCCCGCGCGGAAGAGGAGAGCGGGCAAAGGCTCTCGGCTTTTATGGGGAATAGGAAAAACTTCAAGATTTACACAGAAAGTATAGCAGTGTTTGAAGAAAAAGCAATAGGATATGCAAAAAAATATAACTGAAAACCAGCTCCTGACCGTCAGAGCAAACTCGGCGTCCCTTCGCCAGGCTGTTTCCCGTGGCAGCTCATTTCACCGCAGCGGTTCCTGTGGTCGCCGCCCCTTCCTTGACAATCCCCCCCGCCGCGGTATAATGAAAGCTAGACGGGATCGGCGGATGTCTGGCTTGTTCGATAGGCGGCTCCGTCCCCATCGTATGGAACGGGGAAGCCGCTGGACGGAAGGGCGGAGGGCCCCGGAAAGGCAGGGAAAACAATGGCGTATTTGATGGGCATCGACATCGGCACCTCCGGCACCAAGACCGCGCTGTTTGACGAGACGGGGACGGTGGTGGCCTCCCATACCGCGGAGTACCCGCTGTATCAGCCGCAAAACGGCTATGCCGAGCAGGAACCGGCCGACTGGTGGAACGCGACGGTGGAAGGGATCCGCGCGGTGCTGGCGGAAAGCGGCGTGCCGGCCGGCGCCGTTGCGGGCATCGGCCTCTCCGGGCAGATGCACGGCCTGGTGATGCTGGACGAACGGGGCGAGGTGCTCCGCCGCTCCATCATCTGGTGCGATCAGCGCACCGCCGCCGAGTGCGAGGAGATCACCCAGCGCCTGGGATACGACCGGCTGATTGCGATTACGGCCAACCCGGCGCTGACCGGCTTCACCGCGTCCAAGATCCTCTGGGTCCGCAACCATGAGCCGGAAATATACGAAAAGTGCCGGCACATCCTCCTGCCCAAGGACTACGTCCGGTATATGCTCACGGGCGAGCTGGCGACGGAGGTATCCGACGCGTCGGGGATGCAGCTTCTGGACATCCCGCACCGCTGCTGGTCGGACGAAGTGCTGGACAAGCTGGAGATTGACCGCTCCCTGCCGGGGAAGGTGTACGAGTCGCCGGAGGTGACCGGGAAGCTCACCCGCCGGGCGGCGGAGCTCACCGGCCTGGCGGAAGGGACCATCGTGGTCGGCGGCGCGGGGGACAACGCGGCGGCGGCGGTCGGCACCGGCGTGGTGCGGGACGGCCGGGCCTTCACCACCATTGGCACTTCGGGGGTGGTTTTTGCCCACACCGACCGGATGGCGATCGATCCCAAGGGGCGGGTGCATACCTTCTGCTGCGCGGTGCCGGGCGCCTGGCACGTCATGGGGGTGACCCAGGGCGCGGGCCTTTCCCTCAAATGGTTCCGGGACAATTTCTGCGGGGCGGAAAAGGAGGCCGCGGCGCTCATGGGGGTCGACCCCTATTATCTAATGGACAAGGAAGCGGAGACGGTGCCGGTGGGGGCGAACAAGCTGCTCTACCTGCCCTACCTGATGGGGGGGCGCACCCCCCATCTCGACCCCGACGCGCGGGGCGTGTTTTTCGGCCTGTCCGCCATCCACACCCGGAAGGATATGCTCCGCGCCGTGATGGAAGGCGTGGCCTACTCCCTGAACGACTGCATGGGGGTATTCCGGGAGATGGGGGTCGCCATCGACGATATGATGGCCTGCGGCGGGGGGCGGGACCAGCGCCCTCTGGCGGCAGATGCTGGCCGACCTGTACGGCTGCGACGTCAAAACGCTGGCCTCCCGTGAAGGGCCGGCCCTCGGCGTGGCGCTGCTGGCCGGCGTGGGCGCGGGGGTGTACGCCAGCGTGCCCGAGGCCTGCGACGCGGTGCTCAAAGCCGACCGCGTGCAGTCCCCGATCCCGGAGAACACGGCGAAATACGCCCCGTTTTACAAGCTGTATACCGAACTGTACCCGGCGGTGAAGGCGTCCTTCGCCGAACTGGGGAAGCTGTAAGAACCGAAAAACAGCAGGCAGGGGCCTTTCCCGAGCGGGAAAGGCCCCTGCCTTATGGATGAGGTGTCTTCTCCGCCCGCCCGGCCGGTGGAGAAGGCCTGTGAAGAGCCTGCGCTTCGAGCCAGGGGCGGCGGGGGCTCCGGGCAGGAGGGTTTCCGGAACAGAAGGCTCTTGTCCGAACGGCAGCCCGCCCGTCCACGGGCCGCGGGGCGAGGGGCGGGGGAGCTGCTCCGGAGCGCCCGGAGACGCCGGCCGGGAGCAGGCCTTGACAGGGCCTGTTTGCGGGGGACTCCGCATCCCCGCCGGCTCCCCCGCCTTTTGCGGCGGATCCGGCGCCGCTTCCCGTCCCGCCGGCAGGGGAGGGCGCAGCGGCTCCCTCCCTCCGGCCGAAGCAGAGAAAAGGGGCGGCCGTTTTGGGCGATTCCCGGCAGCCTCTATGAGCAAACATCCCCCCGGCATAGCCGTGGGCTTTCTCTTTACAAAAAACGCGGGCCGTCCCTCGTAAAGGGCGGCCCGCGTTTTGCGGTCTCCGGTGCTTTTCCGGCCGTGCTGCCGCCCGCCTTCCCACGGACGGGAAGCGGGAGGGCGCCGGGGTTATTTCTCCTTTTTGTCTTTGTCCTTTTCCTTCTCTTTTTCCTGCGGCTTTTCGGGTTCGGCAAGGCTCTCCAGGATCCGGGCCGCAGCGGTGCGGCGGGCGTTGGCTTCCAGCGCGAGCTGCATCGCCAGCCGATAACGGGAGGCTTCGTCCTTCTCCGCGATCCCGTCCAGCCGGCCGACGATCTCCTTGATCGCCGCGTTGTGGGCCTGCGCAAATTCCGGATACTGTTCGTTGACCTCCTTCCCTTCGGTCAGCCCGTGGACAAGGGCGTCGATTTCCGGGAGGGAAAGCACCGACTTGAGGGTGCATACCATAAAAAGCATCGCGATATGGTCGCGGCTGTACTTCTTCTTTTCCGGGCGGGGGAGCACGCCGTCCTTGACATAATTGTTGATCATGCTCGGGGTAAGGAGCCGCTCGCCGCCAGCGGAAAAAGGCTCCAGCTGCCGGTTCATAAAGGTGATTACCTGGTCCATATACAGCTCCAGTTCCGGCAGCCGCTCCCAGGCGGGGGATTCGTACCCGGCGGCCGAATCCACCCATGTTTTCAGCTTTTCCAGCTTTTCCTCACTTTGCGCCATGAGGCGTATCCCTTCCTTGTCAGAATTTTTACAGTTCCGCAATAAATCGGTGGAACCTGGTTAACATATAAAGTATACCATACCTTTATACCCCACGCAAGGCCATTCCATCCCTTGACATTATAAATTATACTTTGTATACTTGTTTTGAAAACCGGATTTCAGGAGGACAAAGACGATGAATGAGACGAAGACGGTGGCTGTCTGGGGCGACAGCGTCATGCGCGGCGTGGTTTATAACGAGGAGAAGGACCGGTACGCGCTTCTCAGCGAAACCAGCGCGGACGCGGCCTCCCGCCGGCTGGGGCTGACCCTCGTCAACCGGGCGAGGATGGGCTGCACGGTGACCAAGGGGCTGTCCATCCTGAAAAAGGACCTGCAGGCGGGGGTGGGAGGCGCCGCGGCGCTGATTGAATTCGGGGGGAACGACTGCGACTACGATTGGGCCCAGGTCGCGGCGGCGCCGGAGGCGGATCACCAGCCCAAGACGCCGCTGGCCCTCTTCACCGCACAGCTGCGGGAGATGGTGCGGCTGGTGCGGGAGAAGGGGATTCTGCCGGTGATGATGACCCTGCCGCCGATTGACGCGCAGCGGTATTTCCGCTTTTTCACCCGCAACGGGCTGAATAAGGAGAACATCCTGCGCTGGCTGGGGGACGTGCAGCATATTTACCGCTGGCATGAACGGTACAACGCCGCGGTGGTGCAGGTGGCGGAGGAATGCGGCGTCCCGCTGGCCGGCGTGCGGGAAGCCTTCCTCTGCGAGCGGCGGATAGGAGATCTGCTGTGTGCGGACGGGATCCACCCCAACCGCCAGGGTCATGCGCTTATAGAGACGGTGCTGGAAAAATTCGGGCTGACGGTCGGGGCCCGCGCGGGGCTGGCGTTCCCCGCCTGCTGAGGGAGCGGGCCGGCTCGATGCCCCAGGGGGCGGCCGCGCCCCCTCCGCCCTCCGGCGCGGGGAAGCGCGCGCCCCATTTCCCGGGCGAGCCCAGGGGCTCCCGCAGCGGCGCCGAAGGCGGGCGCCTTCCCGCCAGGACGGCGGGAGCGGAGGGAAGGCCCCGCGGCGTCCCGTCGTATTTTCCAAAAATCCGCGGGCAGGCGGGCGATAATTTTCCTTGACAAGCCTCCTTGCGCGGGAGTATGATAAAGCCAGCGTAGTTAGGCAGGACAATCGGACAAGGAGAGCAGTTCTCATGGCTACCGAAAAGCGGCAGAATCGATTTACCGGCAAGGGGTGCTTCGGTCATTTTTATGGCTGGGGCTATTTTTGCTGCGTGGATCGTGCCGTGAGAAAACCGGAGTAAAACCCGGGACGCTGCCGTGGACGGAAAGGGTACTAGGCGGGGCTCATGCACGATGAGCCCCGCCTTTTTGTATGCTTCCGCAGGCCGGGCGCTTGTCCGCCGCTAAAGCCAATAAGGGAAAATCCCCGCGCGTTTGAATCACGACGCTGCAGGAAAGGAAGGATTATTGATGATTATTGTATTAAAGCCGGGAACCACCCGGGAGCAGGTGGCGGAATTTTCCTCCATGCTGGAAAGCCGCAACGACGTCAAGGTCAACGCCTGGTACGGCGAGCATTCCATCGTCCTTGGGCTCATTGGCGACACCGCGACGGTAGACATCGAGTTCATTGGCGCGCAGAAGATTGTGGAAAGCGTCAAGCGGGTGCAGGAGCCGTATAAGAAGGCGAACCGCAAATTCCACCCGGACGACACGGTGATCGACCTCGGGCACGGCTCGGTCATCGGCGGGGGGAAGCTTGGCGTGATCGCCGGCCCCTGCTCGGTGGAAAGCGAGGAGCAGATCGCCGCCGTGGCGCGGGACGTGAAGGACGCGGGGGCGGCCTTCCTGCGGGGGGGCGCGTTCAAGCCCCGCACCTCCCCCTACGCCTTCCAGGGCCTGCGGGCGACCGGGCTGGAGCTGCTCCGCCACGCCCGGGAAAAGACCGGCCTGCCGATTGTGACCGAGATCATGTCCCCCGCCCATCTGGTGCTGTTCGAGGATGTGGATATCATCCAGGTCGGCGCGCGGAACATGCAGAATTTCGAACTGCTCAAGGAACTGGGCAAATGCGATAAGCCGATCCTGCTCAAGAGGGGCCTGGCCAACACCATCGAGGAGCTGCTCATGAGCGCGGAGTACATCATGGCCGCCGGCAACGACCGGGTTATCCTCTGCGAACGGGGGATCCGCACCTTTGAGAGCATGACCCGCAACACCCTGGATATTTCCGCGGTGCCGCTGCTCAAAAACCTGTCCCATCTGCCGGTGGTGGTGGATCCGAGCCATGCGTCCGGGATCAGCGCCCTGGTGGAGCCGCTCGCCCTGGCGGCGGTGGCGGCGGGAGCCGACGGGCTGATCATCGAGGTGCACAACGATCCGCCCCGCGCCCTGTCCGACGGCGCGCAGTCCCTCACGCCGGAGCAGTTCCGGCATCTGTCCGCTCGGCTGGAGGAAGTGGCCCCGCTGTTCGGCAAGACGCTGTCCCACCGGGAGGCGTAACCGGGCGTTGGAACCGCCGGCCTCCCCGCCTTCCCCGGCAAAGGGGATGGGCCGGAAAAGCCGGCGGACGCCGCTTCCGGCCGAGAGAGCCGGCCTCCCCGCAGGCCGGCCCGGGCCGGCAGAAATCCCGAAAGAGAAAGGCAGGGACCTCCCTGTGGTAAATACTGTTGCCATTGCCGGGCTGGGGCTGATCGGCGGCTCCCTCGCCCTCGCGCTCAAAGCGAACACCGCCTGCACCGTGGTCGGGATCGACCGGGACGAGGCGGCCGTGTCCGCCGCCCGGGCCGCCGGCGCGGTGGATCTCGCCGGGAGGGAAGCTCTCCCGCAGGCCCAGCTGCTGATCCTGGCCCTCCCCCCGGCGGCCGCCGCCCCCTTCCTCAGGGAGCATGCCGCCTCCCTCCCGCCGGGGACGCTGGTGACCGACGTGTGCGGGGTGAAGCGGGCGGTCGTGGCCGCCTGTGAGCCTGTCTGCCGGGAGCACGGGCTGGTTTTCCTGGGCGGCCACCCCATGGCCGGGAAGGAGACCAGCGGCTTCGGGAGCGCGGACGCGCAGCTGTTCCGCGGGGCGTCGTACATCCTCACCCCCACGCCGGATACCCCCCCCGCGGCGGTCGATACCATGCGGGAGCTGGCGGCGGCGCTGGGCTGCGCGCGGGTGACCGTCGCCTCGCCTGAGGAGCACGACCGGATGATCGCGTTCACCTCCCAGCTTCCCCATGTGCTGGCGGGGGCGTACGTCAAATCCCCCTGCTGCCCGAAGCATGCCGGCTTCTCGGCCGGCAGCTACCGGGACGTTTCCCGGGTGGCGTCGGTGGACGAGAAGCTGTGGACCCAGCTTTTCCTGATGAACGGGGACGACCTCTGCGGGGAAATCGATACCCTCATAGAAAATCTGCGGGCCTGCCGGGACGCGATCGCGGCAAAGGACGCCGGCCGGCTGGAGGCGGTGCTCCGGGAAGGGCGGCTGCGGAAGGAGAGCGTGAGCCAATGAACCAGAATACCCAACCGATCGCACGGGACGGGGCGCCGCAGGCGGCGTCGCTGACCGTCCATACCGCCCGGCCGTACGACATCCTGGTGGGCGCCGGCCTGCTGGACCGGGCGGGCGAGCTCAGCCGGGAGGTGAACGGCGGGGCCCGGGCGCTGATTGTCACCGATTCCAACGTCGGCCCGCTGTACGCCCGCCGGGTCGCCCGGTCGCTGGAGGCCGCGGGGTACCGGACGGGGGAATTCACCTTCCCCGCCGGGGAAAAAAGCAAGCGGCTCTCCACCGTGGAGGGGATTTACGCCGTCCTCGCCGCCGGGGGCTTCACCCGGGCCGATCTGATCATCGCGCTGGGGGGCGGGGTGACCGGCGATATGGCCGGCTTCGCCGCCGCCACCTGGCTGCGGGGGATGGACTTCGTGCAGATCCCCACCTCCCTGCTCGCGCAGGTGGATTCCTCGGTGGGCGGGAAGACCGGCGTGGACATCCCCCAGGGGAAAAACCTGGTGGGCGCCTTCTGGCAGCCGGTGCGGGTGCTGGCCGATATGGAAACCCTGGACACCCTGCCCGCCGCCTTCCTGCGGGACGGGCTGGGGGAAATCGTGAAATACGCCTGCATCGCCCCCTGCCTGTGCGGCGGGGAGCCGCTGTTCGACCGGCTGGAGAAGGGGGACGCCCTCTCGCCCGGAAAGCGGGGGGAAACCATCCTTGCCTGCATCGACTGCAAGCGGGGGGTGGTGGAACGGGACGAGCGGGAAGCCGGGGAGCGCAAGCTTCTCAACTTCGGCCACACCCTGGGCCACGCGCTGGAAAAATACTACGATTACGCCGGCCCCACCCACGGCTGCGCGGTCGCCGTCGGCATGGCGGTGCTGACCGCCGCGTCGGAGAGGGCGGGGCTCACCGCCCCGGGCACCGCGGCGCGGCTGGCTGCCCTGCTGGATGCGCTGGGGCTGCCGTCCGCCGATGCCGCCCCCCCGTCGGCCTACCTGCCCGGCGCGGCGATGGATAAAAAGCGGGCGGGGGACGGCATTGACCTGGTGCTGCTGGAGAGAATCGGCCGGGCGTTCGTCCGCCGCCTGCCGATGGCGGAACTGGAATCGTTTGTCTGCGGCGCACCCGGCCGGGAGGAAGCCTGACGGGACGCCGGATCGCCCCGCGGCCGCGGGGAAGATGTATGCCGGGATAAGGAGGAAGCGCAGTGGAATCGTTTATGGATCTCGTTCTCCGTCGGCAGAGCTGCCGGAAATACACCGCCCAGCCGGTAACTACGGAGCAGCTCAAAGCCTGCGTGGAAGCGGCGCGGCAGGCGCCCTCCGCCTGCAACGGCCAGCCGTGGCGGTTTGTGATTGTCAACGGCGGGGAAACGGCGAAGGCGCTGGCCCGCTGCGCGCAGGGGCAGGGGATGAATAAGACCATCTCTACCAGCCCGGCGTTCATCGTGGTCTGCCAGGCAAAGAGCAACCTCGCCTCCCGCGCCGGGGGGATGCTCAAAGGGCAGGATTATGCCAGCGTGGATATCGGCCTTGCGGCCGCCCACCTCTGCCTGGAGGCGGCGGAGCAGGGCCTGGGGAGCTGCCTGCTCGGCTGGTTTGACGAGGGCAAAGTCAAAAAACTGCTCGGCATCCCGCAGGGGCAGCGGGTACGGCTGCTGGTCGCGGTCGGGCATCCGGAGAACCCCCGCGTCCACCCCAAGCAGCGGAAGGGCTTTGACGAAATCTGCCGGGTGGCCGCCGACGGATAAAGGCCGCCTGCGCGCTTCTCGCCGGCTTTGCAGCCCCGCGCCCGCCGGCCGGGGGAGCCGCCCCGGCAGCGGCGCCGGAAAGGGAACGGCCTTAAGGGATCGCCCCCGGCCGCGGGGGAGGCGCGCGCTGGCTGAAAGGAGAATGGATATGCCGAAAATCCCGGAAACCGTGCGGGTTTCCCCGTCAAAAATCCAGGGGGAGATCGCCCCGCCGCCCTCCAAGTCCGCGGCTCACCGCGCCCTGCTCTGCGCCGCCCTCGCCGGCGGCGGGGAGGTGCGGGGCGTCCTGGAGTCGGAGGATATGCGGGCGACGGTCGGCGCCCTGCCCGCCCTGGGCGCGCAGCCGGCATGGACGGGGGAGACGGTCGCCCTGTCCCCCTCCGCCCTGCCCGCCCCCTCCGGGGGGGCGGTGACGGTGGACTGCGGGGAGAGCGGGTCCACCCTGCGCTTTCTAATCCCGCTGTTTGCGGCAAAGGGCGTCCCGGCGGTGTTTACCGGCCGGGGGAGGCTGCCGGAACGGCCGCTTGGCGTCTATGCCGGCTGCCTGCCCCCCCACGGCGTTACCCTGGAGGGGCCGCTCCCTTCGGAAGGCGGGGGGAAGAGCCTGCCGCTGCGGGTGTCCGGAAAGCTGCAGGCGGGCTGCTTTTCCCTGCCGGGGGATGTTTCCAGCCAGTTTATCACCGGCTTGCTGCTCGCCCTTCCCCTGTGCGGCGGGGAGAGCGAGATCCGGCTGACCACCCCGCTGGAGTCGGCGGCGTATGTGACCATGACCGTCGAGGCGATGGCCCGCGCCGGCGTCCGGGTGGAAACGGCGGCGGCCGGCTGGCGGATCCCCGGCGGGCAGCGGTACCGCCCCCATACCGAAACGGTGGAAGGGGACTGGTCCCAGGCGGCGTTCCTGCTGGCCGCCGGCGCGCTGGGCGGGGAGGTCCGGCTGACCGGGCTGGACCCCGCCTCCTCCCAGGGGGATCGGGAGGCGCTGGCGATTTTCCGCCGGTTCGGGGCCTCGGTGGAGGAGACGGCGGAAGGGATCCTCTGCCGCCGCGCCCCCCTGCACGGTATCGACATCGACGCTTCCCAGATCCCCGACCTGGTGCCGGTGCTGGCGGTGACCGCCGCCTTTGCGCAGGGGACTACCCGCATCACCGGCGCGGCCCGGCTGCGGTTGAAGGAGAGCGACCGGCTGGCGGCGGTCACCCGCTGCCTGCGGCTGCTGGGCGGCCGGGTGGAGGAGCACCCCGACGGCCTGACCATCTGGGGGCAGCCCCGCCTGCCCGGCGGCGCCGCGGTGCCCGGCTATAACGACCACCGGATCGTCATGAGCATGGCGGTCGCCGCGCTCGGCTGCGAAAAGCCGGTGACCATCACCGGCGCGGGGAGCGTGCGCAAGAGCTGGCCCGCTTTTTTCACGGATTTTCAGCGAATAGGAGGAGATGTCCATGGCCTCGAATATCGGTAACCGGGTGCGCCTTTCCGTTTTTGGGGAAAGCCACGGCACGGCCGTCGGCTGCGTGATTGACGGCCTGCCGGCGGGGGAAGCGCTGGACTGGGGGGAAATCCTCACACAGATGGCCCGCCGCGCCCCGGGGAGGGATAAGACTTCCACCCCCCGGCAGGAGAGCGATACGCCCGAACTGCTGTCCGGCACCCTGGGCAGCGCGGAGGAGGGGACCCTGCGCACCACCGGCGCCCCCCTCGCCATGCTCATACGCAACCAGAACACCCGCTCCGGCGATTATGCTCAGCTGGCCCGGCTCCCCCGGCCGGGCCACGCGGATTATCCCGGCTTCGTCCGGTACCAGGGATACAACGACGTGCGGGGCGGCGGGCATTTCAGCGGCCGGCTGACCGCACCCCTGGTCTTTGCGGGGGCGGTCTGCAAGCAGATCCTCCGCCGCCGGGGCGTCCGGGTGGGGGGGCATATCCTGGAAATCGCCGGGGTGCGCGACCGCCGCTTCGACCCGGTTTCGGTCAACGGCGGGATGCTGGAGGGGCTTTCCGCCCGGCCCTTCGCCCTGCTTGATCCCGCGGTCGAAACGCCGATGCGGGAGAAGGTGGAGGCCGCCCGGATGGACTGCGACAGCGTGGGCGGCATTGTGGAGGTGGCGGCGGTCGGCCTCCCCGCCGGCCTGGGCTCCCCGATGTTCGAGGGGATGGAGAACCGGCTGGCGGCGCTGCTGTTCGGGGTCCCCGCCGTCAAAGGCGTGGAATTCGGCGAGGGCTTCGGCTTCGCCGGGATGCGGGGCAGCGAGGCCAACGACCCGTACGCCTATGACCGGAACGGCCGGGTGGTAGCCACGTCCAACCACAACGGCGGGCTGCTCGGCGGGATTACCAACGGGATGCCGCTCCTCCTGCGGGCGGCGGTAAAGCCGACCTCCTCCATCGGGCTTCCGCAGCGGACGGTGGATCTGGTGTCGGGGGAGGACGCCCCGCTGACCGTGCGGGGGCGGCACGATCCCTGCATCGTCCCCCGCGCCCTGCCGGTGGTGGAGGGGGTAGTCTGCCTCGGCCTGCTGGACGCGATGGAAACCGAGCGCGCCGGGGAATAGACGGCGCCGAAGAAATGCAAAGGATGGGATGCTCCATGGAATTGTCCGAAATCCGCGAAGAAATCGACCGGCTGGACGCGCAGCTGACCGCGCTCCTCTGCCGGCGGATGGACTGCGCGGCGCAGGTGGCGGAATACAAGGCCGCCCATTCCCTGCCGGTGCTCAACGAGGAACGGGAGAAGGCCGTCCTCCGGCATGTGCGGGGGATGGCGGACGGGTACCGGGAAGGGTACGGCGGCGCGGCCGAACTGGTGTTTTCCACCATGATGGACGCTTCCCGCGCCCTCCAGCATCAGCGGCTGGAAGGGGGCAGCGCCCTGCGTGCCCGGATTGCCGGGGCGAAACGGGCGCTGATCCCGGCGAAGGAGGCCCGCATCGTGTGCCAGGGGGTGCCCGGCGCCTTTTCGGACGAGGCCGCCGGCCGGCTTTTCCCCGGCGCGTCCCCCCGCTTCGTCCCCGCCTTCTCGGATGTGTTCGCCGCCGTGGCGGACGGGACGGCGGATTACGGCGTCCTGCCGGTGGAGAATTCCTCCGCCGGTTCGGTCAACGAGGTGTACGACTTGGTGATGAAGCACCGGTTTTCCATCGCCGCGGCGGTGGAGGTGCCGGTGCGCCATTGCCTGCTCGCCCTCCCCGGGGCAAAGGCGGAGGAAATTGCCGCCGTGTACTCCAAGCAGGAGGCGCTGGCCCAGTGCGCGGAGTATCTCGCCGCCCACGGCCTGGAGGCCCGGCAGTTCAGCAATACCGCCGCCGCCGCCGAGATGGTGGCGGGGAGCGGGGACAGGACCATCGCGGCGATCGCCTCGGAAAAAGCGGCGAAATTATACAATTTGGAAATTATAGAGAAGAATATACAGACAGCGGACGACAACATCACCCGGTTCATCGCGATTTCCCGGGAATTGGTGATTCCGGCCGACGCCAACAAGATCAGCCTGATCTTCTCCCTGCCCCATGTGACCGGCTCGCTCTACCGCGTGCTGTCCCGCTTTGCAATGGCGGGGCTGAACCTAACCAAGCTGGAAAGCCGCCCGCTGCGCGGCGGCGGGTTCCAGTACAGCTTTTATCTGGATTTTGAAGGCGCCCTTTCCCACCCCGGCACGGAGGATCTCCTCTGCGCGCTGTCGGAGGAGATGCCCGCCTTCTCCTTCCTCGGCAATTACCATGAGCAGGACCGGCCGGACGCGGGCGGCCCCCGGCGCTGAGCCGGGAAAGGGAATTTTACGGGGAAAACGGGAAAGAAATCTTAAGATGTGATTATAAAGCGGGGAATCCCGTTGCTTTTTCCGGGAATTAGGACATATAATAAAGACAGGCTTTGTGAAAGGAGGGGACAATATGAAACTGCGGCTGCCGGGGGATGAACCCCTGGAGGTGGAACCCACGCGGGCCGGGCTGAAGGCCTGTGCGGGCGTCCTGGTGCGGAAATACTGGCACGCGCTGCTGTTCCTCGGCTTTTTGGTCCTGATGCCGGAATTCTGGATGCTGGAAAAATACATCGTCCCCCACTACTGGATTTCCTGCCCGCTGGATCAGGCCATCCCCTTCCTTCCGGTGTTTGTCATCCCGTATGTCCTGTGGTTCCCGATGATTGCCCTGGTGCTGGTCACCCTGTGCTTCAGCGACCGGGGGGACTTCGCCCGCACCATCCTCCTGCTGTATGCGGGCATGGCGCTCGCCATCCTGATTTGCGTGCTTTTCCCGCACGGCCAGCCGCTCCGCCCGATTGTGACGGAAAACGACATCTTCTCCCGGCTGGTGCGGTATACGATTTATGCCAACGACACCAATACCAACACCTTCCCCAGCATCCACGTGCTCAACCAGCTGGCCATCCACATCGGGCTGTGCAAGTCCAAGCTGTTCCGGGATCGGAAAGGCTGGAAGCGGTTCTCGCTGGTAATGGCCGTCCTGATTTGCGCGTCCACCTGCTTTATCAAGCAGCATTCGATTTTGGACGTGGTCGGCGCGCTGGTGCTGGAGGTCCCGCTGTATTTCCTGGTTTTCCATGTGGATTGGAGCCGGGTTGTCCCGCAGAGGTGGCGGGAGCGGGTGCACGCGTGGGAACGCCGCGGCCGCCTGCAGGAGGACTATTGAGAGAGAATTTGGAGAGGCGGGAGACGCCGCCCGGAAACCGGTGAACGGAGGCAGGCCTCAGGCCTGTCTCTGCTTTTTCTCAGCGCTTTTTGAGGCGCCGCACCGTGTATTCCTCCCCGCCGCGGCACCCGGAGGCTTGTTCGTCCCGGCAAAGCCGCAGCCAAAGGACAGCCGGGCGGCTGCCCCGCTTACCCCTGGCGCCGGAAGAGGGGGACGGCCCGCCCGCGCCGGCATACAATGGCCCGTAAGGAGGGGGAGCATGGCAGACTGCTGTTTGGAAAAGGACAGGGACCTCGAACGCCTGGAGGAAAACGGCACGTCCTGGCATGAAATCATCGGCTTTTTGGCCGAGCGATGGAAGAACCATCCAGACAACATCCAGTACCTGCTGCGGCTGGGGGCTCAATGTTGGGGCGAACTGGTGTTTACGAATTTAGAAATGCAAAACGGGGAAAGCCGGCTGTATAATGCTCTGGAGACTCTCCTGTCCGGGACGCTGGAATTCGGGCTGGTGTATCACAGGGAGCACGCGGCCTTTCTCTGCCTGTACGGCTATTTTATATCCGCCTTTCCCTATTATTTTCCTTTAACCGGTGATTATGATGCGGATCTTTCCTTTGGGAAGGACATGATAAGAAAAGCGCATGCGTATTCCCCCCCTGAATGTCCTCGCCGCCTATTTAGCGTCGGATGATCCGGAACAAAAAGAGAAAGCGGCGGTTGCCCTCCGGCGGGAATGCCCGGCCCTTTTCCCCGGAAGCTCGGAGATGGACCGGTATTTTCAATCGGTTTGGGGATAATGAAGGAAGAAATCAGAAGAAAGAAAAAGAGGGAGGAGCGCTATGAAAAAATGGTATGACGAGGAGTATGAATGGGAAATCGAGGTGATCGGGTTCCTGCGCGGTGAACGTACCGAGCGGTATTGCAGGAACGGCGAGGAAATCGGCGATAAGTACACCTGCACCTATGGCTGCCCCGTCAACGCGCAGGGGCAGGGGATCTGCTCCAAAGCGATGGTGATGATGTTCCCCATCATGGAGGCTGTCCGGAGCGGCGGCGATTTGGAGAATATCGGCGGCAGCAGCCGGTACAGCAAGGATATGGTGTGCCCGGACGGCAACGTCCTCTTCCGGCTGACGGCTGTCCGGCGCGGGAAGGAGAATTTCTACCGGGGGAAATTTTTCGAGTAGCCCCCGCCTCTCCGCCTTTCCTTCAGCGGCCGGGAATTTCCGGGGAGTCAAGGCGGCCGCTTCCACGGCGGCTTGGCGCCGGCTAACCCCTAAGGAATACGAAACATCCCATCGCATCACCCGCTCTGCCACTCGTAAACGGGATTCTATCCGATACCGGCAACCTGTGGCACACTGCCGGTTACTATTCTGTATACTGTTTCTTAGCAAAAGCCGGCGTTCCAAAGGGAAGCTTTCCGCTGAATGTTTCTCTTTCTACGCTCGGTGGAACCAGGCGTTGTTTTGTTTAAGCAGGCAAAAAAGCATCCCGTCCGGCCAAATGCCGGGCGGGATGCTTTTTTGCCGCCTTGCATATGCCCCCGTTGAGTCGGAGACAGCATCGGAGACGGGAAAGAAAGTCTTAGAAAATGGCAATGCCGAAGAATCGCATAGCTTTCAAAAAGGAGAAACAAGGACGCGGGCTTTTCATTGAGCCTCGGAAGCTCCTGCGGGAAGCGTCCCGTTTAAAGAGAGGAACCGGGGCCCAAAGGGAACGGGTTCGCCAGCCGCGGGGCCGGCGATGCGGCAGTCAGCCTTTTGGCACCCCATTCGGGGCCTGCGCAAAGGCGCTGGTTTACGAACGGTGTTGATTACGGAGCCGGAAAACCACCGGCCTGCCGATGAAGTCAGCTCGTAAAAAGCGTCCGCTTCAGGCATGGGGCAGGGGCCGGCCCGACGGCAATTTCCCGAAGAGGGAGGGCTTCGTCCGAACGGCGGGGCAAGTGCGGCATGCTCCGGAGAGCGCCTTGAGGAACCGGCCGGCAGTCAGCCCTTCCGGGGCTTCCATATCCCCGGCTTTGCCGGAAGCCTTGACCGACTTACGGCGCGCTAGGCTGCCGGAGATGCCTGACGGCTGACGCAGCCGCGGGGCCGGCGCCTGCTGCCCAGCCCTGACCCGCCGGTAGCCCTTTTCTCCCAGCGGTGGGGAAGTTCCGGCGCAGGAGGGCCGGAACGCGGGAGAGGGATGGGCACGGGACATGGATGCAAGGCGGGGACGCTTCACCCCCGTAGCCGCAGGCCCTTGGGGTAGCGGTTCTTGAGGGTCCCGCCCACCGCCTTCCCGAACCCGGTCACGATGCCCGAAACCGCCACCGCCGTCCACCCCGCGCAGCCGGGCGCCGCCACCGCCTCCCCGCGCAGGAAGGCGGCCAGGCGCCCGTCGTCCGGGGAGAGATCCAGCAGGGAGACGCAGTCCTCCGCCCTGGCCGCCTGGAAAAGGGCGTGGCAGGGCTCCAGCCGGTCCCGGCAGATTTCCGCGCCGGCGATCCCGGCGGAGAGCACGCCGTGCCCTTCCCCCTCCGGCAGGCCGTCCGGGAGGAGGCGGACAACCCCGCCCACCGGCCGGATCCGCCCTTCTGCCGGGCAGGAAAAGCACGATTTGTATAATTCGATAAAATTATTACGGATTGTATCCTCGACCGAGGGGGAAATAAGGCGGGATGCGCCTTCTTTCCGCCGCCCGGAGGAGGGCTTCCGGGAGAAGGCCGGGCCGGGAGGGGGCGGCTCCGAGGAAAAGGGAGGGGCCGCCGTCCCGCCGGCGCTTTCCGGGGAATCGGCGCGGCGGCGCAGCAGGGCGAGGAAGTGCCCTTCCCCCCCGTCGCCGGGGAGGATGCGCCGGCAGAATTCCAGCGGGGAGCCCGGGTCGGGCAGGCCGGGCGAGAAGGGGCGCACCTGCTCCAGCGAGAACCCGGGGCGGCCGAAGGGGACCTCCGCCCGGAGCAGCTCGAAATCGGGGCGGGAAGCGAGGAAGCGGGCCACCAGGCATTCGTTTTCCTCCGGCGCGAAGGTGCAGGTGGAATAGACGATCCGCCCGCCGGGACGGACGGCGCCCGCCGCCGCCCGGAGGATTTCCTCCTGCCGCGCGGCGCACAGGCGGATGTTTTCCACGCTCCACTGCTCCAGCGCGGCGGGCTCCTTCCGGAACATCCCTTCGCCGGAGCAGGGGGCGTCCACCAGCGCCGCGTCGAAGAAACCGGGGAGCCCCCCGCACAGGGAGGGCGCGTCCTGGCTGGAGACGACGGCGTTGCGCACCCCGCAGCGTTCCAGGTTCTGCAGCAGGCTCTGCACCCGCGCGCGGACGTATTCGTTGGCCCAGAGAAGCCCCCGGCCCTGCAGCGCGGCAGCGATCTGGGTGGCTTTCCCGCCCGGCGCGGCGCAGAGGTCGAGCACCCGCTCCCCCGGCCGGGGCGCGAGGAGGGTGACCGCGGAGGAGGCGGACGGCTCCTGCATATAGTACGCGCCGGCGTGGTGCAGCGGATCCGCCCCGGCCCGGAACCCCTCCGCCTCCAGATAGAAGCTGCCGGGGGCGAAGGGGGAGGGGGCGAGGCTCCCGCGGGCGGGGTCTGCCGCGAAAAGGGCCTGCAGCTTTTCCGGCGAGCATTTCAGCGTGTTGGCCCGCACCCCCCGCCGCAGGGGGAGGGCGTAGCCTTCGTAAAACCGGGACGCGCCGCTTCCCAGCAGGGCGTCCATGCGCCGGCGGAATTCCGCCGGAAGCCGGATTTCCACCATATTCCCTCCTTCTGTTGAAAAATCCGCCGCAGGAGCGGCGTTTCCCGCATCGCGCGGGGAAAAGTGCATCCGAAACCGGGGCGGGCGCATAAAGGCCGGCCCCGGCGGGAAAACTATGGCTGAAACCAAAAACAGGGGGAAGCCGAAAATGGAACAAAGACAGCAAAATCCGGCCGAAAAGGACAATGCCGAACTGCTCAAGGACATTTACCAGGACGCCAAGATGGGGGAGGAAACCCTGAAAACCCTGCTGAAAACCATCGAAAGCGGCCAGATCAAAAGCGATTTGCAGGCGCAGATGGCGGGGTACGCCGAATTTTACGGGAAGGCGCAGAAGGAACTGGCCAAGCTCCACGCCGACCCGGAGGAGGTCGGCCCGCTGACCAAAGCCTCGTCCTTCCTGGGGGTGAAGATGAACGCCATGCTGGACCGCAGCCCCTCCCACGTGGCCGAGATGACCATCCAGGGGAGCACCATGGGGATCGTCAGCACCACCGAGAGCCTGAACAGGCACCCGGAGGCCGGGAAGGAAGCCAAGCGGCTGGCCAACGACGTCCTGTCCTTTGAGCAGAAGAATATCGAGCGGATGAAAGCCTACCTCTGACCGGCGGGCGGCCGGGGCCGCGGGCGTCCTCCCTACGGGGAAGGCGGGGCCGGGCAAAGGGGGGAAAGGTACGGAAAGAAAAAAGCCGGCCAAAGCCATGGCCGGCGGACGGGCCGACGGGGGAGGCCTGCGGCGCCGCATTCGGCAGGCCCCCTCCGTCCCCGCGGTTTTGCTGCGGCGGGGTTACATCTCGTAAATCTGGCCGCCGTCCAGCAGTTCGATCCCCTGCGCCCGGAGCGCGGCGGTCGCGGCCTCGTTGTCCTCCACCCGGAGGATGACACAGGCGCGTCCCTGATCGCGGGAGATGAACGCATACATATACTTCACGTCGATTTCCGCGTCCGCCAGCGCCTTGGCCGCAGCCGCGAAGCCGCCCGGCCGGTCGGGGATCCCGATGGCGATGACGCTGGTGAGGGAGACGGTCAGGCCGGCGTCCTTCAGCGCGGCTTCCGCCTCGTCGGGCTTGTTGACAATCAGGCGGAGGATGCCGAAATTGGTGGTGTCCGCCACCGACAGGGCGCGGATATCGATCCCTGCCTCCGCCAAAATCGAGGTGATTTCGGCCAGCCGGCCGGATTTGTTTTCCACGAAGATGGAAAGCTGCTTGATAAACATACCGGAGTCCCCCTTCATGTGGTTATTCACGGGTTTGGTGCCTGCTTTGTATTGGAAGTATTCCCATGGCCATATTATAGCATGCGTACCGCCGGCGGGCAAGGAAAATTTCCCACCCCGGCCGGCCGCTTACCGGGCAAAAAGGGCGCGGTACAGGCCCGCCGCATCGTCGGGGGTAAAGCCGCCGGGGGTGCGGGCGAAGTTCTTGACGTTTTCCCAGCGGGGGCGGTACCCCTCGATTTTTTCGGGGGTCATGGCGATGTCCGCCGCGGGGGTCAGCCCCTCCAGCAGGGAAAACACCCTGTCCCGCCCGCCGCAGAGCCGGTAGAGCTGGTCCGCCCGGGCGGGCGCGTGCTCCTCTGCCCGGCGGAGGAAGGCGGGGAGGAAGACCGCGCAGGCCGCCCCGTGCGGCAGGCCGTATTCCTCGGTCAGGATATAGCCGAGCGGGTGGGGGAAGGCGGTGCCGCAGGCGTTGAGCACCATCCCCGCCCAGAGGGAGCCGTAATAGAGCTGCTCCCGCATCGCCGGGGCCGGAAGGCCGGGGTTTTGCAGCAGCCAGCCCAGCCCGCCGGACACCATGACCAGCGCCCGTTCCCCAAAGGCGGTGATAACGTTCCCGCACCCCGGCGCAAACCATCCCTCCACCGCATGGGAAAAGGCGTCCAGCGCGGTGGAGACGGTGGTTTCCCGGGAGGTGCTGTACGTGTACCGGGGGTCGGCAAAGGCGTACCGGGCATAGCACTGGGGGCTGGTGACGCTCTGTTTCCGACCTCCTCCGTCCGGCGTGTCCAGGGTGAGGACGGCCGCGGCGCTCACCTCGCTGCCGGTGCCGGCGGTGGTGCCGACGAGGACGAGGGGGAGCGCCGGCCGCCGCAGCTTCCCTGCCATGAGGTCACGCCCCCGGTCGGAGCCGTTGGGGGCGAGCCAGGCGGTGGCTTTCGCCGCGTCCATGACCGACCCGCCGCCGATCCCCAGGATAAAGTCCGACCGGCAGGTATCCGCGGCAAAGGCGGCGGCCTGGCACTGGGAAAGCAGGGGGTTCGCGCCGATCCCGGGGAACACGGTGGCCTCCACCCCCGCGGCGGAGAGGGCCTCCAGCACCTCGTCCAGCGCGCCGCTGGCTTTGGCGGCGTGGGCGCCGGTGACAATCAGGCAGCGCCGGCCAAGGGCGCGCAGGCGCTCCCCCTCTTTTTTCACGCAGCCTTCGCCGGAGAAAACCTGCACCGGCATATGGAAAGTAAAGTCCATGAAAAACCATCCCTTCTGTTCAAAATCGGCGGAAAAGGAGGCGGGCGGCGGATTTCCCCTTGTTTTTTTTGGAAAAATAGGCTATGATTAGACCGTCGCCGCCTATCGTTTCGCCTGCCCGCCGCAGCCTGGAACCGGCGGCATTTTTGAAACCGGCCGGCGGTGAATGGCGATGGATACAGTATACCAAATCCGGCGGGAAAACGCCAGCCGCAAAACGGACAAGCCGGTGACAGGAGGGGCCGATGAAGGGAAAAAAAGGACGTTTTCTCGGCCTGCGCCGGGGGGATCTCCTGCTGGGGGCCGGCGTCCTCCTGGCCGGCGCCGTATTGCTTGGGGGGGCCGCCCTCTTTTCCCGCAGGGGCGGGCAGGCGGTCCTGACCACGCCGGAGGGGGAGAGGGCGCTCCCCTTGTCCGAGGCTGTGACCCTGTCCATCCAGGGGGACAACGGGATCCCGGTGGTCATCCGGGTGGAGGACGGGGCGGTATGGTTTGAGAGCAGCGGCTGCCCGGACCAGATCTGCGTCCACAGCGGCCGCCTGACCAGGACGGGGGAGACCGCCGCCTGCCTGCCCGCCGGGGTGCTCCTGCGGGTGGAGGAAGGCGCCGGCGGGGAATCCGCCCCGGTGGACGCGGTGGCGGGGTAGCGGCTCCGGAGAGGGACGGGACAGCGCCGGCCCCTCCCGGGAATCCGGCGGGATGGGAGGACAAGGCATGGGACCAGACAGACAGCCGGGAACGGCGCGGCGCACGGCCCTGCTGGGGCTCCTCTGCGCGCTGGCGATCGCCCTCTCCTTCCTGGAGGGGTTCCTGCCGGTCCTGCCGGTGCCCGGGGCAAAGCTTGGGCTTTCCAACCTGGTGACGATGGTGGCGCTTTCCTCCATGGGCCTGCCGGCCGCGCTGACGGTCACGCTGGCCAAGGCGCTGTTCGCCCTCCTGCGGGGCGGGACGGCGTTCCTCATGAGCTTGTCGGGCGGGCTGCTCAGCACGCTGGTCATGGCGCTGGCGTGGCGGCTGTTCCGCCGCCGCTTCTCCTTCGTGGGGATCGGGATCCTCGGCGCCGTGGCCCATAACGGCGGGCAGCTCGGCATGGCGGTGATCCTCCTCGGGCCGTCCATCCTGGCATACGGCCCCTGGCTGCTGGTCCTGGCGCTGATAGCGGGGACGGCCACCGGGCTTACCCTGAACCTGACACTGCCCGCCTTGCGGCGGCTTCACATATATAAGGATTGACACAGCAACACACGATGAGAGACGATTAGGCCGGCGGGCGGGTCCCGCCGGCGGAAAGGCATGGTAACAATGGCAATAGAGGGCTTTGGCGGCACGGTCAAAAAGACGGCCGGCGACATCCGGCAGGCATGGCGGTCCCGGACACGGGGCGGGGTGCACGCCCCTTCCCGGAAGCATACGGCGGAGAGCGAGACGGTCGGGATGCCCGCGCCGGCAACCATCGTTTTGGCGATGTCCCAGCATCTCGGCGCCCCCTGCGTCCCGACGGTGAAGGCCGGGGACGCGGTGGAGGTAGGCCAGGTGGTCGGGGACAGCGACAAGCCGGTTTCCGCCCCCATCCACAGCGGGGTTTCGGGGAAGGTGGCGGCGATTACCGAGCTGCTCCTCCCCGGCGGACAGCGGACGCAGGCGGTGGTGATCGAGTCGGACGGCGAGGGCCGGGTGCATGAGAGCGTCAAGCCCCCCGTGATCGACAGCCATGAGGATTTCCTCCGGGCGGTGCGGGCATCGGGGCTGGTCGGGCTGGGAGGCGCGGGCTTCCCCACCCATGTCAAGCTCCGCCCCCGCGGCGGCGCGGCGATCGACACGATCCTCATCAACGCCGCGGAGTGCGAGCCGTATATCACCGCGGATTACCGCGAGTGCATGGAAAATTCCTGGGATATCGTCTCGGGCGTGCAGTCGGTCATGAAATTCCTGGGCGCCTCCCGGGTGATCATCGCGGTGGAGCGGAACAAGCCGGCCGCGATTGCGGAACTGTCCAAAATTGCGCGGAGCGTTTCCGCCCCGGGGCGGGAGGTGCGGGTGAAATCCCTGCCGGCCCGGTACCCGCAGGGGGCGGAAAAGGTGCTCATCCAGGCCTGTACCGGCCGCCGGGTCCCGCCGGGGAAGCTCCCCGCCGACGTGGGGTGCGTGGTCATGAACGTGACGTCGGCGGCGTTCCTGGCCCGCTACTTCAAGACCGGGATGCCGCTGGTTGACAAGCGGCTGACGGTGGACGGCTCCGCCATCGCCCAGCCCCAGAACGTGCGGGTGACCATAGGCACGCCGGTCCGGGACGTCATCGCCTTCTGCGGCGGCGCGAAGCAGGAGATCCGCAAGCTGCTCATGGGCGGGCCGATGATGGGTCTGGCCCTGATGGACGATGCGATGCCGGTGCTCAAGCAGAACAACGCCATCCTCGCCTTTGGCGAGGAGGATGTGCGCAGCACACCCGCCTCGGTCTGCATCCGCTGCGGGCGCTGCGTGGAGGCCTGCCCCATGCACCTGGTGCCGCCTTCCATCGCCTCCGCCTACAAAAACGCGGACGCCGAGGCGCTGGAAAAGCTCGGGGTGATGACCTGCATGGAATGCGGGTGCTGTTCCTTCTCCTGCCCGGCCCACCGCTACATCGTGCAGACCATGCGGATGGGCAAGGAACTGGTGCGCAACGCGCCCCGGAAGGAGAAAACGTAAAAGGGCGGCCGGCGCTTTGGGCGCCGCTGCCGGCGCACCGGCGCGCGGCGGGGGGAAGAAGCCGGCCCGTCTCCTGCGGCGGAAAGGGGACGTCCCCGCCCCCGGGACGCTGTCCATAGAATGAAGGAGTGAACAAGCGGATGTCTTCGACAGACAAGCCTTTGGTAATAACCTCTTCGCCCCATCTCCACTGCGGGGCGAGCACCCGCGGGGTGATGCTGGACGTGCTGATTGCCCTGGTGCCGGCGGCGGTGGCATCGGTGCTGCTCTTCGGCTGGCGGGCGCTTGCGGTGGAGCTGGTGTGCGTCGCCTCCTGCATGGCGTCGGAGGTGCTCAGCCGCCTGATAATGAAACGCAACCAGACGGTGGGGGATCTTTCCTGCATCGTGACCGGCGTGCTGCTCGCTTTCAACCTGCCGGCGACCATCCCACTGTGGCAGGCCGCCTTCGGCGGGGTGGTGTCGATTGTGGTGGCCAAGCAGATGTTCGGCGGGCTGGGGCAGAATTTTGTGAACCCGGCCCTCGCGGGGCGGATCGTGCTCATGGCCTCCTTCCCGGAATCGATGAACAACTGGGTGGTGCCCTTCACCGGCACCGGGGCGGACGCGGTGGCCTCCGCCACCCCCCTGGCGGAGGGGGCCGCCCCCTATTCCCTGCAGGAGCTGTTCTTCGGCATCCACGGCGGCTGTTTGGGGGAGACCTGCGCCATGGCGCTCATCCTCGGCGGGGTCTACCTGGTGCTGCGCCGGGTGATTTCCCCCGCGGTGCCGCTGATTTACATTGGCACGGTGTTCGTGCTCTCCTGGCTGCTGGGGGAGGATCCGCTGTATCAGATCCTCTCGGGCGGCCTGATGCTCGGCGCGATTTTCATGGCCACCGACTATACCACCTCCCCGATTAATAAAGCGGGCAAGGTGGTGTTTGCGGTGGGCTGCGGCCTGCTGACGGTGCTCATCCGGCATTTCGGCTCCCTGCCGGAGGGCGTTTCCTTCGCGATTGTGATTATGAATATCCTGGTCCCCCTGATTGAGCGGGCCACCCGCCCCGTCCCGTTCGGGCGGAGCCGGCGGGCGAAGGACTGAACGGCGGCTTTGGGCCGTCCCCCGCGGGTTTCCCCGCCGGACGCCGGCCCTGCGCCCTGCTGCCGGGCCCTGCGAAAGGAATGAGAGAATGGATAAGAAAATTTGGAAGGATACCGCCGTCGCCGCGGCGGCCCTGGCAATCATCGCCGGGGGCGTTACGGCGGCGCTGGCGGGCACCAACGCCCTGACCGCCGGCACCATCGCCGCCCGCAATGAGGAGGCGGAAAACCAGGCCCGCCTCCAGGTCATCGACGCGGACGACTTTGAAAAGCGGACCCTCGCCGGGGATGAAGGGGAAGAAGTGGTGTATTATGAAGCCCTCCGGGACGGCGAGACGGTGGGGTATGTTTTCACGGTGAGCACCACCGGGAAAAGCGCCGGCCTGACGGTGATGACCGGCATCTCCGCCGATGGGAAAATCACCGGCGTGACGGTCACCGACGACAACGAGACCGCCGGGTATGTGGACAAGGTGAAGGACGGCGGCCTGTTCGAAGGCTTTCAGGATAAGGCTGTGCCGGACGGCGGCTTTGTCCTCGGGGAGGACGTGGACGGCGTTTCCCAGGCGACCAAGACCTCCCGCGGCGTGACCGACGGGGTCAACCGGGCGGCCGCCTATTACCGGCAGATTCAGAAGGAGGCGGAATAAATGGCGAATAAATATCTCCACTCCTTTACCAAGGGGCTGCTGATCGAAAACCCGGTGCTGCGGCTGGTGCTGGGCACCTGCCCCACCCTCGCGGTGACCACCGCGGCGGTGAACGGGCTGGGGATGGGGGCGGCCGCCACCTTTGTGCTGGTCTGCTCCAACGTGGTGATTTCCCTGCTGCGCCGGGTGATCCCCGACAAGGTGCGGCTGCCCGCGTTTATCGTGATCATCGCCGGCTTCACCACCGTGGTGCAGATGCTGGTGAAGGCCTACCTGCCGGATATCGACAAGGCGCTGGGGATTTACCTCCCCCTCATTGTGGTCAACTGCATCATCCTCGGCCGGGCGGAGGCGTATGCGAGCAAAAACAGCGTCGGCCTGTCCGCGCTGGACGGCCTGGGGATGGGCGCCGGCTTCACCGCCGCGCTGGTGGTCATGGGCGGCATCCGGGAATTCCTGGGCAGCGGCACCATTTTCGGCTGGCCGGAAGGCGGGCTCATCCCCCCGATCACCATTTTTGTGCTGCCGGCGGGCGGGTTCTTCGTGTTCGGCATGCTGATTTGGCTGACCAATAAGCTGACCGTCCGGCTGGAGCGGGACGAGACCCGCCGCGAAACGGCGAAGACGGTCTGCGCCGCCTGCCCGAACGCGGCGGCCTGCGGGCTCAGCGGGAAGGAGGAAGGCGGCCATGAGTAATACCGGGCTGTTCGCCATCCTGATCGGGGGGCTGCTGGTCAACAATTTCGTCCTCTCCCAGTTCCTCGGGATCTGCCCCTTCCTGGGGGTGTCCAAGAAGCTGAATTCGGCGCTCGGCATGTCCCTGGCGGTGATTTTCGTCATGCTCATGGCCACCGCCGCGACCTGGCCGATCTACACCTATCTCCTGGAACCCAACGGCCTTTCCTACCTGCAGACCATCGTCTTTATCCTGATTATCGCGGCGTTGGTGCAGCTGGTGGAGATCGCGCTCAAGCGGTTCGTCCCCCCGCTGTACAATTCGCTGGGCATTTACCTGCCCCTGATTACCACCAACTGCGCCGTGCTCGGCGTGACCATCCTGAACATCGACAGCGGGTACGGCTTTGTGCAGTCGCTGGTGAACGCGCTGGGCGCGGGCGGCGGCTTCCTGCTGGCCATGGTGATGTTCGCCGGCGTGCGGGAACGGCTGGAGGGGGCGGACATCCCCGCCGGCCTGAAAGGGCTGCCGATTACGCTGGTGTCCGCGTCCCTTGTGTCGGTCTCCTTCCTCGGCTTCCAGGGGCTGTTCGGCCTGTAATCCGGGAGGCCGCGAAATCCCACCTTCAGAAAGGAATCGGTGTATCCTATGGATTCGATATTGCTGGCAATTCTCCTGCTGGCCGGGCTCGGGCTGATCGCGGGGCTGGTGCTCGCGGTGGCCTCGGCGGTGATGGCGGTGCCGCGGGACGAGAAGGCGGAGGCGCTGCGGGACGTGCTCCCCGGCGCAAACTGCGGGGCGTGCGGCTATTCGGGCTGCGACGGCTACGCCAAGGCGATGGCGAACGAGGGCGCGCCGGTGGGCCTGTGCTCCCCCGGCGGGGCGGCGGTGGCGGAGGCGACCGCCAAGCTCCTCGGCGTGGAAAGCGGCGGGGTGGAAACCCGCACCGCCCTGGTGCGCTGCGGCGGCTGCGAGGGGGTTACCTCCCGCAAGATGGATTACCAGGGGCTGGATTCCTGCCGGGCCGCCAACCAGCTTTACGGCGGGGACTGGCAGTGCCAGTACGGCTGCCTGGGCCACGGGGACTGCAAGAAGGCGTGCGAATACGGCGCCATCACGATTGAAAACGGGCTGGCAAGGGTGGATCCCTCCCTCTGCCGGGGCTGCGGGCTGTGCGTCAAGGTATGTCCCAAGGACCTGATAGCGCTCGTGCCCGGCCAGGTCAGGGGCGTGGTGCGGTGTTCCAGCCATGACAAGGGCGCCCTGGTGCGGAAAATCTGCTCCAAAGGCTGCATTGGCTGCATGAAGTGCACCAAGGTTTGCCAGTACGACGCGATCCATGTCGAAAATTCCCTGGCGGCGATCGACGGGGAAAAATGCGTGGGCTGCGGCGCCTGCGCCAAGGCCTGCCCGACCGGATGCATCTCGGTCTTCCCGCTTGAGGCGCAGGCGGCGGCTCCCGCCTCCGGCGTGACGCCCGGCGCGGAGGCCGGGGCGGCGGAATAACATCCCCGGCCCGGAGTAGCGCAGGTTCGCGGGCCAGAGGCCCCGCCGCTGCTCAAAATCCGCGCTGGGGGTCGGCCGCCGCTCCCGCCGCTCGGCGCTTCCCCCCGTTCCCGCCGCGTTTTGCGCGGGGAGTGGGCCTCGCCTTCCGGCTGCGGCGGATCGCCGGCCCGTGTTTTGAGAGCGATCTCCTTCCCGCTTCCCTCCGGCGGGCGCCTGCGGGAAATATTTTGCAAAAAAAGCGGAAAAAAGCAAAATTCATATTGACAAACCGGCAGGCGATACTATATAATAAACTGCGCCTTGATTAAAGGCGCTTTTTATGGCGGTATAGCTCAGTTGGCTAGAGCATGCGGTTCATACCCGCAGTGTCGTTGGTTCAAATCCGACTACCGCTACCATACGCTCCCAATAGGGGGCGCATCTGCGGCCCGATGGTCAAGCGGTTAAGACACCGCCCTTTCACGGCGGTAACACGGGTTCGATTCCCGTTCGGGTCACCACGCAGTTTTTCTGCGTTACGGGCGTATAGCTCAGCTGGTTAGAGCGCTTGCTTCACACGCAAGAGGTCAGCGGTTCGAGTCCGTTTACGCCCACCAAAAAGCAGTCTGCGCAACAGCGCAGGCTGCTTTTTTATGGAGGGAAGGGGCTCCTGGCGATGCCTATTTAA
>CAJFGS010000013.1:0-1890 GCA_904377855.1 Candidatus Avimonas merdigallinarum
CCGCCCGTTCTGCCAGGTGAATTCCATCCCGTCCCGGTATTCCAGCGGGTTGCCGATTGCGTCGTAGGTGATCGTCTGCCCGTCGTAGGACGTCATCTTATCCTTCCAGTTTGCGTCCCCGTATCCGTAGACGACCGTGCGCACCGGTTCCCCCAGTTCGCCCTGTTAAGGAGAGCCATTCATGATAAAATCACATGAATGGCTCTCCTTTTGCTGCGGTGTATTTAGTTACTTTTTAAAAGAGCTCCTTGGATGCATTTATCCGTCCAATTTTTGCCTCGATTTCCCTATAAAACCCATGAGAATCGGATAAAGACAGGTAGAGGGTATCTTGATCCTGAAAGCAGATAACCACGGTGTCGTCGAGAACACCATTCGTCGGCTGCCCCCTTTTTACATCATCCTCGTCCGCTCTCTCGGCAAATCGGACTTCAAGAATAGACTGCAAATTGTATCGCTTGTGGAGATAGTGTAATCCATAATCAACAATTAGCTGACTATCCGATATCGTTACTCGGCGGGGGAAAAGATAAAGGACAGCACCCGCAAGCAATACCAGCCCAAAAATCAGCACTGGAACGGAAAGTATCCAGGAATATCGGGGCACTTTATAAATTCCGAACAAAACAGTAGCTGTTCCAAGCAGAGTAAACCATATCGTATTCACTAATATTTCCACCGAGAAAGCTATCCTGTATCTGCTCATACCCCGCCTCTCTTCCTGTTGATGAGGCCATATAAATTTGCATTTTGATTATAATATGACTGAGCTTGTAGATTGATTGCTCTTGTGACAAAAGCCGCATATGCTGCTCCAGTAGCCACTCCAGCCCAACCGGCCGGAGCAAAGACGGATAGTACAACCCCACCTACAGCAGCCGTGACTTCCATTTCAACTAACTTCACTTTCTGCGACATTGTTAGTCGGGAATCGGCTATATGCGCTCCGATTGCCCATGGCGTCGATGTCGCGTATCCCCAAATAGCTAACTGAGCAGATTGTGCCTGTGTCAATTCAGCAAAAGAACCCAGCGATGTAATGATCGTCCTTTCGATAGACATAAAGCTGGCGGTCATGCTTAATACTGTATCAGCTTTCGAGGGAGCAGAGAAAAAGTTCGAATATCCTTGTTGCGACTGCTGTGCATCAATAATATCCTTTGGAGAGGCTATACGCTTGTCAATATAAATGCAGTTGGCAATTCCACCCTCATATATCTCCATTTCCCAACGCGCCCGGCTGTCTAACGTATACCAGATTTTTTGCGATTGACTACCAACCCAATAAAGCCCCAATGGATCACTATAATTTATCGGATTATTACTGCAATAGGCAAACAGATTATACGCCAGCATATCCCCATTCGCACCGAGATATGCATCCGCATTAACAAACCGGCCGGTGACGGGGTCATAATAGCGCGAATTGAGGTAATACAGCCCGGACTCCTCGTCGTAATAATATCCCCGGTAGCGGAAGGGGTTGTCAACGCCCAGGGTCGATGCCATCGAACCGGTGACCGACAGGATGTTCCCCCAGCTGTCATAGGTATACTCTACCACTACTTCCCCAATTTCGTCAACCAGCGCCAGCACGTCCCCTTGCAGGTTATAGTGGTAGTAATACGAGTCCCCCTCGTACTCCATTGCCGTCCGGACGCCGTCGCTGTCGTAGTAGTACCAGATGACGTCGCCTCCCGTGCTCTCGGCGATCACCCGGCTCCCTTCCAGCAGATACTCGGTCGTCTGCCCGCCCACCTGCTTGCGCGTCCGGATCCCGTCCGCGTTGTAGGTGTAGGACGCGTCCCCGTCCGGCGTGTGCAGGGCGGCCAGTTCCCGCCCGTTCTGCCAGGTGAATTCCATCCCGTCCCGGTATTCCAGCGGGTTGCC
>CAJFGS010000013.1:1900-62537 GCA_904377855.1 Candidatus Avimonas merdigallinarum
CCGCCCGTTCTGCCAGGTGAATTCCATCCCGTCCCGGTATTCCAGCGGGTTGCCGATTGCGTCGTAGGTGATCGTCTGCCCGTCGTAGGACGTCATCTTGTCCTTCCAGTTCGCGTCCTCGTACCCGTAGACGACCGTGCGCACCGCTTCCCCCAGTTCGCCCGTGGTGTACGGGTACTCCTTCCGGTTGAGGATGTTCCCCCCGTTGTCGTATTCGTAGGTTATCGTCTTGCCCGCAGTCAAGTCGTTTTCCCGAAGAAGCTGCCCCAGCGTGTCGTAAATATACCCGGCTATCTCCGTCCCGTTTTCCTTTATCGACGTGATGTTCCCCCGGTTGTCGTAGTCATACGTCAGGGTGAGGTCTATCCCGCCGCTCAGTTCCATTGAGGTAACCCGGTTGCTCGTGTAACCCGGTGACGGCGTATCGTAACCGTAATCGGTTTCGATGAGCCTGTTCGCCAGCGTCGTTACCGTCCGCTTGGTCACCTGCGTCAGGTCGTTGCGTTCCCAGGCCACGCCCGCCCAGTTGGGCAGTATCGTCCGCCGCGAAAGGCCGCCCTTGCCGTACGAGTAGTCGGCAAATTTCACCTCGCCCTCGAACCCGTACCACGCCCTGGTCACCCGGTCCAGGTTGTCGTAGGTATAGCTCAGCTGATCCCGGCCGTTCGAAGCATAAATCTCCTCGTTCGTCAGCCGCCCCAGCATGTCGTAGGTGTACCGGTGGGTTTTCCCGGCCTCGTTGTCCGTATGCTCCGCCACCCGGCCTTTCGAGTCGTACGCCCATTCGAAATCGGTCTGCCCGCCCCGGCTTTCCGCAATCACCCGTTCCAGCGCGTCGTAGGTATACGACACCGTCGGCCCGTTCCCGTAGGTCGACTTGAGCAGCAGCCCGTTGTTCGCGCCGTAGGTGTTCGTGATCAGCGCCTGTGAGCCCACCTTTGTCACCGTCGGCGCCCCGAACAGGTTGTACTCAAACCCGTACGTCATCCCGTTGTGCGTGATGCTCGTCAGCCGGTCCTTGGCGTAGGTATAGCTGTTTGTGACCGTTTGGACGCTCCCGTCCGGCTTGGTACGCGTCGCGCTCACGCTCAGCGGCCGCTCCAGTTCGTCGTAGGTGTAATTCACCGCGCGGTTCCCGAGGATCACCTTTTTCACCAGGTCTTCCGCCGTATATTCGTAGCTGGTGGTGACCCCTGCGCTGTCCGTCTGGCTCAGCAGGCGGCTCCCGTCGCTGCTGTAACTGCTGCTGCTCTTCAGCTTCAGCGCGCTGCTGTCCTCCGTGTAGCTCTGCTCTACCTCCGTCACCTGGCCGTGGCTGTTGTACTCAAACGCCAGCTGCTGGTGATACGGCTCGTAGCTCGCCGTCTTCACCCGGTGCTTGAAGCTGCTGTCGTAGGTGAACTTATACTCCGAGTCCTCCTCGTCGGTGTATTTGGTCAGCCGGTTGGCCGAGTCGATTGCAGACAGCTGCTCCCGCTCCGCCGCGTCCTTCGCGCTTATCAGGTTGCCCTTGGAGTCGTAGCTGTATACCGCGCCGGTTTTGTCCAGCTCCAGCTGCAGCCCGCTGAAGGAGGCGGTGTTCGCGTTATCGTAATAGATGCAGTAGAACGTCACCGTGGTTACCTGTTTGCTCTGGTTCTCCTTTTTGGGCACCGCCAGCTTGGTGGTGTATTGCCAGGCGGTGGTGCTGGGGTTAAAGGAGGGAACAATAAACTCGTAGGTTCCGTCGTTATAGTTTATCCCCAAATCCAGCGCAAAATATCTCCCGGAAGCGTTGCAGGGGACTGAGCTGCCGGCAGCATACCCGCTGACGCTGAACGCAACCTCGCTGGCCGGCATATTGACCGTGATAGTCTGGCTTATCAGGCGATTCTCTCCGTAAGCCCCCGTCAGAGTCGCGGCATTTTTGATCCCGGCCGGCGCGCCGCTCACTGCGCCGATGTTCCCGGTACTGCCTTCCCAGCGTGCCGACCCATTATCGAAAAAGCTGTTTTCCAGCAGGTTGTACTCGTTGGCCGACTGCCCTTTCTCCAGCTGGACACAGTCAAACCATGCCGTGCCGGAGGCCATCGTCAGGTTGAGGACAAGCTGTATATGCGGTGTGTTCGGGGGCACATAAGCGGTCACCGCCAGCCGCTCCCAGCCCTCTGTCTGCTTCGACCGGCTGTATGTGGCCGTATATTTCCCGGATGTGTTATACACTTCGAAATTCAGCTGGGCGCCGCCGGTTCCGGCGAGATCCTGGGTATCCACATAGGCGGAGAAGGTGTAATATCCCGGCGCGGGATTTTTCACGGCTTGGTACACCTGCCCGCTGCCGGAATCGGTGGTCTTGGTTGTCTTCACCGTTTTTCTTCCGATGTACGCGTGGGTGGAATCGATGCTCGCCTGGCTGGTTGACGGATACGTATGCCACTGCTTCCAATCCGATAAATCTCGTTCGAAACTATGATTTTTAAACAGATTGTTCACCGGCAGGCTGGCGCTCCCCGCCGCGGATACCTTGTTGTTGGTGTACATCTTCCCCGATTGGGTGGTGTTCGGCATGTAGGCGGTGGAAGCCGCCCCCGTATCGTCGATAGCGCTGGTGGTCCGACCCAGGTTGTCGAAGGTATAGGCTACCGTCCGGCTGCGGTCCTTTATGGTGGTGGTGCTTCCCTTGTACTGGAAGCTGACTGCGTTCCCCGCTTCCCGCGTTCCCGCGCTGTTCGGCTGGGAATACTCGGTCGCTTTTACCACCCGGCTCCGGGTCGAAATGTCCCCTTTGGCGCCGTACGCATACTGTATGGACGACCCGTCCCGCAGGATGATCTCCTGCAGCTGGTGGGCGCTGTCGTACTTCAGCTGTATCCGATTCCCGTCCGGGTAATAGATAAAGGTCAGGTACCCCCCGCTGTACCGGAAGGAATACTGCCGGCCGTACGGATCCGTAATCACTGTGACGGTGGTACCGCTGCGTTCCAGTTTCGTGACTTTCCCGGCCCCGTCCGTAATCGACGTCAGGATCCCGTTCGTATAGGACAGCTTGATTTTATCGTTCGACTGGTTCCCCTGTACTTCCAGCAGCCTTCCCGCCCGGTCGAATTTCTGTTTGTTTTCCTGCTTGTCGGTCATCACCCAATAGTCGTCTTCATGCAGTGTCAGGGTGATCCCTTTTCCCAGCTCGTCTTCATATACCCCGCTGCCCTTTTGCTTCATGTACAGCACGGTTCCGTCTTCGTCAATATATTTGTAATGGTATCCCAGGCTGTACAGGCTCTGGTTCAGAGCGGATTGCTCGGGCTTGATATATATAAGGCACCGATCGTAATTAAGCTTCCAGCCCCACCCGGAGACCGCGTTGGTTTGGAAATGGCTTCCCGCCTGGTACCCATTGTAGACGAGGTCAATCCCCACCGGCAGATTGGCGCTGTTGGTGTGGGAGATCGGGAGGTCTACCACCAGGTTCCCGGAGAAGTTGTTCACATAAGAAGTCCCGCTTCCGCCCAGGTCCTGCGCCGTATAGTCCCAATACGATTCCAGCCCCTTGTTGTTGAGGTAGGTGATCTGCAGCAGAGGCCGCACGGCGGACACCGCCCATTTCGAGGCCATGTGGACTATGGCCCATTTTGTGGGGTCATGGGCCTTCAGCATCACTCCATTGTTGCTGCCGCCTTCGTACCACTGGCGCACCAGCCGCGTAATATTCCAGCTGAGAAACTTCTGGTTTGTCGATGCCGATGCCATCGCATAGTCGATTACTGTGCTGTTGATGCTCGGCGCTCCCCCAACCTGGCTGAATTTTCCCGATACATTCCAGTCCCAACTCTGCGTCACTTCATATACGTCAATCTGCAGGGACAGCGCAGTCGAAGAAGAGTAATTTGTTTGATTTAGATTCATCACCGCGTCTACCACGATATCCCCGCGGCTTAATGCGGGCAGATTGGGGAAACGGATGAGCGAACGCATGCGTCCCATCAAGCCAGCCTGATTTCCCGCATATATCGTGCCCATTGCCGGATTGTACACGTCATTTTCCATAATATACCGCGTCTGTACCGAATCCAAATCCTGATAATCCGTCAGGAAGCTCGGATCCAGAACCACAGGGTACTGCCGGCCCTCCGCGGCCAGCCACGCCGCGTCCGCTTTCAGCTGCACGGTCAGTTTCCCACCCTGCCTCTCGATCAGGGTGAGGGTGAGGGCCTCGCTTGCCGCGCCGGCGGCGTCGGTCATCACCGGCGCCGTCAGGACGTATACGGTTTCCTCCCCGTCCCGCAGTTCAATGGTGCGCGCATCCCGCTGCACCGCTTCCAGGCTGCCGTTTATCTGATACTGCAAAGTGAATTCCCGCCTGGCGGACGGGGTGTTCAGGATGATATTCTCCTTTACCCCCGTCGGGGAGACGATGTACTGCAAATCCACGCCGGGAAACGCGTTCCGGTATACCGTCTCGCTGGTCAGGTTGGGCAGGGCCAAAAATGCCTCGTCCCCGGAAAGGGCCGTTTCCGCCTTCTCCTGCACCTCGGCGCGGGCCGGCTGCGCCCCCTCGTATCCCCACGAGACCTGGTATCCTCCCTCCCGGACGGTCACCAGCTTCTTTTTGGAGGCGCTTTTCGCAAATTTTACCTTCCGCGGCCCTTCCTTCGTGTCCAGCGTATCCTCTTCGCCCAGAGAACGCGCCGCAGCGGTTTCCAGGGTGTTGTCGATGTCCTGGAAATCCCCGTTTTCGTCCAGGTAGTGGATGGGGATATCGTAGACCGCCGCCATATATGTACCGTCGCTCATGAGAAAATGCTTCTCGGTTTCGGTGCGCAGAGATTCGTCTTCCGCCAGGATGCGTACCGGCTCGTCCTGCTGTTCCTCCGCCTGCCCCTGTGGGGCGATGGGGGAGGTGTCGTCGGATTCCGCCAGGATCGTCAGCGGAAAGATTTGTACCAATAATGCCAGTGCCAAGGCCGCCGCAAGAAATTTTCTCCCTTGTCTTTTCACAACATCCCTCTCCTTTTTTCGAACAATTCACCTCCGGTGCTTAAAAATACAATACAATATATTTATTTAAATTACAATTATATCTCAAAAATTAAAATTATTTCATATATTTATTTAAAAATATGCGCTTTAATTGTGAAATATCCTGGAATATACGCGCGCCCGCTTCCTGTTGCCGCAAAAGGCTCGGCGAATGGGCGTCTCTGCATGCCTTTACGAGGGAATACTCAGGATATTCCTCTGCACGGGGGGCGATTCTATGAAGGAAATCTGGCGGGAAATACAAAGGAAACGGCTGTTTTCCCCTTTCCAAAGGGAAGGGGAAAAGGTATAATATATAAAATAAAGGGTGCCGGCAGGACGATAGTATGACAAATAAAAACAGGAGGGGAATTCCATGATTCTCAAAAATGCAACAGTGTATAACGACGAATTTCTTCCGGTGCGCGCGGACCTGCAGACCGAAGGGGAATGGATCCAGGCTGTGGGGGATGTCGATGGGAAAGGGGAGGCCCTCGACCTGTCCGGCTGTATCATCCTTCCCGGCTTTATCGATATGCACATCCATGGCTGCGCCGGCGCGGACACCGGCGACGCGACGCCCGAGGCCCTGCACGCAATGTCGGACTGCCTGGTGAAGCGGGGCGTCACCTCCTTCTGCCCGACCTCGATGACCCTCTCCTTTGAGGAATTGACCCGGATTTTTGCAAATGTCGCCGCCGTTCAGGACGAAGTGGAAGGCGCGTATATCCAGGGCATCAATATGGAAGGGCCGTATATTGCAATGTCCAAGAAAGGGGCGCAGAACGGCGAATTTGTCCGGAACCCGGACAAGGATGAATTCCGCCGCCTTTACGACGGATGCGGCGGGCTCATCCGGGTGGTGGATATTGCCCCGGAATGCGACGGCGCGGAGGCCTTCATCAAAGAGGTGCAGCCGTACTGCCCGGTTTCCATCGCCCATACGGCGGCGGGATATGACGAGGCAAGCCGCGCTATCGAATGGGGTTGCCGCCATGCGACCCACCTGTACAACGCCATGAGCGGGTTGACCCACCGCGCCCCCGGCGTGGTCGGCGCGGTGTTCGATCACGCGCAGGCCTGCGGCATGCGTGCGGAACTGATCTGCGACGGGTTCCACATCCATCCCGCCGCGCTGCGGATCGCGTTCCGGGCGCTCGGGGAAGACGGCTCGGTTATTGTCAGCGATTCCATGCGGGCGGCCGGGCACTCGGACGGGGAGTATGACCTCGGCGGGCAGACCGTGTATGTCAAGGACGGGAAAGCGCTCCTGGCCGACGGGACGATTGCGGCCTCTACCTCCAACGTGTATGAGGAATTCCGCAACGTCCTCCGCTTCGGCGTCCCGATGAAGCAGGCGGTCAAATCCGTCACCATCAACCCCGCCCGCGCCATCCGGGTGGACGACGTGACCGGCTCGATCCGGGCGGGAAAGCGCGCCGACCTGCTGGTTCTGGACGAAAAGCTGGATATCCGGATGGTTATTGTCAAGGGGCAGATCAAAGTCGACAACCGGTAAGCGAAAAAATAAGAAAAGGACGGGGGCGAAACGGTTTATTTCGCCCCCGTCCTTTTCGCATCCGCTTCCTGGGATTCCCGAAAAAAGTCGGAAAAGGATGCTGTTATACGATTAGAAATATATTTTTGAAGTATAACGACTTGTAGTATACATAATGTATATTTTGTGAGCTTATATTTGCTTTGTAAATTTTATCTTGGGCCGCCGGAAAAAAGTTGCCCCCTTGCAGGGAACGGATCGGCGGATTCCCTTGACTTGTCGGCGGCTGCGCGGTATGATAAAGGAAAATATGGACAGAATACGCATGGTAGGAGGTCGATATATTATGAAAGAAAGAAATTCCAAACTGGCGTTTATTGTGACGCTGGCGGCGGTTGTTGCCGCCCTGACGACAGTCGCTGTCCTTGTGGCGCGCAAAATGATGAAGAAAAGGGCGCTTTGCGCGTACAACGATACCATTGATTATGATTTCGACGACTGCGACTGCGGCGACGACTGCTGCTGCTGTGACGAGCCGGTGCAGATCCCGCTGGCCAAGCCGGAAGACGAAGAAGCGCAGAAAGAGGACTGAATTTGACGGGTTCCCTTCCTGACAGGCAGGGGGGAGCGGGCGGTTTCTGAGCGGGGAGCGTGGTACGGATTTCCGCCGGCGTTTCCTGCTGGCGCCGCGCCTTTGTTCCGGCTGCTCCTGCTTTCCCTGCGTTCTGCTTTCCCTTTTCGCCCCGGTGCGCCGGGGCGCAGCCTTTCAAAGAGACAAAAAAGGACCGCCGCCCGGCGCCGGGCGGCGGCCCTTTTTTGTCCTTACAGCGGGCAGGGAAGCCGGCGGTTATTTTTCCTCCGCCATGGCGATCCCCAGTTCCTGCAGCTGCGCCTCGTCCACCGGCGAGGGGCATTCGGTCATGAGCTCGGTCATATTCTGCACCTTGGGGTAGGCGACCACGTCCCGCAGGGTGGAAGCGCCCAGCATCTGCATCACCAGGCGGTCCAGGCCGATCCCCATGCCGCCGTGGGGGGGCGCGCCGTACTTGAAGGCGTCGGTCAGGAAGCCGAATTTCTGATACGCTTCCTCGTCCGAAAGGCCGAGGGCGGAGAACATATGCTTTTGCAGCGCGGGGTCGGTGATCCGGATGGAGCCGCTGGCCAGTTCGATGCCATTGAGCACCAGATCGTACGCTTTGGCAAACACCTTGTCCGGCTCGGTGTCCAGATAGGGGATGCATTCGTCCAGCGGGGCGGTGAAGGGATGGTGCATGGCTACGTACTGGCCGGCCTCCTCGTCGTATTCGAAGAAGGGGAAATCGGTGATCCACAGCGGACGATATCCCTCGCGGGGGATGTCTAGTTTGTCGGCCACGGCCAGGCGGAGCGCGCCGAGGGTGGTCAGCACATGCTTCTTCACGGTGTCCGCGATGATCAGCACCACGTCGCCGCTTTCCGCCCCGGCGGTTTTCAGCAGCGCGGCCATTTCCTCCTCGGTGAGGAATTTGGCGAAGGAGGAGGAGACGCCCTCCGGCGTGAGCCGCGCCCAGGCGAGGCCCTTGGCGCCGATGCCGCGCACCATTTCGGTCAGCTTGTCCACCTCTTTGCGGGTGAGGACGGACACCGCGTTTTTCGCGGTGATCGCCCCGACTGCGCCGCCGCCCTCCACGGCGGAGGCGAACACCCCGAAGCCGCAGCCCCTCACCGTGTCGGTCAGGTCAATCAGCTCCATGCCGAACCGGGTGTCCGGCTTGTCCGAGCCGTAGCGGGTCATCGCTTCGGTATAGGTCAGGCGGGGAAGGGGCATGGGGAGGTCCACGTCCAGCACTTTCTTGAACACGTGGGCCAGGAAGCCTTCCCCGACCTCCAGCACGTCCTCGACGTCCACAAAGGACATTTCCAGGTCGATCTGGGTGAATTCCGGCTGCCGGTCGGCCCGCAGGTCCTCGTCCCGGAAGCAGCGGGCCAGCTGCACATACCGGTCGAAGCCGGCGACCATGGACAGCTGCTTATACAGCTGCGGGGACTGGGGCAGGGCGTAGAATTCGCCGTGGTGCAGGCGGGAAGGGACCAGGAAATCCCGTGCGCCCTCCGGCGTGGAGCGGATGAGGATGGGGGTCTCCAGTTCGATAAAGCCCTGCTGGTCGAAATAATCCCGCGCGGATTTGGCGATGCGGTGGCGGAGGATCAGGTTGCGCTGCAGATCCGGGCGCCGCAGGTCGAGATACCGGTATTTCAGCCGGGTAGCCTCCGCGGTGGTGCTGTTCTCCACGATTTCGAAGGGGGGCGTCTCCGCCTTGTTCAGGATCCGCAGCTCCTGCACCGCGATCTCCACGTCGCCGGTAGGGATGTCGTGGTTTATCGAGGAACGCAGCCGCACCACCCCTTTGGCGGCCAGGACGTATTCGCTGCGCACGGTGAAGGCTTTGTCAAACACCGCGCGGTCGGTGGATTCGTCAAACGCGAGCTGGACAATGCCGGTGCGGTCCCGCAGGTCGATAAAGATGAGCTGGCCCAGATCCCGCTGGCGCTGCGCCCAGCCGCAGACCGTGACCTCCCGCCCGGCGTCCTCCTTGCGGAAAACGCCGCAGTAATCGGTTCGTTTGAGCCCTTTTAAGGTTTCAGCCATGACAATGTATCCCCTTTGATGGGCAGATGCCCGGATTTGTAAAAGCAGCAGGGCGTGCCGCGCCCTGCGAATGGTATATGACGCCGCCCCGGCTTTCCCGAGGGAAGGACCCCGCGTAAAAGCCTCCCCGGCCCGGCGGGGGAAACCCGGCTCGGCGGCGGAGGCCGCCGCATGCAGGGCGGGGCTTTCCTATTCCACCGCCTCGCCGAACAAATCGGTCATGTCGGCCAGCTGGCGGTCGAGGGACTTGGTATACAGGGTGGTATACAGGCTGTCGTCCAGCAGGATGTCGTCGGTTTCGCCGGTTTCCATATTTTTCAGCCTGGCCCGGCCGCTTTCCAGTTCGTTGTCCCCCACCACGATGGTGTACCGCGCGCTGATTTTATCGGCGTATTTCATCTGCGCCTTGAGGCTGCGGCCGACGGTATCGCATTCCGCCGAAACGCCGCCGTCCCGCAGGCGGGTGGCGATGCCGAAGCAGCGCCGGGCGGCCTGCTCGCCCATTGAAACGAGGTATACCTCGCACCGGGGCGGGGCGGGGAATTTCGCGCCCTTGGCCTCCAGGATCAGCATCAGCCGTTCCAGGCCCATGCCGAAGCCGAGGGAGGGGAGATGGGGGCCGCCCAGTTCGTCGATCAGCCCGTCGTACCGCCCGCCGCCGCAGACGGTGGACTGCGCCCCCAGCGCGTCGGAGACGAATTCGAAAACCGTGCGGGTATAATAATCCAGCCCCCGCACGATCCGCGGGTCGATTTCATAGGCGATTTCCGCTTCCTCCAGGCAGGCGCGCACCGCGTCGAAGTGTGCCCGGCAATCGCCGCAGAGGTAGTCCAGCATCACCGGCGCGCCCGCCGCGATTTCGGCGCAGGCCGGCGATTTGCAGTCGAGGATCCGCATCGGGTTGCGGTCCAGCCGCTCCCGGCAGGTTTCGCACAGCTCGTCCTTCCGGGCCGCGAAGTACGCCTTGAGCGCCGCATGGTATTCGGCGCGGCAGGTGGGGCAGCCGATCGAGTTGATGTGCAGCGCCACGCCGGTCACCCCCAGCTCGTTGAGCACGGTGCGGGCCAGGGCGATCACCTCCGCGTCGGCCTGCGGGGCGGCGGCGCCGAAGCATTCCACCCCGAACTGGTGGAATTCGCGCAGCCGGCCCGCCTGCGGCTTCTCATACCGGTAGCAGGAGGTGACGTACGACACCTTTACCGGCAGCGGCTCGTTGTGCAGCCCGTGCTCCAGCAGGGCGCGGGCCATCCCCGCCGTCCCCTCCGGGCGCAGGGTGATCGAACGCCCGCCCTTGTCCTCAAAGGTGTACATCTCCTTCTGCACCACGTCGGTGGTTTCCCCCACCGAACGCTGGAACAGCTCGGTATGCTCGAATACCGGGACGCGCATCTCGCGGAAGCCGTAATCCCGCGCGATGGCGAGGGCGGTCTGTTCCACATGCTGCCACTTGTAGCTTTCGGCCGGCAGGACGTCCTGCGTGCCGCGGATCGCCTTGGTTATCAGGGCCATAAGAAATTTCCTGTCCTTTCCGAAGGGCCCCTCCGCCCTTTCGCGGGGGGAGGGACGCCGTTATGAATTGGGAACCGCGCCTTTGGCCGCGCGGTTCTGAAAAGCCGGAATCCCCAAAAAAGGCGCGCTTTCGCGCGCCTTTCGTTCTGCCGGGCCCGGCTGAATCAGCGTATTACGGGATTCACAATATCGCGCCAGTCCAGATCGCCCCGCTCCAGCCCGTGGATGAGCACCTCCGCCGTGGCGATGTTGGTGGCGACGGGAATGTTGCGCATATCGCAAAGGCGGAACATATCGTTCTCGTTGGGCTCGTGCGGCTTGACCGTCATCGGGTCGCGGAAAAACAGCAGCAGGTCGATTTCGTTGCAGGAAATGCGGGAGGAAATCTGCTGATCGCCGCCCTGGGATCCGCTCATATACCGGGTGATTTGCAGTCCGGTGGCTTCGGCTACCATTTTCCCCGTGGTGCCGGTGGCGCACAGATTATGCCGGCTGAGAATACCGCAGTAGGCAATACAGAACTGCACCATGAGTTCCTTCTTGGCGTCGTGTGCGATGAGCGCAATATTCATTACCGTTCACTCCTTCTTAAATTTTGGTAGGATAGGTGGGTTGTCCGGACGCGCGGGGAACGCCTCACATTTTTTCCAGCCGTGCCAGGGGGACCGATTCGCCGAGAAAACGCCGTGCAATATTTCCAAAGCAGAGGGCGGCGTTGCAGTCGGAAGGGAGAGGGCGCCCGTTGGCGTTGGCCACGGCCACCGCCTCGTCCTCCGGCAGGATGCCAAGCAGCTGAAGTCCGGCAGTGTCGATGATTTCGTCCACATCCGGCATTTTGCCGGCCAGTATCGGGGCGGGACGCAGGCGGTTGATGACCAGCCGGGCGGAGACATGCGCGTCTTCAAGCAGCCGGCTGACGATCTGCGCGTCCCGGGCGCAGACCATATCGGGGGTCGTTACCACAAGGGCCCGTTCCGCCCCGGCGATCGCGCAGCGGAAGCCGCGGCCGATGCCGGCAGGGCAGTCGATCAGCACCTGGTCGTAATACCGGGACAGGCCGGCGCAAAGGCGGCGCAAATCCTCGGGGGATCCAAGCTGATCCAGGCTGACCGGCGCGGGAAGGACAAACACGTTGGGGCAGACGGGCGACGGATAGATTGCGCGGATTGGTTCGCAGTTCCCGGAGAAGATATCGGACATATCGTACACGGCGCTGCCGCCGATGCCGAGCATCAGGTCCAGGCTCCGCAGCCCGGCGTCGCCGTCCAGGAGAAGGACCTTGCGCCCGAGCCGGGCCAGCGCGCAGCCGAGGCCGGCCGTAACCGTGGATTTGCCTGCGCCGCCTTTTCCTGATGTGATGACCGCAATTTCTCCCATGCCGCCTCGTGCCTTTCCGGAGACGGTTTACCGATTTTATCCGTCGCCTTCTCTAAATCATACCATATTCCTCGGGCTTAGACAACCGGTATTTCCGTGGTTTTTGCAAAATAGGCGAAAAAATCCCGCGGCGTTTTCCGTTGAAACCGTACAGAAGCCGCCGCTGGATGGCCGTTTTGCCGGTTAGCCCTTGCGGTTCTTCCTTTGCATCAGGCTGGGAAACCGGGAAAAAGCGGGCTTACGCGCCGCTTTCCTGCCCCGTCGGCACGGGACTTGGCCCAGGGAGGCGCCGGCGGTATACAAATGGGAAAAAAGTTCCCGGAAAAACAGGGAAGGCGCCGTCGAATTGACGGCGCCTTCCGGAGGATATCCTGATGGAATCAGCAGCCACAGCCACAGTCGTTATTCCGGCAGCCATTACCCTCGTCGCAGAGCAGGAGCAGGATGATAACAAACAGGATCCAGGTGCAGTTGCCTTCACCAAACAGACGGCTGATACACATATGCCCGACCTCCTTCCCATATGGATGTTATGGGAACCTGGCGGGGGAGGTTCCTTGGATTTGGGGAGATGCCTTACCGAGCGGGCCCGCGCCTCCGGTTCGGTTTGCCGGGCCTATGCCGGCGGGAGGGGAGAAGGAATTAGCAGCCGCACCCGCAGTTGCGTTCACAGCCGCAGCCATGATCGCAGCCGCAGCTGCGATCGTCGTCACAAAGCAGAAGCAGGACGATCAGGAACAGGATCCAAGTGCAGCCGTTGTTGCCGCAGCCGCCAAACAGATTGCTGATACACATACCCGTTAACCCCCTTTCTTCGGGACGTCGGAGCCGTTCGGCTTGCTTGCCGGGCTCGTTTGCCCCGCTCTCATTCCCAGTCTATGTGGCCGCCGCCGGAGCGGTTACAGGAGAATTTCGGCGGGAAGGAGAAGCGCGGCGCCGTGCCGCCGGAGGAGAATCTCCCCCGCGGCGCAGGGTATATTCGGCGTCCTGACAGTCCATGATATGCAAAGAGGGAGTGGTTGGTTATGCGTTTTTTGGGCGGGCCGGACGCCGGCCGGCGGATAGAGCAGGAGCCGTGTTCCCTGGCGCACCATGGGAACCAGACGGAGGCGAGGGCGGGGGTAGACGGCCCGCATACCGCCGCCCACAATTTCCGCTTTGGCCGGCCGGGACAAGAAAATCCCGGCGCAAATCGAAACGAAACAAAAACGGATGAAAAATCGTGATATGCGAAGAAATCGGGATATAAATTAAAATATTGGCAGGAATTAGCGGCTGCACGTCACTTTTTGACTTTCATTGACTTTGACTTTCACTGACCAACGGAATACAATAAACTCAAGGTCAGGGAAAGTCAGAAGACGCGGAGCCCTGAAAGGCTTCCGCCCGCGGCTTTTCCCAGAGAAGAAAGGAGGCGCTTTTCCGTGCGAATAAGCGATGAGATCACGGCCTATATTCTCCATATGCTGGAAACGGCCGACAGCGGGGCGGCGGAGCTGCGCCGCAACGAACTGGCGGAGGAACTGGGATGCGTCCCAAGCCAAATCAATTACGTGCTGACCTCCCGCTTCACGCCCGAACAGGGGTACGTGGTGGAAAGCCGGCGGGGCGGCGGCGGATATATCCGCATCCGCCGTGTCAAGCTGGGGCGGGGAACCACCCTGCTCATGCACACCGTCAACTCGATCGGGAATGCGCTGGACTCCTCCACCGCGCGGGTGATTTTGGAAAACCTGGCGTATCAGCAGGCGGTGTCCGCCGAAGCCGCGCGGCTGATAGCGGCCGCCGTCTCGGACCAGTCCCTGCACGGCGTGCCGGCAGGCCAGCGCGACCGGCTGCGCGCGTCCCTCTTTAAGCAGATGCTGACCACGCTGATTTCTTAGCGGACCGGCCCTCTACGATGGGGATACGCGTTGGATGAATTTTTCGGAAAGGATGAGGGATTTATGCTTTGTCAGAACTGCGGGAAACGGCCCGCTACGACTTTTTTAAAGAAAACGGTAAACGGGGAGACCAGTGAGTGGCATCTGTGCGCGGAATGCGCCGCCAAGCAGGGCATCGGTTCGATGTTCGGCGGGTTTGACCTGGGGAATTTCTGGGGCAGCCTGTTTGCCGAGCCTTCCGCCCGGGCGGTGGCCGACACCGTCCGCTGCGAGGGTTGCGGCCACAGCTTCCGGGAGATCGTGGACAGCGGGAAGGCCGGTTGCCCGGAATGTTACACCACGTTTTACGATCAATTGCTCCCGTCGATCCAGCGGATCCACGGCAAAACCCGGCATACCGGCAAGGTGCCCAGCAGCGGGGGCGAGGAAATCAAAAAGGAAAACGAAATCGAGCGCCTGCGCCGGGAACTTTCCGAATGCATCGCCGAACAGCAGTATGAAAAATGCGCCGAGCTGCGCGACCGGATCCAGGCGCTGGAAAAGGAAAACAGCGGCGGGACGGCGGAGAAGTAAGCCGGGGACGGTTCCCAAACGGCCTGATTCGTGAAAGGAGTGGCTCACGATGGATAATACAAAAAGATGGTATGAGCAGAGCGGGGCGGAGGGCGACGTCGTGATAAGCACCCGCGTCCGCCTGGCCCGCAACCTGAGCGGGACCCCGTTCCCGGCCGGGCTGACCCCGGAGAGGAAGCGGGAAGTGTCCGAACGGGTGCGCGGCGCCCTGAAGTCCTGCGAAAGCGGCGGGGATTACGATTATCTGGAAATGGGGAATATGACGGCGCGGGACGCGCTGGCAATGGTGGAACGCCATCTCATCTCCCCAGAATTCGCCCAGTGCAGCGAGGGGAGCGCCCTCCTGCTGAAAAAGGACGAGAGCGTCAGCATCATGGTGAACGAAGAGGATCACATCCGCCTGCAGGTGATGCGGCCGGGCCTGGACCTCGACGAGGCGTACCGCGAGGCGGACGAGCTGGACACCGAGCTGGACGGGAAGCTTCATTTCGCCTTTGACGACCGGCTGGGGTATCTGACCCAGTGCCCCACCAACCTCGGCACCGGCATGCGGGCGTCGATTATGCTCCACCTGCCCGCCCTGCAGGAGCGGGGAGCCATCCAGCAGCTGGCCGGCACCGTCTCCAAGCTGGGGCTGACCATCCGTGGGCTGTACGGGGAGGGGAGCAAGCCGGAAGGCGCGATTTACCAGCTGTCCAACCAGGTCACCCTGGGAATTTCCGAGCGCTCGGCGATTGAGAACCTAAAGGGGATCGCCAGCCAGATCATCCGGGAGGAACGCGCCGGGAGGGAGCAGCTCCGCCAGAATCCCCGGTTTGAGGATATGGTGTGGCGCTCGCTGGGGATCCTCCGCACCGCGCGGCTGCTTTCCCACGACGAGTTTATGACGCTGATTTCCAACCTCCGGGTGGGGGTCGCGCTGGGGGTTATCCCGGATGTGAGCATCGACACCCTTTCCGGGCTGATTGCGGACGCGCAGCCCGCCGCGATTATGGCGGCCGCCCGGCGGGATATGGAGCCGGCCGAGCGGGACGCCGAACGCGCAAAAATGGTGCGGGAACGGCTGGAAGCGGAATAAAGGCGCGCTTTTGACGCAGCGCCCTGTTTCCCGGCGCAGCATGCCCGCGCGGAAAGGGAAGTCTCCGCCGCCCGGCGGGAACCCCTGCGCGGGGCGCGCCGGCAAAGGGACGCCCTTTCCCACGACAGAAAGGAGAAATGCTGTATGTATCATTTTAAAGGATTTACTGAAAAAGCCAACACCGCGCTGAACCTCGCCATGGAGGGGGCGCAGGATCTGGGCCATACGTATATCGGCACGGAGCATCTGGTGCTCGGCCTTCTCCGGGAGGGGACGGGCGTCGCCGCCTCGGTGCTGGCCGCCCGGGGGGTGACCGCCGCCCAATATCAGGAGGCGATCACCCAGGTGGAATCCACCGGGGAGCCCAGCCGCCTGTCGCCGGAGGACTTCACCCCCCGCGCCAAGCGCGCCATGGAGATGGCCATGAGCGAAGCCGCGGCGATGAAGCACGGCTACGTCGGCACCGAGCATATCCTGATTGCCATCCTGCGGGACGACAGCAGCGTGGCGGTCCGCCTGCTGGTGGCGCTGGGTGCCCGCCCGGACGAACTGTTCGGCGACATTGCGAAGGCGGTGGGCGCAAGCCCCGCCCAGACCGCGGCCGAAGGGATACGCGGCGGGCAATCCGCCGGTGCGAAGGGGAAGGGGAAGACCCCGACCCTCGACCAGTTCGGCCGGGATTTGACCCAGATGGCCAAGGAAGGCAAAATGGATCCGGTCATCGGCCGGGCGAACGAGATCGAGCGGGTCATCCAGATCCTGTCCCGCCGCACCAAGAACAACCCCTGCCTCATCGGCGAGCCGGGCGTCGGCAAAACCGCCATCGCCGAGGGGCTGGCGCAGAAGATCGCCGCCGACGAGGTGCCGGAGCTCCTGCGGGGCAAGCGGGTGGTTACCCTTGACCTGACCGGCATGGTCGCCGGCACCAAGTACCGCGGCGACTTCGAGGAGCGGATCAAGAACGCCATTGACGAAGTCATCAAGGCGGGGGACGTCATCCTCTTTATCGATGAAATCCACACCCTGATAGGCGCCGGCGCGGCGGAGGGCGCGGTGGACGCCGCGAACATCCTCAAGCCGTCCCTGGCGCGGGGCGAGCTCCAGGTCATCGGCGCGACCACCCTGGACGAATACCGCAAGCATATCGAAAAGGATGCCGCCCTGGAGCGCCGGTTCCAGCCGGTGACGGTGGGCGAGCCGACCGCGGAGGAAGCCATCCTCATTTTGCGCGGGCTGCGGGACAAATACGAAGCGCACCATAAGGTGAAGATTACCGACAAAGCCATCGAGGCCGCGGTCAACCTCTCCACCCGGTATATCTCCGACCGGTATCTGCCGGATAAGGCCATCGACCTGGTGGACGAAGCCGCGTCCCGGGTGCGCCTGCGCGCCTTCACCGCGCCGCCGGATCTCAAGGCGCTGGAGGATGAGGTGAAGCGGCTGGACGAGGAGAAGAAGTCGGCCGTCAACGAGCAGGACTTCGAGCGCGCCGCCCGCCTGCGGGACGAGGAAAAGGAAGCGCAGGAGAAGCTGGCTTCCCTCAAAAACGAGTGGCAGGAGAAGAACGCCGGGATTACCGGCGAAGTGACCGAAAAGGAGATCGCCGAAATCGTGTCCAGCTGGACGGGGGTGCCCGTGGTGCAGCTCACCGAGGAGGAAGGCCAGCGCCTGCTGCGCATGGAGGATATCCTCCACCAGCGGATTGTGGGCCAGGACGAGGCCGTGACCGCCGTCGCCCGGGCTATCCGCCGCGGCCGGGTCGGGCTGAAGGACCCGAAGCGCCCGACCGGCTCCTTTATCTTCCTTGGGCCGACCGGCGTAGGCAAAACCGAACTGTGCAAGGCCTTGGCCGAGACCATGTTCGGGGACGAAAACGCGATGATCCGCCTGGATATGTCCGAGTACATGGAGAAGCACACGGTATCCCGCCTGGTGGGGTCGCCTCCCGGATACGTCGGCTACGACGAGGGCGGCCAGCTGACCGAAAAGATCCGCCGCAAGCCCTATTCGGTGGTGCTTTTCGATGAGATTGAAAAGGCCCACCCTGATGTGTTCAACATGCTCCTCCAGATCCTGGAGGACGGTATCCTGACCGACGGGCAGGGCCGCCGGGTGGACTTCAAAAACGCGATTATCATCATGACCTCCAACGTCGGCGCCCGGCTGATCACCGAGAAGCACGGCCTGGGCTTCGGCGACGCCGGCAAGAACAAGGCGGAGGATGGGGCCGCCGAGCAGAAACGCATCCGGGACAACGTGCTCGGCGAGCTGAAGAAGACCTTCCGCCCCGAGTTCCTGAACCGGGTGGACGACATCATCGTCTTCCAGCAGCTGGGCGAAGCGGATATCCGGGAGATCGCCCGCCGGATGTTGCAATCGCTGGATAAGCGGATGGAAGATATGGGGATGCAGGTTGAGGTTTCGGACGCGGCGGTCGCCGAGATTGCCAAGGAAGGCTTTGACCCGGTGTACGGCGCCCGTCCGCTCCGCCGGGCGATCCAGTCCAAGATTGAGGACGCGCTGGCCGAAAAGCTGCTGGAAGGCTGCTTCAAGGCGGGGGACACCATCCTTGTGGACGCGGCCGACGGCGGCTTCACCTTCGCAAAGAAGGGGGACGGCGGCGAAATGCCGGCCCCGGCGGAAACAGAGCCTGAAAAGGAAAATTGAGCGTTCATCGCCCCGGACAGCGGGTGCGGCAGGGAATCCTGCCGCGCCCGCTGCTTTTGCATCCGGGAGTCTCCGGCTGCCCCGGGTGCGCGGGAGATGACTGCCGCCGCGTCCGGGGCCGGGCGGAGCGGCGGGAGGACTGCAAAGGAAAAAACGGGATTTTATGCAGAGCATATTACAGAATTATGCCTGGAATGCCAAAAATGGGGATATTTTTTGGATAAAGCTGAGAAAACAAAAAGGGGACTTTTCATCGTTCCAAAAAAACAGTATACTGAACTATGTTAAGTTGAGGTAAAATGTCGTAAAATGCGGCGGAAGAATGAAATGGAACTTTTGGTGTTGAGAGGAGCGGTTTCATGACCCCCACGTTTCTGGAATTTCTGTCGGAAACGGTGTCCAACCCGGTGCTTCTGGTTACGGTGCTCCTGACGCTCGGCGTCATTTTTGTCAATGGCTGGACCGACGCGCCCAACGCCATTGCCACCTGCGTCTCCACCCGCGCCATGGGGCCGCGGGCGGCGATCCTGATGGCGTCGGTGTTCAATTTCCTCGGCGTATTGGTCATGACCCTTATCAACGCCACGGTGGCGGAAACCATTTACAATATGGTGGATTTCGGCGGCGATTCGCATGAGGCGCTGGTCGCTTTATGCGCGGCGCTTTTTGCAATTGTGGTCTGGGCGGTGGCGGCCTGGTATTTCGGAATTCCGACCAGCGAAAGCCACGCGCTGATAGCAGGCATTTCGGGGGCGGCAATCGCCCTGCACGGGGGCTTTAGCGGCATCAACGGCGGGGAATGGGTCAAGGTGCTCTACGGCCTGGCGCTCTCCACGGTGCTGGGCTTCCTTTTCGGCTGGCTGGCGGCGAAAATCACCACCTTTACCTGCCGCGGGTTTGACCGGCGGAAAACCACCCGCTTTTTCCGCTGCGCACAGATTGGCGGCGGGGCGGCGATGGCTTTCATGCACGGCGCCCAGGACGGGCAGAAGTTCATGGGGGTTTTCCTTCTGGGGATGTTCCTGACCCGCGGGCAGGCGGATGTGACCGAATTTACCATCCCGCTGTGGCTGATGATCCTGTGTTCCCTGGTGATGGCGGTGGGGACCTCCATCGGCGGGTACCGCATCATCAAAGCGGTGGGGATGGATATGGTGAAGCTGGAAACCTACCAGGGCTTTTCGGCGGACCTGGCGGCGGCGGGCTGCCTCCTGCTTTCCTCCCTCACCGGCATCCCGGTCAGCACCACCCACACCAAGACCACCGCCATTATGGGGGTGGGGGCGGCCAAGCGGCTTTCCTCGGTCAATTGGGGCGTGGTCAAGGAAATGGTGCTTACCTGGGTGCTCACTTTCCCCGGATGCGGGCTGATTGGCATGTTGATGGCATGGCTGTTCCTGGCTGTTTTTTGAATCGATAACCGATAAAATCAAGGACGGGCGGACGGCCTCCGCCGGGAAAGGATGGCACGTATGGCGCGCAAACAGGAATTCGATTATTTTGAGGCGTTTATCCGGGCGGCGGATTATTCCATGCAGGCGGCGGACATCCTGCACCAGACGCTGGAATCGTTTAACCCGGACGATCTGCAGGAGCGCATGAAGGAAATCCACGTGGTGGAGCATGCGGCCGATATCGCCAAGCACGATTTGAACCGGGCGCTCGCCCGCGCGTTCATTACCCCCATCGAGCGGGAGGACATCTTGCTCCTTTCCCAGGCGATGGACGACGTTACCGACGCGATTGAGGATGTGCTCATCCGCCTGTATATATTCAACGTCCTGTCCATCCGGGAGGACGCCATTTCCTTTTCCGACGTCATTAAGAAATGCTGCGCCGGCATGAAAGAAACGATGCAGGAGTTCCGCAATTTTCGGAAGTCCCGTTCGATCAACGACAGCATCGTGGAGATTAACCGGCTGGAGGAGGAGGGGGACAGCCTGTACACCAAAACGGTGCGCAAGCTGTACCTGACCTCCCGCGACGATGCGGTGGAGCTCATGGTCTGGCGGGAGATTTACGACCGGATGGAAAAATGCTGCGACGCCTGCGAACATGTGGCCAACGCGGTGGAAAGCATTATCATGAACAATACCTAAAAGGGCGACCCGCCGGGGCTCCGCCCATCAACAGGCAGAAAAGAGCCGGGGCAGCGCCCCGGCTCTTTTTGCCTGCTTTCTGCTGGAAAAATCCATGGCTCCGGGCAGCCTCCCCCCGGCATCCGGACAGGGTTCCCCGGCGCCGCCGGGAGGCTTCATCTGTTCATCTTCCGCCACGCAGGCCGCGATTCCATGCCCGCTGCCCCGCCGGCCGTTGGGGGCGTCTCCGGCTATCGCATGGTGCTGACCACCATGGCGACTAGGCTGACGATTTCCGCCTGCTCATGGGGCTTCAGGGGAGCGATGAGTTCGCGTAGCATCTGCTCGGTATCTTCAAACAGCTCCAGTTTCCGATACTCCCTGTCAAAATCCAGGAGATCCACGGGGCGTATCTGGAAAGCGCGCGCAAGCTTGGCGAGGCTCTCCATGGTGGGATTCCCTTTCATGGCCTCAATCTGCCGGATGTTCGCGACATTCATATCCGCCTTATCCGCCAACTCTTCCTGGCTCATTTCCAGTTCTTTACGGATTTTCTTTATGCGTATACCGAGAAGGCGGTTGATATCCATAAAGGGGCTCCTCCTTAGTTCAAATTTAATGCAATTGTAATGCGTTTTTCACCACCTTACTCGGTTTTGTGGGAAATCTCAACAGGATATACTATTGATTCAATAGTATATGATTGATTTCTTTGAAATATTCCGTTAGGTATAATAGCTATTAATGGGTTTGAACGCGAATAGTTTGCAAAAAATCTGTAAATTTAGGAAAAATATGCCAATATTTCCGGGTTGTGGAGAACAAGGCGAATGTTTACCGCCCGCACCGCGGGAGGAAAAACGGGGCAATTCCGGCCGGCCGCTTTCTAATAAAGGATATATACAAGTTGCGCTGGATGCGCTGAAAAATATTTTGGAAGCGATTTTTCCTTTCATCTCCCCCTTGATTGTTCCGCTTTCGGCGATTATACTTGTATAGGACGCCGCAAACACCAGCCGGCACACGGCCGGGGGATACGGCCCGACCATTGCTTTTTGACCCTGGATTCTGTGCTCTGCGCCTGAACACCACCGCGCAGCCCCGAAGAAAGCCGAACGGAAGGCTCCCCGGCCTGTAAGAGGTTACGAGAGAAAGGAACAGGTATATATATGAAGAATATGAGGAAATGGATATTGGAAATCACAGCGGCCCTGCTGCTTTGCGCGCTCCTGGCGGGGTGCGGCGCAACGCCTCCCCCCGCTGCGGGCGGCAGCGCGGCCTGGGATGCGGGCGCCACACAGGAGGGGGCGCCTGACTCGCCGGAACAGGAGGACGAGATTTCCGTACCGGGCTCCTCCGCCGGTTCGTCCGGACAGGAGACCGCCGGCTCCGCCGCGGATCCGACCACGGAAGCCGTTCCGACGCAGGGAACCAAGCAGCCGGCCGGCTCCGCGGGAAAGACGACCGCAGCCAGCCCGTCCCGCGCGACGACGCGCCCGGCTTCTTCTTCGTCGTCCGCCGCGGCCAAGCCCACGACGCAGGCCCCGTCCCCTACGACGGCCGCCCCGGCAACCAAGCCGACTGCCAAACCGACTACCAAGCCGACGACCGGTTCCTCGACGGGATTCCAGGCGGCGTTCGAGGAGGAGGTCGTGGCCCTGGTCAATCAGGAGAGGGCCGCGCGGGGCCTTGCCGCCCTGTCGCTCCACTCGCCGCTCAGGGAAACCGCGCGGCTCCGCAGCCAGGAGATTGCAGAAGTATTCAGCCATACCCGGCCGAACGGGAAAGACTGCTTTACGGCCTTCCCCAGCGGGCTGTCCCGCATGGCGGAGAACATTGCGTACGGGTACCCCACCCCGGAAAAGGTGGTGGAGGGCTGGATGAACTCCGACGGGCACCGGGCGAATATCCTGGATGCGAATCTCCGGTATATCGGCGTGGGCTGCTATAAGGAGAACGGGACGTATTACTGGGCGCAGGCGTTTGGCAGCTGAGGCCGCGACCCTGCCCGCCCTGAAGGAAAACACGATGCGGCACCTTCCGCGTTCAAAAGCCGGCGCTGAAAAGCGCCGTTTATTTGTAGTGTAAAACCACTGGCAAGGCCAGTGGTTCAAAAGAGCCTAGGGCGATAAGGTGGACAGAAAAACTCCCTTTGCTAAAATGAGAATGCGGTCTGCCAACTGCATTCGAAAGCAAAGGGAGGACATTCAGATGAGTCTGAACGACGTAAATAGTCTATCACACACAAAATGGAATTGTAAATACCACATCGTGTTTGCACCAAAGTACCGAAGGAAAATATTTTACCATGAAAAACGGGAAGCAGTAGGGAAAATCTTGAGACAACTCTGCGAGTGGAAGGGAGTCAAGATCGTGAGTGCAGAGGTGTGTCCCGACCATGTGCATATGCTGGTGGAGATTCCACCAAAACTGTCGGTATCGAGTTTCATGGGGTACTTGAAGGGAAAGAGCAGTACGATGCTGTACGAACAGTTTTGGGAACTGAAATACAAATATCGGAGCCGAGAATTCTGGTGCCGGGGATACTACGTAGATACAGTGGGCAAGAATGCAAGCCGCATAGCGGAATACATTGCGAACCAATTGAAGGAAGATGAATTAGGCGAACAGCTGACCATGAGTGAACTCGGCCCGTTTACGGGCGGCAAGTAGCAGTCTGAGCGCGGCTGGCAGACCGTACTTACACGTTTGACGTGTATGCGAGGAGCATAGGGCTTTGCCCGCATAGGTAATACCACCGGCTTTGCCGGTGGATGTTTATTGCATGGCGGACCATGCCGGGAAGGCTCCCTACCGTCCGGCGGCGGAGCCTTCCGGGAGGGGCGCCGTGCGGGGGATGACGGGGCGGTAGGCGGTTTCCGGAAGATGTGGACCCCGCCCGGACCAGCCGGAGCGCATAAGCCCACATGCATAAGTTGAATAAAACAGGCATAAAAATGTATATTTATACGACTCATTCATGAAAAACCGTATATAGAATCCAGAGGGAGTGGTTGCATAAACAGGAATAAAACCAAGAGTTTGCCCCGCTTTGTACAGGATGACAAAATTGCATAAACAAGCATAATTATACGAGAAACCCCTTGAAAACCGGCATGCGGAGGACTATAATAGGGGCATTGAAAAAAGCGCGGGGAAACGCCGCGGCGAAAGGATGCGTTCGTATGGATCAGCAGGTAAAAAAAGTGGTGCTCGCCTATTCGGGCGGGCTGGACACCTCGATTATCATCCCGTGGCTGAAGGAAAACTACAATAACTGCGAAGTGATTGCCGTGGCGGCCGACGTCGGGCAGGGCAAGGAACTGTCCGGCCTGCAGGAGAAGGCGATCAAAACCGGCGCCTCCAAGCTGTATATTGAAGACCTGCGCAAGGAGTTTGTGGAGGATTTTATCTTCCCGACGGTGAAGGCCGGCGCGGTGTATGAGAACCAGTACCTGCTCGGCACCTCCTTTGCCCGGCCGATCATCGCCAAGCGGCTGGTGGAAATCGCGAAGGCGGAGGGCGCCGACGCGATCGCCCACGGCTGCACCGGCAAGGGGAACGACCAGGTCCGGTTTGAACTGGCCATCAAGGCTTTCGCCCCGAAGATGAAGATCATCGCCCCTTGGCGGATCTGGGACCTGAAGTCGAGGGACGAGGAAATCGATTACGCCGAGGCGCACCACATCCCGCTGGCCATCACGCGGGAGACCAACTATTCCAAGGATAAGAACCTCTGGCACCTGTCCCACGAGGGCCTGGATCTGGAGGATCCGGCCAACGAGCCGAAGTACGACGAAATCCTGGAAATGGGCGTTTCCCCGGAAAAGGCGCCGGACAAGGCCACGTATATCACCCTTTCGTTTGAAAAGGGGATCCCGGTGGCGCTGGACGGGGTGAAGATGGACGGCGTGGCCCTGATTGAAAAGCTCAACGAGGTCGGCGGCGCGAACGGCATCGGGATCGTCGATATGGTGGAAAACCGGCTGGTCGGCATGAAGAGCCGCGGCGTGTACGAAACCCCCGGCGGCACCATCCTCTACAAGGCGCATGAGGCGCTGGAGACCCTCTGCCTCGACCGGGACACCCAGCATTATAAGCAGCAGATGGTGGCCGGCAAGTTCAGCGAGCTGGTGTATTACGGCCAGTGGTTCACCCCCCTGCGGGAGGCCCTCTCCGCGTTTGTGGACAGCACCCAGGAGCATGTGACCGGCGAAGTGAAGCTCAAGCTGTACAAGGGCAACATGATCCTCGCTTCCCTGACCTCCCCGTACTCCCTGTACGACGAGGAAATCGCCACCTTTGACGAGGACGACGTGTACGATCAGAAGGATTCCCAGGGCTTCATCAACCTCTTTGGCCTGCCGATCAAGGTCCAGGCGATGAAAGAGGGCAAATAAGCTAAGCAGGCCGTGAGGCGCCCGCCCGGCTGCCGGAAAGGCCCGGGGCCGGGGGCCCTTCCTATCGCGGCCGGGGACGGCAAGTAGCCTTCCCTGGAATGAGGCGCGGCCGGCGGATTGCGGCAGATTTCAAAACGATTCCAAATCAAGCGGCAGGGGACGGTTCGCCGTCGCCCTGCCCGCCTCTTTACATCGAGACGGAAGGCGGGAAAACCCGATGAAACTATGGGCCGGGCGGTTCCGGAAGGAACTGGACAAAAAAACCAACGATTTCAACTCCTCCATCGCGTTCGATTCCCGGATGGCGAAGGAGGATATCCTCGGCAGCATGGCGCACGCCGCGATGCTGGCAAAGCAGGGGATTATCTCCGCCGCCGACGGGGAGGCCATCCGGGACGGGCTGGCGGGGATCCTCGCCGACCTGGAATCGGGGGCGCTGGCTATTGACCCGAATGCGGAGGACATCCACACCTTCGTGGAAGGGGAACTGACCGCCCGCATCGGGGACGCGGGCAAGCGGCTGCACACCGGGCGGAGCCGGAACGACCAGGTCGCCCTGGACGACCGGCTTTACCTGCGGTCCCTGGCGGGGCCGCTGCGCGCCCAGCTGACCGAGCTCATCCGGGTGCTCTGCAGCAAGGCGGAGGAATACGCGGACGCGGTGATGCCGGGGTATACCCACCTCCAGCGGGCGCAGCCGATCACCTTCGGCCATCACCTGATGGCCTATGCCGAGATGCTCCTGCGGGACATCGGCCGGCTGGACGACGCGGTGAAGCGGGCGAACGTTTCCCCTTTAGGCAGCGGGGCGCTGGCCTCCACCACCTATCCGCTGGACCGGGAGGCCGTGGCGGGGGCGCTGGAGATGGACGGGGTGACGAACAACTCCCTGGACGGGGTGTCCGACCGGGATTTCTGCATCGAGCTGTCGGCGGCCCTCTCCCTGATTATGGTCCATCTTTCCCGCTTTTCGGAGGAGATCATCCTCTGGTGCTCGTGGGAATTCAAGTTTATTGAGCTGGACGACGCGTTTTCCACCGGCTCCTCCATCATGCCGCAGAAGAAGAACCCCGATATTGCCGAACTGGTGCGGGGGAAAGCCGGGCGGGTTTTCGGCGACCTGATGGCCCTGCTCACCGTCATGAAGGGCCTCCCCCTTGCGTATAACAAGGATATGCAGGAGGACAAGGAGGCGGTGTTCGACGCGTTCGACACGGTGGCCATGTGCCTGACCGCGTTCACCCCGATGGTGGACACCATGCGGGTGCTGACCGGCAATATGCGCAAAGCGGCGGCCGGCGGGTTCATCAACGCCACCGACTGCGCCGACTACCTGGTGGGGAAAGGCCTGCCCTTCCGGGACGCGTACAAGGCGACCGGCACGCTGGTGGCCCTCTGCATTGAGAAGGGGCTGACGCTGGAGACCCTGCCCCTTCCGGAATACCAGGCGGTCTGCCCCCTGTTCGACGACGGGGTGTACGAGGCGATCAACCTCGACCGCTGCGTGGCGCTCCGCCGGGTGTACGGCGGCCCCGCGCCGGAGAATGTGCGGGCGCAGGCGCGCCGGGTGCGGGCGCTGGTGGGCGAATAACCGCCGCCCCGCTCCCAAAGATGCCGGCGGCATAGGCTCCGCCGGCTGCGCCGCAGGCGGCCCCGGCAGGAGGTGCGGAACATTTTACCGCCGGCCGGAGGCAAGGAAAGGACGAGAGAAAATGACAGTACAAGCGGGAATCCTGGGGGCCACCGGCTACGCCGGGGTGGAGCTGGCGCGGCTGCTGCTCCGCCACCCGGCGGCGAAGCTGGCCGCGGTCGGCTCGGTTTCCTTTGAAGGCAAAAAGCTGTACGAGGTGTACCCCTCCCTGCGGGAGCTCTGCGAACTGGAGTGCGAGGGGGCGGACGAGGTCATCGCCAAAAGCGACGTGGTGTTTGCGGCCCTGCCGCACGGCCTGTCCCAGGACACGGCCGCCGCGTGCGTCAAGGCGGGGAAGAAGTTCATCGACCTGGGGGCCGATTTCCGGCTGGACGACCCGGCCGAATATGAAAAATGGTACGGCTGCGAATACAAATACCCCGCCCTGCACGGGCAGGCGGTTTACGGCCTGCCCGAGCTGTTCCGGGACGAAATCCGGGGCAAATCGGTGATCGGCAACCCCGGCTGCTACCCTACCAGCATTGCTTTGGGGCTGGCCCCCGCGCTGCGGGCCGGGCTGGTGGAGCCGCAGGGGATCGTGATCGATTCCAAGTCGGGGGTGACCGGCTCGGGCCGGAAAACCACCCAGGGCACCCATTTCCCCGAATGCAACGAGGCGTTTTCCGCCTATAAGGTGGCGGCCCACCGCCACACCCCCGAAATCGAGCAGACACTGAGCAAAATGGCGGGGGAGAAGGCGACGGTGACCTTCGTGCCCCACCTGCTCCCGGTCAACCGGGGGATCCTCTCCACCATGTACGCCCGCCTCAAGCCGGGCGCGACGCTGGAGGCTGCCCGCGCGCTGTATGAGGAAACTTACCGGGACGAGCGGTTCGTCCGGGTTCTGCCGCAGGGGGTCGGGGTGGACGTCCGGAATGTGAAATGCTCCAACTACTGCGACATCCAGCTGTATGCGGATGGGCATACCGGCCTGCTGGTGATCACCTCGGTCATCGATAATATGGTCAAGGGGGCGGCGGGCCAGGCTATCCAGAATATGAACCTGCTCTTCGGCCTGTCGGAGGAAGCCGGCATCGACATGATCCCCCCCGCGTTTTAGATCCCCGTCCGGCGGCGGGCGGCTTCCCGGGGCTTCCCCCGGCTTCCCGCCCCTCGGCGGGCGGAGCTTGAGAGAAGGCGAGGTGCCCTTCCGTGAAAGAGCGCGCGGATCCCCGCCTGTCCCGGAGAGGCGGCTCTGCCGCTTCCCGCCGCGGATACTGGTTCCTGTTCGGGGTGTGGGCGGCGTCCCTGGCCCTGGGCCTGCTGTTTACCGGATTGTGGAGGGAGCGGGCGCTCGATTCGCAGTTCTCCCCGTCGTCCGCATGGCAGGAGCCGATGCTTTACGGCCTGGGCGGGGCCTTCGGGTTCCTGCGGGAGGCGGCCGGCTGGACGCTTGTCCTCCGGTATCCGCTGCGGCGCTGCCTCCTCCCGTTCGGCATCGCCTGCTTCCTCCGGTGGGGGAGGGCCCTGGCTGGGGCGCGCGGCTTGGAGGCGGATACCGCCCTCTGGCGCTACCTGCTCGATTCCTTCTTTCTGCCGCTGCTCTCCTGCGCTGCCCTTTTCCTTTTGGCAAAAGGGCTTTCCCGCCTGCTTCACGGCCGGGAATGGGCGGCATTCCTGGGGCTGACGGCGTCTTACCGGCTGGCCGAATGGCTGGCGGCAGGGGCGTGGGCGGGCTTTTCTTCGTCGCTCCTTCTGAACACGGCGCGGGACGCCCTGGTGGGGATCGCCGCCTATGGGCTGCTCTCCCTCTGCCTGCGGTGGTGGGAAAAGGCCCCGCCCGCTTTTCCAAGTTTACAGCATGATCGAAAGGTTGGATTACCAATGACAGACTTTATCGAAGGCGGCGTGACCGCGGCGAAGGGATTTACCGCCGCCGGCATCCACTGCGGCATCCGGAAGAACCGGGAGAAGAAGGATCTGGCGCTCATCCTGTCCGACCGGCCGGCCGCGGCCGCGGCGGTGTATACCCGGAACCTGGTCAAGGGCGCGCCGATTGCGGTGACCGCTGCCCACCTGGAAAACGGGGTGGCCCGGGCGGTGATCTGCAACAGCGGCATCGCCAACACCTGCGCCGCCGACGGGGTGGAGAAGGCGAACGCCATGTGCCGCCTGACGGCGGAAACGCTGGGCATTGCGGAACAGGACGTGATCGTCGCCTCTACCGGGGTGATCGGGCCCTCGATTGACCTGGCGCCGATTGAAGCGGGCCTGCCGGCGCTGGCGGCCGCCCTTTCAGTGGAGGGGCACGCGGCCGCGGCCGAGGCGATTATGACCACCGATACGGTGAAAAAGGAGTTCGCCGTCCGCTTCACCCTGGGGGACGTTCCCTGCGCCATGGGCGGCATCGCCAAGGGGAGCGGGATGATCGCCCCCAATATGGCCACCATGCTCAGCTTTATCACGACCGACGCGGCGGTATCCGCCCCGCTGCTCCGCCAGGCGCTGGCCGAGGTCGCGGCGGATACCTTCAACATGATGTCGGTGGACGGGGACACCTCCACCAACGACACCCTGGCCATCCTGGCCAACGGGGCGGCGGGGAACCCGCCCGTGAACACGCCGGGCGAGGATTACGCCGCGTTTGTGCAGGCGCTGCGCGCCCTGTGCACCGCGCTGACGAAAGCCCTCGCCGCGGACGGCGAAGGGGCCACCAAGCTGCTCGAATGCCGCGTCACCGGCGGGAAAACGACCGCGGACGCCAAAACCGTGGCGAAAGCGGTGGTGAATTCCGCCCTGCTCAAAGCCGCGATGTTCGGCGCGGACGCCAACTGGGGCCGGGTCCTGTGCGCTATCGGGTATTCCGGCGCGCAGGTGGATATCCAGGGGGTGGACGTTGCCTTCTCCTCGGCGGCGGGAAGCATCCCGGTGTGCCTGTCCGGGGCGGGGATCCCCTTCAGCGAGGAAAAGGCCAAGGCGATCCTCAGCGAGAAGGAAATCGTGATTGCGGTCACCCTGCACGACGGGGAAGCCTCCGCCACCGCCTGGGGCTGTGACCTGACCTACGATTATGTAAAAATCAACGGCGACTACCGGAGCTGACCGGCTCCGCCGGGCGGCCTTTTGCGCCGCCGGGAAGGGATTTTCAAGGAAAAGGTGGGTTCTCCCATGAAGATATCGACAGCGGACCGGGCGCAGGTGCTGACCCAGGCGCTCCCCTACATCAAGCAGTACGCGGGCAAGACCGTGGTGATTAAATACGGCGGCAACGCCATGATTTCCGACGAACTGAAATCCGCGGTGATGGAGGACATCGTCTTGCTTTCCACTGTCGGAATTAAGGTGGTCCTGGTGCACGGCGGCGGGCCGGAGATCAACGAGATGCTGGCCAAAATCGGCAAGGAATCCACCTTTGTCAACGGCCTGCGGTATACCGACCGGGAGACCATGGAAGTGGTGGAAATGGTGCTCGCCGGCAAGGTGAACAAGGGGCTTGTCCAGCGGCTGGAGCAGCAGGGCGGCCGGGCGATCGGCCTGTGCGGGCTGGACGGCGGCATGCTAAAGGCCGTGAAGATGCGGGGGGAAGCGGATCTCGGCTTTGTTGGGGAGATCACCCACGTGAACGTCACCCTCATACGCAACGCCCTGGAAACCGGCACCATCCCCGTGGTGGCGACCGTCGCCGCTGGGGAACGGGACGGGGAGACCTACAACGTCAACGCCGACATCGCCGCGTCCCATATCGCGTCGGCAATGTGTGCGGAAAAGCTGGTGCTGATGACCGACGTGCGCGGCCTTTTGAAGGATAAGGACGACGAGGAAAGCCTGATTTCGGTGGTGCACGTCAGCGACGTGCCCAGCCTGAAAAAGCAGAATATCATCAAAGGCGGGATGATCCCCAAAATCGACTGCTGCGTGGAAGCGGTCCGCCGGGGCGTCAAGCGCACCCACATCATCGACGGGCGGATCCCCCACTCGATCCTGATTGAAATGCTGACCGACGAAGGCATCGGCACCATGTTCCTGTAAGCGGCCCATTGGGAAGGCGGGGGCGGGGCGGCCTGCCGCAGGCCTTCCATCCCGGAAAGGAAGGATGCTTTTATGTTGTCCCCTGAACTGAAAAAACGGCACGACGGCGCGCTGATGCCGACCTACGGCCGGTTCCCGGTCGCGCTGGAAAGCGGCCGCGGCGCGGTCGCGGTGGATACCGAAGGTAAGGAATACGTCGATTTCGGCAGCGGGATCGGGGTGAATTCGCTGGGCTATGCCGACCCGGAATGGGTGGCGGCGGTGCAGGCGCAGGCCGCGAAGCTCCCGCATATTTCCAACCTGTATTACAGCCCGGTGCAGATTGCGTTTGCCGACGCCCTCTGCCGCACGGCGGGGATGGGCCGGGTGTTCCTCGGCAACTCCGGCGCGGAGGCGAACGAGTGCGCGATCAAGCTGGCGCGCAAGTACAGCTTTGACAAATACGGCGCGGGCCGCAGCAAGATTGTGGGGCTGCGCAACTCCTTCCACGGCCGGACGGTGACCACCCTGGCGGCGACCGGGCAGGATTCCTTCCATCAGTATTTTTATCCCTTTACGGAGGGGTTCCTGTTTGTGGAGGCCGGGAACATCAACGATCTCATCCATACGCTGGTGGAAGATGAGGACGCCGTGTGCGCGGTGATGCTGGAATGCATCCAGGGCGAGGGGGGCGTCGTCCCGGTGGGGCGGGCCTACCTCCAGGAGGTGCGGCGGCTCTGCGCCGAGCGGGACCTGCTGCTGATTATTGACGAGGTGCAGACCGGCGCGGGCCGGACGGGGAAATTCTTCGCCTATGAGTACGCGGGCATCACGCCCGACGTGGTCACGATGGCCAAGGGCCTGGGCGGTGGGCTGCCGATCGGCGCCTGCCTGTGCACCGAGCGGCTTGCGGACGTCCTGGGGCCGGGGATGCACGGCTCCACCTTCGGCGGCAACCCGGTGGTGTGCGCCGGCGCGCAGGTGGTGCTGGACCGGCTCGCCAGGCCCGGCTTCCTGCAGGAAGTCGCGGAAAAGGGCGAATACCTCCGCTCCCGCCTGGCGGCGATGCCGCACATCGCTGAGGTGCGGGGGATGGGCCTCATGCGGGGCGCGGTGCTGGAAAAAGGGACGGCCCGCGAGGTGGCCGAACGGTGCCTGGAAAACGGCCTGCTGGTGCTGACCGCCAAAACCCTCCTGCGGTTCCTGCCCCCGCTGACCATCACCAAAGACGAACTGGACCGCGGGCTGGATATCCTGGAATCGGTGCTGAAAACGCTCTGACCCCCGCTGCAGTATATTAGAAAGGGAGAGAAAACCGCATGAAACACCTGCTGAAAATGCTCGACCTGTCCAAGGACGAGATCATCGACATCCTCAACCTGGCCGACCAGCTGAAATACGAGCTGGCGCACGGGATCGAACACAAGCTGCTGGCCGGCAAAACGCTGGGCATGATCTTCCAGAAGGCTTCCACCCGCACCCGCGTCTCGTTTGAGACCGGCATCTACCAGCTGGGCGGGTACGGCCTCTTCCTCTCCTCGAACGACCTGCAGATCGGCCGGGGGGAGCCGGTGGAGGACACCGCGCGGGTGCTTTCCCGGTATCTCGACGGCATTATGATCCGCACTTTCGCCCAGGAGGAAGTGGAAACCCTCGCCCGGGTGGGGAGCATCCCGGTCATCAACGGGCTGACCGATTTCTGCCATCCCTGCCAGGTCCTCGCCGACCTCATGACCGTGCGGGAGCACAAAGGCTCCCTCGAGGGGCTGAAGATGGCCTATATCGGGGACGGCAACAACATGGCCAATTCCCTGGTTGTCGGCTGCCTCAAGGTGGGCATGGACGTGTCGATCGCCTGCCCCGCCGCTTACCGCCCCGACCCGCAGGTGCTGGAATTCGCCCAGGGCTTCGGCGATCGGTTCACCCTCACCGAGGACTGCCGGACCGCGGCGAAGGACGCGGATGTGATCTTTACCGACGTGTGGGCCTCGATGGGCCAGGAGGGGGAAGCCGAAAAGCGCCGGCAGGCTTTTGCCGGCTACCAGGTGAACGCGGAACTGCTCGCGGCGGCAAAGCCGGACTGCATGGTGCAGCACTGCCTGCCCGCCCACCGCGGGGAGGAGATCACCGCCGAGGTGTTCGAGGCGCACGCGAACGAAATTTTTGACGAGGCGGAAAACCGCCTCCACGCACAGAAGGCCGTCATGGTAACGCTCATGAAGGACTGACGAGTCCGCAAATCCTCAAAACGCAAACAAGGGCTGCCGCAAAAGAAATTTTGCGGCAGCCCTTATCGGTTGGGTTTATTTTGATACGATTTGATTCTCCGGTTCGTCTCGGCCCGGCGAGATCCAGGATTCCCGGCCTGGCTATGGCCACTCTTTTCGGTAGGGGGCAGACCGGCGTCCCCTCACCCAGACGGGACGTCGTACGCACCCTTGCGCTTCGGGCGGGCATCGCCGCGGGCGGCCCGGCGGGAAATGGAGCTCCGCCCCTTCCCCAAACGGACGGCGGCTTCCCCTGCGCCGGCGCGTTTCCCGGTGCCGCTTCCCCTTACTCGGCCGTCGGGCCGCCAGCCCGGCCCTGCCGCGCGGTGTGCCACTGATCCCGCGGGAGGAAAAAGTCCTCCGGCTTGATCTGGCAGTATACCGCCAGCTGGATTAGGGAGAATACGCTCAATCGCTTGGGGATGCTGCCGGATTCGAGGCTTTCCAGGATGCCGGGCTCGGTGTCCATGATCTGCGCCATCTCCTTCTTGCTCAGGCGGTGCTTTTGCCGCAGATAGCGGATATTGTCGCAAAAGCGCGCGCATTCATCGTCCGGCATCATGAAAACCCCTCCTGCTGTCGTAAAAAGTCAATTATTACAATACTATGGTATTTAATATTTGTCAATACATATTTGTATAATAGTATTGTAATAATTGATATCGGGGATAGCAGTATGCTGGGAGAGAAGATTCGCCAGTTGAGGGCGGGGCGGTCCATCAGCCAGGTGGAGCTGGCGGACGCCCTGGGGGTCACGAAGCAGAGCGTATCCAATTGGGAAAACAACAATATCCAGCCGTCGATCGACATGCTCATGAAGCTGGCCGGCTATTTTTCGGTCAGCACCGACAGCCTGCTGGGGCTGGACGACCGGCAGTATCTGGAGGTGACCGGCCTGTCGGAGGAAAAGCTGGGGCATATCCAGCAGATTATCGAGGATATGCGGCGGTAAGCCGGGGAGAGCGGCAGGCGGTGCCGCGCTGCACGGGCCGCGCAGGAAAATAACAGGGGGAAGCCGCAAAATTTACCGTTTGCGGCTTCCCCCTTTAGGCCTGTGTTCATGCGGCGGGCGGGGCGGCGAAGGCGCCCGTTCAGCGAGTGGAAAGCTTCCAGGCGTCCGGCACCCCGCCGCCGGACGAAAAAACGGGTACGCCCGCCTGAAATGGCGGACGTACCCGTTTTTTATCCATCGATCCGGAAGTCCTCTTCCGAATATTCCTTCAGACCCGGCTGGCGGAAAGGGATCCGCTTGAGCGGGTCGTAAACGAATTTGCGGCAGTGGTGGTACAGCGGCATCACGCCCTTTTTGGGGCAGAGGACGACCTTGCCGTCAGACGAAAGCCGCCCGTGCTGGCAGTATTCGCAGGTTGCCTGGATGTTGTTCCCGTAAAGCTTGCGCCGCATGGCGGTCTCCCTCTCTTCGAGCGATATCGACTCGTTTCTCTCTTCCATTTTACCATAATCGCCTCCTTTTTTCCAGACGGATTCTCTGGCTGTGAAAAATTTCCCTTACCCGCGCCGGCAGGCGTCCTCTTCCCCGGGACGCCGCCGTGCGGAAAGCCGCGTGCCGCCCTCCTTCGGCTTGACGGCGGCGGTCAGCAGGAACAGCGCGCACATGGCCAGCAGGGCGGCGGCCGCCCCGGCGGAGGAGGAATAGGGGAGGATCAGCGCGCCGGCGGAGGGGCTGAAGACCGGCGCCTCCACCGGGATGTACCGGAACAGCAGGACGCTGAAGATCCCCCCGAGCAGCGCGTGCAGCGCGCGGGCCGCGAAAAAGCCCTTTCCCACCAGCCCTTTCCCCTGGAGGGAGGCGGCCACCTGGCAGTGGACGGAAAACCCGCCCCATCCCAGCGTCATCCCGAGCAAAAGCGGCGCGGCGGCCCCGGCATGGGCGGCCTCCACGCTGCCGCAGCTCACCTCCAGCAGGCAGGGAAGCAGGCAGACGGAGAGGGAGCGGTCCAGGCCGAGCGCTTCCAGCGGCCCGGCCAGGGCGCGGTCGATCCCGGCGGCCAGCCCGCTGCCGTCCGCGAGGGAAAGCGCCGCGGCGAACAAAAGGATAAAGCCGCACATGTACAGCATCGATCGGCAGGAGGCGTTCACCGCCTCCACAAACGCGGCGGCCGGGGACGGGCGGGAGGGGGGCGGTGGGAGAGCGGGCTTTCCCTCGGCCGTTTCCTCTTCCCCGCCCTCGAGCCAGCGAAGCACGAGCCCCAGCACCACCGAGGCGGCGATATGGGCGGCGTACAGCATCCCGCCGTAGGCGATGCTCCCCATCATCCCCGCGCCGACGGCGCTGACGATAAAGGCCGGGCCGCCGTTGACGCAGAAGCAGAGCATCCGCCTTCCCTGCGCCCGGGTAATCGCCCCCCGTTCCACCAGTTCCCCGACCGCGATCCCGCCCGCCGGGTATCCCCCGATAAAGCCGACCAGGATCCCGGCCGCGCAGCTTCCCGGCAGGCCGAAAAGGAAACGGGTGGGTTTTTCCAGCCGGCGCCCGATCGCCTCGCTGAGGCCGGATTTCACCAGGAATCCGGCCAGGACGAGGAAGGGGAACAGCGAGGGGATGATAATAGAGGCGCAGATCGACAGCCCCCGGCTGATGCCGGAGGCGGCGGCCTGAGGCCAGGCCAGGAGCGCGGCCCCGGCCCCGGCGCAGGCGGCAAGCAGCCCGCAGGCCGTCAGCGTGGATTTTCGGATGGTTTTGATAAACACGGGCGTTCTCCCGTCCTTTCCGCCCCGGAGGGCGCCGTTTTTTCTCCTGCTTTATCCTTATGTTTGTCCCCCCGCATTATTGCCTATCCCGCCGCATATTTTTATCAGGCGGGGCAAACGGCGGGAGCCTGCCTGCCCCTGCCGAAATTTTGGCGCGGCGGCGCCGGGAAAGGGGTGGGGACATGAAAACCAAACGGCGTAAGAGGGCGCGGGAGCCGGGACGCCTCCAGGCCTATAACCTTCCCTCCCGCGTGGAAAAGGCGCTGGACCTGCCGGTCGGCTCCCTCAGCAACGCGGCGCGGATCGAGCTGTCCGGCAACCGGCGGGCGGTGATCGACGGCTGCCGGGGGATTATCGAGTATGGGGAGGAAACCGTCCGCCTGAATACGGAGGACGGGATCCTCCGGTTTATGGGGCGTGGCCTGCGCATGCGCTGCATGACGGAGGACACCGCCGTGATTGAGGGTATCATTCTCTCGCTGGAATATTTGTCGTAATCGGACGCTGCCGGGCGGAAAATCCGAAATAGAGGAAAAAGGGAAAGGCGGGGTGGATCCCATGTTTTTTATACGGCTGCTGCGCTGGCTTCTGGGCTGGGTGCGGCTGGAAGCGGAAGGCGGGTTCCCGGAACGGCTGATGAACCTTGTCGCGCGGGAAGAGATGGAGGTCTGGGACCTGTACCGCCGGGGGGAGACGCTCTCGGCCTGCTGCCCGGCCCGGCAGTACCGGCGGCTCCGCCGTCCCGCCCGCAAAGCGGGGATGCGCCTGCGGGTGAGGGAGCGGCACGGCGCGCCCTTCCTCCTGAGGCGCTACCGGTCGCGGGCGGGCGCCGCGGCGGGGCTGGCGGCCTTTTTTATCGTGCTCCAGCTGCTGGCACAGCGGACCTGGGTTATCGAGGTGCGGGGGAACGATCGGGTGTCCACCGAGGAGATCCTCTCGGTGATGGATTCGCTTGGGGTGCGGGAGGGGGAGAACCTGGCCGATCTGGATATCCCTTCCCTCCAGCTGGAGGCGATCCGGGAACTGCCCGACCTGGCCTGGTGCGTGGTGAACCTGCAGGGGAGCGTCGCCTATGTGGACGTGACCGAACGGATCCCGGCGCCCGAGCTGTCCAACGCGGATGCTCCATCCAATATCAAAGCGGCCAGAGACGGGCGGATTGTATCGATTGAAACCTATACCGGCCAGGCTCTGGTGCAGGCAGGGGACGCCGTCGCTGAAGGGATGCTCCTGGTCAGCGGGGTGGTGGAGAGCAGCGCCGGCCCGGTTTTCCGCCGCTCACAGGCCCGCATCCTCGCGCAGACCGAGCGCCGGCTGGAGGTCCGGGTGCCGCTGGAGGAAACGCAGCTCCTGCCCACGGGGGAGGAAATCCTGCGGCCCAGCCTGCGCTTTTTTACCCTGGAGATCCCGCTGTTCACCGACGGGCCGATCGAGGGGCAGAACGCCCTGACCACCTCCCGCCACATGCTCCGGGCAGGGGGCGTTTCCCTTCCGGTGGGGATTGTCAACCGGCGGTACGCCCTGCTGGAGCCGACCGAAATCCAGCGCACGCCGGCCGAGGCGGCGGCGCTGGCCGCCCAGCGGCTGGAGGAAAGGGTGAAAAAGGAGCTGTCCGCCGCCGAAATCACCGCCCGTACGGAATCCGGGCGGCTGGAGGACGGCTGTTATGTGCTGATAGGGGAATACACCTGCATCGAGGAGATCGGCGTGGAGGAACAGCTCTTGATTGAAAACCGGGAGGTTCCGGAACCGTCAAAATAAGGAATTCTTTTCCATTTTCAGAAGGTTCCGAGGAATAGCGTGGGAGTAAGCGGAAAAACGAGGTAATTTTTTGTTAAAAATGAGAAATGACAAAGAAATTATTTATGGTATAATAAACACAAAAGGTAAGTTTTCGTAAAAATCGGGAAGGGAATATTTTTGTTAGAATGTTCCCTGGCGCCGGGACGGGAAACAGGAAAGGGGTCCGCGGGTGATCGAGCAGATTGTGAATGTCGACCGTATGGAACAGGCGGTCTCGCTGTTCGGCAGCTTTGACGAAAACGTCCGGCTGATTGAACAGCATTATGGGGTGGACATTGTAACCCGCGGCACCGATCTGAAGGTCAGCGGGGAGCCGGAAGCGGTCGGGAAGGCGGTCCGCGCCATCCAGGGGCTGCTGCAGCTGATTAACCGCGGCGAACAGCTTGGCGAGCAGAACGTGCGCTATGTGCTGATGCTGGTGGACGAGGGGGGCGAGGATCAGCTCCCGCAGCTTACCTCCGACAGCATCTGCATTACGTCCAAGGGCCGGCCGGTCAAGCCCAAGACGCTGGGGCAGAAGGCCTATGTGGAGGCTATCCGCAAAAACACCATCGTGCTGGGCGTCGGCCCGGCCGGCACCGGGAAGACCTACCTTGCCGTGGCCATGGCGGTCAACGCCTTCCGCGCGAAGGAGGTCAACCGCATCATCCTGACCCGCCCCGCGGTGGAGGCGGGGGAAAAGCTGGGGTTCCTGCCCGGCGACCTGCAGTCCAAGGTGGACCCTTATCTCCGGCCTTTGTACGACGCGCTGTTCGACATGCTGGGGGCGGAAAGCTACCAGAAGTACCTGGAGCGCGGGAACATCGAGGTGGCGCCGCTGGCGTACATGCGCGGGCGGACGCTGGACGACAGCTTTGTAATCCTGGACGAGGCGCAGAACACCACGCCGGAGCAGATGAAGATGTTCCTGACCCGGCTGGGGTTCAACTCCAAAATGGTGGTGACGGGGGACGTCACCCAAATCGATCTTCCCGACGGGCGGAAGAGCGGCCTGAAAGAGGTTTTGAAGGTCCTCAAAGGGGTCGAGGATATCGGCATCTGCACCTTCAGCCAAAAAGACGTGGTACGGCATCAGCTTGTGCAGCGGATTGTGCAGGCGTATGAGCGGTACGAAAAATACGAAGAAGGGAAACGATACAGAAGCCATGGAAAAAATCAAAGTAATCATCGAGAATAAGCAAAAGACTGTCCGTATACCGACTGGCATTCGTCTCCTTATTCGCCGCTGCTGCCATGCAACGCTGGAGCTGGAGGGGTTTGAGGGTTCGGCGGAAATCAGCGTGTCGATTGTGGACGACGACATGATCCGCAAAATCAACAACGAGCACCGCCATATCGATTCGGTCACCGATGTGCTCTCTTTCCCGCTGGGGGAGAACGGGCAGTACGATATTAACCCGGAAAACGGGGCGAAAATGCTGGGCGACGTGGTGATTTCGATCGAACGGGCGATGGCCCAGGCGGAACAGTTCGGCCATTCCCTGCAGCGGGAAGTCGGGTATCTGACGGTGCATTCGGTGCTGCATCTGCTCGGCTACGACCATGTGGACGGCGGGCTGGAAGCCGTGCGCATGCGGGAAAAGGAAGAAGCGATTATGACGTCGGTCGGCCTGCCCCGCGGCGCAAGCTATGTGATGAACAACGGCGACAGATAATGGTTCCCCGGACGGGGCCTGCCGGGAACGGCCCGGGCCCCGCGCGTGGGATCGCTCTCCCGGCCTTCCTGTGCGGCGGACGCCGTGCGGGGAGGGCGGCTGTGCATTTTTGAGGACGGTATGAAAGCATTTTTGAAAGGGTTCGTTTATGCGGGGCGGGGCTTCTGGTTCTGCCTGCGGCATGAACGGAATTTCCGGATCCACCTGGCCGCCGCCGCGGCCGTGCTGGCGCTCGCCCCCTTTTTCCGCCTGACCCGCGGCGAATGGGCGGCGCTGATCCTGACGCTGGCGCTGGTCATCGGGGCGGAGGCGCTGAACACCGCGGTGGAACAGGCGGTGGATTTGGCCTCCCCCGGCCATCACCCGAAGGCCCGCGCCGCAAAGGACGCTGCGGCGGGGGCCGTTTTGGTGTGCGCCGCCGGCGCCGTCGGGGTGGGGATCGCCCTGTTTTTCCGGCCGGCGGTGTGGGCCGCCCTCTGGACGGGGCTGCTCGCCCGGCCGTGGCTGTTTGCGGCGCCCCTCCTGTTTGCCGCGCTGGCCCTCTGGTTTATTATCGGCGGCGGCGTGAAGGGCGATCCAAAGCCGTGAGCCCAGGGGAGCGCAGGAAGGGAATCCTGTAAGACAGAAAGAAGCGAGGCTCTGCCATGAAAGAAGGATCAAAGGTTTCCCTCTCCGTGCTGATTGCGGCGCTCCTTATCGGCGGCGGGCTGTGCGTGCTGGCCTGGAGCCTGCAGAATCTGCCTGCCCAGGCGTTCCCGTCGTCCTTGTATGTGACCACCGACGGGGAGGGCTCGCAGGATACCGTCCGCGATTTCCTCACCCTTTCTGAAGCGTCGCTGTATACCGGCCTGGACGAAGATGTTTTGCAGCGGCTGGTGGACGAGGGGAAATTGAACGGCTGTTTTGCCCTGACGAGCGAGAAGGGTACCGGCGGAGAACGCCTGGTTTTTTCTCGCGATAAGCTGAAGGCCGCCCTGGAAACCCTCATGGAGCAGGGGGAAAGCCTCGCGCTTTGGGATATATAAAACAAAAATCCGGCCGGCTGTGCCGGGACGACGGGCCCTGGATTCCGCGGCGGCCCGAAAATCAAGGAATGGAGAACAAGCATGCCGAATACCAATCAACCGATCGAATCCGCCCCTTCCTCTTCTGCCACCCGTTCGGCCTTTATCGCCCTCATTGGCCGGCCGAACGTCGGGAAATCCTCCCTCCTCAACGCGATGGTGGGGAGGAAGGTCGCCATCGTATCGGACAAGCCGCAGACCACCCGCAACCGCATCATGGGGGTGCTGACCCGCGGGGAGACCCAGCTGGTGTTTTTGGATACGCCCGGCGCCCACCGGCCCCGCACCCGGCTGGGGGATTTCATGGTGAAATCGATTGGGGAGGCGGTTTCCGGCGTGGACGCCGCCGCCCTGGTGGTGGAGCCGGCCCTCGGCGCCGTGCGGGAGGAGGAAAAGGAGCTGCTCGCCCAGTGCCGGAAAAGCCGGCTGCCGGTGGTGCTGGTCATCAATAAAATCGACACGCTGGAGGAGAAAAGCAAAATCCTCCCCGTCATCGAAAAATGGCGGCAGGAATTTGATTTTGCGGCGATCCTCCCGGTCTCGGCCCTTACGGGGGACGGGGTGGAGGACGTGGTGGGGGAACTGGCTAAGTTCACCTTCGAAAGCCCGCATTTTTTCCCCGACGATATGGTCAGCGATCAGCCGGAGCGGGTGGTCGCCGCCGAATTAATCCGGGAAAAGATGCTCCTCCTCCTTCGGGACGAGGTGCCCCACGGCGTTGCGGTGGTCATTGAAAATTCCAATGAGCGGGAGACCGAAAACGGCCCCATCCTCGACCTGGACGCCTATATCTACTGTGAGCGGGAAAGCCATAAGGGGATTATCATCGGCAAGCGGGGCGCGATGCTCAAGGAGATCGCCACCCAGGCGCGGCAGGAGATGGAGGCCCTTTTCGGCGCCAGGGTGAACCTCCAGTGCTGGGTGAAGGTGAAGGAGGACTGGCGGAACCGGCAGGGGCTGCTCGGCAGCTTCGGCTATAAGCTGTAAGGCCGGAAATTTTGATAGAAACAGGCAGAACTTTCCGTAACAAGTTTCCGGGTATGCCGCCCCGTTTTGGGAGTATGCTAATGCTACCTTACAAAAACGGGAGGCGCGGCAGAATGAAACAAGGCGATTTATGGGATGCGTTTGCCAAGACCGGCCGGATTGAGGATTATTTGCGATACCGCGGCGTGGACATTTATCAGCTGGTGGACAGAGAGGCGGAAAAACGGCATGAGGCAGACCACCGACGCCCTGATCATCCGGGAAAACAACAATATTGGTGAAGCGGACCGCTTTGTCACCGCGCTGACGCGGGATTTCGGCGTGGTCCGCGCGTCGGCCCGGGGCGCCAGGAATATCAAAAGCCGGAACGCTTCCGCCACGCAGCTTCTTTCCTATTCCCGCCTGACGCTTTACCGCGGGCGGGAAAAATACATAATCGACGATGCGGAACCGATCCGCGTGTTTTTTGAACTGCGGTCGGATATCGAAAAGCTGGCGCTCTCCCAGTATTTCTGCGAGCTGGCCGGCGCCCTCGCCCCGCGGGAGGAGCCGGCGGAGGATTTCCTCCGGCTGATGCTCAACGCCCTGCATTTTTTGGGCAGCGGGAAGCGGGATCCCCGGCAGGTGAAGGCGGTGGCGGAGCTGCGGATGCTCGCCCTGGCGGGCTTTATGCCCGATCTGCTGGCCTGTTCCGCCTGCGGCGCGTTCGAAGGGGAGGCGATGTGGTTCTCCCCCCGGGAAGGGACGCTGCTGTGCGGCGGGTGCCGCGCGGCCCGCCCGGGGTCCGGCTTCACGCCGATGCCGGGGAATGTCCTGGCGGCCATGCGGCATATCGTCTATTCCCCGTTTGAAAGCTGCTTTTCCTTCCGCCTGGCGGACGAAGGGCTGACCCTTTTGGCCCGGCAGACCGAGGGCTTTCTGCTTGCCCAGCTGAACCGCGGGTTCCGGACCCTGGATTTTTACCATTCGCTCAGCCCCTGGAAGCCGCCCGCCGCGGCGGAAGGGAAATCCGGCGCGGGGGATGCGCCTTCGCCGGAGGATACTCCGCGGGGCAGGGGAAATTAGCGGTCGACGGCCGGGAAGATTTTTGCTATACTGTAAGGGATACAAACCAAGGCGCCGGGCCGGGATGCCGCGTTGCAGCGGCTTCGGCGGGGATTGGATGCGGAACGGAGGAACCCATGAATACGGAGCGTTTGAATGATAAGGCACAGCTGTTCGGCAGTGCATTTTTGCATAATTATGCGCGTTCCCGCAAAATCGCGGCGCGCCTTTTTGCCGTGCTGTGCGTCCTTTTTTTGGCGGCGGCCCATGTCCTCACCTATTTTCTCGCCCAGGCCGCCGGGCATTCCTGGAACAATGCGGTTATATTGACTGCCGTCCCCTTCGCCGGGCCGGCGGCCTTCTGCCTGCAGCTCCTTCTGGCGGGGGAGATGTCTTCTCTTTATCCGGCGTACCTTTTGGGCGCGCTCCTGCCTGCCGTCGTCTTCCTGCTTCTGGGGGCCCATTTCCACGATTTGAGCCGCCGGGCGCTCTGCGTGCTGGCGGAGCGGGAGGAAGCCGCGGCGGCTCTGGCAGAGAAGCAGGCCGCCCGGGAGCGGCAGGCTGCTGCCGCTTCGCCGGTCATTCTCCGCCCGGGAACGTCCGGGGCGCCGGCGGCCGGCGGGCTCCCTCTGTCTGCTGCCATGGCAGCGCCGTCCCCGTCCGCCGCTCCGAAGGAACCGGCTATGGCAGCGGCGCCCGCCGGGGCGAAGCCGGTTCCGGCCGCTTCCCCGGCTATGCATGGGACGCCCGGCGGGGACAAGGCGGAAACAAACGCGGCTCCGCCGGAAAAAGCGGCGCAGCGCCAGCCGGTTTCCTCCGTCCCTTCCCGCCCTGCGGCCGTGCCCAAATCGCCGGCTTCCCCGGCCGGCAGCGCTCCTGCGAAAGCGGAAGCCGCGGCTGTATCCGCCGGGACAAAGCCGGTCCCGGCCGATGCGGCGAAGTCGGCCGCAGGCGCGGGGGTGAAGGCGGCCCCCGCCGCGTCCTCCGCCCCCATTCCGGCGGCGGGCGCCAGGCCTTCCCAATCGGCGGGCACAGCCGCCCCGGGCAAAATCGAAAAGGGGGAAGAGGCCGGGGAGGAGCCGTCCGCCCTGCGCAAGGTCGAAGAGGAATATGCCCGCGCCATGCAGGATGTGCTGGCGTTTTTACATAAGAAGTGAGTACGGCGGGGAGGGGACTGCCTTCCCGCCGTTTTCCAATGAAAGGAAACTCTGTTCATGAACCGAAATTGCAAAGCGCTGGAACTGGACAAAATCCTGGAGATTCTGGCGAATGAAACAAGCTGCGACGACGCGGCCCAGGCCGCCCGCGAACTGACGCCTTCCCCCGACCTGGCGGAGGTGCGCCGCCGCATGGCGGATACCGCGGCCGCGGTGATGCTCATGGCGCGTTTCGGCTCCCCGTCCTTCGGCGGGGCGAAGAACGTGTCCAACGCCCTCCGACGGGCGGAAGCGGGGGCGTCGCTCTCCATGCGGGAACTGCTTTCGATTGCCGAGACCCTGCGGGTCATCCGCTCCCTTCACGAGTGGCGCTCCCACTGCGCCGGGGTGGAAACCTGCCTGGACGACCGCTTTGCGGTGCTGGTCCCCAACAAATACCTGGAGGAGAAAATCACCGGCGCGATTTTGTCCGAGGAGGAAATCGCGGACAGCGCCTCGCCCGAACTGGCCTCCATCCGCCGCAAAATGCGGGCCGCCTCCGGCCGGGTGCGGGAGCAGCTGGATCGGATGATCCGCTCCCCCGCTTATCAGAAGCTGCTGCAGGACCCGATTGTGACAATCCGCGGCGGGCGGTTTGTGGTCCCGGTCAAGGCGGAGCACCGGGGGGAGGTTGCCGGGCTGGTGCACGATACCTCCGCCTCCGGCGCCACCGTGTTTATCGAGCCGATGGCGGTGGTCGAGGCCAATAACGAATTGCGGGTCCTCTCCTCGCGGGAGGAGGCGGAGATCGAGCGGATCCTGAGCGAGCTGTCGGCCGAAGCGGGCAGCTTCGCCGAGGGGATTATCGCGGATTATCAGGTGCTGGTGGAACTGAACCTGATTTTCGCCAAAGGCCGCCTGGCCTATAAGATGAAGGCGACCGAGCCGAAGCTGACCGACGACGGCCATATCCTGCTGCGGCATGCCCGCCACCCCCTGCTCGACCCCAAGAAGGCGGTGCCGATTGACGTGGAGCTGGGCGGGGGGTTCGATACCCTGGTCATCACCGGGCCGAACACCGGCGGCAAAACCGTCACCCTGAAAACCCTCGGCCTGCTGTCCCTGATGGCGATGTGCGGGCTGATGCCCCCGGCGGACGACGGCAGCAGCCTTTCGGTGTTCCGGGAGGTGCTGGCCGATATCGGGGACGAACAGTCGATTGAGCAGTCCCTTTCCACCTTTTCCGCCCACATGACCAACCTCATCCAAATCCTCGCCGCGGCGGGGGAGGGCAGCCTGGTCCTCCTGGACGAACTGGGCGCCGGCACCGACCCGGTGGAGGGCGCGGCCCTGGCCACCGCCATCCTGGAGCGGCTGCGGGAACAGGGCGCGCGGATCGCGGCCACCACCCACTATGCGGAACTGAAGGCCTACGCCATCCATACCCCGGGGGTGGAGAACGGGAGCTGCGAGTTTGACGTAGCCACCCTGCGGCCCACTTACCGCCTGCTGGTGGGGGTCCCGGGCCGTTCCAACGCTTTCGCGATTACGGAGCGGCTGGGGATGGATCCCGCCTTGGTGGAGCGGGCGCGGGGGCTGGTATCGGGAGAGGACCGGCGGCTGGAGGACGTGGTGGTTACCCTGGAGGAACGCCGGCAGAACCTGGAACGGGAACTGGCCGAGGCGCGCTCCGCCCGGGCAAAGGCGGAGGCCGCCGGCCAGCGGGCCCAGGCGGAACTGGAGGAGACGGACCGGCTGCGGGAGAAGGAGCTGGAAAAGGCCCGGGACGAGGCGCGGCGGATTGTGGAACGCGCCCGCGCCGAGGCGGGGCAGCTTATGGACGAACTGGACGACCTCCGCAAGCAGAAGAACGCGGCGGAATTCGCCGCAAAAGCGCAGTCCGCCAAGAGCCAGCTCCGTTCCCGCCTGCGGGCGATGGAGGACGCCATCGACCCGGTTACCCGGAAGAGGCAGGAGGGGTACACCCTTCCCCGGCCCCTCAAGGCGGGGGACGAGGTGCTGCTGGTGGATATCGATAAAAAGGGCGTGGTGCTTTCCCCGCCGGACGGCAGCGGGATGGTGCAGGTACAGGCCGGGATTATCAAGACCCGCGTGCCGCTGGGGAACCTCCGGCTGGTGGGGGAGGAAACGCCCGCCCCGGAAAAGGGGCGCTCCCCGGCCTATTCTTCCCGGGGGGAGCGGGGGATTGTCTCCCGCGCCCAGCGGGAGGCACGCATGGAAATCGACCTGCGCGGCAAGATGACCGACGAGGGGATCCTGGAGTTGGACCGCTTCCTCGACGAGGCGGTGCTTTCCGGGATTAGCCAGGTGACGGTCATCCATGGGAAGGGCACCGGCGCGCTCCGCGCCGCGGTCCAGCAGCACCTGAGGACCCACCCTTCGGTCAAGAGCTTCCGCCTGGGCGTTTACGGCGAAGGGGAAAACGGCGTGACCATCGTCGAACTGAAATAGCCGCGGCCCAGGTGGCCGGGGGCTGCTGAAACATCCCTTTGGGGGATGGCTTCAGCCGGGCAGCTCGACGGCTGTGGAAAAGCGAAAAAATACCCCCGGCTTATAGTGTGATGTCGTTAGGGGACAAAACAACCGAATAGGATACAAAAGCCAGTTTTCGGTCAAAGCGATCAAAAACTGGCTTTATTAGTCCCTTTAAGTTGATTTGAGCGGGTCATCATCCGAAGAATCGTCCACTATATGGATAGTATTTTCTATCATATTATTTTTGTTTTATTGCTGCAACATATTTCTAATAGTAAAAAACATTAATCGATCTTTATACAGCGCACGGCCACACGGGCCTGGCCTCCCGGTGTGCAGGTGATGAGCGTCAAATTCCATGCCTCGCTCACCGCTTCCTCAATGGCCGTGGCCTCTATCGTTTCTACGGTGGAAACCTCATAGGAAAACCGCCGCCCTTTCACATCGGTGAAGAACACCTGGGTACCGGCGGGGGCACCCCGCACTGGGCCGAAATGGGTGCGGTAATTGTGCGCGGCAATGGTTAGGCTGCCGGTATAAGCCGAACCATGGTAACGACAAGGCGCGAGCTTCAGCTTGGGATAGCTCCATTCGCTCATCACTGGCAGGGAAATCCCCAGAGAGGGGATTTCCAGCAGGCCGATGTAGTCGTTTCCTTCGATTTCTTGTATTGGCATCTCCATATCCGGATTCAAAACGTAATCGGGGAGTTCCATTTGCTTCGGCGATGCATCTTCCTGCATCCGCATACCGTCTGATGGAGTTTCCGGCATTTGCTGCTGCAATATTTGCATCACATGGTTTGCCGTCTGTCCCGCCCGGTACTCGTCAACCAGGTTATATCCCACCAAAAGCAGGGCAGCCGCCAGCAGCAGCGATCCCGCCGTTATGAAAATGGTTCCCGCCTTACCTTTTCTTTTCATGACCGTCCCCCTGTCTGCGCCGCACCACCAGGCCGGCCACGATCAGCAGCAGGCCGCCGCAGACCAGCGCCGGCACCGGCCACCATAGCATCCCTGTTTGCGGCAGCTTCGGCGGCTCGGAAGGGCGGGTGTTCGTCATGATAAAGACTGTTCCTTCCTGTGTAATGGCGACAGTATACCCGTCCGGCACTTCGGCTTCCGTGACCTGCCACCGGGAACCGCCGTCTAAATTATTCCATATATATTCCCAGTTATTTTCCTTGCTCAAGAGCACGGTATCCACAACCGTTCCATTTTCCAAAAGTTGCACGGAGATCTGCTTCGGGCGTTTGTCTTCTTCCCCGTCGTCCTTCCAGACCTTCTGCACCTTGCGTTCGACGAAAGTCAGTATAGTTTCGCTGTCAAATTTGCAGGAAACCTCCGCGTCATATAGCCATTCGTCCTTTACTGTCAAACTGGGCAGGGATATCAGCATCGGTTCAGGGGTGTAGACGGCGTTTTCAGCTGTATACCGTTCGCCAATCACCAGATATAAACCGGCGGTCAGTCCGGAAAAACAGCATTCTCCGTCCTGCCCGGTTGCCTTCGTCTGAAACGGCGGCAACTCATCCCGAGCGGTATAGGCGGCAAGGGTCTGGGCCAGCGCCCGCCAGCCCGTGCTGTCCAAGTCTTCCAAACTGACCGGGTACTTTGCAAAATCACCGGTCAGCGTGTATACGCCAAACTCTGAAACATCCGCCGCGCGATGGATAGAAAAGCTTACGCCGGGGAAACCGGTTCCGTCCTCTCCAAAATAAACGCGAAGGGAAGATTCCCGGTCGGTATCGATATGCCCGGCTGCCAAAACAACCGCCGGCATACCGCATATCCCAATGATCAGGATGAGCAGTATGGCTGTAAGCCGCTGCAAACACAGCCTGACATTCATCTATCCATCACCTCTTTCTCTTTTTTCCTTTCCGTGAACGGAACAGGAGCAGCAGGATAAGCGCCAGCAGGATCGGCGCTGCAATCAACGGAGCCACCAGCCGGGGATCGAGCAACATGGCATCCGCCGTGATGCGGAGCGTACTGGATGCCTCCTGATTTTCTACACGGTGCCCGCGCACCAAAAGCCGGTGGGAATTGACGCCGTAAGGGGTACAGGTAATCAGGGTACAGAGATCCTGCCCTTCCTCAATTCCCAGCAGGGAGGTGTCGTCCGGCTCGACGATGTGGATCTGATCCACCTCGTAGGTAAGCGTTTCGTCCAGCACCCGCAGGATAAAGATATCCCCTTCGGTTAGCTGATCCAAATCGGTAAACAGCCGGGAAGACGGCAAGCCCCGATGCCCGGATATGACGCAGTGAGTGCTTTCACCGCCCACCGGAAGGGAGGACCCTTCAATATGCCCGATGGCGACCTGCAGGACTTCCTCGTCGGTCCCGTGATAGATCGGTAACAGCACGGCGATGTTGGGAATTTCCACGTAACCGAGGATGCCGGTTCCGGAGATGTCCAGAAGCTTTTCGTAGTTTCTTTGTTCCTCTTTGTCTGGCAGGAAACGGTTCTGTGTTCCCGGTAAGGAAGCGTTGTAGGCCTTTGCCCCATCCCACCACTCTTCATAGGCGGCTTCATCCAGCTCTGTTACAGCCTCCATATAGGTGGCAATCGCCCGGGACTGGTGCAGGGAGTTCCAGTAATCGCTGACAAACGGATACAGCAGTAAGGACAGCCCTGCCAGAAGCACGACAATTAAGAGAATGACAACAATTCTATTCTTCGTAGCAGTTTTTTTCATGCAGGGCTCTCCTCACCGCTGCGGCGCCGGGAGGAGTCCCCTCCCGACCGCAGCAGCAGTATGTAAAATGCGAATTACTCTTTATTTTCCGTTCTCATGCGAAGCCGGACAGCCAGCAGGACGCCCGCGCCTACAACCAGCACGCCGCCAATGATGTAAAAGATGGTGGTGCCTATGCCGCCGGTTTCCGGAAGGGTGGTGCCCTGGTTGTTGGTCACAGTCAAGGCCACGGCACCTGTTTGGGCATTGCCATTTTCAGCATTGCCTTGGTCAACCGCAATGGTCAGGGCAGTGAGGGCATTAGCAGGAACACCATCCCAAGTCTGGCCATTAGCGGTAGTGGCAGCAATATCAATCCTCAAGTCATTCTCCATCAGGTTGTACCCATTGGGAGCCTTGATCTCCAAAAGATACAGCGTTCCATCATCCAGACCGGATACACCGAACACGCCCTCCTCAGTAGAAGTCATAATAACATTGTTGGTTGCGTTGAATTCTTCCCATGTTTCATAGGGAATTTCTTTGTAATTCTCGTAATTATATCCCTCCGGCAGATCAATCCATCCAACCAGCTTGCCGTTTTCGATATGAGCGACCTGGGTATGGCCGCCGTTAAGCAGCACGAACTCAGCACCCTCCAGCTTGGTGTCCACATCCTCACCGTCCACCTTGGTGCCGTCCAACTCATAGGTAAAAACAATAACAGTATCCTCTGGGGTGCGGCCCAAGCCATCCCCGTTGGGATCGTTGGAGAACTGAAGATCTACACTGTTGGGATTACCATCCAATCCGATCACGGCATTGGTGTTCAGGGTCGCGTCATAGGTCACGATGACGTAATGATACTCGTCTCCCTGTTCTCCGGCGACATATTCATTGGTCTTTAAATCTTCAAAAGCGATGGAAAAAGAGCCTCCGCCGTTTGCACCTACATTTTGCACATCGAGGGTGTAATCCGCTCCCATAATCAACGGTTCATAATTATTCACTTGATCATACGGATTACGGGCGATATATACCTTGATGGTATCTGCCTGCAGGGTCAGGCCGTTGGACAGGGTATCGGTGAAGATGTACTCATAGGTGTCATAGGCGGACATATCCGGAATGGAACCGATAAGCTTAAAGGGCACGGAATCGCCGATGTCCCAGTCAGCCACATCGTTATATCCGTAACCATAGGGAGGCTGATAGTCAGGCCCCTGTGCTCCTTCATATTGCGTATATTCTTCGTCCGAGACCTTCTTCTCCACGGTGGGAATATCGCTGTCCTTGGGTTCCATCGTCACGTTGCCCAGCACCTGGACAATATATTCGGTGGCACTATCGGCATCGCCCTGTAAGCTGCCGTCCTGATCCTTCACCAGATAGTAGCCGGCGGCCAGGTTATTGATGACATAGTTGCCCTCTACAGGTGCAGTCGCGGTTCCTGCAACAGTCGCAAGATGCTCCGCAGCGATTTCCGCGAAAGCTGCTGCGTCAGCGGCGGCAGCGTTCTCTATGCCGAGTGCCTCGGCTACGTCAGCAGCAGTTTCACACTCGCCGTATTTTTCTGCATCGGCTTCTTTCAGCGCCGCCAGCAGCGCAGTACCATTCACGCCGCTGCCCCAGATGATATTCGAGAGGATGGGACCTTCCGCATTGCCCTCCTGCGCCTCATCACTGGACACATCGCCGGCGAAAATCTGATAGGCTTCATAGGTGTGGCCGGCCTTGTCGTTGTTGATGGTGATGGAATACTCTCCGGCAGCCAGAGCCGGGATGGACAGCATCGCTGTCATGGCCAGTGACAGCAGGACTGCTGCCAGTTTCTTCAGTTTTTTCATTTTGTTGTTGCTCCTTTCATTTTTGTCAGAAATTATGGGTTAATCGTGCAGGAAAATTAAGGTGATGAGGCATCCCCCTCCCGTCGGCGCCTCCGCCGCAGATATAAATATCCCACGCCGGACGCTCCGATGAGGAACAGTCCCGCGGTTATAAAGAAGATTGGCCCGATCCCGCCGGTCTCCGGCAGGACATAGCTGGAATCTCTGATGTTGGTAACGGTTATATTGCCTTTAGCCACGCCGGTGGACTCATCGCCCCCGTCGGGGTATGTGTAGGCAGCCTCCCAGCCATCCACAGGTTTCTCCGCCACAGTATAGGTGACGGGCTGGCCGCCGATCTCTTTGGGAAGGTTCTTCCAGCTGTAATACCAGTTGTTAGCTTCGCTGAGGACGGCAGGGTTTGTCACTCCCTCTGCTTGATATTCTGTCGTCACACCGTTTACGATCTGATACAGAGTGACGGTAACGCTGCCCGGGAGTTCTTCCGTCAGCGCGTTGCCGTCCAGATCCTGCCACTGCTTGGTGACGGAGATGGACGTGGTAGTAGGCTCGTTGTTGATGGTTTCCGTCCTGCTCTCGCCGAAGGGGATGAAGGTGACCTGCTCCCATTTTACCCCTGCTTTTGCGAGGGTGTCGGCCATGAGCGCAGCCGTTTCCGCTTCCGTCCTGCCAGCTTCCCCCCACACATAATACCGGGGCGTAGGGGCGATCTGATATCCGTCGATGCTCCGGAATTCCGTCAGGCGGTAGAGGGTATTGTAGTGGGAACTGTCTCCGTCCGCCTCGTCCAGAAAGTTCAGGATGATAGCGCCCTTGACGCCGTCCCCGCCGGTGACGAAATGGTAGCCTCCGTCTTCGGCCATTTCTCCCTTGGCAGTCAGGTCGGTACGTACCCAGCCGTAGCTTCCGTCTTCCTGCCGTTCATACCGGAACAGGTCAAAAAGCACACCCTGCAGCAGGTTGGCAACATCGTTTCCGCCGATTTTATAGATAGTCAGGGTAGCCCTGTTCACCTGGCCTCCGGATTCCTGGGCTTTTATGGTGACGTTGTCCCCGGCGGAGATGACCGCCCGGCCCAGCAGGGCAGCGGTGTTGTTCACCGGTATCTCATCCAGGGCGCTGGTCCCCGGATTGACCGCATAGGCGTAGACCACCACGCAGGCCATCCCGTCGGGGACAGTGAAGGTGTAAGTGTTTGCGGCGCCCTCCGTCCGGACCGCCTCAAACCTGTCGAACTCCTCCTCCGTCACTTCTTCGCCTAAGAAGTGTCCGGCGGCATTGCCGGGGTCATAATGGTACAATCCGATGGTCTCCGGCCGCAGGGCGGCAGAAGCCCCGACGGGAAGTGTCAGGCTGTCCCGCAGTTCCAGCAAATTGCTGGTCGGGTGCAGGTCCCGCCCATCGGGATTGATCGCCACATAATAGTAAACGAGATTTTCCCCATTTTCAGTAGTCAAAACACCGTCTTTTTTCAAAGTGGGCTCGCTGCTGGCGACGTGGGCGGTGGAGGAATCCCCGCCGACGCCCGTCCATTCCACGGTATTGGTGTAGGCATGGGTTTCTCCTTCTTCCAAATCCTCCAGCGCCTCGTCGCCGCTCACGTCGATGGAATAGTACAGGCCGATGATGCAGTCCTGATATTCATCCAGATCGTACAATTTATAATTTCCATAATATTTACCGCTACTATCGATATGTTGGCCCCAGATTTTTGCAGTTCCTATGATTTCGCCGGTAGCTGCATCGTAGATCCGCATATTTTGATCAAAGCCGATCTTTCCATCAAATTCCTGTAAGAGGTCATCATGGAACTCTATGACATCCCCATAGTTATAGAACAGAATGCGGTAGTAAATTCTGCCGCCGGTATCCCCAAGGTCGATGTCAACGGGGCCGTCCACATAGACGTCGGAATCCAGGACAAAATCATCGCCGCTGGGAGCTATGCCAGTTTTGCTGACCTGCTTGTTCAACTGCTGGTGGAAGGCTGTCTCCAGCCCCGTCTGTACCGTGTGGCCAAAGATCGATCCGACATTGTCGATCTTCACCAGATTCCCGTCTGTCACTCCCAGACGGTCCAACAGCGTTTGATAACTGATGTACAGGCGCTGACCGCCTTCCAGCTTCGTCCGGGATGCTTCCGTAAAGGTGATACAGAACAGCGCGATAGGCTTGTCGCTGTCCGCCCCGTCCGTCAGATCGGTCAAGTTCTGTGCGAAAATGGTTTCTGTGTTGTTCCACGTCGTTTGGAATGTATCATATTCCGGCATATCCGCCGCATACGCCGCGCTGACGGTGAAATCCTCTCCCCAAACAAGCTTCTGTCCCGCTGCGTTTTCAATGCGCAGCGTATCCCTCAGCGTGGCGGTCGTGGTGTAATGGCTGCCCGGAATAAACCGTCCGCCCTCGTCATAATAGGCGTCCGGCATCCAGTCCATGTATTGGAGCCTTTCCAGTTCAAAGCCAACAGACGGGTAGCTTACGGCGGACTCCCAGTTTATCATACCAACATCTGTCCCGGTGTTCAGATCATGACCGGTGCTTCTCTTTACCAGTCCGTAGCCGACCTCCGGGACTTTGCTCCCCCAGTTCACGGTTATGTGATATCCGTCCAGCCGGGCGGTGTTCGTAAAGGTAATCTGTTCTCCAATCTCCGCCCCCTCCGGATAGGGCGTCTCGTAAACGATTTCATAAATCCAGTCGGAAGAAAGCCCTTCCGGCCACGCTCCGGCTGCTGGGAATGAAACCGTCATGGCGCCGCTCTCAAATCCGAGCAGCGCTTCAAATGCTGCCGTTACGTCGCCCTTTGACAACTGCTGCCCGACATCGTTGAGTTCGTAAGCCGTCACCCGGAGGCTCCGGATGTCCTCCGGGTTATATTCCGCGGCCGTACCATTCAGAGTATAGGTCATCTCGTCCCGGAATGTCCGGCCGCTCAGATCCCGGCCGTCTTCATTCAGGAGAACCGTCCACTGCACATTGCCGGTGCCCTCGTTGGCGGCGGCCTCCTTATGTACCATACGTCGGCTGATCTCCACGGCGGCTTCGGCGGTAACTGTCTGGGAGCTGTCTTTGGCTGCGGCTTCATTGGATACCGCTATATAGCCGTTAGAGGTATCCGCAGCGTCCTGCAGCCTGGCGGTATAATAGATGTCATAGGCCTCGTTTTCTCCCAGTGCCGGCAGGCCGGTGATGGTGAAGCTGCCGGCCTCACCGCCGCCCGTCCCGTCCTGCTGCGTATATTTGACGGTATAGCCGGACATTGTGATGCTGATAGGCTTTCCGTCCACGTCAAAGGCCCGTTTATAAATCACGATGTTGTTTTCGTCATAGATAACGCGGCTGCCGGCGGGCGTGTGCGTGAATTGGTCGTGGACGGTGATGGGGCCATCGGTTCCGTCCGTATCCTTGCTGGTATAGACCGACAGGTTATAGATCAGCTGTTCCGCTTCCGTTTTAAGACCCAGGCCTTCATACAGCCCTGCCGTCTCTTCGTCCCGGATATAGAAGCCGGCCTTTCCGATTTTCAGGCTGTATCGCTTCTCCCCGGGCACTACGGTGATGGTTCCGCCTGTTCCGCCGAATGTGATCTCCTCACCCTCTTCCAGTTCCGCCAGGGCGATGGAGCCCTGGAAATAGAGGTTCCCGGAAAATGCTTCGCCGTTGGCAAAAGCCTCATCAAAGGTGATGTTGATCAAGCCCTCCGGGGAGATGGTGTAGGCGCCGGCCCGCCGCCCGTCTTCCAGATACACATCGCCCGTCTCCGTCTGCTCCAGGGCAATGCCGGCGGGGAGCTGGTAGTGCATATCCCGCCGGTCCTCCCAGATCTCTCCCGCCGGGATGGCGTAGCGGATGGTGACCCGGACGGTATCGCCGTCCGTAAACGTATCGCTCTGGGTCCATTGGCCGTCCTGCTGCCGTTCCACTGTGACGCTTGTGATATTTCCGGAAAAGTCATAGCCGGTGTTTTCCATGGTAACGGCGGGAAGGATCAGGACGGCTGTTGTCACGATAGCTGACAAAACTGCCAGCAGAGCCGTAAGCCTGTACCAGCGTTTATGCAGCCTGTGCGCCCGCGCGTATTCCCGTATTTTTTCTTCCCTCTTCGGCAGTTTCATGCCGTCCCTCCTTTCCGTAAGCAGTTTTGTGAGTTTATTCGATTGCGCCGAATTCGTCAAGCGGCCACAGACGGAAGATGAGCTTGCCGATAATCTTTTCCTCCGGGACGCAGCCTACCTCGCTGCTTCTGGAATCGCTGGATACGCTGCGATGATCCCCCATGACGAAATACCTCCCGTCCGGCACCTGATAGGGCAGCTCGATATCGCATTCGCCCGGCGACTTTTCTTCCAGATACGGCTCGTCAAGCGGCTCGCCGTCGATGCTCACTTGACCCTGCCCGTCGATATGCACCCATTCGCCTGGCAGCCCGACGACGCGCTTGACCAGGATTTTGTTGTTATAGTAAAAAGCGATAACATCCCCGCGTTCATAGGAGCCGCTGCGGACGGCGGCAACAATGTCCCCGTCTGTCAGCGCCGGCATCATGGAGGTGCCGTAAATCCGCAGGATAGGGAGCACCAGGTTGGAAATCAGCACAGCGGCGGCTGCCACAACGATCAGCGTGGAAACAGTGCTGCGCACCATCCGCCGGAACCTTTTCTGATAGGCTGTCCTCTTTAATTCTTCTTCCAGCTGCTCTACCATGGGCGGGGAAGGAACGGCTTTTGCCGGTATGCCGTCCCGGCGCACCTTTTGCCCGATATCCTTTTCCGCCGATTGTTTTGGCGGAGGGGCGGCGGAACCCAGCCTTTGCTTCCGCTGATGCCATCCCCGTCTTCTTTCCCGCGCCAGCTCCGCTTCCAGCTGCTGGAGCGTGGGAAAGGACGTGTTTCTTTTCCGTTTCATACCGGCGCCCCGTTTATACCTTGGGAATGGTAAGACCGACGTTCAGCAGCTTTTTCAGTTCCTGATGGTTTTCATAAAATGCCTGCAGGCGGGTGGAAACCTCGGTCCAGTAGTCTTCCGAGCGCCGTTTGGCGTCCGCCTCCATCGCCACGCATTTTTCCCGGCAAGCTGTTTCCATATCCTCGCATTTCGCCGCTGTCTCCCGGAGCCGCCGGTCGGCTTCGGCCCGACTGTCCGCGTCCCGCTTAGCGCAGATGGACGCCTGCCGGTCGCTGAGGCTGCGGATATTTTCAATATACTGCTGGCTGGCGGCCTGCGCCGCTTCGAAAACCCCGTTGACCTGAAGGGCAGCCACCGCAATGGAGCCTGCTTCATTAATGGCGATTTCCCGTTTCTGCAGGGCCTTCCGGGCGTCCTCCAGTTCCGCTTTAAGGGACGTGATTTCTTTTTCGTGCTCGGTTTTCAGAAATTCCAGATCCTTTTCGTATTCCGCTTTGACAAATTCCAGTTCCTTTCCCTGCTCGATCATCATTTCCAAAAGCTCTTTCCTGCTTAAACTCCGCAGCTCCTGTTCAGTCATATCGTCATCGCCTTTCTTTTTCCCGTCCTGACGGGGACAGCCGCCTGCCGGCTGCCTGTTCTCTGTTTTATGTATATGTGATCTTTCATCTATTTTTTCCTTTTCTTTCAGACTGCCGTCATGGGCGTCAGAATGAGGGATTATCTGGGGGACTTCTTCATCTCTCCGGAGGATATGGCACTCGACCTTCGGCTGAAGCCGACGGATCTTCTCGATCAGTTCCGGGCCGGTCATCTCCGTTAGCACGCTTCTGGTAAAGAGGATATCGACGTCGTGTCGCATCGCAAATTTTATGGCGTCGCCTGCGCTGCTGTGAAGGATGACCATCATGCCGGACTGTCGGCCGGCCAGACACCTGGCTTCCCGGTCCAGCGCCTGTTTGTCGCTGTCAACGAGCAGAACCGTCATAATATCCCATCCCTGCATGTATTTGTGTTCAGTATATCAGCTCAAGCGCAACAAAAGCGCAACAAACGGGATAGAAAAAGCCAGAGCCTTTTGCAAAGCTCTGGCTTTATCGGCGTTCGGGCTCCCTGTATTCCCAAAAATCCAGTTCAGCATTCCGGATTTCCGCCCAGCTGTAGGACTGCATATAGTCGTTTTGGAAGGCGTTGACCGCCGCGGGATCTCCCTGTAAAAACCGGTAATAGTCACAGTCGAACGTCTCCGGGTCGACCGCAAAGCTGTTGTGCCCTTTCACCAGGATTTCCTCGGCCTGCGCTTTCTTCAGCGCCGCGATCAGCTCATGGAGAATAGTGCGGAAATACGACTTGCCGGACGGCGTATCCTCCGCATCTTCAAATAGGGCAGCATAGGCTTCTCCTGTCGTAACGGACGATCCCCTGCGGTCTACGAGATAGGCCAGCAGTTCCTTGGCTTTGGCCCGGCCGAACCGAACCGGCTGCCCGTCCGCATAAACGTCAAACCCGCCGAAAGTCTTGACCTGGATACGCTTCTCAGACGGTCGGCCGCTGTAAACAAAGGTCAGTTCCCGGCTGACCGCCTCCTCTGTGACAGGCTTGAGCAGATAACCGGTCGCGTGCATGGCAAAGGCGTCCACCGCATAATCCGCGTACCCGGTCACGAAAATGATATGGATATCCGGCTTTACCTTTTTCAGCCGTACCGCCAGCTCCAACCCGGTCATTCCGCCCATTTGAATATCCAGGAAAGCAACATCCATCGGATGCGCTTTCGCCGATTCCAGCGCTTCGTCCGGCCATGTATAGGGGAAAATTTCGGCCTCCGGTCGTAGCCTCCGCAGGACGGATGCGATTTCCCGGAGCTGCAGCGGCTCATCGTCAACAACTAAGAAATTCATATGCCAAGTCCTCCCGTCCAAGGGATGCGGATGGTGATCGTTGTCCCACGGCCGCTGCTTTCGATTTCCATGTTGCCCTCCACCATTTCTTCCAGCCGGCTGCGGACGTTGGGAATACCGATATGGGAATGTTCTCCCAAAACTGTGCGCCCTTTCGCGTTCTCTATCCCGACACCGTTGTCGGCCACCGTCACCACGGCGTACTCATCCGTTTCCTCGGTGCGGATGATGATCGTACCGCCGTTTTTCCGGTTCAGGATGCCGTGTTGCACGGCGTTTTCCACCAATGGCTGAAGGGTAAGGGGCGGGATCATAAAATCCTCTGTTTTGATTTGGTAGATCACCTGAAGTTTGTCCCCAAACCGCTGCTGCTCCAGGTATAGATAATTCATGACATGGTTCAGTTCAGCCCCGAAAGGGATCGGCTCACGCTTTTTCAGGCTGTCCATGTTCCCCCGCAGGAATTTCGAGAATTTTCCGATCGCCTTTTTTGCCGTTTCCGGATCGGTTTCGCACAAATGATGGATAGCCGCCAAGGAGTTATACAGAAAATGGGGCTGGATCTGGCTGAGCATGATGTCGATCCGCCGTTCGGCCAACTCCTTTTCCTGCTCCTTCATCGTCACCTCATGCTCAAACTGTACGTTCATGAGGATGACCAGGATGGCAACGGTGACACCCACGTTGACCACGGCGATCCCGCGCATGGCCATCTGAGCTGCGCCGCTGCCCAGCGGTATAAAGATGTACAGCAAAAAGAACACAACTTCCCGCACCCGCAGCTTTTTCCGATAGATGATGACCAGCGCCATGAAAAGCATATAGCACAGCAGCGGGACAAACTGTGAAATCAGGAACAGCGGACCGCGCTGATATCCGTTATCCGTTATATAGAAGATAGAACCGGTAAAGGGGCTGATCGCAGCGAAGACGACCTGCACGCTGCATAAAAGCAGCGCATACAGTAAGCAGAATTTTTTTGCCCGCCCGGTTATTTGCAGATATTCCATGACGTACCATATAAAAAAATACAGGACAAAGGCCGAAGCAATGTAGTAGACCGCCGAGGCGGCAGACAGGATCCTTTTCTCCGATGCTTCGGCGGCTGTGGGCAGGAGCCAGTCCGGCAGGTCGCCCCCGATCATGAAAATATTGGAGATGCAGATGCCAAGGAAATACTGGTTCAGCTTTTGCCGGTACCGGTGGTTGCTGACCAGGTAAACGATTGGCAGCACAGATAAAATGATGCTGAAAATATCCAGCGCAATATTGGCGTATCTCAACTCGTCCATGCGGTTTTACTCCGTTTCCCCTACGGATGCACTATGCTACGTCCGTTCTTTCCCGCGCAGAAGCATCCGGTCGGTCTGCCGCTGCAGAAGAAATAATCAACGGATCCGTTTCATATATTTGCTCTCCCTCAGCGAATGAATTGCAACATAATCTGCATTATGTTGTAGATGGGCATAACTTATCCATCTTATTAACATTATTATACTATACAATACAAAAAATAACAAGTTGTTTTCAACCGAAAAGCTTGATTTGCAAAGAATTTGTCAAAATTTAGACAACACAAATTAGCCTTGAGCGATTTTCTTTTTAAGAAAACGAAAAAGGCTTGGTCTTTTATGCCCATTTTTAATACGAAACCGTTTTATGTATCTGAGATATGTTTGTCTCAGATTGGACCTCTAACTTTTTAATACAACATAATGCAGATTATGTAATAACCGCTGTTTTTACGGCGGCTTTTTTATATTATCAACCGCATATGTTCCATCCGTCTGCGGTGTTCATTGCCGGTGGAAATGATATAAATTCGTGTTGTGTTGATACTGCTGTGGCCAAGAACATCCGCCAGTTTGGCGATATCCTTTTCGATACCGTAAAACACTCTTGCAAACAGGTGGCGCAGGTTGTGCGGAAAGACCTTTTGCGGATTGACATCGGCTTTTCCGCACAGCGCTTTCATTTCACGCCAAATATTGGTGCGGCTTATTGGCTTGCCCGTCCGTGTTACAAAAATCACGCCGTTTTTTATCTTCTGCTCCGCTGCGTAACGGAGCAGCTTTTTTTGCAGTTCCTTCACAATAAAAACTGACCGTGTTTTGCCCTTTAGGGAAACCACAACTTCTCCGCGCTTTACCGCCTCAAGCGTTATGTATTGCAGTTCGGATACCCGAATCCCTGTACCGCAGATGGTCTGTAAAATCAGGTTTAGCCGCTCGTTTCCTTTCTGCTTTGCGGTGTTTACCAGCCGCATATACTCCGCTTTGGTCAGCTCCTTTTCTTCGGAGCAATAGATCTGCCGCTGGACCTTGATGGATTTTACTCTGCAATCCGCCCACCCAAGAAAAACAAATAAATTGTTGATGCTCGCCAACATAGAGTTGATGCTACGAACGGCATAGTTTTCGGAAAGCAATTTGTTTTTGTAGGCAATAACCGCCTCTTTCGTGATCTCCGAACTGTTTAGATATGCGGCAAACGCCCGCACATCCCGCAGATATTTTTCTATGGTATTTTCACTTTTTTCCTCCTCCCGCAAATATTTTTTGAAGCAATCGATTGCTTCGCTTGTTAAAATTCGTCCTTTCATCTCAATTTACCTCCGGATATATTGTATCCGAAAAGTATGACTCGGAAATTGTCTTTCCCTTTGGTTCTCCAAAGGTCATTGTATGTTACCTTGGAACAAACGCTTTTGCAAGTCAAAATTTCATTTGAAAAAGAGAATCAGAAAAAGGCAATTATCTGAACTCATTTTTTCAATTTTATCTGGACTTTTTCGCTGTTTTGTGATATCTGTTTGTGTTGCCAAACGGCAGAAAGAGGTTGGGAATTATGCAAAGTCATTTGAAGAAAATCGGCGCAAGAATATATCTCTATGAGAAAGATGCGCTGGTTCAAAAGGTCGCTTACGTTTACGAAGACGGGACGGAGGGCGAGCCTCTGCCCCGATTCATCCATCTTGGTATGTTTACAGACTCCGTCCTGTTCGGAGAGGAATGTCAAATCCGATTTTTCGTCTATCCGTTCTCTCTGCGCCTGTACGATACGGATGTGGACAGCCTGGAATTTATCAACGGCTCAGATCGCACCATAAGCATCTCTTGCTTCGGACAAGAAATGATCCTTGCACCAGGCAAAAACGGAAGGCTCATCAACAACGGCAAAAAGCTCAGGCACAGCAACGAAAAGTAAAGCTGCAGAAAAAAGCTGACCGTGTGCGAACTCGGTCAGCTTTTTTGTGGCAAACTAAATAGTATTGCCCAGTTCTCAAATAAATATACAAAGGCCTTGACAAACATTAGTTCTGCATGATATACTAAGAAAACATTGAGATAAAAACTGAATGAACATAAACAACTGAATTATAAAGCGCCATTTTTTCAGCAGATACCCGTACATACATAGGCGCGGAACATTTGAAAGCGAACCAATGCCGTTCGCTTATTTGAGTTTCCGCGCAAAAAGCGGAAAAGGGGTTGGTGCGCCATATATGATTGTGTCGATATGGAAATCAAACAAACTCAAAACTGCGAAAGGAAAACAGCATGAAAAAAGAAAAAATCAAAACCGTAGACGGACAAACCCTGCTGGATATGCGTCTGCCTCAGATTCGGTTTGTGGTGGATGGGTTGCTGCCGCAGGGACTTCATATCTTAGCCGGAGCTGCCAAGACTGGGAAATCGTGGTTGCTCCTCCTGCTTTCTCTGCGGGTAGCGCAGGGCAAGCCGTTCTGGAATTTGCAGACAGAAAAAGGAACGGTGCTGTCGCTGTGTTTAGAGGACAGCCTCAACCGT
>CAJFGS010000014.1 GCA_904377855.1 Candidatus Avimonas merdigallinarum
TCTTGTGGTAGGATGAGCAAACCAATCCACAGCATCCCTTACAGTGTAGCACAGCCCTTGGAGAGGGGCTCTAATAACTACTACTCTATTATACAAGGACGAAAAATACGCCGGGAGGGACTATCGTGACGGTTCAGTATGAAGGCCCCCGCACCAAAGCTGTCGAACAGCCGGACGCCGCGGACCACCAGTCGGGACGGACGGAGCCGGACAGGCTGGAGGAGAAACGGGTTTGGCAGGAAGTGAAGGAAAAACGCCGCATTCGCACCGAGGCTGCCCGTCTCCGCCGGCGCCGCCGGATGCTGGCCGCCGTTGCGGGGGGAGCGGCCGTTGCGCTGGCGGTCGGCTTTTTCTTCGGGCTGCGCGCCCTCTGGTACGCTGCCCCCGACCCTCTGGGCGGGCCGGATATCTCCCAAATCCGCTGCCCGGATTGGATAGAACAGGATTTCATCACCAATCCAACGGCCCGGACGGGGGCGCCGCTCGCCGAGGTGAAGGATTTGGCCATCCATTATGTGGGGAATCCCGGCTCCAGCGCAAAGGGAAACCGGAATTATTTTAACACCGAGGGTGTGGACGTCTGCTCCCACTTTGTGGTGGGGTTGGAGGGGGAAATCATCCAGTGCCTGCCGCTGGACGAACAGTCCGTCGCCACCAATCAGCGCAACAAAGACACCATCTCCATCGAGGTCTGCCATCCGGACGAGACCGGCCGGTTCAGCGACGTGACCTATCGGTCGCTGATCCGCTTGATATCCTGGCTGTGCCGGCAGTTCGATCTGACGCAGGAGAACCTGATCCGGCATTACGATGTCTCGGGCAAGCTCTGCCCGCTGTATTATGTGCAGCATGAGGACGCCTGGCAGAAGCTGAAGGAGGACGCGGGCAAAGCTCTGGAAGCGGAAGAATAAAGCCGCCGGACGCTTTGGCGGCGCCGGAAAACAGGAGGGCAGTGACCGCTTCCCCAAAACGGGCATACGATGGGGAAAAAGGGGGTTGCAGCCAATGATGTTGATTCCGGTGAAAAACAATGTAAAAATCGCCGTGTACGATCCCAATCCGCAGGGGCGGGAAGCGGTGGTGCTGGTGCACGGCTGGCCGCTGGCGGCCAAAATGTTTGAGTATCAGGAGCGGCGGCTGGTAAACGGCGGCTATCGGGTAGTGACCCTGGATTTGCGGGGCTTCGGGCGTTCGGACGCTCCCGGGTGGGGCTATACCTACGATTCGATGGCGGACGATCTATATCGGGTGGTCTGCCGGATGAACCTGCGCCGCTTCACGCTGGCCGGCTTCTCTATGGGCGGCGCGGTTGCCCTGCGGTATATGCGGCGGTTTCAGGGATACGGAGTGAAAAAGCTGGCCCTGCTCTCAGCGGCGGCCCCGCGCTTTACCCAGACGGCCGATTTCCCCTACGGGCAGCCGATCGCGCAGGCGGACGACCTCATCTGGCAGGCGAAAACCGACCGCGCCCAGCTCGCGCAGGATTTCAGCCGGATGCTCCTTTACAGCCCGCACAGCGAGGCAATCCAGGACTGGTTCCGGGATATCGCGCTGGAAGCCTCCGGGATCGGGACGGTGAATGCGGCGATTTCCCTGCGGGACGAGGACGGCAGGGAGGATCTGCAGTGCGTCCGGGTCCCCACCGGGATTTTCCACGGGAGGCAGGACAGGGTCGTTCCTTTTGTACTGGCGGAAATCCAGCATGAAACGATCGCTCACTCGCAGCTGTATCCCTTTGAAAAGAGCGGGCATGGGATTGTCTACGACGAACTGGATTTGTTCAACCGCCGCTTTTTGGAGTTCCTGCGGGAAGACCATGGCGGGTAGGCCCCTCCCATTCCAATCAACATACAAAAGAGAACCGCCGCGAGGGGGAAGCCGGGGCGTCCTCCTTCACGGCGGTTTTCTTTTGCTCCGTTTAATCCAGCCCAAAGAAAGCGAGGATTCCGTTGTAAATCCCTTCGGCAAACAGCGCGGGATTTTCCGAAAGCATCTGGGCGTCCGTGACGTTGGTGAGATATCCCATTTCCACCAGGACGGCGGGCATCCGGGTCCGGCGGAGGACAAACAGGCTGGGATTAATCCGCATCCCCCGGTTGGGGAGGCCGGTCGCGTCGTGCAGCCCGATCAAAATCCATTCCCCCAACGGATACGCCGGGGTAGAGGTACTGTACACATAAGCCTCGCTGCCGCTGGCTGTGGTGACGGTGCTGGCGTTGCAGTGCAGGCTGATAAAATAATTGGCCCCCCAGCTGTTGGCGGCGTTTACCCGCGCCGCCAGGCTGCTGGCGTTGCTGGTGCCCAGCTGCTCTGTGGGGGAGTTGCGGGAGAGGCGGACTTCAAAATTCGGGTTGGAACGCAGGAGATCGGCGAGAAGCACCCCAACTTCATAAGTAATGTCCTGTTCGCGCAGGCCGTTGGCTTCGGCGCCGGCGTTGGGGTTTTGGGGGTTATGTCCTTGATCAATGAAAATTTTAATCATACAGGTTCCCTGCCTTTCTGTGAATGAACTGCGATGTGGGCCTGTTATCAGCATATGTGAAAGGCAGCGGATAGGTCCCGCCTTAATAAAAAAAGAGCGTCGGCAGATACCGGCGCTCCAGAAAAAAGGAAGAAAGGGAGAAAAATGAAAGGAAGAAAATCTATCGTCAATTCCCGAAAGGGAAAGAATCGTTGGTCTGCCTTCCGGCAGCGGATCCTCCGAGGAAAAACCGTTTCCTCTGGAAGATGTCTCTAGTATAGGGGACAGTTATGTCATGCATTTAAAGAGAAGGGAAAGAAATTTTGAACCGTATTTTAAAAAAGTGTAAACTGGTTGGCCTTTATAGGAAAGTACCGGGAAGGAGTGAATAAAAAAGACGCAGCCCGAAGGCTGCGTCCCATGGGAGAGAAAAGAGGAGAAAATAGAGAGGGGTAAACAAAAGAAAAAAGAGAGGAGGAGCCTTCCTGACGGAAGGGCCATCAGGGGAAATTTGTTACGCTCCCTCTTTCCTCTGGCGACACTTATAGTATAGAAAAGAAATGTGTCGATTTGATGAAGATAGCGGGAAAGATTCGTTAATATTGCGAAAAATCGGAAAAAGAGAAAGCATGCGAAACGGAGGGCAACGGGAAGGGGAACGCCGTGCGCGCCGCTATTCTGCCTGCAGCTGCCGGCTTTTTTCCTCCAGCCAGGCCAGCATCGCTTCCCGTCCCTCGGCGTCCAGAGGGAAATCTTTTGTTTCCAGGATCTCGCTTTTTTCAAAGCAGTACGGGCCTTCCCAGATGGAGACATGCAGGGATTCCCCCGGCTCGATCCGAAACCGGAAACGCCCCCGGCTGCCGGTAAAGGGGTTTTTGCTTTGGAAGAAGAGGATGGGGGGGATGTCAAACATATCGGAGAACCGTCCTTTCGTCTGCCGGCGGAACGATAGGGGAGAGGGACGCAGAACATGTCCTGGATATGTCCGCCGCTTTTCCTTTTAGTATACCACGGGGGACGCCGTTTTGTATAGGGGGACAGCAGTTAATCCCATGTGGGCGGTTCCTCCGGTTCGTCCGCCTGCCGGTAGATAGCAAACAGGCTGTGCCACAAATCCGAATCTACGGCATAGTACCGGCCACGATACCGCAGGGGGCTGCCGCCCGACTCCAGCGAAAAGGCGAAGCCGGCCTCCTCGCAGGATACGGTCATGACGGTCCCCGGAAGCGACTGGTAATCGTCAGGCAGCGGCGTTTTCACAGCATTTTCGAAGAGATCCAGGATTTTCTCGATCGCCGCAGGGGAAACAATGGCCTTTTGGCCCGCCTTCAGCCCCTCGGTGGGGTTTGAGGTCAGCTGCCGGACCACGAGCGAGGAAATCCGGCTCCGGTCTATGGAGAAATCCGCCGGGTCACCGGACGGGCCCTGCGTGGTGTTTCCCCCGCCTTCTTCCGTTTTCGAGGCGGTGGTGATGCCGGAAGAAGTTTCCGCTGCTGCGTCCTCCGGTCCGGTGGTTTGCCCGAGGGTGGGAGCATAGGACGTCGTCCCGGTGCGGCGGGATGCTTCCTCTCCTTCAGCGGTGGTTTCCCATCTGTCGGAAAGGGAGGTTCCCGTTGTCCGGGCGGTCTGCGCCGGAGGGACATCCGCTCCTCCGCAGCACCCGGCGGCCCCCAAAGCCAGGGCGGCCGCCGAGAGGATGGAAAACAGCCTTTTGCGCATAGCGCCTTCCTCCTTTCGGATGTTTCATGCGATTCGCAGGGACCATATTTTTTCGCATGCCTGTTTCGTGGACGATCCTGCCAAATCGGCCGTATAGGTCAGCGTCCCTTCGCGGTAGGCGACCGTGCCGCCGGCGGATACCAGGAATTCTTCCCCTTGGTAGGAAAAAGTCTGATAATCCTTGAAATTTGGTTCCCCCAGCGCATCGGAACGGATCTGCACCGTCCCGCTCCGGAACTCGTAGCAAAGGCCTATGGGCTCTCCGGAGTCGCCGAGGGTGAGCAGGACGTACGCGGCAAAGTCCTCGTCCTCGCAGGGGACGAGCTCCCAGCCGAGCGCCTGCTTTGCCTGTTCAAAGGATACGGTTTCCCGGGCAATAAACGCTCCGGGCGGCGTTTCCGGATCGGCGGAGGGAGAGGTCGGGCCGGTGGAACTGGCGGACGAAGACGGAACGGCAGGAGAGGAAGAGACGGCGCTCGACAGGATTTCTCCGGGACCGGGCGCAGGCGGAAGGGCGGTTGGCTGGAGGAGCGAAGGAAGCACGGCCACGGAGCCGATAATAAGCACAAGCAGGCAGGCTGCCAGCGGGATTAGGGCATATATCCGCCGCCGTTTCCGCCGCCGGTATTTTTCAATGCGCTCCAGGATGTCCTGCGTGCGTTCATGATAGGTCTTCAAAGACAAAGCCCTCCTTTTCCAGCACGGATTTCAGCGCCTTCCTTGCACGATAGGCCAGATTCTCAATCTGCTTGGCGTTTTTCCGGAGAATCAGCGCCGCATCCGCATAGCGCATATCCTCAAAATACAATAGGTGCAGGATCTCCCGGTATTCCCCGTGAATTTGCTGCAAGGCCTTGTGCACCTGGCGGCTTTGCTCGTTTCGCAGCACCTGCCGTTCCAGCGATTCCCTGTCCGGCAGCTGGTTTTCCAGCGTGTCGATCGGCAGCTGCGGGAACCGCGCCTGCCGGCGCAGATAATCCAGCGCGTTGTTCCGCCCGATCCGGAACAGCCAGGTTTTGAACGCGCAGCGGCCTTTGAACCGGCTCTTTCCGGACATCACTTCAAAAAAGGTCTCGTCGGTCAGATCTTCGGAAACCGCCAGGTTGTGCACAAACCCATCGATAAAAAGCAGAAGGCCGTCGCTGTACAGTTCCACGAGCTCTTCTAGGGCGCTGTTGTCTCCCTCCAGGAAACGGTGGTATCTGCTCACACCGTTGTCCATGCATTCCGCTCCCTTCCTCATCCTCTTTCCCCTCCGTCTATTCGGCGAATGGGAGTGGGAAAACCCTCACTACCTTTTTATAATATAGTTATAATCCGCTTTCCGGAACGCTGTCAATCCGCCGTCATCCAGCGGGCGGCAGGGCGGCCTGCCCTCGAGAAAGAAAATAAACGGGATACCTTGTTTTCTTCGCATGGGATTGCTATAATTATGAAATACTGAGAAAAAGGGGCCGGCGGCTGTTCCGCCGGCGGAAGGGTGAATAAGAATGATGGGAATCGACCGGACGGAAATTGCCGGATTGTATGCCGACGCGGAACAGCTGGCGGGTCAGACGGTGACGGTATGCGGCTGGATCCGCACGCTGCGCCAGTCCAAGGCGCTCGCTTTTATTGAACTGAACGACGGCAGCTGCCAGCGGAATCTCCAGGTGATCGCCGAAGCGGGGAAACTGCCGGAGTTTGAAGAAATCGTCAAGCTTAATGTCGGCTCTGCGGTGATCGCCTCCGGGAGCCTGGTCATGACCCCCGGCATGAAGCAGCCGTTTGAGCTGCATGCCGATTCGGTGAAAATTGAAGGGCGCTCCACCGCAGATTATCCGCTCCAGAAAAAGCGGCATTCGATGGAATTCCTGCGGACCATCGCCCATTTGCGCCCGCGGACCAATACCTTCAGCGCCGCCTTCCGCGTCCGGTCGGAATGCGCGTTCGCCATCCATGAGTTTTTCCACAGCCGCGGGTTTGTGTACGCCCATACCCCGCTGATTACCTCCAGCGACTGCGAGGGGGCGGGGGAGATGTTCCACGTTACCACGCTGGATATCGGGAATCCGCCCCGCACGCCGGAGGGGGAAGTGGACTATTCCAAGGATTTCTTCGGCAAGCACACCTCCCTGACCGTTTCGGGCCAGTTGGCGGCGGAAAGCATGGCGATGGCCTTTGGCAAGGTGTATACCTTCGGGCCGACCTTCCGGGCGGAAAAATCCAATACGCCCCGCCACGCGGCCGAATTCTGGATGATCGAGCCGGAGATCGCGTTTGCCGACCTGCAGGACGACATGGAGCTGGCGAAGGATATGATAAAGCATGTCATCTCCCATGTCCTGAATCGGTGCCCGGACGAAATCGCGTTCTTTAATTCCTTTTTTGATAAGGGGCTCAAGGAGCGGCTGGAGTTTATCGTGAAATCCGATTTCGCCCACGTCACCTATACAGAGGCGATCAAACTCCTGGAGCAGCATAAGGATCAATTTGAATTCCCGGTCTATTGGGGCTGCGACCTGCAGACCGAGCACGAGCGGTATCTGACCGAGCAGGTGTTCCAGCGCCCGGTGTTCGTCACCGATTACCCCAAGGAAATCAAGGCGTTTTACATGCGGCTGAACGACGACGGGAAGACGGTGGCGGCCATGGATCTGCTGGTCCCCGGCATCGGCGAAATCATCGGGGGGAGCCAGCGCGAGGAACGGCTGGATATGCTGGAAAAGGCGATGGACTTTTTCCATCTGGACAAAGCCGATTACGACTGGTATATGGACCTGCGCCGGTACGGCGGGACCCGTCACGCCGGGTTTGGGCTGGGGTTTGAACGGCTGATTATGTATGTGACCGGCATCCCCAACATCCGCGACGTGCTGCCCTTCCCCCGGACTACCGGTTCGGCGGAATTTTAAACGGCGGCTCCCTGCGCGGCAGGCAGGAAAAAGCCATACGGCGGCAGGCCGTGTGGCTTTTCTTTGCGCCGCTCCCGAAGGCCTTTTTCGTTCCACTTTTTTGACGAAGGGATTTTCCATAAGACGGCTCTTTTCCAGCAAAATGCCCCCGAATCGGCATGGAACCGCCAATAAACCGTTGGATTTGCCAAAAGTTGCAGGATGAGTAAAATTAACTTGCAAAATGTCATCGCATATACTAGAATTATGGGGAGATTTTTTTGTGAATTGCAGTTGGAAGGCAGAAAAATTGAACCCCTCTTGTGAGAAAGGTAGTGTCATCCATTCATGGAAGCGTTGAAAGACTGGTCGAAAGAGCAGCTGGCCGCTCGCGCGGAGGAACTTCGTGCCCGCTACGAAGAAACCAAAGCAAAGGGCTTAAAGCTAGATATGTCCCGCGGCAAGCCGGGACCGGAGCAGCTGGATCTGACCCTGGGACTGCTGGACTGCGTGAACGCCCGGGACGGGTATAAGACGGAGTCGGGGGTGGATACCCGCAACTATGGCCTGCTGGACGGGATCCCGGAGGCAAAGGAGATGTTTGCGGACATCCTGGGGGTGGACGCTTCCCAGGTAATCGTGGGAGGGAATTCCAGCCTGAACCTGATGTTCGATTACATAGCAATGGCATACTCCCACGGGGTCAACGGCGGCAGGCCGTGGTGCAAGGAGGAGACGGTCAAATTCCTCTGCCCGTCTCCCGGCTATGACCGACATTTTGGGGTTACGGAGTATTTCGGCTTTGAGTTGATAACGGTCGACATGACGCCGGACGGCCCGGACATGGATGCGGTGGAGCGGTATGCCGCGGATCCGGCGGTCAAAGGGATTTGGTGCGTGCCGATGTACTCCAACCCGGACGGGATTACCTACTCGGACGAAACGGTGCGCCGTCTGGCCGCTATGAAGACGGCGGCCCCGGATTTCCGGATTATGTGGGACAACGCCTATTGCCTACATCATCTGACGGATACGCCGGATACGCTGCTGAACCTGTACGACGAGGCCAAAAAGCACGGGACCGAAGATCGGGTGGTGATGTTCGCCTCCACTTCGAAGGTGAGCTTCCCGGGGTCCGGCGTGGCGGTGATGGCGGGCAGCCCTGCGACGGTAGCCGATGTAAAAAAACGGATGAATTACCAGACCATCGGCTATGACAAGCTGAATATGCTTCGCCATGTCCGTTATTTCAAGAATGCGGACGGTATCCGGCAGCATATGAAGCTGCATGCGGCGATCCTGCGCCCGAAATTTCAAGTTGTCCTTGATTCGCTGAAAGCAAATCTCGGGGAGAAGGGGGTAGCCCAGTGGAATACCCCGCGGGGCGGGTATTTCGTCAGCGTCAACGTAATGGACGGCTGCGCCAGGGAAACGGTGCGGCTGCTCAAGGAGGCCGGGGTGGTAATGACCGGCGCCGGCGCAACCTATCCCTATGGCAAGGATCCGCGGGATCGGAACATCCGGATCGCGCCCACCTTCCCCCCGCTGGAGGAGCTCAAGACCGCGATGGATCTGTTCTGCGTGTGTGCGGAACTGGCCTGTATCGAAAAGCTGCTGGCGGCGAAGTGAGCCGAAGCCGCCTCCCGGTGCAAGCGTTCTTTCCGGATGAAATTCTGGGGTAACAGGAGCAATAAGGACAAGAAATTGTGGCTTCTTTTCAGAAATATTCATAAAGGCCATCCTATTTCTCCGGCGATTATTGACTTTTATATCCATAACTTATATAATGGTTACTATTGTGGGTGTGGGAAAAGCAAAGTTTTGCCGCATCCAAAAGTAATCGAGTGGAGGACAAGCCGATGAAGCGAGTAGCAAAACCCGTATTCTTCATCGTTGCACTGTTGATCATCGCGCTGTTCTGTACCGCCGTATTCGGCGTGTACGGGCAGTACGGTGACAGGCGCGACACCTATATCCGCGGCGCCGCGGATATCCGCTTTGGCACGGATATCCGGGGGGGAATCGATGTTACATTTGGTCCGGTGGACTCTGCGGAGAACGTTACCGGCGAGCAGGTCGAGCGAGTGAAAAACGTGATTTCCCAGCGCTTGGTGCTCAATAATATCACCGATTATGAGATTTATGCGGATACCACCAATAAACAGATTATCGTCCGCTTCCCCTGGGCCAGCGATGAGGAGGATTTTGATCCCGCCGCGGCGATTGAGGAACTGGGCAAGACGGCGATGCTGGAGTTCCGGATCGGGGACGAGACCGAGGTGCAGGAGGACGAGAACGGGGATCCCGTGCTGGACGAAGATGGAAACGAAGTGCGGGTCCCGACCGGGGAGCTCATCCTGACGGGGGACGACGTCGATTCGGCAACCGCCCTGTATGACAACAGCACGGGGCAGAGCACGCCGGTCGTCCAGCTGAGATTGGAATCGAGCGGGACGGAAAAGTTTTCCGAAGTGACCGGGGAACTGGAAGGCACGGATGAGACGATTTCCATCTGGCTGGACAACGAGATGATTTCCAACGCGACGGTGAACGACCACATCACCAATGGCGTGGCGGTGATTTCGGGAGGATTTTCGGATTTTTCGGAAGCGAACGATCTGGCTAACCTGATTAACTCCGGCGCGCTGCCCTTTAGCATTGAAGTGAAAAGCAACGGCGTCATCGATCCGACCCTGGGCGACAAATCGCTGGAGATTATGGTGATGGCGGGCATTATCGCGCTGGCGCTGGTTTCCCTGTTCATGATTCTTTATTATCGTCTGCCCGGCTTTGTGGCGGTAATCGCTCTGATCGGGCAGGTAGCCGGGATGATTGCCTGTGTTTCGGGCTATTTCGGCTTCCTCCAAAGCTTTACGCTGACGCTGCCCGGTATCGCCGGCATGATCCTGTCCATTGGTATGGGCGTGGACGCCAACGTTATCACGTCCGAACGCATTAAGGAAGAAATCCGCGCAGGAAGGACGATCGACGGCGCGATTGCCCGCGGTTACGACAGTTCCTTCTGGGCTATTTTCGACGGCAACGTCACCAACATTATCGTGGCGATTGTCTTAATGGGCGTCTTTGGACCGCCGTCCGGCCTCTGGGCCACGATCCTGAAGCCCTTCCTGTTCATGTTCCCGCCGTCTACGACCGGTTCCGTCTACTCCTTCGGCTACACGCTGCTGGTCGGCATTATCTTCAATTTTGTTATGGGCGTAACGGCTTCCCGCCTCATGCTCAAATCCATTACCCGGTTTAAGTGTCTGCGCAAACCCTGGCTGCTGGGAGGTGAACGGGCATGAGCAAAGTGAAAAAAGAGTGGAATATCGTCGGGCACAAGAAGATCTTTTTTGGCGTTTCGATCGCCATCATGCTGATCGGCGTGATTTTCAACATCATTTTTGGCGTAAGCCTGGATATCAACTTTAAAGGCGGCACCATGATCCGTTATTCCTTCCAGGGAGAACTGGATGAGGAGGCGCTTAGGGCGTCGATTGACGGGCAGCTGGACGAGGATTTTGAACTGACGTTTTCCACTGGCGACCCGGCGGTGCAGACCGACGAGGAAGGCAATCCGGTTCTGGACGAGCAGGGGAACGAGGTGATGGTGCCCACTGGTGAAGCCATCCTGACGATGACCGAAGCGATGTCCATGGAAACCCAGGAAGCGCTGGACGCCGCCCTGGAAGAGGGATATGCGGATAACCGGATGACAAAGATCACCTCGAACTCCCTTCCCCCGTCCATGGGCCAGCAGTTCTTCATTAAATGCATTGTGGCGATTGTCCTTGCTTCGGCCTTCCTGCTGATTTATGTGGCTCTCCGTTTCCGCAAAATCGGCGGTTTGTCGGCCGGCGTAATGTCTCTGATCGCTTTGCTGCACGATGTGCTGGTTGCGTATTTTGTCTTTGTGATTTTCCGCATCCCGCTGGACGAAAACTTTGTGGCGGTTGTGCTCTCCATCCTCGGCTACTCGCTGAATGCGACGATCGTTATTTACGACCGCATCCGCGAAAACCGCCGGATTATGAGTAGCGATGCGACGATCGGTGAGATTGTGAACACCAGTATCAACCAGTCCATGACCCGGTCGGTCAATACCAGCTTGTGCACCTTTATTGCCATTGCGGTTGTGGCGGTGCTGGCGTTGGTGTATAATTTGAGCTCGATTGTCAGTTTCGCCCTGCCGATGATGCTCGGCGTAGTGTCTGGCTGCTATTCTTCCACCTTTATCGCGGGTCCGCTGTGGGTCTGCTGGAAGGAGCGCAAGGGCGCCAAGGAAAAGAAATCCGGCAAAAAGGCCAAGGCTTAAAAGCAAAAGGATAAAAAAGGAGAGGCAGAGTGCTAAGGCATTCCGCCTCTCCTTTTTATCCGATATCCGGGCAACGCCGGGACGGGCGGGAAGCTTTCATTTCAAAATTCAGATAAAATTTCCTGAAAAAAATATTTCTTGGTTAAATACTTTCCCCGCCCTGTGGAACAGTAAAACGGGCCTGAACAGCGGCTTTCAGACCCGTTTAATTTTTGAAAGGGAGGGAATAAAAGGGATGATGCAAACGCAGAAATTCCAGGATGCAAAGTGCTGGAAGACGGCGGTAATGGGCTGTTGGGATTCCCTTTTCCATGGCGGCTGCCAATTGGCCGGGGTGGAACGCCATGCATAGATGGATTCGCCGCTTCTGCGGAATGATGACCGCGGCCTGCGGCGTGTTGTTCGCAGCGATCATCGCTTTGGGCTATACTATGCCGGAACAGTTCAGCGTAGTTACCGGCAGCACACTGTCCCTGCATGGAGCCGTCAGTGCTTCCACAGGGAAGGATCCGGCGCAGGCAAAAGCGGCGGCCTCATTAACGCCGGGAAGCACGTATACCGCATCGCTCCGTCTATTCGGTTTATTTCCTATCAAAGAGGTAGCGGTTAATGTGGTCGACGCCGCCTCCGTCATTCCCTGCGGTACGCCGTTCGGTATCAAGATGTTTACCGACGGTGTGCTGGTGGTCGGCATGTCGGATGTGGACACGGCTTCCGGACCCCAAAACCCGGCGCGTTCTGCCGGGATCAAGATAGGCGACGTCCTGGTCTCGATTGACGGGGTTACGGTAAATACCACGGAACAGGTTGCCGAATTAATCGAAAGCGCCGGGGAGAAAGCCATGACCTTTCATATCCGGCGGGATAATATCGAGTTTGACGTGAAGTTCCGCTGCGAAAAATCCATGAACGAAAACCGGTGGAAAGCCGGGCTTTGGGTGCGGGACAGTTCCGCCGGCATCGGCACCATGACGTTTTATGTGCCGGGGAGCGATGTCTTTGCCGGCCTGGGGCACGCGGTCTGCGACGTGGACACGGGGGATGTGCTGCCGATAGCCTCCGGTGAGATTGTGCCGGCCCGCATTTATTCCGTGGTCAAGGGAGTGAGCGGCGAGCCAGGGGAACTGCGCGGCGGCTTTGAACAGGGGACCTTGGGGAATTTGACCGTGAATGGAGAAACCGGTATTTATGGGACGCTGTCCCATCCGCCCGTATACGGCGATCCGGTGCCGGTTGCTATGAAACAGCAAGTAAAAACTGGTTATGCCCAGGTACTGACCACGATTGACGGGACGGAACCGGAACTGTATGATATCCGGATCGATCAGGTGAAGTACAACGATTCGTCCCCAACCAGGAATATGGTGATTGTCATTACCGACGAGCGGCTTCTTTCCGAAACCGGTGGGATTGTCCAGGGTATGAGCGGCTCGCCGATTTTGCAGGATGGGAAACTGGTCGGCGCTGTAACGCACGTGTTTGTCAACGAGCCGACCAAGGGCTTTGCAATTTTCGCGGAGAATATGCTCAAAACGGCGAATAGCGTATCCGCTCAACAGCAATCCGCAGCGGCATAACGTTTTTCTGGGCTTTCCTAAATAATTTTCCCGAATCCGCAAAAAAATTCTTCCAGAGTATTGCAATATTTTCCAGTATATGGTAAAATCCCGTTGTGCTTCCGAGAGGCGTGGGGAAGGGCGGACATTTTCGGGGGATTTTCCGCTGAAAATGTTCCCCTCCCATGCCCCTCGGGAAAACAAAAGCAAAATATGGGGGAAATCAAAGATGGAAAAAAAGATCAAAGTACTGCTGGCGGATAACAGCGAACATTTCGGACAGCCCTGCGCGGCGGTGATGCGCTCCCACGGGCTGGAAGTGCAGACAACCGCAAAGGACGGCCGGCAGGTTTTGGAGCAAATCGGGCAAAGCCGTCCGGATGTGGTGATTATGGACTTTTTCCTTCCGCATCAGGACGCCATCGGCGTTATGCGGGGGATTCAGGCCATGAATCTGTCACGCAAACCGCAGATAATGGTTATGTCCAGCTTTGACAACCCCAATCTGGAGCGGGAAGCATTGCTCGCAGGGGCGGATTATTATTTCCTCAAGCCGTTTGACGCCGACGAGATGGCGGAGCGCATCCTTTCCCTGAACGGGAAAGCGGCAATTGAACCAATCCACCGCGCGCCGGCTGCAGGCTCCTCCGGCAGCCTGGAAATGCGGGTAACGGAAATCATCCATCAGATCGGCGTCCCAGCCCACATCAAGGGATATCAGTATCTACGGGATGCCATTATCATGGCGATAAACGACGACGACATTATCAACGCCGTGACCAAGCGGCTGTATCCGGCCGTGGCGAAGAAGCACGGGACGACTTCTTCCCGTGTGGAACGGGCCATCCGCCACGCGATCGAGGTGGCGTGGGATCGGGGTGACGTTGATGTACTGAATTCCTATTTCGGATATACCATCCATAACGGCCGCGGCAAGCCGACCAACAGCGAATTCATCGCGATGATTTCGGACCGTTTCCGCCTCCAGCTGAAAATTTCCTGATATACGGCCGGCGCCTGCGGCATGCCGCTCGACTCCCTCTGCGCTTTTGCAGAGGGTTTTCCTTTTTCATGTCCGTATTTTGTGGTATACTGGGATTGCTGCTCAGAAAGGCGGCGGAAGGAGGATGCTTGGTTGGAAATCGAACGCAAATTTTTGATGGATTCCGCTTTCCCGGATTGGCTGCCGCTTATTGAGGAAGCGGCTGTCTGCCAGGGATATATCGCGGTCCACCCGGTGGTGAGGATCCGCAGCAAGGAGAAACAGGGGAAGACCGATTATATCCTTTGCTTCAAAGGGGAAGGCACCATCGCCCGCCAGGAAACCGAACTGGCGATTTCGCAGGAAACATTCCAGGAGCTTTCCCAGCTGCTGGAAGCGCCGATGATCCGCAAGGATTACCGCGTGTATGCCCTGCCGGACGGCCGGCGCCTGGAATGCAGCTGTGTTGACAGGGGGACGCCGACCGAATTTTGGTATGCCGAGGTGGAATTCCCGACGCTGGACGAAGCATACGCGTTTGTCCCGCCCGCTTTTCTTGGACGGGATGTTACCGAAGAGGACGGATACAGCATGAGCAGCTACTGGGAGAAAAAAGCCGCCCGGTGGAAGGCGGGACGGGAATAGCGTTTCCAGTTCCTGCCATGTTTGTTTTGACGGAAAAGCGCAAGGGCCTTCCTTTATATGATAGACGAAAAGTGGCGGCGGAAAGAATAAATGCGCAGGGAATGCAGAAAATAGGGTTGGGCAAAACGGCCGTATTCCTGACAGCCCGCAATATTCATAAGGAAGGATGATTTTCCATGGCGAAGAACCGGCAGAACAATCAGAGCCAGAATAAACAGCAGAACAACCAGTATCAACAGAAGCAGCAGAACCCGATGCAGAATTGCCCGGGCGGACCGAGCGCGCAGAACAATAAGTCCAACAAGAAGAACGACAACAGCGAGGAACTGTTCTAAAAACAGATCGGCTGCCCGCTCCGGCAGGCCAAAATTTGCGGAAACGTCGAAAGGGGAAGCCGTCTTACCGGATGGCTTTCCCTTTTTTGCGCGGCGGCCTTGCATATTTTGCGGGAAATCGTTACAATGGAACCAAATGCCGACGCTTTCACTGGTTTGGAGCGCAAAGGGGTAAGCTGCCTATGAAACTGATTTCCTGGAATGTAAACGGCCTGCGCGCCTGTATGGGCAAGGGCTTTGCGGAGTATTTTTCGGCGGCGAAGGCGGATGTCTTCTGCCTGCAGGAGACTAAGCTGCAGGCGGGCCAGCTGGATTTCTCGCCGGAAGGGTACTTTGCATATTGGAACTATGCGGTGAAAAAAGGGTATTCCGGCACCGCGGTTTTTACCCGGCGGGAACCGCTTTCCGTCCGCTACGGCATGGGGGAGGCGGCCCACGATCAGGAGGGCCGGCTGATTACCCTGGAGTTCCCGGAGTTCTATCTCGCGACCGTCTATACCCCCAACGCCCAGCGGGGATTGACCCGGCTGGCGTACCGGCTGGAATGGGAAGCAGCGTTTCGCCGGTATGTCAAAGCGCTGGATGAGAAAAAGCCGGTCGTCCTGTGCGGGGATATGAATGTCGCCCACCAGGAAATCGACCTGAAAAACGCGAAGTCAAACCAGGGGAACGCCGGTTTCACCCAGGAGGAGCGGGATGCGTTTTCCGCGCTTCTGGGGCAGGGCTTTGCGGATACCTACCGCCGCCTGTATCCGGAGCGCACCGGCGCTTATACCTGGTGGTCGTACATGTATAGCGCCCGGGCAAACAACGCGGGGTGGCGGATCGACTATTTTGTGGTGTCGGAACGGCTGATGCCGCAGGTGAAGGATGCGGGGATCGAATCGGCGGTGTTGGGCTCCGACCACTGCCCGGTATTGCTGGAACTGGAAATCCCTGCGGCGGGGAATTAGGCGAAAGGGGAATGGAACAATGGATATGGCGAAAAAGCAGGTGCAGGAGCTGCAGATTCAGAAAACGATGGAAAACCTGCGGAAAAACCGCATGGAGGCCTTTTATCTGGAAACGGCGGCCGAGGTCCCGGCGCAGGTGGCCTCCCTGCTAAACGAAGGGGATGTGGTGGCGGTGGGCGGCTCCATGACGCTGGCGCAGACCGGGGTGATGGATCTGCTGCGCAGCGGGAAATACCGCTTCCTGGACCGTTATGCGCCCGGCCTGAGCGAGGAACAGGTGCGGCAGGTTTTTATCGACAGCTTTTCGGCGGACGCCTACCTATGTTCCGCCAATGCGGTCACAATGAACGGCGAATTGTATAATGTGGACGGCAACAGCAACCGGGTAGCGGCGATCTGCTATGGCCCGCGTTCGGTGATAATGGTGGTGGGCTGCAATAAAATCGTGCCGGATTTGGACGCGGCAGTCCAGTATGTCAAGCGGGTTTCCGCGCCGGCAAACGCGGTCCGGCTGCACTGCGGTACTTATTGCGCCTCCGCCGGCGTCTGCCAGGGGCTGGGCAAAGAGGGGATGACCGCCGGCTGCGGCGCCGACGCCAGAATCTGCTGCAGCTATGTGGTTTCCGCCCATCAAAGGCAGGCCGGCCGGATCAAGGTGATTTTGGTGGGCGAACCGCTCGGCTATTGACGGGCGCCTTGACGGCCCGGACGAGCGGGAAAGCGATAAAAAGGGAAGCAAAGGGGCGGTGAGATGATCCTGTATCTGGTGATCCCCTGCTACAATGAGGAAGAGGTCCTGCCGCTTACGGCGGAAGCCGTGCGGAAAAAGCTGGAGGCCCTGATTGCGGCCGGCAAAATCGCGGAAGAAAGCCGCGTCCTGTTTGTGGACGACGGAAGCAAGGACGGCACGTGGGACATCCTGCGGAAAATGACCGCGGAAAATCCGCTGTTTTCCGCGCTGAAGCTGTCCCGCAACACCGGCCACCAGAACGCGCTGCTGGCGGGCCTCATGACGGCGAAGGATCACTGCGACGCGGTGGTATCCATGGACGCCGACCTGCAGGACGATATCAATGCCATCGACGGGTTCCTCCAGAAATACGAGGAAGGCTGCGACGTGGTGTACGGCGTGCGCAACCGGCGGGATACCGACACCCGGTTCAAGCGGACAAGCGCACAGGCGTTTTACAAATTCATGGCGGCCATGGGCGTGGAGAGCGTCTACAACCACGCCGATTACCGGCTCATGAGCCGCCGCGCGGTGGAAGCTCTTTCCGAGTACAAGGAAGTAAACCTGTTCCTGCGCGGCATTGTGCCGCTCATTGGCTACCGGAGCGATTATGTGTATTACGACCGCAAGGAGCGGGCGGCGGGGGAATCCAAATACCCGCTGAAAAAGATGCTGAGCTTTGCGGAGGACGGGATAACTTCCTTCAGCGTCAAGCCCCTGCGGATTATCTCGACGTTCGGCATCGTCATCGCCGGGCTGAGCGTCTTCGGCCTGCTGTATTCCCTGATTTCCAAATTGACCGGCAACGCGGTGTCCGGCTGGACGGCGATTGTCGCTTCCATCTGGCTGCTGGGGGGGATTCAGCTGCTCTGCATCGGGGTATGCGGGGAGTACATCGGGAAAATTTACAGCGAGGTCAAGGGCCGGCCCCGCTTTCATGTGGAGCAGCTGCTCCTGCGGGACGGCAAAGCGGGCGGAAAACCGGGGGAAGAGGAAACGCCGTCACCCCCCCCATTCTGTCTAGAAGCCTCTCGGAGGCCATAGCCTGCCCTGTGCCGGAAGAAAACGGGCCGGCATCCATAAGCCCGGTAAAAAGGCGGAACCGCCCCGAAAAGCGGCCCCGCCTTTTTCAATTCTGCGGCCGTGCCTTAAAACGCCTCCATACCGTTTTATTATTTCGGCGTCAAATTCGCAAAAGATCAAAAGGAAGAAGTACAAAAATAGGTATTTCATCTTCCCTGCAAATACGGTATAATATTTTAAGAGGCGGCGGGGCATGCCAAAAAGCTGCCATTCGATTATGAGGGAAAGGAAAATCAATATGGCAAAAAGCTTTACCGTTTCTCTGGAAGACTTGATTAAGGAGACCGGTTTGGAAACCATATATACGCCGGTGAAGCCGGGGGATATCCTCATTGCTTCCAGCGATGTCAACCGTCCAGGCCTTCAGCTGGGCGGATACTTTGATTACTTTGACAGCGACCGCATCCAGGTGATCGGCAAAAGCGAAACCGGCTATCTGGAGGATCTGCCCGACGAACTGCGGGCAACGCGGGTGGATGATTTCGTTTCCCGCCGGCCGCCGGCTATTATTGTGTCCCGCAGCCTGGAAGTGCTGCCGGAACTGAAGGACAGCTGCGTCAAATACGCGGTGCCGCTGCTGCGGACTGGGGAAACGACCTCCAGCTTTATGGCGACGCTGATTGCCTATCTGAACGTGCAGCTTGCTCCGCGCATCACCCGCCATGGCGTGTTTATTGAGGTATACGGCGAAGGCATCCTGATTATCGGCGACAGCGGGGTCGGCAAGAGCGAAACCGCGATTGAACTGATTAAGCGCGGGCACCGCCTGGTTGCGGACGACGCGGTGGAGATCCGCCGGGTATCCTCCAAGACGCTGGTGGGCTCCGCGCCGGAAAATATCCGCCATTTTATCGAACTGCGGGGGATTGGGATCGTCAATGCCCGCCGGATCTTCGGTATGGGCGCGGTGAAGATGACGGAGAAAATCGATATCGTCATCCAGCTGGAGCAGTGGGATTCGGAAAAGGTATACGACCGCATGGGCCTGGATAATGAATATGCGGAGATCCTCAACATCACCGTCCCCATGCTGACGATTCCCGTGAAGCCCGGGCGGAACCTGGCGGTCATTATTGAAGTGGCGGCGATGAACAACCGTCAGAAAAAGATGGGCTATAACGCCGCCCAGGAATTGATGCACAACCTTGGCATGGATGCGGATTCGCCGGCGCCTCCGGAAGTGCAGCTGGAATGGAACCGTTTTTAGAATTCAGGGCTTAGAAAGGAAGACCTTTTTGAATACGCAGCCTGTTTTGTATCCGATTGCGGCGGACCTGCATTGCCACACCATCGCTTCCACCCACGCGTACAGCACCGTGACCGAGGTGGCGCAGGCCGCCGCCCAGCGGGGGCTGGCGGCAGTCGGCTGCACCGACCATGCGCCGGCTATGCCGGATTCCCCGCATATTTGGCATTTTCACAATCTCGACTGCCTGCCTGACCGGATCGCCGGCGTCCGCGTCCTGCGCGGGGCGGAGGTAAACGTCCTTGGGCCGGACGGGCGGCTGGATCTGGACGAAGATACCCTCCGCGGCCTGGAATTGGTGGTGGCGTCGATGCACCGGCAGACCATGCCGCCCTCCTCGAAGGAGGAATGCACCGCCGCTTGGCTGGCGGTGGCCGCCAACCCGCTGGTGGATATCGTCGGCCATTCGGGTTCGCCGCAGTTCGCTTATGATTATGAGACGGTGATCCCGGAATTCGGGCGGCAGGGCAAGGCGGTGGAACTGAACGAAGGCACTTTCCGGGTGAGGAAAGCGTCGGCGCAAAACTGCCGCCGGATTGCGGAACTGTGCAAAAAGCATGGAGTAAGCGTCGCTCTGGATTCGGACGCACATTACCATGCACTGGTCGGCGTGGTGCCGCATTGCCTGGAATTGCTGCGGGAACTGGATTTCCCGCAGGAGTTGATCGTCAACAGCAGCGTGGAAAACCTGAACACCTTTTTCCGCCGCCGCGGGCGGAGCCTTTCGCTTTAAGCTTCGGCGACAAATAGCGGCGGAGCTTGTACAGAATCTGTGGAAAGAGAGGGATTATCCATGGGAAAATATCGGGTTGGGATCGATTTGGGAGGAACCAATATCAAGGCCGGCGTGGTGGACGAGGAATACCGGATTGTCGGCACTGCCCGATGCAAGACGGGGCTGCCCCGCCCTTCGGGGGAGGTGCTTTCCGATATGGCGCGCATGGCGCGGGAGGCCGTGGAGAACGCCGGGATCCGCATGGAGGACGTGCTCTGCGTCGGGGTGGGGAGCCCTGGGACCGCGAACCCGGTGGACGGCGTGGTGGAATATTCCTGCAACTTGGATTTTGACCACGTGCCGGTCTGCGCCGAAATGGAAAAAATGCTGGGCAAACCGGTTTATTTGGAGAATGACGCCAATGCCGCGGCGTTCGGTGAAGCGCTCGCAGGCGCGGCGAGGGGCTCGAAAAGCTGCGTATGCATCACGCTGGGGACCGGCGTGGGCGGCGGCATTATTATCGACGGAAAAATCTACGGCGGCTTCAATTTCGCAGGGGCGGAGCTCGGGCATATCGTTATCATGGTGGACGGCGAGCCCTGCGCCTGCGGCCGGCATGGATGCTGGGAGGCGTATGCCTCTGCGACGGCGCTCATCCGGCAGACCCGCCGGGCCATGGAGGCGCACCCGGAGAGCGGGATGTGGAAAATTGCCGGGACGCTGGAAAACGTGGACGGCCGCACCGCCTTCGACGGCCTGCGCACCGGGGATCCGGCAGCCAAGGAAGTGGTCGGAAACTACGTGAAATACATTGCCTGCGGACTGGTCAACGTTATCAATATTTTCCAGCCGGAGGTGCTTTGCATCGGGGGCGGCATCTGCAAGGAGGGGGATACGCTCCTCAAACCGATTGAAGAGTATATCGCTTCGGAACGGTACAGCAAATATTCGGTGAACCAGACCCGGCTCTGCGTCGCGACCCTGGGGAATGACGCAGGGATTATCGGCGCCGCTTTCTTGAGCGAGGCGGGAATTCAGGAACTGAAGGGGAAAGGGCGGTAAATCATAACATGCCGCGGGCGTCTATTTGCCGGCAGAACGCCGTATACTAGAAACATGCCGGCCGCCTGGCCGGCATGTTTCTAGGAAATTGAACAGTTTGGAAAGGGACGGGGGAGTCGATGTGCTGACGACCGATTTGGCTCAAAATTTCCGCGCTTTGCAATGCGCAGTGGAAGTGCAGGCACCAATGGCGCGGTATACGTCGTTTAAAATCGGCGGGCCTGTGGATCTGCTGGTGACCGCTCCCAGCGCGCAGGCGGCGGAGAAGGCGCTGACATTCTGCCGGGAGCGGGAGCTTCCCGTCTCTTTCCTGGGAAACGGCACCAACCTCCTGGTGAGCGACGAAGGGATCCGCGGCGTGGTGCTCCGCCTGTCGGGGGAACCGGCGGAACAAATGGCCGTCCATGGGGACACGATAACCTGCCCGGCGGGCCTGCCGCTGAAAGCCCTCTGCCGCTTTGCGCGGGACAACGGGCTGGCGGGGTTGGAGTTTGCCTACGGGATCCCAGGGACGGTGGGCGGCGCGGTATATATGAATGCCGGCGCGTACGGCGGGCAGATGGAGGACGTGCTCCTTTGTGCCAGGGCGCTGTATCCGGACGGCTCCCAGCGGGAAGTCCCCCGGGCGGAGATGGGGCTCGGCTACCGCCGCAGCATTTTTATGGAGAAGCAGGCGGTGGTGATCGCGGCTGCAGTCCGCCTGACGCCGGACGAACCGGCGGCGATTACCGCCCGCATGGAGGAATACCTTCGCCGCCGCCGGGAAAAGCAGCCGCTGGAGTATCCCAGCGCGGGCAGCTTTTTCAAACGGCCCGAGGGGCATTTTGCCGGCGCGCTGATTGAAAGCAGCGGGCTCAAGGGCTATACGGTGGGCGGCGCCCAGGTGAGCGAAAAGCATGCGGGATTTGTCATCAACCGCGGAGGCGCAACCTGCGCCGATGTACTCTCCCTGGCGGAGCAGGTGCGGGAGAAGGTCCTGCTCGATCACGGCGTGGAGCTGGAGCCGGAGGTCCGCTATATCGGTTGAGCTTCTGCGCTTTCCGTCACAGGCGGAGGCATGGGAAAGGAAAGGATGAAAAGCGATGGAATTCATCATCGTGACCGGGCTGTCCGGCGCGGGAAAGTCGAGGGCCATTACCGCGCTGGAGGACATCGGGTTTTATTGCGTGGACAATATGCCGCCGAAGCTTCTGCCGAAATTTGCCGAGCTCTGCCAGCAGTCGGAGGACCGCCTTTCGCGGGTGGCGATGGTGGTGGACGTGCGCGGCGGCCAGATGTTTGACGACCTGTTCGACGGCTTGCAGGAACTCCGCCGGATGGGGATCGATTACAAAATCCTTTTTTTGGAGTGCGACGATCAGGTCCTGGCCCGGCGCTACAAGGAGACCCGCCGGCAGCATCCCCTGATGGGGGAGGACATCCGCACCGTTTATCAGGCGGTCGCCGCCGAACGGCGCCTGCTCAAGCCGCTGCTTGACCGGACCGATTACCTTATCGACACCACCCACCTGTCCTCCGCCCAGCTGAAGGAACGGGTGGCCGATCTTTTCCTGGGGGACCATTCCCAGGCGATGCTGGTGCAGTGCATGTCTTTCGGCTTCAAATACGGCTACCCGGCGGAGGCGGATCTGATGTTCGACGTCCGCTGCCTGCCCAACCCGTTCTACGAGCCGGAACTCAAGCATAAGACCGGGCTGGACGCCGATGTACGGGACTATGTGCGGGAAAACGACGCCACCCGCGGCTTCGAGGAAAGGCTGTACAGCTTAATCGATTACCTCCTTCCTCTGTATGCGGACGAAGGGAAAAGCCAACTGGTCATCGCCATTGGCTGCACCGGCGGGAAGCACCGTTCGGTGGCGTTGGCGGAAGCGCTCGCGGCGCATATCCGGGCCGGCGGAGGGCGCGTGGTGGTCAATCATCGCGATATCGGGAAGCTGTAAGTGGAAAGAAGGATGGATTCGGCCGAAAGCGGGCGGAAAGGAGAAGGCTATGTCGTTTTCGTCTGAAGTGAAAAACGAACTGTGCCGGCTGCGCCCTGCGGAGCCCTGCTGCGCGGCGGCGGAGGCTTACGGGCTGGCGGAATGCGGGCACGCCTTTTCCCCTGCCGCCGTCTCGCTCCAGACCGAGAACCCGGCGGTGGCGCAAACTTACCGCGATTTCCTGTCCCAGGTGTGCGGCCTGCCGGAGGAGGCCTGGCGGGATGCCTCCCGCCCCGGCGGGCTTCATATTGTCGGCCTGCCGGAGGAGCGGTCCCGCCTTCGGGTGCTGGAGCGGTTCGGCCATGCCGCCGGGGAGATATCCCTGCGGTTGAACCGGGCAAACCTGGAATGCGAGGAATGTGCGGCGGCGTACCTGCGGGGGGCGTTCCTGTCCTGCGGCACGGTCACCAACCCCAGCGCAAATTATCATATGGAATTCAATATCCCCCATTACCACCTCAGCCGGGATCTGCTGACGCTCATGCAGGAGCTGGGGCTTCGTGCCCGCCTGGTGCGGCGCAAGGGCAGCCAGGTGGTGTACCTGAAGGAAAGCGAACTCATCGAGGACGCGCTGACCTTAATGGGGGCGACCGGCGCATCGCTGGAACTGATGAATATCAAGATGGTAAAGGATATCCGCAACACCGCCAACCGGATTGCCAACTGCGAAAACGCCAACATCGATAAAACGGTGGCGGCCTCCATGGCGCAGATTGAAGCGATCCGGAAGATCGAGCAAAAGCAGGGGATGGACGGCCTGCCGGAGGAACTGCGGGAACTGGCACGCCTCCGCCTGGAGAACCCGGAAATGTCCCTGCGGGAGTTGGGGGAGCAGCTGTCCGAACCGCTCAGCCGTTCCGGGGTGAACCACCGCCTTCGCCGGATTGTGGAGTTTGCGGACAGGCTGGGATAGCGGGAGGAAATCCCCACCCATCTGTAATCCGGCCGAGAAAGGGGCTTTTCCATGGCTTTTGTCCATCTGCACGTGCACAGCGAGTACAGCCTTCTGGACGGCGCCTGCCGGCTGGAGGGGCTGGTGGCCCGCGCCAAGGAAATGGGGCAGACCGCCGTGGCGGTGACCGATCACGGGGTGATGTACGGCGCGGTTGAGTTTTATAAGGCGGCGAAAAAAGCCGGGATCAAACCGATCATCGGCTGCGAGGTTTATGTGGCGGCCCGCACCCGCTTTGATAAGGTCCATGAACTGGACGGGGAGCATAGCCATCTCGTCCTTTTATGCAAAAACGAAATTGGGTATCATAATTTAATCAAGCTGGTGTCGGCGGGGTGGACGGAAGGGTTTTATTCCCGCCCCCGGATCGATCACGAGCTTTTGGAGCAGTATCATGAAGGGCTTTTCTGCCTTTCCGCCTGCCTGGTGGGGGAGATCCCCCGCGCCATTCTGCGCGGGGATTTGGAAGGGGCGAAGGAAACCGCCCTGTGGTACGATTCGCTGTTCGGCCGGGGGAACTATTACCTGGAGATCCAGGATCACGGCCTGAGCGAGCAGAAAAGCGTCAACCCGCATATCATCCGGATAGCGAGGGAAACCGGCATCCCGCTGGTGTGCACCAACGACGCGCACTATCTGGTGAAGGAAGACGCCCGGGTGCAGCAGGTGCTCCTGTGCATCCAGACCAATACCACGGTGGACGAGCCTTCCAAAATGGTGTTTGAAACCGACGAATTCTACCTCAAATCGGAGCAGGAGATGCGGGCGCTGTTCCCGGCCGTTCCGGAGGCGTTCGACAACACCGTGCGCATCGCGGAGCAGTGCAATCTGGAGTTCGAGTTTGGCCACACCCAGCTTCCGGAATTTCATGCCCCCGGCGGGGACAGCGCCGCGTATTTCCGCCGGCAGTGCGTAGATGGCCTTCACCGGCTGTATGGTGAGCACCCGGATCCGGCGGTTGTGGAACGGCTGGAGTATGAACTGGACGTTATCGAGAAGATGGGGTATGTGGACTATTATTTGATCGTCAACGATTTCGTCCAGTACGCCAAAAGCCACGATATCCCGGTGGGGCCGGGCCGCGGATCCGGCGCGGCCAGCCTGTGCGCCTACTGCATCGGGATCACCGGCGTCGATCCCATCAAGTATAACCTCCTGTTCGAGCGGTTCTTGAACCCGGAGCGGGTGAGCATGCCCGACTTTGATATCGATTTCTGCAATGAAAAGCGCCAGCAGGTGATCGATTACGTCATCCGGAAGTACGGGGCCGACCATGTGGCGCAGATTGTCACCTTCGGGACGATGGCGGCCCGGGCCGCCATCCGGGATGTGGCCCGGGCGCTGGGGCTTCCCTATGCGGCAGGCGACCGGGTGGCCAAGCTGGTGCCCTGGGAACTGAAGATGACGCTGGATAAGGCGCTCGCCCAGTCCAAGCCGCTGCGCGAGCTGTACGAGTCCGACCCTTCGGTGCAGGAACTCATCGACATGGCCAAGAAGGTGGAGGGGATGCCCCGCCATGCCTCCACCCATGCGGCGGGGGTGGTCATCACCGCCCGCCCGGTCAACGATTACGTTCCCCTGTGCGTCAATGGGGAGGCGGTCGCCACCCAGTATACCATGACCGTTCTGGAGGAGCTGGGGCTGCTCAAGATGGATTTCCTCGGCCTGCGCAACCTGACCATCATCGACGACGCGCAGCGGATGATCCGGCGCAGCCAGCCCGGCTTCGACATTCAGAAGATTTCGGTGGAAGAGCCGAAGGTCTATGCGATGATTGCGCAGGGAAACACCGAAGGAGTGTTCCAGTTCGAGTCGGGGGGGATGAAACGGGTCCTGATGAACCTCGTCCCCACCTGCTTGGAGGACCTGATCGCGGTGCTCGCCCTTTACCGCCCCGGCCCGATGGATTCCATCGCCAAGTACATCTATAACCGCCAGCACCCGGAACAGGTGCGGTACCTGCACCCGAAGCTTGCGTCAATCCTGGACGTGACCAACGGCTGCATCGTGTATCAGGAGCAGGTGATGCAGATTTTCCGGGAACTGGCCGGCTACTCGCTCGGCCGGGCGGATATTGTCCGCCGGGCGATGTCCAAGAAAAAGCACGACGTGATGGAGCGGGAACACGATATCTTCATCCATGGCCTGCTGCGGGAGGACGGGACGGTGGAGGTGGAGGGCTGCCTGCGCCGCGGCGTTTCGGCCGAAGTCGCGGAGGCGGTTTTTGTCGATATGTCCTCTTTTGCGTCCTATGCGTTCAATAAAGCCCACGCCGCCGCCTATGCGCTGGTGTCCTACCAGACGGCGTGGTTGAAATGCTTTTACCCGCAGGAATATATGGCTGCGCTGCTGACCAGCGTGCTGGAAGGCAGCAGCAAGGTCGCCGCCTACATTGCGGAATGCGGAAGGCTAGGGATTGCCGTGCTCCCGCCCTCGGTGAATGAAAGCCGCGCCGGGTTTACGGTGGCGCCGGGGCAGGGGATCCGCTTTGGGCTGCTGGCCATTAAAAACCTCGGCCGGGGCCTGATCGCCGAGCTCGTCCGGGAGCGGGAGGGAAACGGCCCTTACCGCAGCTTTTATTCCTTCTGCAAGAGGCTTTCCACCCGGCGGGAGTTCAACCGCCGGGCGCTGGAAAGCCTGGTGCGCAGCGGCGCGCTGGACGGCCTCGGCGCCAACCGCCGCCAGATGCTGGAATCGATCGACGCCTTCCTCGGCATGCTGGAGGAGGAAAACCGCCGGAACCTTTCGGGGCAGATGGGCTTTTTTGATTCGCCCGAGGATGCGGAATACAGCGAGCCGCCTCTCCCGGATCTGCCGGAATACCCGTACGCGGAGCTGCTGGCGATGGAAAAGGAAACCGCCGGGCTGTACATGTCCGGCCATCCGCTGCAGCCGTATGCGGACATGTACTCATCGCTCCGGGCCGCCCGGATCGATGAAATCCTCGCTTCCGCAGAAGACGAAGGGCGGGGTGACTACAAGGACGGGGAATCGGTTACCCTGCTGGGGATGGTCTCCGCGGTCCGCCAGAAGACCACGCGGAGCAATACGACCATGGCCTATGTGACGCTGGAAGACCTGTACGGCTCGATGGAATTGCTGGTTTTCCCGCGGGTACTTTCCGCTTCCCTTTCCCAGCTTCAGGCGGGGAAGGTGCTGCTGGTGCGGGGGCGGCTGAGCATGCGGGAGGACGAGGAGCCAAAGCTGCTGGCGGACAGCTTCTCGCCCGCGCCGGAGCCGGGCGGGGCGCTGCCTTTGCCGGGAACGGGGGAGAGGAACGCCGCCTCCCGGAAATCCCCCCAGCCGGAACCGGCGAAAAAATCCGCCCATCCGGGGCTGTATCTCCGCGTTTCCTCCCAAAACGGGGCGGATTATAAACGGGCCTGCCTGGTGACCGGGATTTTCGACGGGCCGGCGCCGCTGTATTTCCGCTTCCGGGATACGGGGAAGCTGCTGCGTGCGCCCGCGTCCATGGCGGTCTGGCCCAACGAGGTCATGCTCCGGGAACTGCGCTCCCTTCTGGGGGAGGAAAACGTCGCCCTGGTGGAATAAGGCGGGGGTTCATTTTCGGGCGTTCCAGCTGCGGTATCCGCAGGGGATCGGCGGCTTGCAAGGCAATACCCGGACGAATAGACAAATCCCGGTTGCAAAGTAACCGGATTTCTAGATAAGAAGGTACTTGATATTTTCTTGTCAAATAGTGTATAATACGGAATGTTAATGAGAAAAGCCGCTTGTCCTTTGCAGGGCGGCCTGTATATTTAAGGAGAGGATCATCGATGTCCATCAAGCGAATTGCCGTATTGACCAGCGGCGGCGACGCGCCGGGCATGAACGCTGCGATCCGTTCGGTTGCCCGGACAGCGCTCAGCAAAGGCGTGGATATTTTCGGCGTTTACCGCGGCTATAACGGCCTGATTAACGGGGACATTTTCCCGATGAATCTGCGCAGCGTTTCGGATATTATCCACCGCGGCGGTACCATGCTGTATACTGCGCGCAGCCCGGAGTTCTGCACCGAGGAAGGGATGCAGAAAGCGATCCGGACCTGCCGTGAAAACGGGATTGAGGGCGTGGTCGTGATTGGCGGCGACGGCTCCTTCCGCGGCGCGCAGGATCTCACCCGCCGCGGCCTGCCCTGCATCGGGATCCCGGGGACAATCGACAACGATATTTCCTGCTGTGAGCATACCATCGGCTACGATACGGCGATGAACACCTGCGTGGAAATGGTGGACAAGCTGCGGGATACCGCGCAGTCCCATGACCGCTGCAGCGTGGTGGAGGTGATGGGCCGCCATGCCGGATACCTGGCGCTGAACGTCGGCATCGCGGTGGGCGCCACCAGCATTATCGTGCCGGAAGTCCCGTATGATTTTGATCGGGATATTGTCCAGCGGATGAAAGTGACCTCCCTCACCGGCAAGAAGCATTTCATCATCGTCGTAGCCGAAGGGGTCGGCCACGTCATCGAATTGGCGGATCGGATCGAAAAGGAGACCGGCGTGGAGAGCCGCGCCACCATCCTCGGCCATGTGCAGCGCGGCGGTTCGCCCACCCTGCGCGACCGCGTGCTGGCCAGCCAGATGGGTTATCATGCGGTGGAACTGCTGCTGGAAGGCAAGTCCAACCGTGTCGTCGCGGTGCAGAGCGATAAGATTGTGGACTTCGACATTGAGGAAGCCCTGCAGATGAAAAAGCCCTTTGATTTCGAACTGTTCAATATGGCGCATCAGATTTCGATCTGATTTCCTACGTCTGTCAAAAGCAATCGAATGAAATAGTGAAGCGGATAGCCTTGTTGAAATGGATAGGCGGTAGAGGCCCTGCCTTTTTGACTGATAAAGCAAACGCCAGAGAATGTGTTACAGAGTTGCACAGGCAGAATAAAGGAAATCGATGGATCGCATAGGAAATATTTTCCGTCAGGCAAAATTGGAAATAGCATAATGAAAAAAGCGGCAAAGCCAAAAGGCTTTGCCGCTTTTTTGATATCTCCATAAAAATGGCCTTTTACGGGTTGAAAATTCCCAAAGAGGCCGCCACTGATGCCGTCTGGCGGCGGATATCGTTTAAAAGATTCCGAAATACCCGTCTTTCCGGCCTTTTTCTCTGGCCATAGCATTGCGTTTCCACGCCTGGCCCGCGGCAACTTTACGGGTGCACCAAGAAGAGGGCCGCGCCCAGCCATGATCCTGATATTGCAGTGGGCGGGGACGGTTTCCGTAAAACAGTTTAGGCCGTTTATATCCCCTCGGAGATCAGGAATGGCCGCCTTTGTCCTTCTTGCGCTGGAAAAGTGGACGATACGGCTGTCCGGCCATGCACGGGCTGGCCATCTTCTATTCCTGCTGGAGACGAGGGGGCTCCGGCGGGAGGTCGCCGAGCGGCATCTCCAATTCAATGTAAAATTCCACGCCGTCTTCGTGGTTGATAACGCCGTAGGGCATCCGGTGGGCGTTCATAATAGCCGCGACCACCGACAGGCCGATTCCCGTCCCTCCGTAAGCCCGGGTACGGGCTTTATCCACTTTATAGAAGCTTTCCCAGATACGGGGCAGTTCTTCTGTCGGGATAGGCTCTCCGCTGTTGAATACAGAAATCCGCACCCGCTTTTCTTCCGCTTTCGGTTGTAAAGTGAGGATAATGAGCCCGTGCTCGTCCACATGGTTTAAAGCGTTGGAAAGGTAATTGGACAGTACGTTTTCCATCAGGAATTCATCCGCCCATACAAAGACCGGGCGCGGAGGCGGCGGGGTTACGGTCACCCCTTTTTCCTCAAAACGGGGACGGTTTTTCTGAAGCAGGGAGTAAAGCAGTTCGCTGATGTCAAACCGCTCGATGGAAAGCTGTTCGGTACCGGCCTCCAGCTGCATGAGCATGGTCATTTTTTTGATAAGGGCGCTCATTTTATCGGCCTCGTCCTCGATGACCTCACAATAGAATTTGCGGTTTTCCGCATTGCCGGCGATATCTTCCTTAAGGCCCTCTGCGTATGTCTGAATGAGAGAAATCGGGGTTTTCAATTCATGGGATACATTGGCAATAAAAGCCCGTCTGGCTTCGTTTTGCCTGGTTTTCTGTTCGTTGTCGTTCATAAGCTGAAGGTTGGCGGATTTTAACTCGGATATGGCGGCTTCCAGCGCACTCGACATCGCGTTGATGCTGCGCCCAAGAGCGCCCAGTTCATCCTCCCGCTTCCCCGTGTAGCGGTCGGAAAAGTTCAGCCGCGAAACGCTGTCTGCCACCCTGGAAAGCTCCTGGATCGGGCGGGTGAAGCTCCGGGCATAGAGCAGGATAAATACGGTGCTTATGAGTAGGGTAAGTCCGCCGGAAATCAGCAGGAACTGGTTGGTGATCCCAATGCTTTCTTCAATGGCGGCAACCGGCGTGCTCATGATTACGTTGTACCCGTTGGTAAACCGCCCCATGAGAGTGATAATGCTGGATTCTGTGTGGGAGTCCTTGCCTATTCCCATCTGATAGGTGCCGTCGTCCAGCTGGATCCGCGGCGGAAAGATGGCATAGGACAGCTCCTTATCCAGGTCGGAACTAAAGATCATCCCTTGCTGGTCCCACACCTTCATGCGGATATTCTTCTCTGAAAACAGGCGTTCCATTTCGTCTTCCACCTGTTGGGCGTCCTCGCCGTACAAGGAATTGATCTTTACAAAAGAGTTCTCCAGGGAACGTTCCTTGGCGTCCTGATAATAAGAAACCAACACGAAATTGTTCAGCAGCCAGTTGAACAGCAGCAAAAGGAAAAGGCACAGAAAGGTGCTGGCAAAGAGCTTCCAGGCTATCGAATGCCGCAGCCTGCGCTGCGGGCGGTTTGAAGGCAGCGGATTGGTCATGACAGGAATTCCTCATTTCTGCGCGGGTGGAAATAGAAGTAGCGCGAATATTATACTTCAAATTTATAGCCCACGCCGCGGATTGTGCGGATATATTCCCCGCGGGGGCCGAGCTTGCTGCGCAGCTTTTTGATGTGGGTATCGACCGTGCGGGCGTCCCCGTAATAATCGTACCGCCAGACCGCGTCCAGGATCTTGTCGCGGGACAGGGCGATGCCGGGATTGTCCAGCAGATAAACCAGCAGTTCATATTCCGTATAGGTCAGCTCAACCGGAGTGCCGTCCACCCGCACTTCCCGGCCCTCCCGGTCGACAATCAGCCCCGGAGCGTCCTGGCCGGAGACAAAAGAGGGTTCCGCTGTCCCGCCGCCCGTCCGGCGTAGGACCGCCTCAATCCGGGCAAGCAGGATTTTCAGGCTGAAGGGCTTGGTGATGTATTCGTCCGCCCCCAGCGAAAACCCCTGTAACTCGTCCTCTTCCTGCCCGCGGGCGGTCAGCATGATGATTGGCACCCGGGAGCGGGCGTGGATGGCGCGGCAGGTTTCCCACCCATCCATACGGGGCATCATCACGTCCAACAGGACGAGATCCGGAATACGCTGCTCGAATTTTTCCATTGCTTCGACGCCGTCGGAAGCTTCCGCGGTGTCGTACCCCTTGATCCGCAGGTAATCGGTAATAATGCGGCGCATGCGTTCCTCGTCGTCCACAATTAAAATAAAGGGCCGCGTTGTCTGTTCCATACGGGTTCTCCTCGTCCATCGTTTCCTTCTTCCGGAATCGCGATATTCTCTTCTCATGATACGCGGTATATGTGAGAAGTTTGTGAACATGAAAGGAGTCCGGGCTCCGAAATGAAATTCACAATTACTATATCATATTTTGCGAAAAAAAGAAATGGACGTGGCTCGGAAAAGCAGGGTTGTGCCGGAGGAGAAAAAGCGGTACAATAAAAACAGCGTGGGCGACGCGGGCCGCGGCCTGTTGCCGGGAAAGGAAGGGCTTATGGCGTATCGGGAAGAATGGCTGGACGGGGCGAGGGATGATTTGACACAGGCGTTTGCCGTCCGTCTGGAAGTTTTCTGCGAGGAGCAGGGATATTCGCCGTCTGTGGAGCTGGACGAGCAGGACCGCGCGGCATGGCATATCGTCTTGTGGGACGGAGAGGAAGCAGCGGGGACCGGCCGTCTCTATTGGAAAAACGAAGGGGTAGCCGGCCTGGGGCGCATTGCGGTGCGCAGGCCTTGGCGGGGCCGGGGCATCGGCCGGATGCTCCTTGCCGCTATGGAAAAGCAGGCGCGGGCCCTTGGCGCCCGGCAGCTCGAACTGGATGCGCAGTGCCGGGCCATTGGCTTTTATGAAAGGTCCGGCTTTACAGTCTGCGGAGAGGAGCATATGGACGGACATGTCCCGCACAAAATGATGAGAAAAATTCTATAATCCTTTTAAAAAGATAATTTATTCTTGACAAAATCCATAAAAAAGGTGTAAAGTAATTCTGAATTCGTCGGAGTTGGGTTGGGCAAAGCGGAAGGCCGCCGTATAGAAAGGAACAGCTTTGGGCAACGTCTCAATGCTTGTGGGTTAGCCGTATGCCTGACCGCTTGCCGGATATGGTCACAAAGCTGTGGCGGTTGTGTCACGGCTTTTTCTCTTTCCGAATCGAGAGGCGGTTGGCAGTGGAAAGAAGGCGGATAGATTTCCCAGCGGAACAAGAAAAAACGAATACCGGCCGCCGCGTTTCAGCGTGACGCGGGCGGCGGTGCATCCGAGAAAAAGCGGGCGATGGTTGACAAAATCAGGCGGATGCTTTAGTATAGACAGCGTTGAGCGGGCTGAACAGCCGCGTATCCGTTTTGCGCGGGTATGAGGAAAGTCCGAGCACCACAGGGCAGGATAACGGCTAACGGCCGCCGGGGGTGACCCTAGGGAAAGTGCAACAGAGAGATACCGCCGCGGTTTCGCGGTAAGGGTGGAAAGGCGAGGTAAGAGCTCACCGGCGCATGGGAGACCATGCGGCCCTGCAAACCCTATCCGGTGCAACGCCGACTGAAGCAATCCATCGGCCCGATGGGCTTCGACGGGCGGCTAGAGCCGTATGGCAACATACGGTCGAGATAGATGGCTGTTCACGACAGAACTCGGCTTACAGGCCCGCTCATCCTTTGTATTTTGCAGGACGCTGCCGCTTTGCGGTGCGTCCTGTTTTTGCTTGTTATGTTTCTTGTTTAATCCATCGCGGGCGGGAGCGGTTGCCTTTTCCATGCCCGGCTTGCAATACGGCGTTGAACTTCCCTTGGGATATTGCGACCGCCGTATTTTGCCGGTAGGCGGCCGGCGGCGCTCGCTGTTTCCCGCTGCCGGAAGCCGGCAGGTAAGGGGATGTTATAGGAAATAGGGAAAGAGAGGAACAGTTATGGCGGATAAGAAGCTTCTTCGCTGGGGGATCCTCGGCTGCGGCGGGATTGCGCGCCGCATGGCCGGGGTCATCGCGTCACGGGAGAATATGGAACTCGCGGCGGTTGCTGCACAGGACGGTGCGCGGGCGGAGATGTTTGCCAGGGAATGTGGTGCGGTGCGGCATTATGCCCGCTATGCGGATTTATTAGCAGACGACGGAGTGGACGCGGTTTATGTGGCAAATATCCATCCCGTTCATTATGAGTCGGTGCGGGCCTGCCTGCTTGCCGGAAAGCCGGTGCTGTGCGAAAAGCCGCTGACCATGACCGCTGACCAGGCGGAGGCCCTGTTCCGCCTGGCGGAAGAGAAAAACATCCTGCTTATGGAGGCGATGTGGACCCGGTATCTCCCGGCCTGCCGGGAGGCGGTCGCTCTGGCGCACAGCGGCGCGCTGGGCGAGCTGAAGGGTGCGATGGTCGATTTTACCAGCCATTTTCCCTATGATCCACACCACCGTGTTTATGACCCGGCGAAGGGTGGCGGCGCTTTGCTGGACGTAGGGGTATATACCATCCATATGGCGTTTTCGGCGTTGGGGGCGGATTATCGGGCAGCCGGTGTGAGCGGCCGTTTGGCGCCCACCGGGGTGGATTCGTTTGCGGCGCTGACGCTGGAATACCCGCAGGGGCGCACCGCTGTGCTGACCTGCGGGTGCGACCGGGTGGGGACGTCGGAGGCCTCCCTGTGCGGGCAGAACGCCCGGATCTCGCTGCCTCAATTTTTCGGGGCAACGGAATTCACCGTCCATACGCCCGGGCAGCCGGACGAAACCCGGCGATTTGAGAAAATCGACGGATTCGCCTATGAATTGGAGGAATTCCGCCAGCTGTGGAGCGAAGGGCGGATAGAAAGCCTGGTAGTCCCGCATCGGGAGACGGTAGCGGCAATGAAACTGATGGAATGGGCAATGGACGGGATCCGGCACGGCGGCGCCCGGGCGGAGCGGACAGCAATCGAAGCTTTCCGGTGACGCCGAGGAAGGCCCGGCGATCGCAAGGCGGCATACCGGCTGCGGCAGGAGCGGCTTTTCCCGGTGAAATCTGCCGGCGCGATTCGGCCAGAACCCCGCTTTCCGCAGGACAGGCGGCGGCTCTTTCCGGCGGAAAGGACGGCCGGCGGGAAAAGATGTTTCCTGGGATGCCGTTCAGAAGGGAGAAAGCATGAAAAACACACTGTGGAAGCCGGTGCCCCATTCGGTGCGCAGGGCGCTGGAGGAGCGGGGCGTACATACCGACGATATCTGTTCGCTTTGCGTGGCGGACATGAATCGCGACGGCGGGCTGCAGAATATCTATCTTTTCCTGACCAGCGAGCGGCTCCTTTTCGCCGTCTCGGATCAAAGCGGGGAGATGACGTATGCGGGGGCCGTTCCGTTCAAGCGACGGCGGGCTGAGGGGATTGCGGAACTGTACGATTACCCTCTCTCCCGCCTGGACAGGCCGCAAATCCTGAACCAGGTGGTCGGCGGGCTGCTGACGCTGGATGTGGACGGGGAGGAAACCTGGCTCTGTCGGTTCTCTGGCACGAAAATGCGGGCGATGCAGCGGTTCTGCGGGGATTTGAACGCCCTGCTCCATGGTGAGCCGCTCCGGGAAGCGGAAAGCTCCGAAGAGGAGTACTGCCCCAAATGCGGGGCGCCTTACCCGGAACGCGGCCGGGCCGTCTGCCCGCGCTGTATGGAAAAACGGACGGTTTTCCTGCGGATCCTGCAGTATTTTAGAAATTATAAGCTGCGGGTCATCGTAATGCTGACTGCGGTCACGGTTTCGGGGCTGGCGAATGCGGTCTGGCCGTACCTGAGCGGATCGGTGCTGTACGACCAGGTGCTCGGCGGCGGAGGGGAACTGGCGGAAAAGCTCGGTATCCCGGGCAACGCGATGCTGCTGCTTTTGCTGCTCACCCTCGCCATGGCCGGCGTGCATGTGATCCGTCAGGTTACCGGGATTATCCATGGGCGTATGACCGCATATATGGTCCCGGACATCGTCTGCAAGCTGAAGCAGCGGGTATTTGATTCGCTTAAGGATCTGTCGGTCGGCTTTTTTACCCGCCGGCAGACCGGCTCCCTGATGCAGCGGGTGAACGGCGACGCCAACGAGGTCATGGGCTTTTTTATCGACGGGCTGCCGTATTTCCTGTTTAATATCGTCACCCTCGTATTTTCTATTGGGGTGATGTTTTCGATGAACTGGAAGCTGGCGTTGGTTGCCGTCGTGATGCTGCCGCCGGCGTTCATCGTCTGCTATGTAGTGGGGCCGCGGTACTGGCATGCCAATGGGCGCCGCGCCCGGATGGTCCGGTCGATGTATTCCCTGCTCAACGACGATATCGTCGGCGCGCGGGTGGTCAAGGCGTTCGGGCAGGAAAAGAACGAAAACAAGCGCTTTGACAAGGTGAACGAGCGGGTCCGCGCCGCTGAGATGCGGCTTGTCCGCTACGGGAACCAATACGATATTGCCTATTCCCTGACCCGGGATATCCCGAACCTCCTGGTGTGGAGTGTCGGGGCGCTCATCCTGCTTCATTCCCCGGGGAATTTTACTTATGGCGAACTGCTCACCTTTGTGAGTTACCTGACCATGCTGCAGGGGCCGCTGGAATTTTTTTCGAATGTGTTCCGTCAGTGGGCGAGCAGCATGAATGCCGCCCAGCGGGTGTTCGAAATCGTGGATTCCCGCCCGGAAATTGTGGAAAAGGAATCCCCTTTACAGCTGGATATCGGCGGCGAGGTGGAATTTCAGAACGTCAGCTTCAGCTATGAGCCGAATAAACCGGTGCTCAAAGACATTAATTTCCATATCCACGCGGGAGAAATGCTGGGAATTGTGGGAAAATCCGGGGCGGGAAAATCCACCCTGGTCAACCTGATTTCCCGTCTGTATGATCCGGACGACGGCGCAGTGCTGCTGGATGGCCATAATGTAAAGGATATTTCCTTTTCATCACTGCGCGGCGCGGTGGCGATGGTCAGCCAGGAAACGTATATCTTCATGGGCACGGTGGCGGAGAATATCGCCTATTCCCGGCCGGACGCTACCCGGGAGGAGATCGTCCGGGCGGCGGTCGCGGCGAGCGCCCACGGTTTTATCTGCCGCCTGCCGGACGGGTACGACACCGTAATCGGCTCCGGTGGGAGGGAACTCTCCGGCGGCGAGCGGCAGCGGCTGTCCATTGCCCGCGCCATCCTTGCGGATCCCAAAATCCTGGTGCTGGACGAGGCGACGGCGTCGGTGGATACCGAAACGGAACGGGCGATCCAGGATTCCCTGGAGAAGCTGATTCAGGGCCGCACCACCATCTCCATTGCCCACCGCCTGTCCACCCTGCGGGGGGCCGACCGGCTGATCGTGCTGGATAACGGCCGGCTGGTGGAAAGCGGGACGCACGAGGAATTGGTGAAGCGGCGCGGCGTGTATTATAAGCTGCTCCAGCTTCAGTCCAAAGCGCTCGCAATGCGGGGGATTGAATAGGAAGCGGCGCAGGCCGCCTTTTGAAATGGGCCGGGCTCTATATGGCGGGGCGGCAATTCCACAAGAATTTTATCGGTATACCGGAAAGGACAGGGCGTTATATGACCGAACAGAGAAATCCGATGAGAGACCGGCCGGACACGGAACCGGACATTCTGCAGCAGGAAAAGAAGGCGGTTGAGGAACTGATTGCCATTCGGACGATCACCGCGGAAAACACCGCCTTTTTCCGGACGGAAGGCGGGTTTGTCCGCATGGAGTATACCAATCCGGACGGGGAGGTCAGGACGTATCCCCGGATATCGGTCCACCGCTGTTTCCCGTTTTCCGATCCCACGCATTTTATCTCCATCCGGGAGCCGGAGGCGGACGGCCGGGAAATCGGGCTGGTGGAGGATTTGAACGACCTCCCGGCAGAGATGCGCGCCATGCTGGAGGAGCAGATGGCTCTGCGGTATTTCACCCCCAAAATCCAAAAGGTGCACAGCGTCAAGGAAGAATACGGGTATGCTTATTGGGATGTGACCACCGACCGCGGCGCCTGCCGCTTTACCGTACGCATGGCGGGGGGCGGCAACGTATATGCTATCGGCCCCAACCGGTATCTGGTGAACGATATCGACGGCAACCGCTTTGAGATTCCGGACTTGTATAAGCTGTCCGCCAAGGAAATCAAAATGCTCGACCTGTTTATCTGAGAAATGCGGCGGCTCATGCAAATAACGCAACGATTCTGCCGTGGAAAGGCGGTGCAACCATGAATCTCTGTTTTACCCTCCCGGACGAAGTGGCCGGGCTGATAAAGCCGCTGCGAAAGGGGAAGCCGCTGCTGTACTGCGTGCCGTATGACCTGGACGACGACGGCGGCATGTGCACAGACGGCTGGATAGCCGTCACCGAAGACACGCTGTTTATCCTCAAGGGCGGGGCGATTAAGCATCAGGCAGAACTGAGCCGGTTCGATCAGATCCTGTGCACGCCGCAGGTAGACAGCGGCGTGCTGGCCGCCCGCAGGGAGGGGGAGGATACCTATCTCTGCCGGTTCAGCATGCGCCATATCATCCGGATTTCCTATGTGGCCCGGGGCGCTTCCCTTTTTTGCCAGGGGGAGCACCGGTTGGTGGAAAGCCGGGAGAGGGAGAAGATCTGCCCCCGCTGCGGGCGGGTCCTCCCCGGCACCAGCCTCTGCCCCCGCTGCTCCGGCGGGAGGGGAAGGACCTTCCGCCGCTTCTGGGATCTTTGCAGCCGGTACACCTTGCCGCTGCTGACGCTGACCGTCATCATGGCGGTGATGTCGGGGATCAGCGTATTTCAGCAGTATGTGCAGCGCCGTTTTATCGACGAGGTGCTGGTCCCCGCCGAGGGGACGCTGGCCGATGTGGGGGCGTTCTTTGGGATAACGCTCGTGCTGGTGCTGGTTTCCCTCGGACTGTGGATTACCAACGCCCTGTGGAGCAACAGCCTGGGTACCCGGATCAGCCGGGATCTGCGCGCGCGGACATTTTATAAGATCAACGGGCTTTCCATGTCTTTCATCAATTCCCGGCAGTCGGGCGAGCTCATGAACCGGGTAGTGGAGGATGCCTCCCGTGTGCGGGAGTTCATGGAGCAGGCGTTTGCCGAGATGTTCAGCCAGATTTTTATTATGTTCGGCGCGTTGATCGCCATGTTTGTGATGAATTGGAAGCTCGCCCTGCTCGGCCTGGCCTTTGCACCGGTCGGCATGGTGATGGTCCGCCTTTTCCGGAAATATGAGCACCGTTTGTGGAGGCAGCGCTGGCGGATGGAGGACAAGGTCAACGACCGCCTGCAGGATGTGATTTCCGGCATCCGGGTCGTCAAATCCTTCGGGCAGGAGGAACGGGAAAGCGCGCGGTTTAAGGAATATACCGACCGGCTAATGAAGATCACCCGCCGGAACGAGGTGTTCTGGGCGACGCTGTACGCGGCGGTGACGCTTTTCCTGACCTCGGGCACCCTGTTGGTGATTTATTTCGGCGGCGGCGATGTGCTGCGGGGGCAGATGACTCCCGGGGAGCTGGTGCAGTTCCTGGCATACACCAACATGCTGTACGGGCCGCTGCAGTTCGTCAGCCGCCTGCCCCGCATGCTGATGCGCCTGAATACGGCGCTGGAACGGATTTACGATATCCTGGACGAGGACGAACAGCTGGCGGAAGCGGACGGCGCCGTGGATAAAGAACTGGAAGGGCAGGTTACCTTTGACAATGTGACCTTCGGCTATAAATCGTATGAACCGGTGCTGGATCATATCAGCCTGACCGTCCGACCGGGGGAGATGATCGGGCTGGTGGGCCCCTCCGGGGCGGGGAAGTCCACCTTTATCAACCTGCTGATGCGGCTGTATGAGGTAGACGACGGCGAAATCCGGGTGGACGGCGTCCCGCTTCCGCAATTATCCCAGGGCTGCCTTCACCGCCAGAGCGGCGTGGTTTTGCAGGAAACATTCCTTTTCTCCGGCACTGTGTTTGACAATATCCGCTTTGCTCGGCCGGACGCGCCGGCAAGGGAGGTCATCCAGGCGGCAAAAATGGCGAACGCCCATGAGTTTATCACCAAACTGCCCGACGGGTACGATACCTATGTGGGGGAGCGGGGATATACCCTGTCGGGGGGTGAACGGCAGCGGGTGGCCATTGCGCGGGCGATCCTGCACAACCCGCGGCTTCTCATCCTGGACGAGGCGACCAGTTCGCTGGATACCGAAACCGAGTACCAGATCCAGGAAGCGCTTGGCCGGCTGACCCATGGGCGCACCACCTTTGCGATTGCGCACCGCCTTTCCACTTTGCGTGAGGCGGACAGGATTGTGGTGATCGACAAGCATCGCATTGCCGAAGTCGGCACCCATAACGAGCTGATGCGGAAAAAGGGGATTTATTACGGCCTGGTCATGGCGCAGCTGGAGATGCATAAGGTCCGCGGCGCCTGAACCCGGCGTGGCTGCACGGCTGCACCGGACATGGCTGTACCGCCCGCCGGAAATAACGCCGAATACAGGCGGCAGCGGCGCTCTGTGCCTGTGGCCCTGCCGGGGTGGCTCATAAGCGGCGCCGGCCTGACTGAAAATGTCTTCCCAGCGGTAGGAAAACAGATGGCAACCGTTTAAAGCAGCGTCCTGTGGCTTAATGCCACAGGACGCTGCTTTATCTCTATCGGGGAGTTATAGTATGTATCCCGCTTTCGCCGTCCCCGTCTCTTATTTCACCGGCGGCTGAAGGGGACACTTCTTCCCGCGGGACTGCGGTGAAATCCTCTTTCTGTGCGTGGGCTAACTAATGCCGACTGTCGACCGATTTCTGGAGCGCCGTCCGGTACTCCGAACGCCGCCCTATCCCTTCCCCAAAATCCTCCGGCGGGGTTGTTTCCCCGTCCTTACAGACGGCTGCTAATGACGACTATTCCAGTCCAGCAGAGAATGCTTTCTCCGGGAAAGCGAAGGACGGCATGGTCCCCGGGGATCGCCTTGTCCATTTCTGGGGCGTAGGAAGCAATCTGCTTGCCGAACAGCAACGTGGCCAGAAGAATGCAGACTCCCGCTTTTTATTGCGTGGTACTTCTTCTCTCGCCTGATGGCTTCCCGCCATTATGTATGCCGCATCCCTCCCCGAAGGTCAAGGAGCAGGCAGCCATGGATCGCCCATTCCCTTGATCTGCACCCGAAGCGGCATTCCGGCATAGGATGGAACACGCACGGAAAATGCCGGGAGGGTACGAGGCGGGCGCGTATTTTTCGTGAACAGGCAGGCGGCGTCTTGCCGTGCTTTCCTGCCGGCATGCGGGAAGGAATATGGGGCAAAGCAGAAAGGATGATGGGTATGGGTGAAACCGTGATGCTGGTTCTGGTGCTTTTGTTGGCGCTGTATGGCTGTATGGAGCTGATACGCCGTGCCGCCATGCGGATTATGAGGCCGTCCGTCCCGCATCCCGGCCTTCTGGTGCTGCCCTTGGGCGGCCACTGCGACGACGTGGAATACCGCATCCGCTCCGTGGTGGCGCAGACGCGGTGGACGGAGGAAGCGCCCGGCGGGATCCTCCTCCTGGATACGGGAATGGACGAGGAAACCCGGGCGCTTGCCGAGCGGATCTGCCTGGAATATCCGGCAGTGCGGCTCGAAAAATCTGCGGAACTCGAAAAAATGTTCGAACCCCGTTTACAGTGACGCGGCACGTGCGGTATAATAAACCAAAAGCTTCCGCCGCGTCCGGCCGCCGGCCGTTGCCGCGAGGGAAGGACAGGCGGCTGCCCAGCAGGGGGATTTCGGCGCCGCCAGTACGGGAGAAAGCAAAGGGTTCGGACGATGGATATAGAAGGGAAACAGCTGGAGCAGCTAATCGGCAGTGTGGAACGGATCGTCTTCCGCAACGAGGACAACGGCTGGACGGTTATCGAGCTGGACGACGGGCAGGAACTCCATAAGGTGGTAGGGGTGCTGCCGATGGTCGGCGTGGGGGAAACCCTCCGCCTGCTGGGCGGGTGGGTGGAACACCCCAGCTTTGGGATACAGTTCCGGGCGGAATACTGCGAACGCCACCTCCCGACGGAGGAGGACGCGATTTTGCGCTATCTTTCTTCCGGTGCGGTCAAGGGGGTTGGGCAGGCGACCGCCATCCGCATTGTGGAAAGGTTTGGAAGCCACGCGCTGGAGGTTCTGGAAAAAGAGCCGGAGCGCCTGACCGAAATCAAGGGGATCTCGCCCGCAAAGGCACAGAAAATCGCGGAGGAATACGCCGCCCAGTTCGGCCTGCGGGAGGTGCTGCTCGCCTTTTCGGGCTATGGGCTGACGCCGGGGGAAGCCCTGCGCTGCTGGAAAAAATGGGGCGCCTCGACGGTGGAACGGATCCGGCAGAACCCCTATCTGCTGTGTACGTCGGGTTTGTATATCGGGTTTGAGCGGGCTGATCGGATCTGCATGGGAATGGACCGCCCGGCGGACGACCCGAATCGGGTGGAAGCCGGGCTGGTTTACATCCTGCGGCATAACCTGAATAACGGCCACACCTGCCTGCCGGCCGACAAGCTATGCGAAACCGCGGTCGGCCTGCTCGGGGTGGAGCCCGACCGGGTGGCGGAGGTGCTGGAAAGCATGCTTTCCTCTTTTACCGTCAAGGAGGAGACCTTTGGCGGCCGCCGCTTTATCTTTCTCAATCACCTGCACCGGGCGGAGAAATACTGCGCCGCCCGGATCCGTCTCATTGCCGGGTTCCCGCCCCTGCCGAACCGCCATATTGAGGAGAGTATCGACCGCATTGAACGGCAGGGCGGCATCACCTACGCTGCCCAGCAGCGGCGGGCGATTGTGGAGGCGGTGCAGAAAGGGGCGCTGATCCTGACCGGCGGCCCCGGCACCGGCAAGACCACGACACTCGAAGCGATCATCGCCATTTTGGAGCAGATAGGGGAGACGGTGGCGATCGCCGCGCCGACCGGACGGGCCGCCAAACGGATCGCCGAATTGACCGGGCGGGAGGCGAAAACCCTCCACCGGCTGCTGGAGGTGCAGTGGGAGGATGAGGAGACCCCCGCCTTCGGCCGAAACGAAAAGAACCCGCTGGACGCCGATGCGGTGGTGGTGGACGAGCTTTCCATGGTGGACGTGCTGCTGTTTGAAAGCCTGCTGCGCGCCATGAAGACCGGCTGCCGTCTCATCCTGGTGGGGGACACCGATCAGCTCCCGGCGGTGGGGCCGGGCTGCATCCTGCACGACCTGATTGAGAGCGGCGTGCTGCCGGTGGTGCAGCTGACCGAAGTGTTCCGCCAGGCGATGGCCAGCCATATCGTCTCCAATGCCCACCGGATCGTCGCCGGGCAGATGCCTGAGATGGCCTTCCGGGACGGGGACTTTTTCTTCCTTCCGCAAAACAGCGCGCAGGGCGTGACCCAGACGGTGCTCGACCTGTGCAGCTACCGGCTGCCCGGAAGCTACGGGTACACGGCGTTCAACGGTATCCAGGTGCTCTGCCCCGGCCGGAAAGGGGAACTGGGGACGCGGGAACTCAACCGCCGCCTGCAGGCCCTGCTCAACCCGGAATCGGAGGAGCGCAGGGAACTGACGGTGGAGGGGACCCTCCTGCGGGTGGGCGACAAGGTGATGCACGTCCGGAACAATTACGACATCGGCTGGACGCGGGACGACGGGGAAATGGGCCAGGGGGTGTTCAACGGGGATATCGGCGTGCTGGAGGATATCGATACCCGGGAGGCCACCCTCAGCGTGCGGTATGACGACCGCGTTGCCGTTTATACCAGGCAGGAAGCGCAGGATCTGGAGCTGGCCTATGCCGTCACCGTGCATAAGAGCCAGGGGAGCGAGTTCGACGCGGTGATCCTTCCCCTGCACCGTCTCCCGCCGATGCTCTGCTATCGGAACCTGCTGTATACGGCGGTGACCAGGGCCAAATCCCTGCTGATTATCGTGGGAAGCCGGGCGACGGTGGAGCAGATGGTGGAGAACAACCGAAAAACCCTGCGGTACAGCGGGCTCGGCTATTTCCTTAGTCAGGGGGCGGCGCAGGCGGAGGGAGCCGCGCTGCCGTGATTCCCTGCCGGGCGGCGTCCAGGGGGAAGGGTACATTATGCGAAAGAGATGTTTTTGAAAAGTTGTTTATTTTCCAGCCGGATGGTAATATAATAAATAGGACGCTGCGCCGGGGAAGCCGTGCGCACAGCGGGATAACGGAAAGGGTTGGGCGCGATTTATGGAGACAACGGTACGTACCGATGAGGAATTGCAGGAAATCCTGCGCTCGGTAAAACGGGTGCATTTTGTGGGGATCGGCGGATCGGGGATGAGCCCGCTGGCGGAAATCCTCCATACCCGGGGATACCGGATCACCGGCTCGGATGTGAACCCCTCGGACAATGTGGACAGGATGACGGGGCTGGGGATCCCGGTAGCGATGCATCAGGGGGCGGAAAATATCGGCGACGCGGAGCTGGTGGTGTACACCTCGGCGGTCAACCCGCAGAATCCGGAACTGGAGGAGGCACGGCGGCGGGGGATCCCGTTGATTGAACGGGGGAAGCTGCTGGGGCTCATCAGCCGGCATTATAAAAACGCCGTGGGGGTGGCGGGTACCCATGGGAAGACCACCACCACTTCCATGCTCGCACAGATCCTTTTGCAGGCCGGGCAGGATCCGACGGTCTTTATCGGCGGCCGTCTGCCCCTCATCCATGCCAATGGGCGCGCCGGCAGCAGCGATACCTTTGTCTGCGAAGCCTGTGAGTTCCAGGATCATTACCTTTCAATGACCCCGGCAGTTTCGGTGATCCTCAATGTAGACGCCGATCATCTGGATTATTTCGGCACCCTGGAAAATGTAATCGCTTCCTTCCATACCTTTGCGGGATTGGCGAGCCGGGCGGTGATTGTCAACCACGACGACGCGAACGCCCGGAAGGCGGCCGAAGGGATCCCAAAAGAAAAGCTAATCTGGTACGGCACCGGCACGGGGCTGGCCTGGTCCGCCCGCAACTGCCGGCTGGAGGACGGCTCCTACGGCGCGTACGATTTGTACCATAACGGGGAGTTTTTCGCCTCCCTGAAGCTCGGCGTGCCCGGCGCGCATAATATTTCCAACTCGATGGCGGCGGCCGCCGCCGCGCATCTCTGCGGCGCGAGCGCCGAGCAGATTGCGGACGGCCTGCGCTCCTTCCGCGGCGCGGGCCGGCGGTTTGAGTTTTTGGGGACCTTCGGGGGGGTTACCATCGCGGACGACTACGCCCACCATCCCACCGAAATCGCGGCGACCCTCGGCGCGGCCAAGGGGATGGGGCATCGGGAAGTCTGGGCGGTCTTCCAGCCCTTCACCTTTTCCCGGACGGCCCGGCACCTGGACGGGTTCGTCCAATCCCTGTCCGCGGCCGATCATGTGATTGTGAGCGACATCATGGGCTCGCGGGAAGAAAACACCTGGGGGGTATCCTCCCGGCAGATCACCGAGAAAATCCCCGGCGCGCTGTATCTCCCGACCTTCCCGGAAATTGCCGCTTATGTGGCGTCCCATGCGCAGGAGGGCGATCTCGTCCTTACCATGGGGGGCGGGGATGTGTATAAATGCGCCCGGATGATCGCCGGAAAGCTTGGCCCAAAGGAATAGCATCCGGTTCCGGAGGGAAATCCGGCGGGCCCGGCAGTGCAGCGGAAGCTGCTCGACAAATGCCGCAAGGAAGCCTGCCGCGAATCCGGAATGGCCGGTAGCTGCCTTGCCTCGGCCGATCCGCCGGCTGTATACGGTGCAACGGAATCCGAAGAATTTACCGCAAAGGCCCTTCCGACGAAAAGCCGGAGGGCCTTTGCTTATTGCCGCACGAACGCCCTGCCGGCTTCGCCTTTGAGCCGCAGGAACAGCGGGGCGAAGGGGCGAATGGGGGCGGACGGAATCGGGCGGGAAAAGATTGTAAAAAAATTGTGAAGTTTTCTTTTCCCTCTTGATTTTTCCAGCAATCCGACTACAATAGTAAACAGATTAGCACTCGGAAGTTTTGAGTGCTAAAATTAACAATACGTCGTTTAGGGAGGAATTTTCAATGGCAATGTCTATTAAGCCGCTGGCCGACCGTGTGGTCATCAAAATGGTTGAAGCGGAGGAAACTACCAAGAGCGGGATTATCCTGGCTGGTTCGGCGAAAGAGAAGCCGCAGGTAGCCGAGGTCGTGGCCGTAGGACCTGGCGGCAATGTGGAAGGGAAAGAGGTCACCATGTACGTCAAGGTCGGCGACAAGGTGCTGACCAGCAAATATTCCGGTACGGAAGTCAAGGTGGACGGTGAGGAGTACACCATCGTCCGCCAGAACGATATCCTTGCGATTGTGGAAGGGTAATCGGTTTTAAAGTCGACAAATCTTAAATTTTTATAATACGAAGGAAACAGGAGGAATTTTCCATGGCTAAACAGATTCTTTTCGGCGAGGAAGCGCGCAAGGCGCTCCAGTCCGGTGTCGACCAGCTGGCGAATACCGTAAAAATCACCCTGGGGCCGCGCGGCCGCAACGTGGTGCTGGACAAGAAGTTCGGCGCTCCGCTTATCACCAATGACGGCGTGACCATTGCAAAGGAAATCGAACTGGACGACGCCTTTGAAAACATGGGTGCGCAGCTGGTGAAGGAAGTCTCCACCAAGACAAACGACGTGGCCGGCGACGGCACCACGACGGCGACCCTGCTGGCGCAGGCCCTCATCCGCGAAGGGATGAAGAACGTGGCCGCCGGCGCGAACCCGATGGGTGTCAAGCGCGGGATTGAAAAGGCCGTGGACGCGGTGGTGGAAGGCGTTATCGCCAACTCCAAGAAGGTCAGCGGCTCGGCGGACATCGCCCGTGTGGCGACGGTCTCGGCCGGCGATTCGACGATCGGCGACCTGGTGGCCGAAGCGATGGAAAAGGTGACGGCGGACGGCGTCATCACCGTCGAAGAATCCAAGACGGCGGAAACCTACTCCGAAGTGGTGGAAGGCATGCAGTTCGACCGCGGCTACATCACCCCGTACATGGTGACCGATACCGAGAAGATGGAAGCGGTCATCGACGACGCGTATCTCCTGATTACCGATAAGAAGATCTCGAATATCCAGGATATCCTGCCGCTGCTCGAGCAGATTCTGCAGGCCGGCAAGAAGCTGGTTATCATCGCGGAGGATGTAGAGGGCGAAGCGCTGTCCACCCTGATTGTGAACAAGCTGCGCGGCACCTTTACCTGCGTGGCGGTCAAGGCGCCTGGGTTCGGCGATCGCCGCAAGGAGATGCTGCAGGATATCGCTATCCTGACCGGCGGCCAGGTTATCTCGGAAGAACTGGGCCTGGAGCTGAAAGAAACCACCATACAGCAGCTGGGCCGTGCCCGTCAGGTGAAGATCCAGAAGGAAAACACCATCATTGTGGACGGCGCGGGCGATTCGAACGAGATTAAGAACCGCATCGCTCAGATCCGCAACCAGATCGAAAACACCACCTCCGACTTCGACCGCGAGAAGCTGCAGGAGCGGCTGGCAAAGCTGTCCGGCGGCGTGGCCGTCATCAAGGTCGGCGCGGCTACCGAAGTGGAGATGAAGGAGAAGAAGCTCCGCATCGAGGACGCGCTGTCCGCGACCAAGGCGGCTGTGGAAGAAGGGATTGTCGCCGGCGGCGGCGTGGCGCTCATCAACGCTTCCGAGAAGCTGGGCGGCCTGCTGAACAGCACAGAGGGCGATGAGAAGACCGGCGTGAAGATTGTGGAGAAAGCGCTGGAGGAGCCGATCCGCCAGATCGCCCTGAACGCCGGCATGGAAGGCAGCGTCATCATCGACAAGATCCGCACCTCCGGGAAAGTCGGCTACGGCTATGACTTTGCCAAGGACGAATACGGCGATATGATCGCGGCCGGCATTGTCGACCCGACCAAGGTGACCCGTTCCGCGCTGCAGAATGCTGCGTCGGTTGCGGCGATGGTGCTGACCACCGAATCGCTGGTTGCCGACAAGAAGGAGCCGGCCCCGGCTCCGGCGGCTCCGGCCGGCGGCATGGACGGCATGTATTAATCGGATAGGAACACCGAGAAAAACGGGCGCATGGTTTCCATGCGCCCGTTTTTTATGGTATCGTTTGAAACGGGAAATTTTAGAAAAATTGCTTATATCGTGGGCTTTGGCAAAATCAAGCACATTCTATACAAAATATTGTGCTTGCGTTTATTTTGCCCGACATAACTCTACAAAAATCGGAAATCCCCTTGCAAAAGGGAAACGTTTGCAATACAATAAAACTATCTTTTGACAGGAGGCTACGCGATGTGGTCGTTTGATATGAACAGGCCTGTGCTTGGCATCGATAGCGGCAAAATGCGCAAATGTTGCGCCTGCGGGCTTTCTGCACGTAAAAAACAAGGGTAAAATTGCAGGCTGCGGGGTCTTTGCATCCGCAGCCTGTTTCATTTGCAAACATTCGGAAAGGGGATTGGAAACATTGGAAAACGGGAAGAAAAAAGTGGCTGTTATTATGGGAAGCGACAGCGATCTGCCGGTTGTATCCAAAGCGATTAATAGGCTGAAAGCCTTCGGCATCCCGGTGGAGGCACATGTGATGTCCGCCCATCGTACGCCGGCGGCTGCGATGGATTTCGCGTGGAACGCAGCGGCCAACGGGTTTGGCGTGATTATTGCCGCGGCGGGGAAAGCCGCCCACCTGGCCGGGGTGATTGCAGCCCATACGATCCTGCCGGTGATCGGCATCCCGGTAAAATCGTCGACGCTCGACGGGCTGGATTCGCTGCTCTCCACCGTGCAGATGCCTTCCGGCATCCCGGTGGCTACCGTGGCTATCGACGGGGCGGAAAACGCGGCGATCCTGGCGGCGCAGATCCTCGCGGTGAACGATCCGTCGCTTCAGGCGCAGCTCAAGACGATGAAGCGGGAGATGGAAGCCGGCGTTTTGGAAAAGGACCGCAGGCTGTCGGTGGAACTGAACGGCTGATATCGGCATATTCAAATGGTTTGGAAATAAAAAGCAGGAGGAAACAACGATGGAAAAACGGGAACAGCTTTATGAAGGAAAGGCTAAAAAAGTATTCGCCACCGACTCCCCAGAATTGCTGATTGTGGATTATAAAGACGATGCCACGGCTTTCAACGGCGAGAAAAAAGGGACGATTCTGGGGAAAGGTGTCGTGAACAACCGCATGAGCAATTTCCTGATGCAGCTTCTGGAAAAGGACGGCGTGCCGACCCATTTTGTGAAGGAACTTTCCGAGAGGGAAACCCTGGTAAAAAAAGTCTCGATTGTTCCGCTGGAGGTCATTATCCGAAACATCGCCGCCGGCTCGTTCTCCAAGCGCTTCGGCGTGGCGGAGGGGACGCCCCTCAAGCAGCCCTCTTTGGAGTTCAGCTACAAAAACGATGATCTCGGCGATCCGATGATCAACGAATATCATGTCCTGGCGCTGGGGCTGGCGACCAGAGAGGAAATGGACACCATCGCAAAGTACGCGTTTCATGTCAACGACTTCCTGAAAGCCTACTTCCTCAAGCTGGATGTTGAACTGGTGGACTTCAAGCTGGAATTCGGCAAAACGGCGGACGGCACCATCGTCCTGGCGGACGAAATTTCCCCGGATACCTGCCGCTTCTGGGATGTGCATACCCACGAAAAGCTGGATAAAGACCGTTTCCGCCGGAATATGGGCGGGGAAGTGGAAGCTTATCAGGAAATGATGCGCCGTTTGATGGGGGAATAATTTCCCCAGTATTGTGAGAGTGATTGGTTTCCGGCGGGCCGGGCGCCTTTGGCGTTCGGCCGCCGCAGAAGATTAAGGAGGAAGCATGGGCGGCTTATTCGGCGTAGTATCCGGCGACAGCTGTGTGACGGATCTCTTTTTCGGGGTGGATTACCATTCCCATTTGGGCACCCGGCGCGGGGGAATGGCGGTATATAGTACGGAGAAAGGGTTTCAGCGGGCGATCCACAATATTGAAAATTCCCCTTTCCGCACCAAGTTTGAACGGGACGTGGGCGAAATGGAAGGGACGATGGGGATCGGCTGCATCAGCGATACCGATCCGCAGCCGCTGATGGTCCGTTCGCATCTGGGCAATTACGCCATCACCACCGTGGGGCGGATCAATAACATGGAGGAACTGGTGAAGCAGATCTTTGCCAACGGCGCCTCCCATTTCCTGGAGATGAGCGGCGGGGAGGTCAATGCGACCGAACTGACTGCCAGCCTGATAAACCAAAAGGGTTCGATTATCGAAGGGCTTCAGTATGCGCAGGAGCAGATTGACGGATCCATGACCATCCTCCTTCTGACCAGGGACGGCATGTATGCCGCCCGGGATCGCATGGGGCGGACCCCGCTGATTATCGGGAAAAAGGAAGGGGCGCGCTGCGTTTCCTTCGAATCGTTCGCCTATTTGAACCTGGGATATAAGGATGAGCACAGCCTCGGCGCGGGGGAAATCGATTTCGTGACCTGCGACGGGTATCGGGTGCTGGTTCCGCCGGGGAAGAAGATGAAGATCTGCGCTTTCCTGTGGACCTATTTCGGCTATCCCACTTCCTCCTACGAAGGCGTCAACGTAGAGCAGATGCGGTACGACTGCGGCCGGATTTTGGCGAAGAACGATCCGGACATCGACGCGGATTTCGTGGCGGGCGTCCCGGATTCGGGGACGGCCCATGCCATCGGCTACGCCAACGAATCGGGAATCCCGTTCGCAAGGCCGTTTATTAAATACACTCCCACCTGGCCGCGCAGCTTTATGCCGCAGAACCAGTCGATCCGTAATCAGGTCGCCCATATGAAGCTGATCCCGGTGGAGCCGCTGATTCGGGATAAGCGGTTGCTGTTCATCGACGATTCGGTGGTCCGGGGGACCCAGATGCGGGAAACGGTGGATTTCCTGTATGACAGCGGGGCGAAGGAAGTCCATATCCGCCCCGCCTGCCCGCCGATTCTATTCGGCTGCAAATATCTGAACTTTTCCCGCTCCACTTCGGATATGGATTTGATTTCCCGCTCGGTTATCCAGGAGATCGAAGGGGACGAGGGCTTCCGTTATCTGGAAGAGTACTGCGACGCACGCAGCGGGCGGTATGAGCGCATGGTGGAAGGCATCCGCAGGCGCATGCGGATGACCACCCTCCGCTTCCAGACGCTGGAAGGCATGCTCGCTTCCATTGGGATTGACCCGGATATGGTGTGCACTTATTGCTGGACGGGGAAAGAGTAAGCTGTTCGGGTGGTGTAAAGGTATATACCAATACACTTTTCAGCCTCTATGCACTGTGAGCGCACCCGGCGTGGGTGAACTGTGAGCAGAAAAGATCAGGGAAGAGCAGGACAAAAGAAAGGCGAGTGTTATAGTGTATGGAAAATAAAAAAAGCGCAAGCGCGAGTTATGCCGCTGCCGGCGTGGACGTTACGGCGGGCTATAAGGCCGTGGAACTGATGAAATCCCATGTGGCGCGTACGGCAATCCCCGGCGTGATATCGGGCCTGGGCGGTTTCGGCGGCCTGTTTGAGCCGGATTTGACCGGTATCCGCACCCCGGTGCTGGTTTCCGGGACCGACGGGGTGGGGACCAAGCTGAAGCTGGCGTTTCTTATGGACAAGCACGACACGGTCGGCATCGACTGCGTGGCTATGTGCGCCAATGACGTTGCCTGTTCCGGTGCGCAGCCCCTCTTTTTCCTGGACTATATCGCCTGCGGGAAGAATATCCCGGAGAAAATCGCGTCGATTGTGGCCGGCGTAGCGGAAGGCTGCGTCCAGGCCGGCTGCGCCCTGATCGGGGGGGAGACGGCGGAAATGCCCGGATTCTACCCGGTGGACGAGTACGATCTCGCCGGCTTCTGCGTGGGGCTGGCCGACAAGGAAGCAATTGTCGACTGCGACCGGATCCGGGAAGGGGACGCGCTGATCGGCGTGGCCTCCAGCGGGGTGCATTCCAACGGCTTTTCGCTGGTGCGCAAGGTGTTTGATGTGTCGGAAAAGACTCTGTCGGTTTATTATGACGAACTTGGCTCCACCCTGGGCGAGGCGCTGCTGGCCCCGACGAAAATCTACGTGAAGCCGATATTGGAACTCATCCAGGAGGTGGGGATCCATGGCGTCTCCCACATTACCGGCGGCGGCTATTATGAGAATATCCCGCGGATGCTTCCCGACGGCATGCAGGCGGTGATTGAGAAGAAGAACGTCCCGGTCTTGCCGATCTTTGATTTGATCCAGAAGACGGGCGGGATTTCGGAACACGATATGTTCAACACCTTTAATATGGGGACCGGCCTGTGCATCGCGGTGGCCGCCGACAAAGCGGACGAAGCGCTCCGCGTACTGAAGGCTTCGGGCGAGAAGGCGGTGCTCCTCGGCGAGGTGGCGCAAGGCGACGAGGGCGTGGTGCTATGCTGAATATTGTGGTGCTTGTTTCGGGGGGCGGAACCAACCTCCAGGCGCTGCTGGATGCGGAAAGCGCGGGAGAAATCCGGGGCGGCCGGATCGTCCGCGTCATCTCCTCTTCGCCCGACGCCTATGCTCTGGAGAGGGCGGCGCGGCACGGCGTCCCCGGGACGGTGATAAACCGCCGGGCATTCTCCCGTTCCGCGGACTTTGACGCGGAGCTCCTGGCCGAGTTGAAACGCTGCGAGGCCGATCTGGTGGTGCTGGCCGGCTTCCTCTGCATTCTGGGGGAGGAGATTGTGCACGCCTATGCCAACCGGATTTTGAATGTCCATCCCTCCCTGATCCCGGCCTTCTGCGGGAAGGGGTTTTACGGCCTTCGGGTGCACCAGGCCGCCCTGGACTACGGGGTGAAGGTGACCGGCGCCACTGTCCACTTTGTCAATGAAATCCCGGACGGCGGCGCAATTATCCTGCAAAAGGCCGTTTCCGTCCAGCCGCAGGATACGCCGGAGACGCTCCAGCTCCGGGTGATGCGCCAGGCGGAATGGGAGCTGCTGCCGAAGGCGGTTTCGCTTTTCTGCCAGGGAAAAATCCGCCTGGAAGGGAACCGGGCCGTCATTGACGCTGAAGAATCCGGAAAGAATGGGGAGGAATCCGTTTTATGAAAACGCGAAATCTTGTAGACGAATTATCGGCAACGTCCTATCCCGGACGGGGGATTGTCCTCGGCAAAAGCGGGGACGGGAAATCCTTGGTGATGGCCTATTTTATCATGGGCCGCAGCGTAAACAGCCGCAACCGCGTCTTTGTGGAAGAGGGGGCCGGGATTAAGACCAAAGCCTTTGACGAAAGCAAAATGGTCGATCCTTCCCTGATCATTTACGCGCCGGTGCGGGTGCTGGGGGATGCCACTGTGGTCACCAACGGGGATCAGACCGATACGATTGTGGAGTATATGGAACAGGGCAAATCCTTTGAGGATGCCCTGCGCACCCGTACCTTTGAACCGGACGGCCCGAATTTCACCCCCCGCATTTCCGGGCTGGCGGAACCGAAGCATGACCGCTACCGCCTCTCCATCGTAAAATCTGCGGACGGGAACCCGGCTTCGGTCCGTAGGTATTTTTATGAATATGAGTCCCTCCTCGCGGGGCAGGGCCATTTTATCCACACCTATCAGGAGGATGGCTCCCCGCTTCCGTCGTTTGACGGGGAACCTGCGCAGGTGCGGCTGGAAGGGGATATCGACGCGTTTACCGCAGCAGTCTGGGACAGCCTGGACAAGGAGAACAAGGTTTCCCTCTTTACACGCTACATCGACCTGCAGACGGGGAAAATCGAGACCCGTATTGTCAATAAAAATCGGTAAGGCCGGGAATTCGGCGCTTCATATGGAGGAAAGGATGGTTTCTATGGCAAAGGAACTGATGCTCAAATACGGGTGCAACCCGAATCAGAAGCCCTCCCGCATTTTTATGCAGGACGGCGGCGAACTGCCGATCGAGGTGCTCAACGGCCGGCCGGGATATATCAACTTCCTGGACGCGTTCAACAGCTGGCAGCTGGTCAAGGAACTGAAAGCGGCTACCGGCCTGCCGGCAGCGGCTTCTTTCAAACACGTCAGCCCCGCGGGGGCGGCGCTGGGTATCCCGCTGTCCGACGTGCTCAAAAAGATCTATTTCGTGGAGGATCTGGCTCTGTCCCCGATCGCCTGCGCCTATGCCCGCGCGCGCGGCGCGGATCGGATGTCCTCCTATGGTGATTGGGTGGCGCTCTCCGACGAGTGCGATAAGGAAACCGCCACGCTGCTGGCGCGGGAGGTTTCGGACGGCATTATCGCCCCTGGCTATACCGACGAAGCGCTCCAGATCCTGAAAGGCAAGCGGAAGGGAACCTACAACATCGTGCGGATCGACCCAGATTATACTCCTGCGCCGGTTGAGCATAAGGATGTGTTCGGCGTAACCTTCGAGCAGGGGCGCAATGACCTGACTATCGACAACCGGATGCTTGAAAATGTGGTGACTGCCTGCCGTACCATCCCTGACGCGGCGAAACAGGATTTGGTGCTTTCCCTGATCACCCTCAAATATACCCAGTCCAACTCGGTCTGCTATGCCAAAGGCGGGCAGGTCATTGGGGTGGGCGCCGGACAGCAGAGCCGGATCCACTGCACCCGCCTGGCGGGCAACAAGGCGGATATCTGGTACCTCCGCCAGCACCCGCGTGTGCTTTCCCTGCCGTTCCGTGCGGATATCCGCCGCCCCGATCGGGATAATACCATTGATGTGTATATTTCCGACGATTATATGGATGTGCTGGCCGACGGGGTATGGGAGCAATTCTTTACTGTAAAGCCGGAGCCCCTTACAATAGAAGAAAAGCGGGAATGGCTGGATACGCTGACCGGCGTGGCCCTGGGATCCGACGCGTTTTTCCCGTTTGGGGACAATATCGAGCGTGCCCACCGTTCGGGGGTATGCTATATTGCGGAACCGGGCGGTTCCATCCGGGACGATAACGTCATCGATACCTGCAATAAATATGGCATGGCGATGGCCTTTACAGGCATCCGGCTGTTCCATCATTAATCGTACCGGCGTCCGCCGGAGAAACGGGGTTGGGTATGGAAAAAATGGATATTCTGGTTGTCGGCGGCGGCGGGCGCGAGCATGCGATTATCCGCAAGCTGAAGGAAAGCCCCCGCTGCGGCAAGCTGTACTGCGCGCCGGGAAACGGGGGAATCTCCCGGGATGCGGAATGCTTTGACGTCAAGGCGGACGACCTGGATGGGATGGTCGCCCTGGCGAAGAAGCTGGCGGTCGATCTCGTGTTTGTCGCCCCGGACGATCCGCTGGTAGCGGGGATGGTGGACGCGCTGGAGGCCGAAGGCATCGCCGCTTTCGGCCCGCGCAAGAACGCCGCCATTCTGGAAGGAAGCAAGGTGTTTTCCAAGCACCTGATGAAAAAATACGGCATCCCTACCGCGGGATATGAGGTGTTCGACCAGCCGCAGGCGGCTCTGGCTTATATCAAGGCGCAGAACACCTATCCCGCCGTGATCAAGGCGGACGGCCTGGCTTTGGGGAAGGGCGTGATCCTCTGCGACACGTATGAGGAGGCCTGCGACGCGGTCAAAAGCATCATGGAGGATAAAATCTTCGGCGCTTCGGGCAGCCGGGTAGTGGTGGAGGAATTCCTCACCGGGCCGGAAGTTTCGGTGCTGGCCTTTACCGATGGCAAGACCATCTGCCCCATGGTGTCCGCCAAGGATCACAAGCGGGCATTTGACGGGGACATGGGCCCCAACACCGGCGGGATGGGGACGATCAGCCCCAATCCGTATTACGATGAAGAGGCGGCGGCGTTCTGCATGGAAAAGATTTTCCGCCCGACGATTGACGCCATGAACCAGGAAGGCCGTCCCTTCAAGGGCTGCCTCTTTTTCGGGCTGATGCTCACGCCGAACGGGCCGAAGGTCATCGAGTACAATTGCCGTTTTGGGGATCCGGAAACCCAGGTGGTGCTGCCCCGGCTGAAAACGGACCTCATCGACATCCTCTGCGCGATCCGGGAAGAAAAGCTGGATACGCTGACGCTGGAATGGGCGGACGAAGCCTGCGCCTGCGTGGTGATGGCTTCCGGCGGGTATCCGGCGGCTTTTAAGAAGGGGCTGCCAATCAGCGGGCTGAATCCGGAGGGGCAGCGGAACGACGCCGTTGTCTATCATGCCGGCACCAAATACGAAAATGGGAAATTCTATACCAACGGAGGCCGGGTCCTTGGGATAACCGCCTTGGGGGCCACGCTGGACGAAGCGCTGGACAAGGCCTATGACGCGGTGGAAAAGATCCGCTTCCAGGACGCGCATTACCGTAAGGATATCGGCCGGCCTGCCGCCAAAACAGAATAGCGTATTTCTGCCTCAGTATGCCGGGGAACGGAATCGCCGCAGTCCATGCGGTATTCGGTTCCCCGGCTTTTTTGCTTTTGATGCATCATGATGAGCGGCGGCCCGCCTTTGGCTGCTTCATTTGACAGTCTACGCTGCGTGGAGTAGAGTCTAGAAGACGTGGGTTGCGCTTTTTTGCCCCATGTTCTATACTAGCTTTTAAGGCAGCGGGACGGATTTTTCGGCTCCCCTGCCGAGAAGGGAGGAAGAACTGAGTGGATAACCGGAAAATCGGGAATTTTATTGCTTCCCTGCGCAAGAAACAGAACTTGACGCAGCAGGAGCTGGCGGATAAATTGGGCGTAACCAACAAGGCAGTCTCGAAATGGGAACGGGGGGACGGCCTCCCGGACATTTCTTTGATGACGGGCCTGGCGGACATATTGGGAATCACTGTCGACGATCTCCTCCGCGGGGAAAAGCGGACGGACTCCGCTTCCCTTTCGCAGGCTCCGCTTCCGGCGGAAGAACCGCCGGAAGAAGATGCCGGCAGTGAAGCAAAAGTCCCGCTGGTTCCGGCCAGGTTCGATAACGAAGAAGACACCCGGATTTTCGAAGCCGATACGCAGGTTTTTGAAGTGGGTCCCACAGGTGGGCGGCAGAGCGAACAGGCATGTGACGAAGCCGGAGAAGAAAATTGGGAAGGGGTTCCCCTTTACCGCCGGCCCTGGTTTATTCTGACTGTCGCGACTGTGGCGGCGGTGCTGCTTTTTGTCCTGGCATTCCTGTTCTGGTGGGGAAGCCGCACGGCGGGGGAGGCGGAATCGGATTCTTCTTCGCCGTCTATACCGGGATGGTCTGAAGGAGGGACTTCCGCTTCCTCTACTTCGGTGTCTTCCTCGTCCGGAACGCAGGAGGGGACAACAGAGGGGACCGGCCACACCATCGCAACAACGACCACAACCACCGTCCGGCAGACGACTTCGACCACGACCACCACTGTCCCGTCAGTTCCCACGACGCCGAAGCCGCCTTCGAACCCGGAAATTCCGGGGTCCGGGATCATTCCGCAGGCGGAGCATGCGATCCTGTTCAATGCGACCGAGAACCGGGTGATCTACGGCTACGGCTATGACGAGCGTTGTTATCCCGCCAGCCTGACCAAACTGATGACGGCAATTGTTGCGCTGGAAACCTGCGATGAGGATACGGTGTTCACCGTAGGGGAGGAGATCCTTCTGGTGCAGGAGGGCTCCAGCACAGCTTACTTACAACAGGGGCAGCAGATGAAGCGGGACGTCCTGCTGCATGCGATGCTCCTGGATTCGGGCGGCGATGCGGCCTATGTCCTGGCTGCCGGGATCGGGCGTCTGCTCTACGGCGATCCCTCGCTTCCTGCTCCGGATGCCGTGGAAGCATTCTGCGCCCAAATGAACCGGAAAGCGCAGGAACTTGGGGCGGTTTCCAGCCACTTTGCCAACCCGGACGGCTTCCATCACGCCAACCATTATACAACGCCCATGGACATTCTGACGATTTCCCGCTATGCGTACAGCTTGCCGGAAATCCGGGACATTGTTTCCCGAAGCTCTATTCGGGATGTCTTTGAGACCGGGGAGGACGTCACCTGGAAAAACAGCAACCGTTTGCTTCGGCAGGGAGATACATATTATTACGCCGGCGCTACCGGAATGAAAACCGGCTATACCAGCGAGGCCGGGGACTGCCTGGTGGCTACGGCTGAGCGCAACGGAATGACGCTGTTTGCCGTGGTGATGGATGCGCCGACGGACGAAGCCCGCTGGACAGATGCCATTGCGCTTTTGGACGCCGGATTTGCCTCTTAACTGAACACAGCAAAACACAGCAAAAAGCCAGGGACGGTCTGAGGACCGTCCCTGGCTTTTTGCTTCCAAATGCCGGAAACATCCGGGAAAAGATGGCGCCCACTGGGAGCGGCATAGTGTCGACGTGCAGGGCAGACTGAGAAGGCTTCAGCCCTTCCGTCAAGCGCTCTGCAGGACGACCGACTGCATCCCCAGCTGCTGAAAACGCTCGTTCACCAAGGCCTTCTCATAGTTTACCAGCCCGGCAGAGCGGTCGGGGTCATTGAAATAATAGGACTCGTCATCATATCCCACCAGGACCAGGCAGTGCTCATTGGAGAGCCAGGAAAACGTTTCCTCTCTCCCGCTCAGCTTCCAGGTCATCCCGTCCCGGAAAGGGTTCATCTGGCGGCTGGCCCAGACCATCACAGGGTCTTCCTGGACAAGATACCGGCTGCATAGTTCCTCCAAAGAAGTGCCAGTAGTGTTCACCGCTCGGAAAGCATACGCCTTTTCTTCAAAGAAAGCGTTTAAGGCGTCTACCATGACCGGCGCGTAACATCCCAGGCCGTCGGCTTGATAGGGATCACCGATAAAGGCTTCGGTGGGCGAGACGTTGGTCAGCATTCCGTCCTCATACCAGAAATCCGAGCATTTCAGGCAGCGGTCGATGAATTCATGGACATTAATGTCCATGCCGTAATGCTGTACCAGCATTACGGCGCTCACTGTTTCACAGCCGGTGGGAAGGAGTCCCTCCTGACTCACATAGGGAACATCCAGTATCAAAGGACTATCGGCCGCTGTGGTGATGCTGTTGGCTTGGGAAGTGCTGCCGGTATTCGTCCCCGTGGATTGAGGCGCTTTTTCCCCTTCCGGCAGGGAGGAAGTCAGAATATCCTCCGGGCCCTTATCAGCCAGTGTGCGATACAGGGAGAAGGACGCCGCCAGAACCGCGCATACCAGGACCGCCGGCACCCCCGTCCGCAACAACTTTTTTCCCTTCATGCGATTTCCCCCTTATAAATAAACGCGAACTGTAAAGTTAAATGAAAGTTGAGGACCCGTCAGCCGTTCTGGTACAATGGTTTTACCACAAACACAATGTACTCCCAGAAAGGAGACGAGTCCT
>CAJFGS010000015.1 GCA_904377855.1 Candidatus Avimonas merdigallinarum
ACCCCGGATGGAGCCTCTGAGAAATCGGAGGTCCATCGTGGGGGGACATTAAAAATCACTTACATATTGAATTGTCAAATTTCCTTGAAAAATCAAGGGATTCAGCCGAAGTGGTAACAACAGACGAATGGGATTTTGAGTCCACTACGTCTGCCAATTCCATCACACCGGCATATTGCATCTGCTTCCTAATATAAAGCAAGAAAGCGAAAATCAGTATACACTACTCTCGGCGAAAAATCAAGCCCCCGCGCCGCGAAAAAAGCATCCGCGAATTTTTGGAGCTCCAACTATCACAATGCGGCCGGCCAAAGCGCCGTCCGGCAAGGCCGACGCCGGGAAATCCAGCCCCGCCCATGCACGCATTCCGTTTTTAGGGGCGGGAGCGGTTGCACAGCGTCAAAAAAACTGGTAAACTGTCAGAGGGTGGACAGTCCCTCTGCCTGCCCCAGCCTGAATCTTGGAAACGGAAGTGGAATCGATGCAATCCCGCCATTTAATCGATCTGGATGACCTGACGGTCGCCGAATGGGAGGATATCACCCGCCTTGCCTGTGATATCCGGGAACATATGGACAGCTATTACGGCGTATGCCGGGGCCGGATCCTGGCTACCCTATTTTATGAGCCCTCCACCCGCACGCAGATGTCGTTCCAAACCGCGATGCTGCGGCTGGGCGGAAGGATTATCGGCTTTGACAACCCGGCCAATTCCTCCGTTTCCAAGGGGGAAAGCCTGAAGGACACCGTCCGGGTTGTCAGCGGCTATGCCGATATCATCGCCATGCGGCATCCCGTTGCCGGGGCGGCAAAGGCCGCCTCCCTGTATTCCCGCGTGCCGGTCATCAACGCCGGGGACGGCGGGCATCTCCACCCGACCCAGACGCTGACCGATCTCGTGACCCTGCGCAATGAAAAGGGGACCTTTGACGGGCTGTGCATCGGGCTGTGCGGCGATCTGAAAAACGGCCGCACCGTCCATTCCCTGATTAAGGCGATGGCAAGCTTCCCGAACAACCGCTTTGTCCTGATTTCCACCAAAAAGCTCGGCGTCCCCGCCTATATCAAGGATTTCCTTTCCGCGGCCGGCTGCCCGTGGCAGGAAATCGATAATCTGGCCGAGGCGATGCCGCTGCTGGACGTGCTGTATATGACCCGGATCCAGCGGGAGCGCTTCGATTCCCAGGAAGAATATGAGCGGCAGAAAGGCGTCTACGTCCTGGACCGCGCCAAGATGAAGGCCGCCAAAAAGGATCTGATCGTGCTGCATCCCCTGCCCCGTGTGGACGAAATCACGGTGGAGGTGGACGACGATCCCCGCGCCAAATATTTCGAGCAGACCGAATACGGGCTGTACGCCCGCATGGCGCTGATAATGAAAATGCTGGAGGGGGCGCACAAGGAACTCCCCGCCCTGCCAAAAGGGGTGGATACCCTTTGCGGGAACCCTCATTGTATCACGCATCAGGAGCCCTATCTCCCCCACACCTTCCGAAAGAGCGGTGATCTGCTTGTGTGCGACTACTGCGACGAACGCACCCTCCTGTGAGCCAAGGCGGGCGCTGCTGATTTTCGGCTCCCCGCATGCGCAGGGGCCGACGGCCCGGCTCCTCGCCGCGCTGGAAGCGGAACTGCCGCCGGGGGCGGCGGCGGAGCGTTTCGACTGTTTCGCCCAGCCGATCCTCCCCTGCAACGACTGCCGCGCCTGCCAGCAGGCGGACGGGTGCGTCCTCCCCGATTTGAAGGCGTTTTATGCCGCGTTGGAGCAGGCGGATTTCCTGGTTTTTGCCACGCCGGTGTACAACCTTTCTTTCCCCGCGCCGCTCAAAGCGGTGATCGATCGGACGCAGCGGTACTGGTCGGCCCGCTTCGTGCGGGGCGTCCGTCCCCCGATCCCCCGGAAAAAGCAGGTGGTCCTGCTCACGGCGGCCGGGGCGGACGGCTCCGAAGGAGGGGAGCTGCTTGAGCGGCAGCTTCTCCCGGTGCTCACGATCCTGAACGGGAAGCTGCGGGCCGCCGTCCATTACGCCGGGGCGGACGCCGGGCGGGACATCTCTCCCGCCCTGGAACAGGCGGCGGAGGCCGGGCGGCTTCTGGGGCGGGCGGAATAGCCCGCCTGCAAAAGGAGGAAACGGCATGTCCCCCATGGATATTCTCATCCTGATTCTGGCGGCAGCGGCGGTGGCCGGGGCCTTTATCCACCGCCGGCGGCGCACCCGCTCCGGGAAAGGCGGCGGCTGCGGCGGCTGTGCGGGATGCAGCCAGCGCGCTTTCTGCACAAAGCAGGAGCCGGCCGGGGCGCCGGCGGAAAGAAACGGCGGCGGAAAGGAAGAGGGCCGTCATCGACAGCGTGACGCGGATTGAAAATCGCGGTCCTGCACCGGGCGCCGGGCCTGTGATATCCGTAGGCACATCCCCTTTGTGCAAAACCGGCACCGCTTTTACACCCCCGCCGCGGACGGGCGCCCCCAATAAATACAGCAGCGAGGGCTGCGGCAAGCAGATTGCCGTAGCCCTCGCTTTGCGTTTATCCGGTTTATCCCTGCTTGAAATCCGATGCAGCGGCCGGGATTTTCTCCGGGACGACCGGGGAAAAATCGACCTGCCCGGCGGAAACGTCAACCCCGTCTACCCGGACGGTCATTGCGTCCCCGACCGTGTAAACGGGGCGGCCGCGGCCGTCCACCAGAGAGGCGGCCTCGTCATACCGCAGCCCCGCCTCCGGCAGCGCATGGATGCGCACCAGCCCTTCCGCGGAATTCGGCAGTTCCACAAACAGCCCAAAGGAGGAAACCGACGCAACCACGCCCTCGAAGGTCTCCCCCAGGAAGCGGGCCATATATTCCGCCATATAGCAGCCCTCGCATTCCCGCTCCGCGGTCATGGCCCGCACCTCGTACTGGGAGGAAAGATCGGCGGATTCCCGCACGAAGGCCGTATACCGCCGGGCAAGCTCATCCTTGGGCACCCCGGCGATCGCATCGGACAGGATGCGGTGGATGCTGAGGTCGGGATACCGGCGGATGGGGGAGGTAAAGTGGCAGTAATCCTTCAGCGCCAGGCCGTAATGCCCCAGCGGGTTCTCGCTGTACTGCGCCTTGGCCATGGAGCGGAGCAGCCGGTCGGAAATCAGCCGGGCGTAAGGGGTTTCCCGCGCTTCCTCCATAAGCTCCCGGAGATCCGGCTGGGACGAAAGGCGCACGGCCTTCATCCCCAACTGCCGGGCGGTCTCGCTCAAAAGCTGCAGCTTTTCGGCGTCCGGCTGGGCATGCACCCGGTAAACGAAGGGGAGGCCCCGCTGGCGGGCATAGGCGGCCACCGCCACGTTGGCGGCAATCATAAACTGCTCGATCATCCCTTCCGCCTCCCCGGTGGTCCGGGCAAAGAGATCCACCGGGCGGCCCTGCTCGTCCAGCACAAAGACGGATTCGCAGCTGATAAGGTCCATCGTGCCGCGGGCGGAGGCGGCCTCCTTCAGCCGCCGGGCAAGGGCCCGCATATCCTCCAGCACCGGGCGGACGGCGGCGTACTTTTCCTGGATTTCCGCCCCCGCCGTCCCGTCGAACAGGGCGTTCACCTCGCTGTACACCCCCCGCACGCAGGAGCGGATCACCGTCTTTTTGATGGCTGTTTCCCGGATTTTGCCGTCGGGCGCCAGCCGCAGGATAGCGGAAAGGGTCAGCTTGTCGGTGCCGGCGTTCAGCGAGCAGGCGCCGTTGGAGAGCGCTTCGGGCAGCATGGGGATCGCCCGGTCGGCAAAATACACCGACGTCCCCCGGCGGCGGGCCTCCTGGTCGAGCGGGGTGCCCTCCCGGACGTAATGGGACACGTCGGCAATATGCACCCCCAGCCGCCAGCCGTCGCCGTCCCGGTCCAGGGAAACGGCGTCGTCCAGATCCTTGGCGTCCTGGCCGTCGATGGTGAAAATCGTCCAATCCCGGAGATCCTCCCGCCCTTCGAGTTCCTTTGCGGGAATCCCCTCGTCCCGGAGGCGCTCCGCAGCCCGCACAGCCTCCTGCGGGAAAACGGACGGGATACCCGCCGCGTCGACAATCGCGTCCGCGCAGACCCGCGCGCTGTCCGCGCTTCCGTAGGCGGTCACCACCCGGGCGGCCGGATCGCCCCGCTTGTCAAACGTCACCCGGAAGCGCACCTTATCCCCCGCCGCCGCTTCGCATTCCCCTTTTTTCACCGGGAGGGGGAAGCGGATCTGGGAATCGGGCATCACTTCCTGCCGCTTCCCGCCCGCGGATACCAGACGGCCGGTATACAAACGGGGCCCTTCTTCCAGGACCTGCGTAATCTTCCCCTGCGGCCCCCGGGAATCGGGCGGGCCCAGGCGGACGAGCACCCTGTCCCCCGGCAGCGCGCCGGACAGATACCGGCCGGGGATAAAGCAGTCGGCACCCCCGTCCTCCGGCCGGGCAAAGCCGAAGCCCCGGCTCATCGACAGCAGGCGGGCGCGGATATCGGCGGTCCCGGCGACGGTGTACCGCCCCTTCTTCCCGCAGACGAGCTCCCCGCTCTGCTCCATTGCGCCCAGGGCGAGGAGAAGGGCGGGCCGATCCTTTTTCTTTGCCCGCAGGGCGGAAGCCAGCTCGTCCGCGGACAGCCCCTTTTTCTCCCCGTTCAGCCGGCGCAGGATTTTCTTTTTCCATTCGCTGTGCGTGTGTTTCATTGGTATCCCTCCCCCCCTTGTCCGGCATCCTCGGCGGGCCGGCATTCGGTTTAAAAAACGCCCTGCTCGAAAGAGAGCAGGGCGTTTTCTTCGGTATTACTGACCAAGGAACTTTGTGATCAGCATTCCTGCAAAAACCAGGATGAAGAAGGTAATGGCAATCACCTTGGTCCATTTGGCGAGCCGTGCATCGATTGTGCGGGCCTTCCCTTTCTCCAGGAAGGTATCCGCCGCGCCCTGAATCGCGCCCAGGTTCGCCTGGCGCCCTTCCTGCAGCAGTACCACCGCGATGATCAACAGGGAAAAAACAATCAGCACGACACCGATGATGATTTCGAAAACAGTCATTTCCGGCCCTCCGCTTATTCTCTCAAACATTACTCTAATTATACTATCATAAGAGCACGGGAAATGCAAGGGATAATTTTCATCTTTTCCGGCGGGCGGGCTCTTTATCTGTCCCGGCCGGTTCCGTCTTCCGCTCCGTCCGTCGCTGTGCCCGCCGGCGATTCCTCCCCGCCGCCGAACCACTCGTCAAACTGCCGCCCGATGTCCTCCAGGATCTCCACAATCTTGAACCGCACCTCGTATTTTTGAGGGCTGGTCACGATCTCCTCCTGTTCCGGCTCCAGCACGTCGGAAAGCTCCGCCGCCTGGGTCGCGGCGGAAACGCACATCGGCGGGAACACGACGCACCACCAGTTATGCCCCTTCCCCTCGCCGATGGTAATCCGCAGCGCATCGTAAAAGCCGGCGGGGAGGGTCACCGCCTCATACTGCCGCGTGGTAAAGTACATATTCACCAGCGTCGCCCGCACCTCATAATCGTACCCTTCTTCGTACACCCGGCGCTGCGCGGCCGCTTCGATTTCGGGGAGCCGCGCTTTCGCCTGCTCCAGCGCTTCGGCCTCGTTTTCCACATCGTCGAACAGGCCGGCCGCCGTTTGAACCACCGTATCCCGCACCTTGAGCTTCAGCGCCTGATCCGCCCCGCTGTCCGAGTTCGCCAGGACATGCAGCCGCAGGACCCGGCCCCGGATTTCCTCGCATTCCCCGGCAAAGCCGCACAGGGAAAGCGCCAGGGAAAGGCTCAGCGCCAGAGCCAGCGCGCGCACAAATTTTGACATAAGTAAAACCGCCCTTTCCGTCTTCTGCTTCGGCTGTTCGCCGTTTCGATAGTCGGAGTATGGGCGGTCCATTTTGAAATTATGCGGAAGATATGGAAATTATTTACAGTTCCCTTTCCGTCTGCGCGCCGTCGGGATCCGGGCGGCAGAGGAAGGTTTCCTTCCAGCGGGGGCGGAGGGCCTGCGCGCAGCGCTCCGCCGCGGCCCGCTCGTCAAACAGGCCGAACACCGCCGAACCGCTCCCGGTCATCTGGCAGCCCAGGGTGCGGTGGGCCTGCATCACCCGCTTTATCTCTTCCACCCCCGGAAGGCTGGTCACCGCGTCGAACGCATTGCAAAGCTCCCGCCCCACCGTGAGCAGGTCGCCGGCGCAGATAGCGCTCTCCATGGCCGAGGGGCGGGAAACCGGCAGTTCGGCCGCGCGGTCAATTTTCCGATATGCCTCCGCCGTGGAAATGCCGTCGTCCGGCTTGGATACCACAATCCAGCAGTCGGGCATGTCGGGCAAAGGGGTCAGGATGGTGCCGGTGCCGGTGCCCAGCGCCGTGCCGCCCAGGATGCAGAAGGGGACGTCCGCCCCCACCTGCGCGCCGAGGCTGCTGAGTTCGTCGGGGCGCAGGCGGGTCCCGGCCAGCTCGTCAAGCGCGGCCAGCACGGCGGCGGCGTCCGCGCTGCCGCCCGCCAGCCCCGCGCCCAGAGGGACCCGCTTATGCACCCGGATGCCGATCCCCGTCAGGGAAGGGCGCAGCGCCTGCTGAAACACGGCGGCGGCTTTCCAGGCGGTGTTCCTTTCGTCCTCCGGAAGCTCCGCCCCGGTGACCCGCAGAAAAATGCCCGGCTGCCTTTCCTCCCATACCACGACCGTTTCCCGCAGGGAAAGCCCCTGCATCACGGTGCGGACCAGATGGTACCCATCCTCCCGCCGGCCGGTGATATCCAGTGTCAGATTGATTTTGGCCGGCGCCGTTGCCACCACCCGCATAACGCTTCCTCCGCTGCTCTTATATGATCAAAATCTGAATCAAACGGCATGTTCCCTCAGGAACTCTTCGATCCGGTTCATTGCTTCCGTGATATGCTTGAGGGAATAGCAGTACGAAATGCGGACATACCCCTCCCCACATTTGCCGAACGCGGAACCGGGGACCACCGCCACATGCTTTTCCATCAGCAGCTTCTGGCAGAATTCCTCCGAAGACAGGCCGGTAACCGCGACCGAGGGGAAGACGTAAAAAGCCCCCTCCGGCTCAAAGCAGGTCAGCCCCAGGCGGTTGAGCCTGTCCACGATGAACCGGCGGCGGATATCATACTCCGCCCGCATGTTCTCCACGTCCTCGTCGCCGTTGTCCATCGCCTCGATCGCCGCGTACTGGGCGGTGGTGGGCGCGCACATCAGCGCATACTGATGCAGCTTAATCACCTGCTTCATGAGCGCGCGGGGCCCGCAGGCATAGCCGAGCCGCCAGCCGGTCATGGCGAACGCCTTGGAAAAGCCGTCTATCAGCATGGTGCGCTCCTTCATGCCCGGCAGGGAGGCGATGCTGACATGGGGCTGGTCGCCATAGGTCAGGGCCCCGTAGATTTCGTCCGACAGGACGAAAATCCCGCTCTCCTGGATTGCCGGCGCAATCGCTTCCAGATGTTCCCGCCGCATCACCCCGCCGGTGGGGTTGTTCGGGTAGGGCAGGATGAGCAGGCGGGTCCGGGGGGTGATAGCCGCCCGCAGCGCCTGGGGCGTCAGGCGGAAGGCGTCCTCCGCCCTGGTCACAATCGAAACCGGCACCCCGCCGGCCATCTCCACCAGCGGGACATAGCAGACAAAGCAGGGCTCCGGGATCAGCACCTCATCCCCCGGATTAATCAGGGCCCGCAGCCCCAGGTCAATCGCTTCGCTGCCGCCGACGGTAACCAGCACCTCATCCTTCGGCTCATAGGCAATGCCGTTATGCCGCTGCACATAGCCCGCGATGCTTTCCCGCAGCTTCATGAGCCCCGCATTCGGGGTATACCAGGTTTTTCCGCCCTCCAGGGAATGGATCCCCTCCTCCCGGATGTGCCAGGGGGTGGAAAAATCCGGTTCGCCAATCGAAAGGGAGATTACGTCCTCCATCTCGCTGGCAATGTCAAAAAAGCGCCGGATGCCGGAAGGCTTGAGATGCTCCAGCGTTTTATTCAGCCGAACCTCATAACTCATCGAACATGGAGCCCCTCTCATCCTTCTTCTCGCCGAGGAAAAAGACGCCGTCGTCCTTATACCGGCGGAGCACAAAATGGGTGGCGGTCGAAACCACCGAATCCAGGGTGGAAAGCCGCTTAGCCACGAACATCGCCACTTCCTTAAAGGTGCGGCCGCTCACCGTGACCGCCAGGTCGTAGCCGCCCGACATCAGGTACACGCTCTCCACCTCGTCAAACCGCATGATCTGTTCCGCTATCCCGTCAAACCCGAGATCCCGCTTGGGGGTAACCCGCAGCTCAATCAGGGCGGTCACATACGCGCGGTCGGTGCGGTCCCAGTCAATCACTGCCTTGTAGGAGCGGATGACGCCGCTGCGTTCCAGCTCCGCAATCCGTGCGGCGACGGCCTCCTCCGTACTCCCCAGTACCACGGCCAGTTCCGCATTGCTCATGCGGGCGTTGGTGTCCAGCAGTTTCAGCAATTTGTCCATGTCATTCGCTCCTTTTGTTTTCAAATCATCACGCGGCGGCTCCCGCCGCGCTGCCGTATATTATACAACGTCCCGCGGGGGAAGTCCATAGCCCCGCCGAAAATGGCGCCGCCGGGGACGGGAGGCGCCTTATGGGATCGGCAGCAATTCCGGCCGGCCGCCGAAGAAGGCGGCCACATAGCGGAAGCCCGCTTCCTTCGCCTGGGCGAGCCCCTCCCCGATCGGCCGGGCGATATCCCCCGGCGCATGGGCGTCCGACCCGACGGTAACCAGTTCCCCGCCCAGTTCCCGGAACCGGCGGAGGAGCGGATAGTCCGGCAGGGTCTTCCCGATCGGCTGGCGGAGCCCTGAAACGTTGATTTCCAGCGCCAGGCCTTTTTCCGCCATCACCCGGAAAATCGCGTCGATCCTCTCCTGCCAGCGGCGGTAATCCGCCGGGCGCTTCTCCTCCGGGAAATACCGGAAGGGATAGGTGAGGTGGGCCAGGGTATGGAAGCGCCCCCAGCGCACCATCTCCAGCAGTTCGTCAAAATAGCGGTCGAGCAGGGGGAGGACGTCGATATGGGTATAATCGTAATAGTAGAAATCCTGATCGTCCTTCAGGTTGTGCAGGGAACCGATGATGACGTCGAAATCATACCCTGCCAGCAGGCCCTCCGCAGCGGGAAGGTCGTGCAGCGGCTCCCCCAGCTCCACCCCCCGCGCAATCCGGAGCCGGCCGGCATATTTCATCTGCATCTCCCCCGCCTCCCGGTAGGAACCGGCCAGCGCCTTGTCGTACCCGTCCGCCCGGTAGGCCGGGATCTCCACGTGATCGGTAACCGCCAGAGCATACAGGCCGGCTTTTTCCGCCGCGGCGCACATGTCCTCCATCGCCGCCTCGGAATCGGGGGACCAGGCGGTGTGGGTGTGGAAATCCACCCGTGCGCTTTTTGCGAGCATCGGCATACAGTCCGCCTCCTTTTCTCCTGGGCGGAGCCGAACAGGGCCGGTCCGCCTTAGTTGCATTATACCATAAATGCGCGCCGCCGCACACAAAAGTTCAGCGCAATCAGGGGATTTGTCCCTTCTTCCCGAATGCGGTTTGCATTCCGCGGAAAATGTGGTAAAATAGGGACGTCTTTTTGATATTTTCATACTGATACCGTCTGGGAGGGCTTGCCTTATGCGCGCTGTCATTACCGTGATCGGGAAGGATACCGTCGGGATCCTTGCCAAAATCTCCACCGCCTGTGCCGAGCATAACATCAACGTATCGGAGGTCACGCAGTCGATCCTGCAGGATCTGTTTGTGATGATTATGATGGTGGATATTTCCAAAAGCGATATCCCCTTCACCCATTTCAGCGACGAGATGGCCGCGCTCGGGAAAGAGCTGGGCCTTTCGGTTCACGCCATGCACGAGGATATTTTCAATTCCATGCACCGGATCTGAAAGGGAGCGCCGGAAGCCGGGCGGGAGGATATCCCCCGCCCCGCGGTTATCCCGTGATTGTAAGGAAAGGAATGGCTGAACCGTGATTAATACCAACGACATCCTGGAAACCATTACGATGATCCAGGACGAAAACCTGGATGTGCGCACCATTACGATGGGGATATCCCTTCTGGACTGCTGCGACAGCGACATGGATAAAACCTGCGCGCGCGTATATGATAAGATCACCCGGTATGCGAAGGACCTTGTCCGCACCGGCGAAGACATCGAGAAGGAATACGGCATCCCGATTATCAACAAGCGGATCTCGGTCACCCCCATAGCGATGATCCTCGCCGCCTGCGAGCACAAGGATCCGGTCCGGCTGGCGGTGACGCTGGAACAGGCGGCGCAGACCTGCGGCGTCAATTTTATCGGCGGGTTCTCCGCGCTGGTGCAGAAGGGGTTCTCCCCCGGCGACCGGGAGCTGATCGAAAGCATCCCCGAAGCGCTGGCGGTGACCGATCACGTCTGCGCTTCCGTGAACATCGGTTCCACCAAGGCCGGCATCAACATGGACGCGGTCGGCCTCATGGGCCGGGTGGTCCGCCAGACCGCCGAGCGCACGGCCGACCGGGACTGCATCGGCTGCGCTAAGCTGGTGGTCTTCTGCAACGCGCCGGAGGACAACCCCTTTATGGCCGGCGCCTTCCACGGGGCGGGCGAACCGGACTGCGTGATTAACGTCGGCGTATCCGGCCCCGGCGTGGTGCGTGCGGCGCTGGCCAAGGCCGGGCAGGACTGCGATCTGACGGCGGTGGCGGACATCATTAAGCGCACCGCGTTCAAGATCACCCGGATGGGCCAGCTGGTCGCGCGGGAAGCGTCCCGCCGGCTGAACGTCCCCTTCGGCATTGTGGACCTGTCCCTCGCCCCCACCCCAGCAGTGGGCGATTCGGTGGCCCATATCCTGGAGGAGATGGGCCTGGAATGCTGCGGGGCGCACGGCACCACCGCGGCGCTCGCCCTGCTCAACGATGCGGTCAAAAAAGGCGGCGTCATGGCTTCCTCCCATGTGGGCGGGCTGTCCGGCGCCTTCATCCCGGTCACGGAGGACGCGGGAATGATCGACGCCGCCCGCTGCGGCTGCCTCCGGCTGGAGAAGCTGGAAGCGATGACCGCCGTCTGTTCCGTCGGGCTGGACATGATCAACATCCCCGGCGACACCCCAGCCGAGGTGATTGCCGCGATCATCGCGGACGAAGCCGCCATCGGCATGGTCAATTCCAAGACCACCGCGGTACGGGTCATCCCCGCTATCGGCAAGGGCGTCGGGGAGGAGCTTTCCTTCGGCGGGCTGCTCGGCGGCGGGCCGGTGATGCCGGTAAATACCTGGTCGCCCGCTTCCTTTGTCCGCCGGGGCGGACGGATCCCTGCGCCGATGCAGAGCTTGAAAAACTGATAAAATTGCCAAACGTTTTCTGGCGTATTTCTACAATTTTCATATTGCAAATCTTCGAGCACGGGTATATACTGGTGGCTGAAAAATTCCGCTGACCGGTTTCTGCTGAAAGAGGGATTGCGGGGAGAACGGCCGGCCGTTCTCCCCGCCCTGCTTATTTTATATTTTGTGGTTTAGGAGGCGGGCTGCCTTATGGAAGACATGATCAAACGCATTGTGGATATGGACAAGAAGGCACGGGAGATCACGGAAGCTGCCGAACAGGAAAAGGCGGCGGCGGAAAAGGAAATCGGGGAAAAGGCCGCCCAGCTGCGGGAAGAATACCTTTCCAAGGCAAGGCGCCGCATCCAGGTCAACCGGGAAATGGAGCAGCGGATAGCGGAAGAGGAATGGGCCAAAACCAAGGTCCAATACGAAGAGCAGATGAACCGCCTGAACACCCTGTATGCGGAGCACGGCGACGAATGGGTGCGCGCCGTTGTAGACGCGGTCACCGGACAGGGCCCCGCGCCGGACGCCTCCCGGTAACCGGAATCGGCAAAGCGGAACGCGTTTGGATCCCCCTGCATGCCCGCCGGACAAAAACTTTCGGCGGATACGTCCCGGAAAGGCGTGAGCATTTTGAGGTTTACTTCGCAGTTTTCTTCCAACGTCATCCTCGCCAAGGCGAGGGCGATGTACGGCAATTCGCTGAAGGCCAGTGATTTTCACGAGCTTCTTCACTGCCACAGCGTCGGCGAGATTGCCGCCTATCTGAAAAACAATACGTGTTATGCGTCGGTGCTGTCGGAAATCAACGAATCCACCATCCACCGCGGGCATCTGGAGATGCTCCTGCGCCGGAAAGCGTTCAACGATTACGCCGCGCTCGGCCGGTATGACACTATGGTTGGGATGCATCTCTTCGACTACCTGATGCAGCGGATCGAAATCGAGCAGATCATCGTCTGCCTGCGGTACATGAGCGCGGGCCATACCAGCGAGTTTTTCTTTTCCATGCCCATGTATTTTGCCAGCCACACCCGCCTGGATCTGCCGAAAATGAGCCGCTGCACCTCCTACGGGGAGCTGTTGGAAGCGCTTTCCCACACGCAGTATTACGACGCGCTGGCTCACCTCCCCCCAAAGGATGACGGGCGGATCCGGCTGACGGAAATTGAAAATGCGCTCTATACCCAGCTGAGCAACATGATGTACGAGCTGATAAGCCATACCGCGGGGAAAGCGCGGGAAGAGCTGACCAACCTCTACGGCGCGCGGGTGGACGCGCAGAATGTCACCCGGATCATCCGGTTAAAGCGGTATTTCCACGCAGCGCCGGATGAAATCCGGCAGAACCTGCTCCCGAACGGCCACTGCCTGAGCCCCAAGGTGATCGACAGCATGGTCGAAGCCCCGACTGCCGACGCGGTGCTGGATATTTTCCGTTCCACCCGGCTGGGGCGGCGGATCCCGGAAGGGCAGAGGGAGTTTGTACACGACCTGGACCACCGCGCCCCGTATTTCAATGCGTGCAAGCATATCCACTATTCCATCCACCCGCGGGTAGTGCTGCTGTCCTATGTGACGATAACCGACATGGAAGTGGACGACATCATCAACGTCATTGAAGGCGTCCGCTACGGACTGGACCCGGAACAGATAAAGCCGATGCTTGTGCTGGCAAATTAAACAGAGGAGGTGAGCGGCGTTGGCGATAGCAAAGATGAAACTGGTCAATATCATTGGCCATATGGATTCCCTGGATTCCGTCCTGATTGCCTGCGGGAAAACCGGCGTTTCCCAGCCGGACGACGCGCTGTCGTTCTTTTCCGATACCCGGGATTTCACCATCCCGCAGGAGGAAAACCCCTATACCGAACCCTTGAGCCGCTTGGAATCCGCCATGTCCCGCGCCGGCGTCGAACCGGCCGAGGTAGAGGTGGAACTGGATGCTTCGGCGGACAAATCCGCGCTTTTCCAATACGTCGAACGGTTTTCCCAGCGGATAACCGAACTGACCCGGCAGCGAGGGATTCTTTCCGTCCGGGCGGAATCCATCAACAAGGACTGCGAACAGTTCGAGCATTTCCTCGGGCTGGACATCGATATGGACGCCATCCTTTCCTGCGAGACCATCAAGGTCCGGTTCGGCCGGCTCCCGCGGGACAGCTTTGAAAAGCTGAAGATGTATAACGCGAACCCCTATGTCCTTTTCTTCCCCGGCGTTAGCGACGCCAGCTACTATTGGGGGGTCTATTTCGCCCCGATCGATCTCTCGCCGGAGGTGGACCGCATCTTTTCCAGCCTGTATTTTGAGCGGCTGCGGATCCCGGCCGCTGTCGGCAAGCCGGAGGAGATTGTCGCCCATCTCCGGGAAGAAAAGCAGCAGGTGGCGCAGGAACTCGCTTCGCTGGACCGGCAGATTCAGGACATCTGGACCGAAGAGCGGGACGAATGCCTCCGGGTATACACCCAGCTCAAGCAGTTCCATTATTATTACAGCGCCCGCCGCTTCGCGGCCCGGTACAACGACAAATTCATCCTCACCGGCTGGATCTCCAGCCGGGACGAGCGGAAATTCCGCATCGCCTTGGACGGGGTGGACGGGATCGAATACACCATTGAGCGGGCTGTAAACGACGCGCACCACACCCCTCCTGTCAAGCTGCAGAACGCCGGGGCGTTCCGGCCGTTCGAGTTTTTCGTGGACATGTACGGCCTGCCCCGCTATACCGAAATCGATCCCACCGCCTTCGTCGCCATCACCTATACCCTGCTGTTCGGCATCATGTTCGGCGATCTGGGGCAGGGACTTGTCGTATCGATCATCGGGTGGCTGATGTGGAAGCTTAAAAAGATGGCCATCGGCAAAATCCTGGTCCCCTGCGGCATTTCTTCCGCGATATTCGGGCTGGTCTACGGGTCGGTGTTCGGGTTTGAGCATGCCCTCGATCCCCTCTACCACGCGCTGTTCGGGCTGGAGGAAAAGCCGATTGAAGTGATGAACTCCTCCTGGGCGATGAACATTATCCTGGCGGCCGTGGTCATCGGCCTGCTGCTGATTATCACCGCCATGTGCCTCAACATCTATTCCAGCCTGCGCAGGCGGGATTATGAAAGCGGGGTCTTCGGACCGAACGGCATCGTCGGGCTGGTGTTTTACGGCTCGCTGGTGTTCGGCTTCGGCCTGCAGCTTCTGCTGGGCGTCACAATCGTCACCCTGCCGTACGTCCTCGGGCTGATTGTCCTGCCGCTCATCTTGATGTTCTTCCGGGAGCCGCTGGGGAAACTCATGGCACGGGAACCGGACTGGAAGCCGGAAAAATGGGGCGAATTCATCCTGCAGAACTTCTTTGAGATGTTCGAGCTGATGCTTTCGTACCTGTCGAACACCATGTCCTTCCTGCGGGTCGGCGCGTTTGTGCTCATCCACGCCGGCATGATGATGGCGGTCTTCACCCTGGCGGAACTGGCCGGCGGAGTCGGTTATGTCGCCATCGTCATCTTCGGCAATGCGCTGGTGATGTGCATGGAGGCGCTGCTGGTGGCTATCCAGGTCCTTCGTCTCGAGTTTTATGAGATGTTCAGCCGGTACTACAACGGCGACGGGCGCCCCTTCCGGCCGCTGGACGCGTCCTCCGGCGAGAAGGTGTTCACCCCGGCGAAATAACGGGGCCGCCCCGGTTCGGCATGCATCCCCTTTAACGCGCCGGACGCGCAAAGGCGGCGTGCACCCGCTTCCCACCCACTGTTACTCTCCGGCCCTTTCCGTGTGAAGGCCGGTTGAAAATTAGGAGGTAATCCATATGAATCTTCTGTATCTTCTGCTCCCTGTGCTTCTTCTTGTCCTGTCGGTTGTCCTGTCGATTGTCCTTGTCAAGCGGGGCACCCCGGCCAAAAAGGCGCTGGCAACCCATTTCCTGTCGGTTGTGGCGATTATGATCCTGACCTGCATGCTTCCCTTGGGGGCGGCAGCGGCCGAGGATCCCGCCGATTCCGGCGAAGCGGCGGCCAGCCAGTCGGAACAGGCGGAGCAGACGCAGGCGGACAGCTCCAAGGGCCTGGCGTATATCGGCGCGGCGCTGGCTGTCGGCCTGGCGGGCATCGGCGGCGGCATCGCGGTTGCGGCGGGCGCTCCGGCGGCAATCGGCGCGACGGCGGAAGATCCGAAATCCTTCGGTAAGTCCATTATTTTCGTGGCCCTGGGCGAAGGGTTCGGTCTGTACGGCCTGCTGATTGCGATCATGATCCTGATCCTGTAGGCTGAAGGAAGGCGGCGGTTATGCGCTTCTATGTTATCAGCGACAATGTGGACACGCAGGTCGGCATGCGCCTGGCCGGGATCGAGGGCGTCGTCGTGCACGAGCAGGAAGAGGTCCGGCAGGCGCTCTCCGCCGCCATGGCGATGGAGGACGTCGCCGTCATCCTGATGACCGAGCATCTGGTGAAGCTCTGTCCGGAACTGGTGGACGAACTGAAGCTGAACCGCGCAAGGCCATTGATTGTCGAAATCCCCGACCGTCACGGGAACGGCCGGGCGAAGGATTCCATCACCCGATACGTGCGGGACGCCATCGGCATCCGGATATAACGCCGGGCGCTCGAAACGCACTGCCACTCGCGTACCGTCCTCCGGGGAACCGGAGGACGGTACGCGGCGGGCGTCCGCAGTCCGGGCGGTAGAACCTTTCCGAAAGGAAAAACGCAGGATTCCCCTTCGCGCTTTTCTTTTCGGAAGGATTGTACCCTGTGCATGGGCTTCCTTTTTTAAAAGACGTATTCTTTCTCCAATCCCCCTGAAGGATCCGATAAACGGGATTCTCTTTTGTATCCTCATTTATTCTCATTTATTCTCTCTCGGCCCTGCCGTGGACGGACGGGGCGGAAAGGCGGGATAAACGCTATGGCAAACAGTGAAGAAAAAATCAGCAAATTCGTACAGGCTATTACCGCCTATGCGGAAGAACAGCGCGACAAAATCCGCCGCGAAACCGAGGAATTCAAGTCGCAGCGCCTTTTAAAGGCGGAACAGGAAGTCCTTGCCGACGCCTATCAGCTAATCCAGAAGGAAAACCGGAGCATGCGGGGGGAAGGTATCCGGGAAATCTCCCGGCGCGATCTGGCGGCCCGCAAGGAACTCCTGGCCCGCCGCCGCCAGATTATGGACGAGGTGTTTTCCCGCGCCGAACAGCAAATCCTGGCCTTCACCTCGACCCCCGCTTACACCGATCTGCTGCGCAGGCTGTTCCAGGAGTCGGCCGCGTTTCTCCCTGCCGAAGGGACGGTCTATACCGTATCCCGGCGGGACGAGCCGCTCATTCCGGAGCTTTCCGCCCTCTGCCCGGCGGGAAGCCGGATTGAGGCGGCGGACGATATCCGGCTGGGGGGCGTCCGCGGGGAAAACGCGGAAAGCGGCCTGATTGCCGACAACACGCTGGACAGCCGGCTGGAGCTTGAGCGGGACGAATTTGTCCGCACGTCGGGCCTCACCGTCGGTTAGGCATCCGGCGGTCTCCATCAAACAGGAACGGAGTGAATGGTTATGCGCGAAAAAGCCGAAAGAGAAAACCGGATCTACGGAATTAACGGCCCGGTCATTACCTTGCTGGGAGATACCGGCTTTTCTATGATGGAGATGGTGCTGGTGGGCAACGACCAGCTCGTCGGCGAGGTCATCGGCATCAACGACAAGGAAACCACCATCCAGGTATATGAAAACACCACCGGCCTCCGCCCGGGGGAACCGGTTGTCGGCTCCGGCGGACCGCTGTGCGCCACCCTCGGCCCGGGGATCCTGGACAACATATTCGACGGCATTGAACGCCCGCTGAAGGCCATTGAGGCACAGTCGGGCGACTTTATCCGCCGCGGCGTCCGCGTTTCCGCCCTGGACGAGGAACGGCAGTGGGACGTGCACATTACGGTGAAGCCGGGCGACCGGCTGGCTCCGGGGATGGTGTACGCTACCTGCCCCGAAACCCAGATTATTGAGCACCGCTGCATGGTCCCGCCCTCCCTTTCGGGCGTGGTGGAATCGGTGAGCCCCGACGGGAAGTATACGGTTCTGGATACGGTCGTTACCCTCCGGGGGGAGGACGGGACGCTCCACCCCCTGTCCCTTTGCCAGAAATGGCCGATCCGCACCCCGCGGCCGGTGGAGGAACGGCTGTACGCCAACGCGCCCCTGATTACCGGGCAGCGGGTCATCGACTCCCTGTTCCCCATCGCAAAGGGCGGCACCGCCGCCATCCCGGGCGGGTTCGGCACCGGCAAGACCATGACCCAGCACCAGCTGGCGAAATGGTGCGACGCGGACATCATCGTCTATATCGGCTGCGGCGAGCGCGGCAATGAAATGTCCCAGGTGCTGGAGGAATTCACCGGCCTTATCGACCCGAAATCCGGCCGGCCGATGACCGACCGCACCGCGCTCATCGCCAATACGTCCAACATGCCGGTGGCCGCCCGCGAAGCCTCGATTTACACCGGCGTCACCCTGGCGGAATATTACCGCGACATGGGCTATCACGTCGCGATTATGGCCGACTCCACCTCCCGCTGGGCGGAAGCGCTCCGCGAAATTTCCGGCCGGCTGGAGGAAATGCCCGCGGAGGAAGGCTTCCCGGCCTATCTCCCCTCCCGGCTGTCGGAATTTTATGAGCGGGCCGGGATGGTCCGTTCCCTCGGCGGCGCGCAGGGCAGCGTCACCATTATCGGGGCGGTTTCCCCCCAGGGCAGCGACTTCTCCGAGCCGGTCACCCAGAACACCAAGCGGTTCACCCGCTGCTTCTGGGCGCTGGATAAGTCCCTCGCCTACGCCCGGCACTACCCGGCGATCAACTGGACGACGAGTTACAGCGAATACCTGGGGGATCTCGCCGCTTGGTATGAGGAAAACGTCGGTGAGGATTTCATGGCCTGCCGCTCCCAGATAGCCCAGATCCTGCAGGAAGAAAACAAGCTGATGGAAATTGTCAAGCTGATTGGCGCGGACGTGCTCCCCGACGATCAGAAGCTTGCCATCGAAATCGCCCGGGTCATACGCACCGGCTTCCTGCAGCAGAACGCCTATCATCAGGACGACACCTATGTCCCGATGGAAAAGCAGCTGAAAATGATGCGGATTATCCTGCATCTGTATAAAAGCGCGCAGAAACTGGTGGCCCGGTCGATCCCGCTGTCCCAGCTGACGGCGACCGGCCTGTTCGACGAGGTTTCCCGCATCAAATACGACGTGCCGAACGACCATCTGGAACTGCTGGACGGCTACTTCCAGAAGATCGACGAAGCCATGCGGAAGCTGGACCAGTAACCGGCCCGCCTTTTGCCGGACGGCAGGGCGCTCCCACTGGGAGCCGCTTCCCGGCCGGATCCCGAAGCAGTGGAAAGGGATGACAGAGTATGATTATCGAATACAGAGGCGTCAAGGAAATCAACGGTTCCCTGATTGTCATCGACGGGGTGAAGGGCGCTTCGTTTGAAGAGACCGTCACGCTCCAGCTGGACGACGGCACGACACGGGACGGCCGTATCGTGGAAATCCAGGGGGAACGCGCCGTTATCCAGGTGTTTGAAGGGACCAACGGCATTTCCCTCTCCAACACCCGCACCCGGCTTCTCGGCCGGCCGGTGGAGATGCCGCTTTCCCCGGAGATCCTCGGACGGATTTTCGACGGCGTGGGCAGGCCTGCCGACGGGCTGGGCGACATCTTCCCTCAAACCCGCCGGGATGTCAACGGCTCGGCCATCAACCCGGTTTCCCGCGTATATCCCCGTAACTTCATCGAAACCGGCATTTCCTCCATCGACTGCCTGATGACCCTCATTCGCGGGCAGAAGCTGCCGATTTTCTCCGGTTCCGGCATGAAGCACAACGAACTGGCGGCCCAGATTGTCCGCCAGGCCAAAATCTCCGACGAAAACGGCGGGGACTTTGCCATTGTATTCGCCGCCATGGGCGTGACCAACGACGTGGCCGACTATTTCCGCCGCAGCTTTGAAGAAAGCGGCGTGCTCAGCCGGGTGACCATGTTCCTAAACCTTTCCAACGACCCGATCGTCGAACGGATCCTGACCCCCCGCTGCGCGCTGACCGCGGCGGAATACCTGGCCTTCGACCGGGGGATGCATATCCTGGTCATCATGACCGACATGACCTCCTATGCGGAGGCCTGCCGTGAATTCTCCTCCTCCAAAGGGGAGATCCCCGGCCGGAAGGGGTATCCCGGTTACCTGTATTCCGACCTCGCCTCCCTGTACGAGCGGGCGGGGATGATCAAAAGCAGCAAGGGATCGGTGACCCAGATCCCCATCCTGACCATGCCGAACGACGACATCACCCACCCGGTCCCCGACCTGACCGGGTATATCACCGAGGGCCAGATCGTGCTGGACCGCTCGCTGGACGCCAGCGGCATCTATCCGCCGGTTTCCCCCCTGCCCTCCCTGTCCCGCCTCATGAAGGACGGGATCGGCGAAGGGTTTACCCGCGCCGACCACGCGGCGGTTTCCAACCAGCTTTTCGCTTGCTACGCCCGGGTGCAGGACGCCCGTTCCCTTGCATCGGTCATCGGCGAGGAGGAGCTTTCCCCCAACGACAAAAAGCTGCTGGAGTTCGGGAAGATGTTCGACGAGCAGTATATCAACCAGGGGCCGAACGAAAACCGCTCCATTGATCAGACGCTGGACCTCGGCTGGAAGCTGCTTTCCACCCTCCCGCGTGAAGAACTTGACCGTATCGACGACAAGATGCTGGCAGAGCATTACCATCCCGAAGAGGCCGGCGCGCCGGTTGTTCCGGTCTCGCCGTGACGGTTTGGGATTCCCTCAGGAAAGTGTGGTGACGCCCCTTGGCGGAACAGGTATTCCCCACCAAAGGAAATTTGATGAATGCCAAAAAGACGCTGAACCTGGCCAGGGTCGGCTTCGAGCTGCTGGACAGGAAGCGGAATATCATCGTGCGGGAAATGATGGCGCTCATTGACCGGGCGGAATCCATCCAATCCCAGATCGATTCCTGCTACGAGCAGGCGTACAGCGCGCTGCAGAAAGCCAACGTCGCGCACGGCATCTGCAGCGATATCGCCGCGTCGGTGCCGGTGGAAAACGGGCTTTCCCTGAAAACCCGCAGCGTCATGGGGGTGGAAATCCCCCTGGTCTCCCTGGATGCGGAGCCGGTGGAACTCTCCTACGGCTTCATGTTTTCGAGTTCCCTGGTGGACGAGGCGTATATCAAGTTTGACAAGGTGAAAAAACTCACGGCCGAGTTGGCGGAGGTGGAAAACAGCGTTTACCGCCTGGCCACCGCGGTCAGCAAGACCCAGAAGCGCGCCAACGCGCTGAAGAATATCATCATCCCCCGCTATACCTCGACGGTCAAATACATCACCGATTCCCTGGAGGAAAAGGAGCGCGAGGATTTCTCCCGCCTGAAGGTGATCAAAGCGCAGAAACGGGCCGCCGAAAAAGAGGAAGAACAGGCAACGGCAATCCCCCGCTGACAGCTTTTCAGCGGGGGATTTTTGGCGTTTGCGGGGCGGCTTCTTTGCCTAGGCTTCTTTGCCATAGGCCCTGGATTTTGAAAAAGTGCAAAGTCCCCGCAACCAAACCGGGTTTTTGCGGTGTATAATCAGTGAAAGGCCTTTTCAAACCGGAAGGAGGACAGTCGCATGGACGACCGGCAGATTGTCGATTTATATTGGGAGCGCTCCGAATCCGCCATTGCCGAAAGCCAGCGGAAATACGCCGGGTACTGCCGGTCCATCGCCTATGCCGTCTTAAACAGCCGGGAGGATGCGGACGAATGCGTAAACACCGCCTTCCTGCGCGCCTGGGAGTCGATCCCGCCCGCCAGGCCCGCCGTGCTGTCCGCCTTTTTGGGGAAAATCACCCGCAATCTGGCGCTGAACCGGCTCAAGCAGACGGACGCCCAGAAACGGGGCGGCGGGCAGGTGCCCCTCCTGTTAGCCGAATTGGAGGATTGCCTCCCCGGCGGGCAGACGGTGGAAGCCGCTGCCGACGACCGGGCGCTGGCACGGGCGATCGACGGTTTTTTGGCCGGCCTGCCCGCCTCCAGGCGGAGGCTGTTTGTGCGCCGGTACTGGTACATGCAGCCCATCCGGGAGATGGCAGAGCAGGCTGGCGCAAGCGAAAGCCGGATAAAATCCCAGCTGTTCCGCCTGCGTAAACAGCTGAAAACCCATCTGGAGAAAGAAGGGATCGAACTGTGAGCAACTCAGAAAAAAGCGAGCGGCTTCTTTCCGCCATCGGACAGATCCGGGAAGAAGCCATCGCCGAGGCCGATGTCTCCGAAGCGGGGACGCCAAACCCTAAAAAGGCCCGGAAACCGGGGAGAAACCGTCCCTGGATCCGGGGCGGGATCCTGGCGGCCTGCCTGTGCCTGGCCGTCCTCGGCGGCGTCCTCCTGTTCCGTCCCCGGCCGGAGGCCGGCTGGCCGGTCAAGCAGGTGCCGGCGGCGGAGTCCAGTACGTCGGACGAAATCGCACAGCTTCCGCCCTGGGACGAACAGGAGATGGGCGAACGATACCAGTCCCTGTCCTTCGAGGGCGCGGAATACGGGGGGACCGCTCACCGGCTGGACGCCCCGCAAATCGGCGGTCTGCTTGGGCAGGCGGTGCTGTCCGGCCAGGATCTCTCCACCGGTGAGAACCACTCCATAGGCGGTACAATCTACCGCATCCAGGGGATCCAGCCCGTCTGCGCCGTCGCCGTGCAGTTTGCGGAGGGGGGCGGATACTACGTCTACCGGAACAGCGGATACCGCCCCGAAACGCTGGGGCAGTTTATCGACGATTTGAACCTGCGGGAAACCCTGCGGTTCGGCTCCGCCTGGTACACCGCGCGCAGGCCGGACGGCGAATACGCCACGATTGAGTTTGTGGAGCCCGACGACGCAGTCATCTGGGAGATGCTCCTATCGGACGGGACCCTGCCCAACGTATGGTCGGACACGGCGGAGTTTGCGCAGGAAATCAGCGTCAGCGTGGATATCCCCCTGCTGGGATATGAAAACATCAGCCTCTGGGTGACGGAGGACGGGTATCTTGCCACCAACATTTTGGATACCGGGAAAGCGTTTTTCATCGGGGAGGAAGCCGCGCAGTCCTTTGTGGAGTATGTGCTCGAAAACTGCAAAGGATACGAAATCGTCTATACGGACGCGGACGGCGGCGGGGAGCCGGAGTAACCGCCCGTCCCCCGGCCATCCAAGCAGAAACGCCGCGCAATGCATGAAAACGCGGCGGGGGCAAGCCTCATCAAACAGGAATGCGGGCCGCATCTCGCGGCCCGCAAACGTTTCAGGGGAGCAGCTGCCGTTGGCAGCTGCTCCCCTGCTATTTTTTACAGCCTTACAGCCGGCCCCGCTCGGTCAAGCGCTGTTCCAGATGCTCGATAGCGTCCGCGACCACCCCGTCCTCGCAGTCGCCGGCAATAAAGCGGGCGAGGATCTTGACGTCCTCCGGCGCGTTCCCGGCAGCCATCGGATAAGCGGCCGCCTTGAGCATATCCACATCGTTGTAGTAGTCCCCTACCGCCGCCACGCAGGAGGGGGCAATCCCGCATACTTCCGCCACCATTTTCAAGCCCATCCCTTTATTGGCGCGGGCGGGAAGCAGCTCGTAATACGTTTCCTCCGTAAACATGCCGTACATTCCCTCCAGCCGTCCTTCCAGGAAGCGGCGGACCTTATGCAGTTCCTCATGCGCCCCGCCGAAGAGGACCTTGTTGACCTGTGCGGGAAGCCGGTCGAACGGGACGTCCTCGCAGCAGCTTTCCGTCCGCTCAATCTCATGCAGCCGTACCATCACATCGTTGGACTGCACGACCTGGACATCCGAGCCGACATATGTCTGCACCCCGATCGACGGGAAGTGCTCATGCACATCCCACGCGATCTCCCGGTACCATTCCGGAAGATAGGACTGGCGGGCGGGGCGGCCCTGGTTAAAATCATACACGACCGCGCCGTTCAGGGTCACGCCCGGGCAGTTGACCCCCGTTACCGAGGCAATCGTTTGGGCCGAACAGGAGCAGCGGCCGGTGGCGATGGAAAACAGCCCGCCCTTTTCCTGAAAGCGGCGGATCGCCTCCAGATTGCGCTCAACAATCTGCTTTTTCCGGTTCAGCAGGGTCCCGTCCAGATCGCTCAGCAGAAGAATGCCTTCAAACAGCCGCTCCGGGCTGCGCTTTGTAAAATCCATCATCCAAAACCTTTCCGGCGTCCCCTTCATTTCCCGGGGACAGACGCCTGTATCGATTTGCGTTTAGCCATCCCGCTTTTCACAGCGGAGGGCCCAGCGCGCGCAGAAACGCCGTAAAATAAGCGGGCAGCTCGCTGGAAAATTCCATATACCGCCCGTCCCGCGGGTGGCGGAACCCGATTACCCGCGCGTGCAGGCATTGCCCATGCAGCGCCGCGGGCTGGCGGCTTCCGCCGTATACGGTATCCCCGGCCACGGGGTGGCCCAGATACGCCATATGCACCCGGATTTGGTGGGTGCGCCCCGTCTCCAGCCGCAGGCGGACATGGGTATACCCCGCATACCGGGCGATCACCTCATAATGGGTCACGGCCGGCTTGGAATTTTTGGGTGTCACCGCCATCTTTTTCCGTTCCACCGGATGCCGGCCGATCGGCGCGTCCACCGTCCCGGCGTCGTCCCGAAGGCGGCCGGTCACCACCGCCTCATAGATGCGGGTAAAGCTGTGTTCCTTAATCTGCTCCGCCAGGCAGCGGTGGGCCAGATCGTTTTTCGCCACAATCAGCAGGCCGCTGGTATCCTTGTCAATCCGGTGGACAATCCCCGGGCGCATCACCCCGTTGATGCCGGACAGGCTGTCGCCGCAGTGGGCGAGCAGGGCATTGACCAGGGTGCCGGTATAATTGCCCGCCGCCGGGTGGACCACCATCCCTTTGGGCTTGTTCACCACCAGCAGATCGGCGTCCTCGTACACGATATCCAGGGAGATTTCCTCCGCCTGCGCCTCGTATGCGACCGGGTCGGGAATCGATACCGCAATTTCCTCCCCCCCGCGCAGCCGGTAGTTTTTCGCCCGGACCACGCCGCCGGCGGTTACCAGCCCTTTTTCCAGCCAGTCCTGCACCTGGGCGCGGGGGACCTGCAGTTCCTCGCTGAGATACCGATCAAGCCTTTCCCCCGTCTTCTCCGCCGGAGGGAGCCGGCGTTCCGTCCTCATTCGACGCTTCCCCCTCTGCCGTTTCCGTTTTTTCCGCCGCCGCAGCCGGTTCCTTTACCGCCTTTTCGTCATTATACAGGAACAGATAAAAAACCAGCAGCAAAACGGCCCCCGCCACGACAAAGCAGTCGGCCAGGTTGAAAATCGGGAAATCGATCAGCTTGAAATAGATAAAATCCACCACTTCATGCCGGAAGATCCGGTCGATCAGATTCCCCATGCCGCCCGCGATAATCAGGATGCCGCTGATGGTTACCATCCGGTGCTGCCGGACCTTGCCGGACAGGAGGATAACCAGGATGGCCAGCAGCACAACCGACGTCAAGCCGATAAAAATCCAGCGGTTTCCGGGAAAAAGGCCGAACGCCACGCCGGGATTGGTGGTAAAATGAAATTCCAGCACGCCGGGGATGATGACAAAAGGGCCATCCTGAAGGAAGGCCAAAGCCAGCAATTTTGTAAACTGATCCAGCAGGATCAGCGCCACTGACGCCAGCAGGACAAGCGCCTGATACATATATATTTCCTCGTTTCCGCCATGGGGGATTTACAAAGCAAGACAAACCGAAGGGCGTTCCCCATGGCGAAACGTCCCGGGACGGGCAAAGGCGGCGGGCCGGAAACCGGTACGCCGCCCTTTCATATGCAGTTTATTTTTTCCTCCGGAAAAAGCCCGGATCGTCGTCGGTATCCTTGGAAATGTCGTAGTCGTCCCCAAACTTCAAATCCGCGAAACGGGATTTCGGCGGTTCGGACGCCGGGGCGGGTTCCTGCTCCGCATCCGCCGGAGCGGCAGCCTCCTCATCCTCCTGCAGGATCGGCAGGTCCAGCACGATGCCCCGCCCGGCATCGTCATTATCAGCGTCCTCATACGGGGTATCCGCGGCCACGGATATGGCCTCCTCGACTACCGGCTCGAACGCTGCCGGTTCCGCCGCCGGCTCCTCCGCCGGGACATCGGCCGCCGGAGCGTCCGCGGGTGCGGCGGGAGCCGCTTCCTCCGCTTTGGCCTCTTCCTCGGCCGGCTCCTCCGGCAGGACGTCGATGAGCGCGAGGTGCTCCCGGTAAATCGAAAGCATCCGGGCCTTGAAAGCGGTGATCTCGCGGCGGATCCGCTCAAACTCCTTCTCCGCGTCCACAATATTCTTCTGGGCGGTATCCACGATCTTTTCCGCCTTGATATTGGCATCGTCCAGGATAAGCCCCGCCTTATGCTTGGCCTCCCGCACCACGGTGTCGCCCAGCCGCTGCGCGCTGAGAAGCGCGGTGCGGATGCTGTCCTCGTCATTGCGGTATTCCACCAGCTTGTCGGCCAGCACCTCGAGCTTCTTCTCCAAGTCCGCCTTGGCCGTCGTCAGCGCCGCGACGGTATCCGCGCATTGATCGAGAAAATTGTCGACCTCCGCCGTTTTATAGCCGCCCATGCTCTTGGTAAAGGTGACATTCCGGATTTCATTGGCAGTCAGCATATGGGAGCCCATCCTTTCCTACGTTCCAAACAAACGTTATCCTGTCATATATACTTTCGGATTGTGATAAACAGCCGGCCTTTGCGGGATACGGGACCAAACCCGTCCACCTGGAAGCGCCCTATCCCGCGCAGCGAGAGGGTGTCGCCCTCCTTCACCGCCGCGGAGACCGACAGGCAGGGGATATGGTTGACGCAGACCAGCCCCGCCTCAATCCGCCGGGCCGCCTCCTCACGGGAGATGCCGGCGGCCGCCTTGACCACCGCATCCAGCCGGGGGGAAGCGACCGTGTCCCGGATTTCCCGGAACCCGCTCAAGCCGGGCAGTTCCCCGTCATAATCCGGCAGGAGGGCAACCCCCTCCCCGCCGACTTTTTCAATCTGGCCGGCAAGGAAGCCGGCGATCCCTTCATCCAGGAACGCCACCGCCAGCCCTTCCCCGCAGAGGATATCCCCCACCTTTTCCCGCCTTACCCCGCAGGACAGCAGGGTGCCGAGGAAATCGCGGTGCGTCAGCTTCGCTTCCTTCCGGTAGCGGAACCCGAGCGGCGTAAGGGGGAACGCGTCATATGGCGGCGCGCCGGATTCCCCGTCCCACGCCATGTAATCCGGGAAAGCCCCGAAATATACCCGCTCCGCGTCCGGATAGCCGCCCCAGAAAGCGGTGTTTTCCGCCCGCCGGCTCCGTGCCAGTTCCTGCACCGCGGCGCGCTGCCGGCCGTCCAGGAACCCGAGGAAGCGGGGAACGCCGCGCTGATCGCAGAGCCGCAGCGCGTCCTCCGCCGCGGCGCGCAGGAAAGCGTCGTCCTCCCCCGCCGGTTTATGCCCCTTTTTAGAAGTAGAGGCCATTGTTCTCCAGCTCGTCCAGGAGGTCGCCCATAATGCCCACATTATACGGGGTGATGATAAAGGTGCAGTTTGCCACCTTCTTGATCTGGCCGTCGTTGGCATAGGCGACGCCGCTCAGGAAGTCCAGGATCCGGCGGGCAACGTCCTTATTGGCGCTTTCCAGGTTGAGGACCACCGTGCGCTTCGCATTCAGATGATCCGCCACCGCGCTTGCGTCGTCAAAGCGTTCCGGCTTGACCAGCACCACCTGCAGCTGCGCCGTCGCATGGATATTGACCACCTTATTGCTCCGCTTCGCCGGTTCCGCCGCGGCTTCCGCGGCGGGGGACTTCTCTTCCGGCTTGGTCACAAAGTCCATGCCGTCGTCCACTTCCCCGCCTTCCTCGTCGTACTCGTCGCCATACTCCGGATCGCTCATCAAATTCTTAAACTTGTCAATCAGGCCCATGTCTTCCATCCTGTCCTTTCTTTTCTTTTTCTATTTGCCGTCCCCTCCGCCGGCCGCCGGATGCTTGTCCGCCAGCCGCAGGGCAGGGAGGCCCAATCCATGGGGAGGGGCTTCCCCTTCCACGGCGTGTCCGCAAGGAAAATGCCGCCGGGGCCGCCGCACTCAGCGCGGCGGATAGGCGCGCCGGCCGAACAGGGCCGAGCCGACCCTGACCAGTGTGGCGCCTTCCAGGATTGCTTCGCGGTAATCCCCGGACATCCCCATCGACAAAACATTCATAAGAACATTATCCCTGTTTTTCCCCTTGATGTCAATAAACAGTTTATACATCTGTGAAAAAATCGCCCTTTTTTCTTTTTCCGTTTCCAAAATCGGAGGGACGGTCATCAGCCCGCAGACCCGGATCCCCGGAAACAGGCGGATTTCTTCCAGCATTTCCTCCAAATTTTCTGAAAAAACGCCGGACTTTGCCTCTTCCCGTCCAATATTTACCTCTACCAGGATATCGGTAACTCGGCCGCTTTTCACCGACGCGTCCGACACCGCCTTTGCCAGGCGGACGCTGTCCACCGATTCGATCATATCGACCAGCCCGACAATTTTTGAAACCTTATTGGTTTGCAGATGGCCGATCAGGTGGACGCCCGCCCCTTCCAGGTGCAGCGCGTCCCGTTTTTCCAGGAATTCCTGGACCCGGTTCTCCCCGATGGCGGTCACGCCGGCTTCCAGCGCGGCATTGATCCGGTCGGGCGGCACGGTTTTGGTCACCCCCAGAAGCTGGACGTCCTCCGGCAGCCTGCCGGAGGCGAGGGCCGCCTGCGCCATGGTTTCCCGGATCCGCTTTAAGTTCTCCCGGATATCATCGTACGGTCTTTCCATCGTACAGCCCCTTCCCTTCCACAATGATATCGTCATACAATTGGAGGAAGCCGGATTCGTCCGTCTCCTCGCAGATGACATAGTCCGGTTCCGAATGCAGGATGTTGACCCGCCGGAACGTGCAGGTGTCCCCCACCAGCACATAGACGCCGTTTTCCCCTTCGTCGTTTTTGATGATGCAGCGGCTGGGCACCCGCAGCCCTTCGTACTGCCGGAGACGGATCTGCACCGGCTCCACCCGCATGGAGGACAATTCGCTGGACATGGTGGAGCACTCGAAAATCACCGCTACGTTCCCCTCTTTATCCCGGTTGGTCGCCACCACCGTGGCGGGGACCGGATCGTCGGTGACAAACGGGAACAGCAGGGTGGGCGTCATATCTACCCGGATATCCGCCGCGTCCTCGGCCGGGACCAGGCAGGCGAAATACCATTCGTAATTGAGCACGACCTTTCCCACGTATCCCGTCCCGTCCGCAGCGGCCGGGCTGCCGAGGAGTTCCGCCAGCTTGTCCGGCGTCATGGACAGGGCGTCGTCGGCCTTGAGCGTATCCTCAAAGCCGTCGATTTCGCTCACAAAATACCCCGCGTCGGGGGAGGTAATCGCAGCCGACGCTTTGGAAAAGGAGCCCTCCAGCGCCGTCTTTTCTTCATTCAGGGCGGCAATGCGCGCGTTGAAATCGCTCACCGTCCCCACGGTGATCTGCCGCTTGTTCATCAGCTCCAGCAGCCGGGAATGCCAATCCGACAGCCCCGACAGGGACAGGGAATTGACCCCCTCAGTGATATTGCCCACCAGCTGGCTTATCTGCTTGTCGATGACATCCAGGTTAACCCGGCTCGCCGTGCCCTGAAGCTGGACCCCCCGGAGCATCTCGATTTCCTCATTCAACGCGTCCAGTTCCTGCTGGGCGAGGGCGTCCGCTTCGGTGGGATAGACCTGCGCAATCACGCCGTCCTTGGCTACCCGGCTGCCGTTTTCAATTGTATAGAAAAGGAACCCGTCCGCATCACCGGGGATTTTGGTCTCGTTGCGGATGGTGATCCCCTCGGCGTCCACCGTATCGTACACGCTGTAACTGGTCACCGTTTCGGTTTTTACCGGGTTATACAGCACCTGGAAAGCCTGATAGCCGACATACGCTATCAGGAACAGGGACACGACAACGGTAACCAGGCGTTTGACAAAAGGTTCCATCGGGCATTTCCTCCTGGGGCCGTTTGAAAAAAGCAGAATCCCCGCCCTGCGGCCGATTCCTTTTTTCCATCCAAGCCCTTCTCGTCACGGGGTTGCTCCGGGCGGCAGGCAGGGAACGGCGTCGCTTATCCTGCCGTTCCCTCCGAAGGGGCGGCCAGGAGGCGCTGCGCCGCGTCCGCCAGGCCTTTTTCGTCCGGATAATCGTCAATATACAGAAAACAGGCGTCCGCCCGCCGGCGGAACCAGGTCAGCTGCCGTTTGGCATACCGCCGGGTGGAGCGCTTCAGGTTCTCCACCGCCTCCGTCAAGGAAATCCGGCCGGCGAAATACGGCGCCAGTTCCTTATACCCGATCGCCTGCAGAGCGGTCGGGGCCGTCGGCGCGGCCAGGGCCTGCTCCGCTTCCTCCAAAAGCCCGGCCGCCAGCATGGCATCCACCCGCCGGTTGATCCGGTCATAGAGGACGGCGCGCTCCCGGCAGTCCAGCACGATCCGCCGCGCCTCGAAGGGCGGCGGGACGCTGCGGGAAAAACGGAGCTGCTCGCTCATGGTCATCCCGGTGGTATAGTAAAGCTCCAGCGCGCGGATAATCCGCCCCCGGTTGGAGGGGTGAAGCCGGCCGGCCGTCTCCGGGTCGACGGCGCGGAGTTCCTCCAGCAGCGATTCCGCCCCCTCCTCCGCCCGGTGGGCCAGTTCCTCCCGCAGGGCGGGGTTCTCCCCTTCCCCGGCGAACTGGAGGTTGTCCGTCACCGCGTCGATGTACAGCCCCGTCCCCCCGCAGAGGATCGGGAGCCGTCCCCGGGCGCGGACAGCGGCAATCGCGCTTCGGGCGTCCTGGGCGTACCGCGCTACGCTGTATTTTTCCGTCAGCGGAAGAAACCCCAGCAGATGATGGGGCACCCCCCGCATCTCTGCGGCGGTGGGGCGGGCGGTGCCGATTTGCAGCGTCTGATACACCTGCATGGAGTCGGCGGAAACCACCTCGCCGTCCAGCCGCAGCGCCAATTCCACCGCCAGCCCCGTTTTGCCGGAGGCGGTCGGCCCCGCAATCACCGGCAGAATCGGTTTCGCTTCCGGCATACGGCGCATCCCTCCTTGGTTCAGCCGGCGCACAGGGCCGGGTTATTTTGCCCTGCCGAACTGCTTCTCCAGTTCCCGCCGGGTCAGTTCAAAGCAGACGGGACGGCCGTGCGGGCAGGTCCGCACATCGTCGGAGAGCAGGATCCTCTCCGCGACGGCCTGCCGTTCCTGCGGGGAGGTGAAATCGCCGGCCTTCACCGCGGCGCGGCAGGCGGAGGAATGGTAAATCCAGTCCAGCTTGTCCGTGGTGATCTCCCTGCGCCCGGAGGCAAGCCCCCCGGCGATCTCCTGAATGAGGGCGGCGATATCCCCGCCGGTCAGCATCATGGGAACCGCCCGCACCAGGACGCTGTGCCCGCCGAAATCCTCCACCTCAAACCCCGCCTGGGCAAGGGTGCCTATCTCCGGAACCAGCGCGGCATATTCCTCCCGGCTGAGGGAGACCGGCACCGGCTCCAGCAGAAGCTGGGCGTCTGCCCGCTCGGCGGCCTTAAGCTGGTTATACAGGATCCGCTCATGGGCGGCATGCTTGTCGATAAAGTACAGCGCGTCCCCCCGCTGGGCGATGATATACGTGGCGAACGCCTCCCCCAGGCAGCGGACCGCCGGCTCGTCCTCCCCGGCAAAAGCACCCGGCGCCGGCCGGCCAATATCGGGGGCGGGCGGCTCCGCCGCTTCCTCCCGGGAAGGGGCCGGAGCGGGGGCAGGGGCAGAGTGGGATGTCCCGGGCTCCTGCGGGACGGGGGAAGCCGGGCTCCCGCCCTCCCCGGTGCGCAGGATATCCGGCACGATAAGCGTCCGCCCATAGGTGGAACCGCCGCCGTCCCGGAAGGAGAAGCCTCCGCGGGAAGGGGGCGCGGCCTGCCCTGCCGCCCTGCTGTCATCGTCCGGCCGGCGGCCCCACCGGTTCACCCCCGCCGGCACCGGCGGGGCGGGGCGGGACGGCGACGGGCGGGAGGAAGCGGCCGGGGCGTCCAGCAGATCCGGGAGATCCCGCCGGGCGGCCTGCTCCACCGCCTCATGCGCGGTGGGGACGCCGGCATACAGCCTGGTCTGCTCCGGGGCGGGGACGGCGGAGCCCCCGGCCCCTCCCGGCGGGACGACCGGCGGGGTCTTCGCCGGCAGGACCATGGACGCCGTCGGGGATGCGGCCTGCAGCGCGGATTTCGTCCCGTGGTACACCGCGTCGAACAAAGGCCGTTCGTTGATAAAGCGGACCTCGATTTTCGCGGGGTGGACGTTGACGTCCACCGTTTCCAGCGGCAGATCGATGTGCAGCACGCAGGAAGGGAACTTCCCCACCATGATGGAGCCCTTGTACGCCTCCTCCAGCGCGGCCATTGCCGTCCGGGTCTTGACATACCGGCCGTTGATGAAAAAATGCTGCATGGTGCGGTTGGCCCGCCCGCAGGTGGGCTTGCAGACATAGCCGTGCACATGGACCCCGTTTAATGTATAATCCAGCGGGGTCATCCCGCCGGCAAAATCCCGGCCGAAGACCGTGTAAATGCAGCTGAGCAGCTTCCCGTCGCCGGGGGTGAGCAGCTCCTCCTTCCCGTCCCGCAGGAAGCGCACGGATATCTCCGGGTGGGAGAGGGCGATCCGATCCACCACCCCCGCCACCGAATTCGACTCGCTGACGTCCTTTTTGAGGAATTTCATACGGGCGGGTACATTATAAAACAAATCCCGTACGATAATTGTCGTTCCCTGGGGCCGGCCGACGTCCTCGCAGAGGATTTCCTCCCCGCCCTCGATGAGATAGCGGGTGCCGGCCACCTCCTGAGCGGTGCGGGTGAGGAGTTCCACCTTTGCCACCGCCGAAATCGAGGCCAGCGCTTCCCCCCGGAACCCGAGGGTGCCGATGGCGTCGAGATCCTGTTCGGTGCGCACCTTGCTGGTGGCGTGGCGGAGGAAGGCCACCGGCACATCCTCCCGGGCGATGCCGGAGCCGTTGTCGGTGACGGACAGGCTGCGCACCCCGCCGTTTTGAATCTCGACGGTGATGGTGCTCGCCCCCGCGTCCACGGCGTTCTCCATCAATTCCTTCACCACCGAGGAGGGGCGCTCCACCACCTCCCCCGCGGCAATGAGTTCCGCCGTATGCTTATCCAGCACATGGATTTTGGACATAATGCGCCTCCCTCAAGCAATCGCGGCCCTCCGGCCGGAAAATCCAATGGAACCAATGCAGCGAATCTCTTCCCCGGCTGCACGGCGGAAGGCAGAGGCGGCCAATCGCCCCCGCCGCGCTTTCCGCGCCCCCGCATGAATACGGCTTCTACGCCGTCAATACGCGCCCGCCAGCTTGGTCAGCTCGTACAGGGTCTGCAGCGCCTCAATGGGGGTCAGGGTGTTCACATCCAGTTCCTTCAGCCGCTGGACTACCTCGCTGTCCCCCGCCGGAAGGAGGGAAAGCTGCCCGTCCTCGCTTTCGAACCGTTCTTCCGCCGGCGTCCCCCGCCCGCCGGGGGCCGTCTCCCCGCTCTCGATGCCGCGGAGGATCTCCTTGGCGCGGGACACCACCGCCTCCGGGATGCCGGCGAGCTTGGCGACCTCGATGCCGTAGCTGTCGTCCGCCGGGCCGCGGACGATCCGGCGCAGGAAGGTGATGTCGTCCCCCCGCTTCTTCACCGCGATATTGTAATTGCGCACCCCATCGATTTCGCCTTCCATGGCGGTCAGCTCGTGATAATGGGTGGCGAACAGGGTCTTGGCCCCCACCTTCTTCGCCACATGCTCCAGCACCGCGCGGGCGATGCTCATCCCGTCGAACGTGGAGGTGCCGCGGCCGATTTCGTCGAACACAATCAGGCTTTTCGCCGTTGCGTTTTTGAGGATGGAGGCCACCTCGCTCATTTCCACCATAAAGGTGGACTGGCCGGACGCGAGGTCGTCCGACGCGCCCACCCGGGTGAAGATGCTGTCCACAATCCCGATGGTCGCGCTGTCCGCCGGGACAAAAGAGCCGATCTGCGCCATGAGCACAATCAGGGCCGTCTGCCGCATGAAGGTGGATTTGCCGGCCATATTCGGGCCGGTAATCAGCGCCACCCGGTTCTCATGGTTGTCCAGCAGGGTGTCGTTGGGCACAAACGGCGCGTCCTGGATGGCTTCCACCACCGGATGCCGGCCGTTCTGAATCCGGATTTCCCCCTTCATATCGATAAGGGGGCGGGTGTATTTGTTCCGCTGGGCGGTCTCGGCAAAGGAACAGAGCACGTCCAGACGGGCGATCGCCTGGGCGGTCGCCTGGATCCGGTGCAGTTCCCCGGCCACCTTGAGGCGCACCTCGTTGAAAAGCTGATACTCCAGCGCCACCACCCGGTCCTTCGCGCCCAGGATCCGGGCCTCCAGCTCCTTGAGCTCCTGGGTGATGTACCGTTCGGCGTTCGCCAGGGTCTGCTTGCGGATATAGGTCTCCGGCACCTCGCCGGTATAGGATTTCGAAACCTCTATGTAATAGCCGAACACGCGGTTGTAGCCGACTTTCAGGCCCTTGATGCCGGTGCGCTCCTTTTCCTGGGCCTCAATCCGGGCGATGACGCCCTTGCCGTCCGACATTTCAAAGCGGAGTTCGTCCACCTCGGCGTTGAAGCCCTCCCGGATGATCCCGCCTTCCCGCACCGAGAAGGGCGGATCCTCCACAATCGCCCGCTCAATCAGGTCGTACACGTCCCGCAGCGGATCGATCCCGTCCCTGGTCTCGCACAGCAGGGCGGATTTCACCCCCGCCATGCGCTCCCGGATGGGATCCATGCGGCGGATGGTCTGGGAGAGGGAGCGCAGCTCCCTCCCGTTGGCGCTGCCGTAGACTACCCGGGTCATGATCCGCTCCAGGTCGTAAATATCCCGCAGGGATTCGATCAGGTCTCCCCGCAGCATCGGATCGCCCACCAGCTCGTCCACCGCGTTGTGGCGGCGGATGATCTGCGCCGGGTTAATCAGCGGCTGCTCAATCCAGTTGCGAATCAGCCGCTTCCCCATCGCCGTCTTGGTATGGTCCAGCACCCAGAGCAGCGTCCCCTTCTTCTCCTTGTTCCGCAGGGTTTCGAGCAGTTCCAGGTTGCGGCGGGCGGTAAGGTCAAGCCGCATGAACTGGACGTCGGAATACAGGTTGAGGTTGTTCACCCGCTCCAGCCCGTTCATCTGGGTGGCATAGAGGTAATGCAGGGTTTCCCCCAGCGCCCGCACGGCGGAAAACATCCCTTCCAGGCCGAGCGCCTCCAGCGATGTCTTGTGGAAATGGGTGAGGATCCGTTCCACCGCCTTATTGTAGTCGAACCCCTCCGCATCCCCCAGCTGCGGCGTCCGGTTGAGCCGGTCGCGGATAAAGGAAACGATGACCTCCTCCCGCTGGGCGGCGTCGTTGAGCAGGATTTCGCTCGGGGAAAAGCGCCCGAGCTCATTGACGACCCGCAGGGCCACATCCTCCCCCGTGATATGGGTGAGGTGGATTTCGCCGGTGGAGCAGTCGGTAAAGCAGAGCCCGGCGTCCGCCGCTCCGTCGCTCAAAAACAGCACGCAGAGGTAATTGTTCTTCCCCTCGTCCAGCATGCTGCCTTCAATCACGGTGCCCGGCGTGATGACCCGGATGACGTCCCGTTTTACCAGCCCCTGGGCGGAGGCGGGGTCCTCCATCTGCTCGCAGATGGCAACTTTGTACCCGCGGGCGACCAGCCGGGCGATATACCCCTCGCAGGAATGGAAGGGGACGCCGCACATCGGCGCGCGTTCCTCCTGCCCGCAGTCCCGGCCGGTGAGGGTGAGTTCCAGTTCCTGCGACGCGAGCTTCGCGTCGTCGTAGAACATCTCATAAAAATCGCCGAGGCGGAAAAAGAGGATGCAATCCTCGTGCTGCCCCTTAATCTCAAAATACTGCTTCATCATCGGCGTCAAATCCGCCATGGCGCTCATCCTTTCTGCCCGTGCATTTCTCGGCCTTCCGGTTGTCCGGCGTTAATGGCAGCCTGCGCAGCCGGAGCAGTCCCCCCCGCAGCCGGCGGATTCCTGGATGTCGTCCGGGTTTTGCCCCTGCGCGGACAGGGTGACGATGGTGGCCACGTTGCTGACCAGCTGATCCAGCTCCTGCTTCGCGGCCTGGTACGCCTGCATATGCTCGTTGGCCATCAGGCGGGCGTACACCTCCCGGATCTCCCCGTCCAGCTTCCGGATCTTCTCCCCGTCCTTTTCTTCCCGGGTGGTCTCCTGGTTCAGGGCGATCCGCTTTAAATTGAATTCCCCTATCAGATCCTGCAGCTCCTTGTCCTCGTCGGCCGCGTTCTGCGCCAGCTGCGTGCGGACAAAGCGGTCGTCGTTCTGGAGTGCCCGGCCAAGGGAGCGCGCCATTTCAATAATCGTATCCAATTCCTTTTCCATCGTCTATTCCTGCTTTCTTTTGCTTTTATTGGGGTATTTAGCAAAACGGCGGGGCCCGCCGGCTTAAAGCACTTCCCGGATCCGCCCGAGCAGGATCCAGCTGCGGGCGCCGGTGATCTCCACCACGGCCCGGCTGCCGACCAGCGCGCTATCGCCTTCCACCCGCACCACCGTATTCTCGGGAAGCCGGGCCTCCAGGTACCCGTCCGCCGCCGTCTCGATGAGGGCGCGGCGGGTCTGCCCCACCATCGCCGCCGACTGTGCGGCCGCCACTTCTTCCTGCGCGGCGGTCAGTTCCCGGAACCAGGCGGACTTTTCCTCCGCCGGTACAGGATCCTCCATCTTCGCGGCGGGGGTGCCCTCCCGCGGGGAGAAAATAAAGGTGAAAAGGGAGGTGAACCCCACTTCCCGGACAAGGGAGAGGGTCTGTTCAAAATCCTCCCTTGTCTCCCCAGGGAAGCCCACAATCACATCGCTGGTAAACGAGAGGCCGGGGACCACCCGGCGGGCGTAACGGATAAGCTCCAGATACTGCTCCCGCGTATAGCCGCGGTTCATCGCCTTGAGCACCCGGTTGCTCCCCGACTGGAAGGGCAAGTGAAAATGCCGCGCCACCTTCTCGCACGCGGCGATGGTATCGAACAGGCGCGGGGTCGCATCCTTGGGGTGGGAGGTCATGAAGCGGATGAGGAAATCCCCTTCAATGGCGTTAATCCGGCGGAGCAGCTCGGGGAAATCCACCCCGTGGCCGGCCCCCTTGCCGTAGGAATTGACATTCTGCCCGAGAAGGGTGATTTCACGATACCCTTCCCGCACCAGCTGGCGCGCTTCCTCCACAATCCGGTCGGGGTCGCGGCTGCGCTCCCTCCCGCGCACGTACGGCACCACGCAGTAGGTGCAGAAATTATTGCAGCCGTACATGATGGGCAGCCAGGCCTTCCATTTCCCGTCCCGATGCACCGGGATATCCTCCGCAATCACGCCGTCCTCCACCGGGCGCTCGAAAACCCGGCCGTCGGTCAGCGCTTCATACAGCAGTTCCGGGAAGCGGTGCAGCACATGGGTGCCGAACACCAGCCCCACAAAGGGATAGCTCTGCTTTATCTTTTTTGCCACATGCTCCTGCTGGACCATGCAGCCGCACAGCCCGATGAGGACGCCGGGCCGCCGCCGCTTGATGTTCTTGAGCGCCCCGACATTGCCGAACACGCGGTCCTCCGCATGCTCCCGCACCGCGCAGGTATTGAACAGGATGAGATCCGCCTGCTCGGGCTCCTCCGTAAAGCCGAACCCCATCCCGGCGAGCATCCCTTTGATATGCTCCGAATCCGAGACGTTCTGCTGGCAGCCGTAGGTCCGGATGCAGGCGAGCGGCGCGCCGTATTCCCCTCCGCCGCGGCGGGAGGCGTAATACGCCCGCACCTTCTCCCCGTATTCCCGCTGCCGCGCGATCTCCTCCGGGGCGATGACTCGAATGTTTGACATGAGCGAAACGGTTCCTTTCCACAGAAATGGGCTGCCCGGCAACGGCGGCGCCCCTGCGCCCGGCCGCCGAACGGCCCCGCCCCGCAAGAAAGCGGGCGGAATGCTGATTCATTTAGTATACCAAAAATCGACCCTTTTTTCAACCGAAAATCCCGGGCGGGGGGAGGTTTAAGAAACGCTTTAGAAATCCCCGCACGCCCGTTTGGACAGCCTTGGCCGAGGGACAGCGGCGCTGCTTTCCTCCGCCGCGAAGCCTTGCAAAAATAAGGCCTGCCGGCCCGTTATGCATAAACCAGGGGCCGGAGCGTCCCGCCCCGGCCCCTGGTTTAATCCGCTGCCGGCCCTTCCGGCGCAGCGGCATTATCGGAAATCAGCGCGTCAAAGGTCACTTCCTCCAGCTTGTCCACCACCAGCCGGGTCACTTCGTCGAAAACCGGGCGGAACGGGCAGGGGGCGGCGGTGGAGCAATTGCAGGCATACCCGCCGTCCATACAGCGGCTGAACCGGTAGGGCCCTTCCACCGCCTCGATCACCTGGCGGAGGGTGATTTCCCGTGGCGGGCGGGCGATGGTATATCCGCCCTTCGCCCCCTTATAGGATTTCACAATCCCCGCCGCCACCAGCTTGCGCATGATTTTCAGTGTGAAGCGCAGGGAAACGCAGGTGCGCTGAGCAATCGACTGTGCATCCAGCCGGCCGGGGGAAAGGGCCAGGCAGTGCACGATCCGCACCGCATAATCGGATTCCAGGTTAATATGCACGGGCCGCAGCCCTCCTTTCCGGCGGGAACGCCGCTTTCCTTTACGGCGGAACGCCGCGTTTTATGCAGCCGTCAGTCCAGGAAATCCTTGAGCTTCTTGCTCCGGCTGGGATGGCGCAGCTTCCGCAGCGCCTTGGCTTCAATCTGGCGGATCCGTTCCCGGGTAACGTCAAATTCCTTGCCCACCTCTTCCAGGGTGCGGGGACGGCCGTCCTCCAGCCCGAAGCGCAGGCGGAGCACCTTTTCCTCCCGGGCGGTCAGGGTGGAAAGCACATCCCCCAGCTGCTCCTTGAGCAGCGTGTGGGAAGCCGCGTCCGCCGGGGCGGGCGCCTCGTCGTCCTGGATAAAGTCGCCGAGATGGGAATCCTCCTCTTCGCCGATCGGCGTTTCCAGCGATACCGGCTCCTGCGCGACCCGCATAATCTCCCGCACCTTGTCCACCGGCATGTCCAGTTCCTGAGCAATCTCCTCCGCCGACGGCTCGTGGCCGTTTTTATGCAGAAGCTGGCTGGAAACCTTCTTGACCTTATTGATGGTTTCCACCATATGCACCGGGATGCGGATAGTCCGGGCCTGATCCGCAATCGCGCGGGTGATCGCCTGCCGGATCCACCACGTGGCGTAGGTGGAGAACTTAAACCCTTTGGTGTAGTCGAACTTCTCCACTGCCTTGATGAGGCCGAGATTGCCTTCCTGAATCAGGTCGAGGAACTGCATGCCCCGCCCGACGTACCGCTTGGCGATGCTGACCACCAGGCGGAGGTTCGCTTCCGACAGGCGCTTTTTCGCCTTCTTGTCCCCGTTCATAATCCGGATGGCCAGGTCGATCTCTTCCTCCGGCGACAGGAGCGGCACCCGTCCGATCTCTTTTAAGTAGACCTTCACCGGGTCGTCGATCGCCATGCCGTCCACGTTGATCGCCGGCTCCATGTCCTCGGAATCGGGCGTTTCCAGCACAAAGTCCAGATCGGCGAGGGCGTCCGACTCAAAATCGTCGACCACTTCGACGTTCTGGGCCTCCAGCGCGTCGTACAGCTTGTCCATCTGCTCCGGATCGAACTCCACGTCCTCCATTGCATCGAGGATCTCCTGCGTGGTCAGCTTCCCCTTGGCCCTGCCCAATTCCAGCAGTTCGTGGATGATGGCCTTGCGGTCCTTTTTCCCCGATATTCCAAGCGCATTCCCGCCCGCGGGTTTGGAAGCCTTGCCTCCCTCGCCGCTTTTGCTGTCGGCCCCCTCGGCTTTCGCCGCTTCGTTCCCGGCTGCCTCCTCTTCGGCAAGAAGGCCGCCGGCCTGCGGGGACAGCGTGTCGTTTTCCGGAGAAAACACATTCGATTCCTTTGTGCTCATGAAAATTCCTCTTCCTTTGCGGGGCGGAACCCCCGTTGATTCTGGCGCCGGGACAAGGCCCGGCCTTGTTTTTTTTATTTTTTCTGCTCCCGCATAGCGGCCAGCAGAGATTGGATGGTATCATCTGACAGGGAGCCCGGGCTGTTCAGTTCGGACAGGGTATGTTCCGCCCGGATAATCTCCGCATACTCCATCGCCTGTTCCGGCGTCTGCGTACCTTCCCGCGCCGTCTGCACCATATGGGAGATATAAGCCATCTCGTCCGCGTTGTAATCGGCGGATAGGAACGCCAGCTCAATCAGGAGCCCCTGCCTGTGCCTCTCCAGCAGCCGGGCATACAGGGCCCGGTTGAACGCCGTCACCATTTCCTCCGGCGGGAGCCGCTGGGAAACGGCCCGGATATAGTCCGGGTTCAGGATCAGCAGGCCGAGAAGCCCTTCCTCCGCCCGGGAGCCGCGCAGATGCTTCTCCGCTTCGGGGTTGACCTTCCGGGTGCTCTCCTCCGCCCGGCGGACCGCCTGGGACAGCTGCTTTTTCTCTTTCTGCCGGCGGGCGGCAGCCATGAAATGCTCCACCTGTGACAGGATGGCGCTCTTCCCCACCCCCATTTCGGACGCCAGCTTCCCGGCGTATACGTCCCGCTCGACCGGGCTGCTCAGCCGGGCCAGGAGCTGGGACGCCTCCCGCAGGTAGGCCACCCGCCCGTCCGCGGTGTCCAGCGCGTGGCGGCGGCCAAGATCAATGAGCTGATACTCCACGTCGTTGGCTGACCGGTCGATCAGCAGCTTAAACCGCTCCGGCCCGTTGTGCTTGATAAATTCGTCCGGATCCTTCCCATCGGGGATGGTGATAACCCGGATGTGCACCCCGGTCTCCCGCAGCAGGCCGATCGCCCGCTTCGCGCCCTTCTGCCCTGCCGCGTCCGCGTCGAAAACGAGGATCACCTCGTTCACATACCGGGCGATCAGCCGGGCGTGCTCCTCCGTAAACGAGGTGCCCAGCGCCGCCACCGCGTTGGTGAAGCCCGCCTGGTGCAGCGCGATGACGTCCATATACCCTTCGCAGAGGATAAGGCTCCCTTCCTTCGAGGCCTTGGCAAAGTTCAAAGCGAACAGGTTGTTGGTCTTTTTAAACACCAGCGTGTCGGCGGTATTGAGGTATTTGGGCTTGGAATCGTCCAGCACCCGCCCGCCGAACGCAATGACGTTGCCGCGGATATCGATGATGGGGATCATCACCCGGTTGCGGAAAATGTCGTACAGGTTCCCCGCCCCGTTCCGGCTGCGGGCGGCGAGGAACGCGGCGGTGAGCTCGTCGTCCCGGTACCCCTTTTTCCGCATATGATCGAGCAGGTTATGGAACCCTTCCGGCGCATAGCCCAGCCCGAACCGGCGGATGGTATTGTCGGTATAGCCGCGGCGGTAATAATACTCCAGCCCCGGCCGGCCGGCCGGCGAATACAGGGCGGCGTGGAAATACCGCGCCGCGTCCCGGTTCGCCTCCAGCACCCGCATGCGCAGGCGGGAGACCGCGTCGTCGGCCTTGTCCTCCGGCATCTTCATCCCGGCGCGGTCCGCCAGGAACCGCACCGCGTCCAGATAATCGAGGTTTTCAATTTTTTTGATAAAGGTGATGACGTCCCCGCCCGCCCCGCAGCCGAAGCAGTAAAACGACGCGGTTTCCGGGTAGACGGTAAAGGAGGGGGTCTTTTCCCCGTGGAAGGGGCAGAGCCCCACCGCGGTCCGCCCCCGGCGCCTGGTGCGGACATAGGAGTCCACCACGTCTTCAATCGGGTTGCGGCTGATTAATTCCTGCAGGAAACTATCCGGCAGCGGCATGGCGGTCCTCCTCCTTTCTGTCCTATCTGTCCCGGCGCCCGCGCAATATCATCATAGTATGCGGCGCCCGGCCGGGAATCATACGCTTCCCCGTCAGAGCGCTTTCACCTGCCATTGCTGCGGAATAAAGAGCTCGTGATAAACCTCCAGCGCGTAGTTATCGGTCATCCCGGCGATATAATCGCACACCGCGCGGGGCGCCCCTTCGCTTTCGCAGATGCCGCGGTATTCCTCCGGCAGCCGCTCCGGATGCCCGACAAAATACTCGAACATCCGCCGGATGAGGCCGTCCACCTTGGACTCCTCGCTTTTGGCCACCGGATTGCGGTACACCGCCTCAAACATAAAGGCGTGCAGCCGCTCAAACATCGCGGCAGCCGGCGCGTCCATGCCGATATCCTCCCCGCTGTTCTCCACAATCGAGGTAACCAGCGTGTCAATGCGGGTGGTGCGGCGATCCCCCAGGGCCGCGCGGATGTCGGCGGGAACGTCCTCCTCCCGCAGCACGCCGGCCCGGATCGCGTCGTCGATGTCGTGGTTGATGTAGGCCACCCGGTCGGCCAGACGGACGATCCGCCCCTCCAGCGTGGCGGACGGCTCCCCGCAGGTGTGGCGGAGGATGCCGTCCCGCACTTCCCAGGTCAGGTTGAGCCCCCGGCCGTCGTTTTCCAGCCGCTCCACCACCCGCACGCTCTGCTCGTAATGGCGGAAGCCCCCCTCCATCATCTCGTTGAGCGCCCGCTCCCCCGCATGGCCGAAGGGGGTGTGGCCGAGATCGTGCCCGAGCGAAACCGCCTCGGTCAAATCCTCGTTCAATTGGAGCGCCCGGGCGATGGTGCGGGCGATCTGGGACACCTCCAGCGTATGGGTGAGCCGGGTGCGGTAATGGTCGCCTTCCGGCGAAAGGAATACCTGCGTCTTGTGCTTCAAGCGGCGGAACGCCTTGCAGTGGAGGATCCGGTCACGGTCGCGCTGGTACGCCGTGCGGTAAGCGCAGGGATCCTCCTCCCGTTCCCTCCCCCGGCTATCGGCGGAAAACGCCGCGCGGGGCTGCAGAAGCTGCCGCTCCTGCCCTTCGGTTCGTTCACGGATTGTCGTATCAGCCACCCCTTTCGTTCCGGCGGGTTCCCGCCGCGGGAAATACTCCCTTCGTCTTCACCCCGGCGGCCTGGAAGCGCGGAACGCCGCCGCGGGATCTCCGGAGCCGGCAGCCCTTCGCCGAGCTTTCCCGGTCCCGCCTGCCAAGGCAGCGAACAGCCGCGGGAGGTCTTCCCTCTTCCGGCCCGCTTTGTCTTTTCATATATACTATACGCGTTTTGTACGGCTTTTTCCTGCCTGTTCGTCAAAGTTTTTCCCGTTTTCCGGAAAAACAGGCGAAAACAACAAAAGCATGAAAAAAGGCGCGGGTTTTTTACCGCCTTTTTCATGCTTTCGTGGGAAATGCCGCCAGGTCTCTCTCCGCCCTCCAGGCTGCCGGCGTTTTTGCCGGGCGGAAGCGCAAAGCGGTCCCGCCTTATTCCCCTGCCTTCCCCTCCGGCCGGCTTTCGCCGGGAGAGCGGAGCAGCCCCTTTTCCTGCAGGAAGCGGGGCAGCTGCCCCAGGCTGTCCAGCTTCCCGAAAAGGAGGGCCTGGATTTCCCCGTCCGGCTGCCAGAGATCCGGCACCATCACCGGGCGGCAGCCCGCGCGGCAGGCGGCGAGCAGGCCGTTCCGGGAATCCTCCAGCGCGACGCAGGCGTCCGGCGGGACCCCCAGGCGGGCGCAGGCCGTCCGGTAAATTTCGGGATCAGGCTTGGAGCGGGAGACCATGTCCCCGCATACTGCGGCTTCAAAATAAGCAGCCACCCCGGCCTTTTCCAAAAGGAAGCGGACCTGCCGCTCCGGGGCGGAGGACACCACCGCCATGCGGATCCCCTCCCCCTGCAAAAAAGGCAGCAGTTCCGCCAGGCCGGGCTTGACCGGGACGGGATGCTCCGCAAAATACCGCGCGCGGAACTCCCCGGCGTAAGCGCGCAGCTTCTCCCCGTCGTACCGGGGGCCGAATTCTTCCCGCCAGATGCGGTCGGCGGCGGCCTGGTTCACCCCCAGGGTTTTCATCACCATATACCCGGCCTTCCCCAGCCCCATCTTTTCCCCGGCGTAATCCCACGCCCGAATACAGAGCCGCTCGGTATCAAACATCAGGCCATCCATATCGAACAGCACGGCTTCCAGCATCCTATTCCCCCGTTCCTATACACTGCGCGTCCGCGGGCACGGAGCCCCGCCCCGCGTCCTTTACGGAGCGTCCGGCCGGAAGGGTGCGTACTCCTCCCCTATCGCCTCAATGGACAGGGTGCCGGCGCTTACCTCGGTCAATTCCTTCTGCATCGGCTCCCGCAGGCCGCGGGGCAGGAGGAATTCCACCGCCACCTTGTCCGTATACTGCGTATCGGTCACCACGCCGCCCATCTCCGGCACCAGCGAGGCCACCCGGCCGTACTGGGCGTATTCGCAGACGATCCGCGCCCGGTCGCACAGGCGCATCTCCACCGGCCCGCCGGCGTCCACCGCTATCTTCGCCCCGTGGGAATAGGCGCGCACCAGGCCGCCCGCCCCCAGCAGCACCCCGCCGAAATACCGGGTCACCACCACGGCGACGTCGGTCAGCCCTTCCTTGAGCAGCACCTCCAGCACTGGGACCCCGGCCGTGCCCTGCGGCTCCCCGTCGTCCGAGTACCGCCGGATCTGCCCGTCCCGCAGCACATAGGCATAGACGTTGTGGGTGGCGTCCCAATGCGCCTTTTTCCGGGCGGCGATGAATTCCTGCGCCTGCGCCTCGCTGGTCACGGGGCAAACGGCCCCCAGGAAGCGGGAGCGCCGCTCCACAAATTCCGCCGAGGCTTCCCTTTCCACTGTACGGTATACGGCGTCCACAGCCGCCCCTCCTTCCCTGCTAGAAGACGAGAAAGGGCAGCGCTGACGCGCTGCCCGGTAAAGCCGATGCTTATTTCTCGTCGTTCATGCCAAAACGCTTCTTAAAGCGGTCGACGCGCCCGCCGGTGTCCACCAGCTTCTGCTTGCCGGTAAAGAACGGGTGGCATTTCGAGCAGATTTCCACGCGGATATCTCCCTTGGTGGAGCGGGTCTCTATCACTTCGCCGCAGGCGCAGGTGATCGTCGCCTTTTCATACTTCGGATGGATATTTTCCTTCATTCCCTTGTCACCTCTTTCAGGAACCCCAAGCATTAACATTGGAATGATAGCATAATCGGCGCGAAAATGCAAGGAGTAACTGCAAATTTTTTGCCGTTTCCCGTTTTCGCCCGGCAATCCCCCAAAGGATTTTCGAAAAAAGCCGGAAAACGCTTGACAAAGCGGGGGAATACTGTTACACTTTAAAGCGCAAAAAGAAAAGCAAGAAAGGGGCTTTCTCCATGACAGCCGGCAGCGCGGCGACCCGCACAACCCGATATTTCCGCTACGCTTTCCTGAACGAAACCCGTTCGGGCTGTTTGTGCTGTCCCCGGAGCGCCGTCTGGCGGCGCCTTTGAAACATGGATTTCAAAGCCGGCGGGTTCTGCACGACAGGGCCTGCCGGCTTATTTTATTTTCCGAAAACAGGAGGCTGGAAATTATGATTATTATTCTCAAGCAAAACGCCGACGAAGGAAAGGTGCGTACGCTCCTGCAGGGCTTTGAGGCGCAGGGCCTGGCCTGCCACCGCAGCGACGGGGAGCACACCTCCATTGTAGGGCTGGTGGGCGACACCTCCCGGGTGGACCTCGAATCGGTGCGCGCCAACGACATCGTGGAGGACGTGAAAAGGGTGTCCGAGCCGTATAAAGCGGCCAACCGCAAATTCCATCCGGACGACACCGTGGTGTCCGTGGGAGAAGCGCGGTTCGGCGGCCTCCATTTCGGCGTGATCGCCGGGCCCTGCTCGGTGGAAAGCGAGGAGCAGATCGTCGCCGTGGCGAAGGCCGTCAAGGCGAGCGGCGCCGGGCTGCTGCGGGGCGGCGCGTTCAAGCCCCGCACCTCCCCCTACGCTTTCCAGGGGCTCCACGCCGAGGGGCTGGAGCTGCTGCTCCTCGCCAAAAAGGAAACCGGCCTGCCGATCGTGTCCGAGATCATGGACTTGTCCCATCTCGACCTGTTCCGGGACGTGGACATCATCCAGGTCGGCGCGCGGAATATGCAGAATTTCGAGATGCTCAAGGCGCTCGGCCATTGCGGGAAGCCGATCCTGCTCAAGCGGGGGCTGGCCAACACCATCGAGGAATTCCTCATGAGCGCGGAATACATCCTGGCCGGCGGGAACGAGCAGGTCATCCTCTGCGAGCGGGGGATCCACACCTTTGAGACCGCCACCCGCAACACGCTGGATATTTCCGCCATCCCCCTGCTCAAGCACCACTCCCACCTGCCGGTCATTGTGGACCCCAGCCATGCGGCCGGGATCCCCTGGCTGGTGGAGCCGCTCGCCAAGGCGGCGGTCGCCGCCGGCGCGGACGGGGTGATGATTGAGGTGCACAACAACCCGAAGGCCGCGCTCTGCGACGGCGCCCAGTCCCTCACCCCCGCCCAGTTTGACGGCGTGATGCGCAAGGTGAAGGCGCAGCTCGCCTTTGAAGGGCGGGAGGGCTAATCCCCCGCCCCGTCCTCCCTTTCGAAATCCAGCAGCCGGTCCCCCTGCCGGGTCAGGACGCCGCGTTCGCCGACAGACACCGCCTCAAAAAAGCCGGGGGAAGCCTCCAGCGTATACAGCCGCCCCGTCTCCGTCCGGAAGGTGACGGTGTACTGGGTTTTCCCCGAGACAGTGCCCTTTTCCGGGGCGAAGCCGTCGTACGCCGCCGTGTGTTTATCCACCACCTCCGCCCGGACGGAACGGGGCCTGCCCCACCGCTTCCAAAGGAGCCGGCCGGCGGCCGCCAATCCCAGCAGGAGGCAGGCGGCGGACAGCGCGTATCCGACATACTCCATCGCACTCCCCCCTTTCCGCCGCCGTTTCCCCGAGGGCGGATGCCGGCCCGCCCCCTGCGCGGGCACGGCCGCTTTCTTCTTCCAGTATAGCGGGGATTCCGCCAAAAATCCATCGGCAGCATTGCCAAAAGGGAACCGGGCGGTTCCTGGAAAACGCCGGCAGGCCGGATGCGTCCGGCCTGCCGGCGTTGTTATTGTCTGCCCAGGCGAAACAGCCTCCGGTTCTGCCGGGGCGGGGAAAGCGCCAGCGAAAGGGCGTCCCGCCAGGGAGCATACCGGACAGCCGCATCGGTTCACCCCACAGGCCGCCGAGCCCGTTTGGAGGGAGCAGGGCGTGCGGCGCGGCGGTATTGTCCGGCGCCCCCTGCGGGGCCGGCGCAAAAGCGGCGGCCTTGCCGGCTGTGCTTTCCCCGCCCGGTTCGGGCCCCGGACGGCACAACGCTGCCGGCCCCTTACCGCTGCCGTTCCCGGGAGAAGACGAAATTGACGATTTCCCCGGCCACGTCCACGCCGGTGCAGGCGGTAATCCCCGCCATATGCGCGTTGGAATTCACTTCGCAGACCAGCGGGGAGCCGTCCGCGTCCCACAGCAGATCCACCCCGGCGAACTGCGCGCCGAGGATCCGGCAGCAGCGCACCGCAAGCGCCGCCTCCTCCGGGGAGGGGTCATAGGCCTCGCCATGCCCGCCGCCGCCGATATTGGCCCGGAAATCGGTGTCCGACCGCCGGCGCATGGCCGCCGCGACCCGCCCGTCCACCACGTAAATCCGCAGATCCGTCCCCGCCGTTTCGCCGAGGAATTCCTGGCAGAGGAAGGGGCGGGATTCCACCCGATCCGCCAGTGCGCGGAGTTCCCCCGCATCCCGGGCAAGGTAAACCTCCCCGCCCAGGGAGCCGTAGCATTCCTTGACCACCATGGGGAACCCGAGGCGCTCCGCCGCCCGCTCCAGAAAAGCGCGGGCCGGGCCTTCGTCCATATGCACGTAGGTCATCGGCGCCACCAGGGTGCGGGGCATCGGGATCCCCTGCTCCGCCAGCTTCCAGTGGGTGGCCGCCTTGTCGTCGCAGATCTCCACCACCGCCGCCGGGTTGTACAGCCGCACGCCCAGGCTTTCCAGCGCCCGCCCCAGCCGGATATCCTTATCCCAGAACAGGGCGAAATCCTCCGGGTCAAAGCCGGTGACCGTCATGCCGCCGCCGGAAAATTCAACCAGGGCGCTGGTGTTGGGGACCGGTGTGAGCACCCGCCCCCGCGCCCGCGCCGCTTCCTCCAGGCGCCGCACCGGATCCGGCGGCACCTCCGGATTCCAGAAGCCGTTATAGAGAATGTACCCCGCCATGTGTCCCTTCTCCCTTTCCCCTGAGCCATAAATCAAGTATAGCTGTGCTCCACTGTCGCCACAACAAACAAATTCGGATCCCGCTCCCATACGCGGTGCTGGATCTCCCCGCACAGGCCGTCCGCATCCTTATAGCCGAACGGCACCACCAAATCAAAGATAAGGTTGGTGTGGGTCTGCCCAAACACCACCCGGAAATCATGCAGGCTGAGCCCGGGATCCATCCCGCGCAGGATATCCCCCACGAAGCCCCGCAGCTCTTCCACCTTCGGATCGTCGGTTTCCACGGGATCGATATGGATGCACACCATGGCGTTATATTTCCCCGCGATCTCCTTTTCAATACGATCGATCAAATCGTGGCTGCGCAGCATGTCCTCGTGGGCGGGGACCTCCGCATGCAGGGAAATCACGCACCGGCCCGGGCCGTAATTGTGCACCATGAGATCGTGCACCCCGACCACCCCGTCGTGGGCAAGCACCGCGTCCCGGATCCCCTCCACCATCGCGGGCTCCGGCGCCTGGCCGAGGAGCGGCGAAACGGTGTCCTTGAGCACCGAGAAACCCGACCAGAGGACAAACAGCGCCACCGCTGTGCCGACCCAGCCGTCGATTTCCCAGCCGGTTGCCAGCCCCACCAGGGAACTGAGCAGGACCACGCCGGTGCAGATGACGTCGTTGCGGCTGTCCGCCCCCGCGGCCAGGAGCGCTTCGGAATCGATCCGGCGGCCGATCCCTCGGAAAAACGCCGCCATCCAGAGCTTGACCACGATTGCCGCCGCCAGGATCCCCACCGAGAGCAGGCTGAAATCGGTTTCGGCGGGATGGAGGATCTTCTCCACCGAGCTCTTGGCCAGTTCCAGCCCGGCCAGCATGATCATCACCGCCACCGCCATGGCGGTGAGGTATTCCATCCGCCCATGCCCGAAAGGATGCTCCTTATCCGGCGGGGCGCTGGACAGCTTGAAGCCCACCAGCGTCACAATGGACGAGCCGGCGTCCGACAGGTTGTTGAACGCGTCGGCCACAATCGCCATGCTGGAGGAAAGCAGGCCGGCCAGCAGCTTGGCCAGAAAAAGCAGCAGGTTCGCGCACAGGCCGGCGGCGCCCGCCAGCCGCCCGTAGGCATAGCGCGCGCCGCTGCTCTTTGTGTCCTCCGGGTTCCGGATGAACAAGCGGATGAGTAATTTTGTCACAAAGTCCCGTCCTTTCCGTCCGGCGCATAATCGGCGAGGATGTATTCCGCCACGCCGTCTTCTTCATTGGAAGGGAGGAGGATATCGGCCTTTTCCTTCGCCCTTGCCGAGCCGTTTGCCACCACGCAGGCGGTATCGGCCTGTTCCAGCATGGCGATGTCGTTGTCGTTGTCCCCGAACGCGGTCACCGCCTGCGCCCCCAGCCGTTCCCGGAGCCGGCGCACACCGTTGGCTTTCCCTGCCCGGGCGCTGAAGATTTCCAGATACCAGTTATCCTCCCGGTAGGTATCGGCATACAGCACGCTGTCCACCTCCGGCAGCCGGCTGAGCTGCTCCTGAATCGGGCGCAACACCTCCTCGGCGTCCTGCATCGAGCAGTAGACCCCGCCGGACAGCGGATAGGCGGCTTCCTTCCGGAACACCCCGGGGAACCGCTCGGCGCGCTTGCGGTAAAATTCCCGCTCTCCCTCCGAAGTCAGCTGCGTGAAGACGATGTCCATCCGCCCTTCCTCCACCCGGTAGAGGAAGGGCGTCTTCCCCCCGCGGCGGCAGATTTCCAGTACGGCGCCCGCCGTCTCCGGCTCCCAGTAGAAGCTGTCCAGGATCCGCCCCGCCGCGAGGTCGTACAGAATCGCGCCGTTCATGAGCACCAGCGGCAGGCGGAAGCGCACCTCGTTCAGGTTGGTGAGCGACACCCCGATCGGGCTGCGGGCGCTGGCAACGGAGATCCAGGCGCCCTGTTCAATCAGCGTGTTCAGGGCCGCGGCGCAGCGCGGGGAAAGCCGGGCGTTGTTGCGGAACAGCGTCCCATCCAAATCGGTGATATACAATCGTTTCATAGCGTCGCCTTTCGTTTTATCCGCCGGAGGGGGCCGTCCGCCCGCCGCCGTAAACGGCGCGGAACACCTTCTCAAAATAGGGCCGCCCATAATTGTGGAAGGTTTTCTCCCGCAGCATCTTTTCCAGTTCCTCCCGGGTGACCCAGCGGGCCTCCGCCACCTCTTCTTCCTGCAGGGAGAGCGCGCCCTCAACCCCGTCCCAGCGGACCAGCCAGAGGTCGCTGAACGAATTGCGGCGGCGGAGCCTGCCGATGTAGGACCAGGCCTCCGGCGGGACGGACAGCCCCAGCTCCTCCCGCAGCTCCCGCCGGGCGGCGGTTATGCTGTCCTCGCCGTGCACGGCGGAGCCGCCGGTGGCCGCCCAGACGCCCGGCATCAGCGCCAGATGGTCCGCCCGCCGCTGGACGAGCAGCCTGCCCTGCGAATCCGCAACCCAGATATGGACCACCAGGTGATACTGCCCCTGGCGCAGCTTTTCGCCCCGGATCATCGTTTTCCCGGTCGGTTCCCCCCGCGCATCCAGGAGATCCCATACTTCCATGAGGACGCCCCCTTTCTTTTCCCGTGCCTTGTTCCTCCCCGGCCCTGCCGGGCAAGCCGTTTATCGTTTCCTATTCTTTTTATTTTAGTACATCTTGCGGAAAAAGTCTATTCCTGTTTTTAAGGAAGGCCCGGCGGCCCCATTTTCCCCGACGAGCCCCCGCTGCGCCGGATGCAAAAAACGCACCGGCCCCGCTTTATTCTGCCCGCGGGCTTGACAGGGGATTCCGCCCCGTCTACAATCAATACCAGAGACAAGGAGGAAGCGCCTGTGGATACCATACGATTGGATGCTTTGGCGGCCAGGCAGTTCGCCGTCCCGCTGGAAGAAGCCGCCGCCCTCATCATGGCCGGGCGGGTGTATATCGGCCATGTGCCGGCGGACAAGCCGGGGGAGCCGGTTTCTCCGGATACGGTGCTGACCCTGCGGGAAAAGCCGCGCAAATACGCCAGCCGTTCCGGCTACAAGCTGGAAAAGGCGCTGCGCGCCTTCGGCGTCGATCCCGCCGGCCGGACCGCCTGCGATATCGGGGCGAGCAACGGCGGCTTTACCGACTGCCTGCTCCAGCACGGGGCCGCGCATGTCAGCGCGGTGGACGTGGCTTACGGGATCCTCGCCTGGGAACTGCGGCAGGACAAACGGGTCACCGTCCTGGAACGGACCAACGCCCGCCATCTGACGGCGGAGCAGATCGGCGGGCCATGCGATCTGGCGACTGCCGACGTATCGTTCATCTCCCTAAAGAAAATTTTTCCCGCCGTCGACCGGATCCTCCAGCCCGGCGGGGAAAGCATCGCCCTGGTAAAGCCCCAGTTTGAAGCCTCCCCCCGCCAGGTGGGGAAAAACGGCGTGCTGCGGGATCCGGCTTTTCTCCCGCCCCTGCTGCACGCCCTGGCGGAAGCGGCGGAGGAAAACGGGCTGCATCTGGCCGGGATGACGGTCTCCCCGATCCACGGCACCAACGGCAACGTGGAATACCTCGCCCACTTCACCCGCCGTCCCGCGCTCAGCCGGGAGGAATGGCCCGCCTGCATTGAGCGGGCCGTCCGGGAACAGCCCGATTTGTAATTCGCCGGCCGCGCCGCCGGAGGCTTTTGATGCAGAAGCCTTCCAGGGCCTAGAAAGGGCCGGCGCCTCCCTGGCACGGAAGAGCGCGGAAAGGTGCCGGGCAATACGCCGCGCCTCTTCCCCGCTCCCCGCAAATGGAGCCCGCGCGATGCCGCAGCCGACGCAATACGCCATCGCTTGCCGCGCGGCATGCTTTTGCAGAAGCTGTCCCTGCCGCCCCCGGCAAGACCGGGGCGTTTTCCTTTGGCAGATAAAACAAACCCCGGCGGAGCAGCCCTCCGCCGGGGTTTGTTTTATCTGTGATTATCCGGCCCGGCTAGAACCCGCGGGAACTGCCGCCCCCGCCGAAGCTGCCGCCCCCGCCGCTGAAGCCCCCGCCGCCGGAGCCGCCTCCAAAGCCGCCGCCGCGTCCGCCGAAGCCCCCATGCCCTCCGAAAAAGATAAAGGGCGGGCCGCCGCGCCGGTTGCGCCCGAACACAAGGACGGCAATAAGGATTAGGAGGAAGGGCAGCGCCACCACGAGATCCGCTACCTCGTTGTCCGATTCCTCCGGCTCCGGGGAAACCGGGACGTAATCGTCGTCCAGCGGCTCCTGCCCGTACTCGATATACACCTCGTTCACCAGGGAACGGTAGGCTTTCCGCATCCCGGCCGAATAATCCCCTTCCTTAAAATCCGGGGTGGCGTAGGTGTCCAGGATCCGGCCGGTCTTCGCGTCGTTGAGCGCGCCCTCCAGCCCGTAGCCTACCTCAATGCTGACCTGCCGGTCCTCGGTCGCCAACAGGAGAAGGACGCCGTTGTCCTCGTCCTCCTGGCCAATCCCCCAGCGGCGGCCCAGTTCCAGCGCATATTGCCGGATATCCTCCCCGTCCGTGGTGGGGACGGTCACCGCCACCACCTGCGCGCCGGTCTTTTCCTGCAGCTCGGCCCCCAGCGCGTAGATCTCGTCCGCGTCGGCCGCGGAAAGCACCCCGGCGAAATCGTTGACGAAGAACCGGTTGGTCGGCTCATACTCCGTCCCGGCCGCATTGGCCGCCGTACCCGCCGTCAGCAGCGCCGACAGGAGCAAAACCAGCACGGGCAGGAACGGCAGCCATTTTCTCCTCCTCATGGGCGTCGTCCCCCTCTCCCGGCCGTCAGAAGCTTACTTCCGGAACCGAGTCCGCGCCCTCGCTGCTTTCAAACAGTTCGGCCGGTTCAAAACCGAACATCCCGGCGATAATGTTGGAGGGGAAGCGGCGGATTTTTACGTTGTACGCCTGCACCGCGTCGTTGTAGTCCCGGCGGACCTGCGCAATCCGGTTTTCGGTGCCGGCCAGCTCGTCCTGCAGGCCGATGAAGTTCTGATCCGCTTTCAGGTCGGGATAATTCTCCACAATCACCATCAGGCGGTTGAGCGCGCTGGTCAGCTCGCCGTTCGCCTCGTCCATCTCCTCCAGGGAGGTGGCGCCGCTCAGCTTGGCGCGGGCTTCCGCCAGGGCGGTGAAAATTTCCTCTTCATGCGCGGCATATCCCTTGACCGTATTCACCAGGTTCGGGATAAGGTCGCTGCGGCGCTGCAGCTGGGTTTCGATGTTGCTGGCCTGGGTCTGCACCGCCTGCTCCCCGTCCACCAGCCCGTTGTAGGTGGAAACGCCCCACCCCACCACGAGGATCACCACAAGCAGGAGGCCGCCGAGGACCCCCAGCAGAATCTTCGTATTCTTCTTCATTGACGTTCAGACTCCTTCACAATTCTCTCAATTTATCGGATATTCTGCCCGGATTCACCCGGGTGATTTTATCATACCGTATCTTCCCTCCCGCCGCAAGGCGTCCGCGCCGAAATTAACGAATCTTTCATAAAGAGCCCGGCGCGGGGCTTTCAGCGGGCTCCTGCTTCGTCCCCCTTTTCCTCGCCGGTCATAACCCCGCACCCGCCCCCATAGACTGGAAGCGGAGAAAGCATCGGGAAAGAAAGGGGCGGCAGCTATGGGGTTCGGGATCGCTTTGGCCGGGGGAGGGACGCGGGGCGCCGCGCATGTAGGGGTGCTGCTGGCTTTGGCCGAAGCCGGGCTGTATCCCTCCGCCGTCGCGGGCGCCAGCGCGGGAGGGATCGTGGGCGGGTTGTACGCCGCCGGGATTTCCCCCGAACGCCTGAAGCATATCCTGCTCTCCCTGTCCCGCAGCGGGCGGGAACTGGTGGATCCGGATATCAAGGGGCTCCTGCGCGCGCTGCTGCAGCTCCTCACCCGGCGGCCGGTCACCATGCAGGGGCTGATCAAGGGGGAACGGCTGGAGCGGTTCCTCTGCTCCCTGACCGGCGGGAAGGCCATGCACGATCTCAGCATCCGCACCGTCATCCCCGCCGTGGACATCCGCACCGGCGAAACCATCGCCTATACCAACACCCTGGCCGGGGTGCGCCCCGTGCCCCGCGTGCGCTGGAGCACCGAATTCCCGCTCTGCCGTGCTATCCGGGCGAGCGCCGCTTTCCCGGCGGTTTTCCGGCCGGTAACGCAGGACGCCTGCTGCCTGGTGGACGGCGGGCTGACCGACAACCTGCCGGTCACCCTCCTGCTTGCGGCGGGAGAGCCGCAGGTGCTGGCGGTGGACGTGTCGGAGGAATATGAGCCGCCCGAAGGCGAGGGCGTCATCGACATCGTCTCCCATTCCCTGACCATCCTCACCACCCGGCTCAGGGAATATGTCGCACGGGGAGAAACCCTCCTCCTCCATCCCCGCCTGCCCGAAAAGGCCGGGCTGCTGACCTTCCGCGAAATGGCTGGCTGCATGGAGGCAGGGTATCAGCAGACCAAGGAGCAGATCCCGCTCATCCGGGCGGTGTTCGGCTCCTGAAGGCCCGGGCCGGCCCCCTTTGGCGGGAAGCCCTGGAGCGGGAAGCGGGGCAACCTGCCGGGCGCCTCTCCCCCCGCCGGGCTCAACGTGCGGCAGGCCGTCGGCGGGAAGCCCGCATGCGGCCTCCGCCGATAATCAAAGATGAAAAAACAGGACGGCCCTCCGCTTTAGCATGCGGCGGAGCCGTCCTGTTTATGCGCGGGACAGGGCCGGCGCGTTCCGCCCTGCCGCAGAGAGCGGGACACGGCCGGCCGGTCAGGCGCAGAGCTCTTCCAGGGTTCCGAACCGGTAGCCGGCTTCCTCCCACTTGGTCAGCAGCTCATCCAGGATGGCGGCGTTGGTTTCGGAGGTGCTGTGCAAGAGGACCACCGCGCCGGGATGGATCCGGGGCAGAAGCTTGCCGAACGCTTCCTCCCGCGTCGGCTGATCATCCACGTACCAGTCCACATACGCAAGGCTCCAGAAAACGGTGGTATAGCCCAGTTCCTTCGCCTGCTTCAGGTTTTCCTCGCTGTACTTCCCCTGCGGCGGGCGGTAGAACTTGGGCATTTCCTGCCCAGTGGTTTCCCGGTAGAGATCCTCCAGCTGCTGCAGTTCCCCCTGGAAGGCGGCCTTATCCGAAATTTTGGACATATCCGGGTGATGATAGGTGTGGTTGGCCACGATATGCCCCTCCGCCGCCATGCGCTTCACCAAATCGGGCGCCGTCTGGATATAATTCCCCACCACAAAAAAAGCGGCCTTGACGTCGTGCTTTTTCAGCGTATCCAAAATGGACGGGGTATATCCGTTTTCATAGCCGGCGTCGAAGGTCAGGTAAATCACCTTTTCCTCCGTCCCGCCGGCGTAATAGGCGTCGTACTGCCGGAGGAAATCGGCCGAGGCGTTTCCAATCGGCGTTTTCCCGTTCTCCTGAAAGCTCAGGCCCCAGTTGGTGTTCGCGGCGGCCGCGGCCGCCGGGGGCGAAGCGCCGGCCGAAACGCAGGCCACGCCAATAGGGACCGCCAGCGCCAGGCAGCAGGCCAGCGCGCCAAGCAGGTGTTTTCCTCTTACCACCGCATACATTGTCCTCACCATCATTTCTCTGAAATTTGCGACGGGTTCTTTCCAATGGATCGTATGCGGCGAGGGCTTTTCCACATAACCGGCCGGAACCGAAAAAAGGGGCGGCCTTCCCCTCCATAAGCAAAGGCCCCCGGCGGTTGTATCCGCCGGGGGCTGCCGCCGTCTCCGGGAAGAAAACGGGCTTCTTTATAAACGTTCCAGAATCAGCAGGGCCATCTGGCGGGCCGCCGTCAGGCATTCGTCGGCGCTTTTCCCCTGGATGTCCGCCGTGACGCTGAGCATGTATCCCTGCCCATACGCCACCAGCTGCTTTGACTGCGGGCTCCAGACAGCCGCGTCCCCGAGGTTGGGGGAATCCACGGCGTCCTCATACAGGGCGGCCGTCGAGTCGTATATGTCGCGCGAGCATTCCCGGAGGCTGATTTCCGCCACGTTCTGCGCGTCGGCCGACGCGTAATGGGCGACCGTCCCCGCGTCATAGGACTGCGGCTCCCCGACCTCTACCCCCAGCGCGTCGCTTACCTCCGCAACCGTCAGCAGGCTGGTCACGTCCACATCCAGCATCGGCGGCGCGGTTTCCGTGGTGGTCGGCACCGTCGAGGAGGGCGTATCCTCCTCCGCCTTTTCGCATCCGGAAAAGGCCAGGACCGGCAGGGCCAGCAGCACCGTCCCCAAGACGGCGCCGCGCAAACGCTTTCTTTTCATCTCTATGACCATTCCTTTCCGCCTGTTTCTGACCAGTTCTGTTTTTTGCCGCTGCGCGCGGCGTTGTTTTCGGGCGTCCTTCCCGCGGCAGCCAGCCGGGCCCAGCCGCAGAAGCCGGAGACGCTCCCCGCTCAATCCGGGCCTGCCGGGCAGCGGCGGGCGGAGAGAAGGCGCCTGTTCGCCGCGGCTCTTTTTCAATGTTATTCTACCATAAAGGAAGGAAGGGGGCAAGCGCCCCTTTTCTTTTCTATATTTTTCATTTCCCTTTTTGACAGCGTCTGGGCGGACGCGGGGCCGCCGGCAGGGCGCAAGCTGCCGGCAGAAATCCGGCGGAAAAGGGACAGACGTCCCCCCTCTTCCTTTTCCCCGGAATTTATGATATACTATTATCTATCACAGGATTATCAGACAGCGCATGGAATCAGCGGGAGGAGTCGCAGCAGCTTCGGGTTCTGCGCTTCCGACCTGGCGGGCTTTCCGTTTTCAAGCCAACGAACGGGCGGGACGGCCCGCAAAGAAAGGAATGGCCTACGCAATGGGCGATCAGCAGATTTTCTCCGACGGGGTGGAGCCGGGTGGGCTGCGCACCAGCCAGGAGATCAAAATCCTCGTCTGCTATATGCTTCTCGGGGCGGGGGAACCCATGCCCCGGCAGGCGGTGCTGGAGATTATCTCCGGGAACGGGATGGCGAATTTTTTTGAAACCGGCAGCGCAATTGACGAGTTGATCCGGCTTGGGCATGTGACGGAAAGCGACGACGGCCGCCTGACGCTCGCCGATACCGGCCGCCAGGTGGCGGATACCCTTTCGGGGATGATCCCGTATACCCTGCGAGAGCGCTCGGTAAAGTCCGCGCTTCAGCTGCTCACCCGCATCCGGCGGGAGCGGGAGAACACCGTCACCATCGAAAAGCTGTCCCATGGGTACAACGTCACCTGCTCGATCGACGACGGCGAGCACCCGCTGTTGTCGTTTACCCTGCGGGTGGCGGACGATCTGCAAGCGCAGATGATCCGTGAAAACTTTCTGAACGATCCGGTGCTGCTGTACCGCAGCCTGCTCGCCATCCTGAGCGGGGACGCCCGGATCTCCATCGAGGACACCCGGATCACCATCGACTTGAAATAGTGCAATTTCCGGTTGACAACCCGGCAGGAAAATGGTATGATAATCTGCGTCAATCGATGCGGAGAGGTGTCCGAGCGGTTTAAGGAGCTGGTCTTGAAAACCAGTGACTCGTCAGAGCCAAGGGTTCGAATCCCTTCCTCTCCGCCAAACATCTCTTAAAATTTCATATCGAACTGGCAAATCACTAGCATGGAGAAGTACTCAAGTTGGTGACGAGGCGCCCCTGCTAAGGGCGTAGGTCGGGTAACCGGCGCGAGGGTTCGAGTCCCTCCTTCTCCGCCAGAAAGGTTGCATAAAATAGATGCAGCCACAAAAAACCTCGATTTTATCGAGGTTTTTTGCTATATATGGGCTCAAAAAACAATAGGGTTGACTCACAGATGAAAAAGCCCTTTTTCGATGATTTTAGAGAGTTGAACTCTCGTACAACCGGATATAGAACCGTAAAGGCAGATAGATGAAAAATCTATCTGCCTTTTTTGCTGCCCGGAGTTTTGCAAAAGACTCCGGGCTTTTTTCATTTCACAAAAAGGAGAAAACCAAAATGTATTTTACCAATACACCTTCCCTCAACAGCATGGAAGCGATCATGAAACAGCCG
>CAJFGS010000016.1 GCA_904377855.1 Candidatus Avimonas merdigallinarum
GACAGGCGCCGCTGGCGCAACGCCTCTCCGCTTAAAGCTTCATATTTCCCTACATTATGGCCTTTTTGTGTTGTCCGTACAATTTGGGCCGGTTCATTCATCAGGCGGCCTTTTTTGTGTATTCGTTTTTGGATATACCTTGAAGCATGTTCAGTATAGCATGGTGCTTTATACAGGACAAGCGCAAAACCGTATCGATTCCGGATTTTTCCGTGCCAATTTCATGCCAGGTTGTGCTTGCCTCTCCGTTTGTTTGCGGCTGTCCCGGCAGACTATACTGGCTAATACGTGCTGGAGGGAGAATCTTAAAAGTTTAGATTGATTGCGGACCTCATTGATAAGCTACGAAGCGGCTTAACAATGGGGGACTTTCTTTTCAACGCGTGCTATAATAAAAGAAGCGTCAGGGCAAAAACACATGGTCGAACAGATAAGGAAATGATTATGGAACGATTGATTTTTCATGTGGATGTGAATAGCGCCTATCTGTCCTGGGAGGCCGCCCGGCGCGTTGCAGCGGGGGAAGAAGATCTTCGTCTGATCCCTTCCGCTATCAGCGGCGACCCGGAGAACCGGACAGGCGTGATCCTGGCAAAGTCTATCCCAGCGAAAAAGTACGGTGTTCGCACGGGAGAGCCTGTGGCGATGGCTTTGAGGAAATGCCCACATCTGGTTTTAGCCTGGCCGGACTTCTGGCTATTTGTCATACGGATGTATTTCCAGCAGGCCGAACATAATCCGCCGCATATTCACGCCATATACGGAGAACATACCGCCGCTATTTCCATTCAGGACGGCTCCGTACTGGAGGGGGCCCTGCCCTCGAAAGCGTTAGAAATGGTGAAGGAATAGGTTTCTCTCCATCAGACGGCGCTTATGCAGATCTGGAAGACACAGGAATTCCAGCAGCTCCCGCCGTTGGAATAACGCGTTTGTAAACGGAAAGGAGGCCGGACGATGTTTCATAAGGTGAAAAATGTATCCCCGCTGCCCGGATATCGACTCAGTGTGCAATTCGCGGAAGGCGTGACAAAACTCTATGACGTAACGCCCCTTTTCGACAAGTGGCCGGCGTTTCAGGCGCTGAAAGAAGACAATGTATTCTACGATGTTGCGGTGGATCAGGGCGGCTACGGCGTCGTATGGAATGACGATCTGGACCTTTCCTGCGACGAGTTGTGGGAAAACGGCAAGGAGGTCAAAACGCCGTTTGACGGCCTGATGGCTTTCAGCGACGCAACGGCCCTTTGGCAGTTGAACGAGAGCACCCTGCGAAAAGCGATTGCCTACGGGAAGCTGGTAAACGGCGTCGATGTCTGCAAATTCGGCAAGCAGTGGGTGGTGTCCATGGACGCCATGCAGCGGGAATATGGAAATCCAAAAGCATAAAAGAGGGGCGCCGTGCAAACGGCGCCCTTCAGCTTTTGAAAAAGGATTCCGGGTGGATGATATGGTTGTCCTTGGGGTTCAGGCTGGAAAGCCGGCGGTCAGCCAGCAGGAGCCCCCGCCGCACGGCAAAATGCCCGAACCGGCCGCGTAGGGCGTCCACCGCGCTCTCCAATTCCTCCTGCTTCTGGATGGCGGCCACGTCCGGCAGCAGGGACAGCTGCTCATGTTCGTTTAGGGAGAGGCGGCAGGCCCGCACGCTCAGGGAGCGCACCGGCTTGCCGGACAGATGATGACGCTTGTACAACTCAAACGCTTTTTCAAACAGGGCTTTCGCCGTCCGGTTGGGATAGGAGAGTCTGCCCTGGCGTTCATAGCTGTGCAGCTCGTTGTCCCGCACCCCGAGCTGCACGGTATCGCACACAAAGCCGTATTCCCGCATCCGGGCCGACACGCTTTCGCACAGCACATACAGGGTGATTTTGATGTCTTCGTCGGTCACCAGATCACGGGGGGCGGTGGTGCTGTTGCCAATCGACTTAATCAGCGATTTGGCTCCGATGTTCGATACCGGCGACGTGTCCAGCCCGTTGGCAAAACGCCAGAGCATCACCCCGTTTTTCCCGAGGATACTCCTTAAAAAGTCCTGGCGGGCATTTGCCAGATCGCCGATTGTCTTGATACAGTATCGTTTCAGCTTCTGGTGGGTCGCCCGGCCGACATACAGCAGGTCGCTCACCGGCAGCGGCCAGACAATTTCTTTGAATCGGTCGCTGGTGATGACGGTGGTGGCGTCCGGCTTTTTCATGTCCGAACCCAGCTTCGCAAAGATTTTGTTGTAGCTGACCCCCACCGACACGGTGACGCCCAGCTCCTGCCGGATGCGCCTCCGCAGTTCGTCGGCAATCGTCCTGCCGTCCCCGAACAGGCCGATGCTGCCGGTCACGTCCAGCCAGCACTCGTCCAGGCCGTAGGGTTCCACCTGATCGGTGTATTCGCCGTAGATTTCCCGTGCAGCCTTGGAAAACTGCATATAGCGGTCATAATGGGGCGGGGTGAACACAATGTCCGGACATTTCTGCCTGGCCATCCACAGAGGATCGCCTGTCTGGACGCCAAACCGTTTGGCGTCCTCATTTTTTGCCAGGACAATGCCGTGCCGGGCTTCCGGATCGCCTGCCACCGCCACCGGCTTCCCCCTTAAATCGGGGTTGTACAGACACTCCACCGAGGCATAAAAGTTATTCATGTCGGAATGTAGAATGATTCGTTCCATATCTCCCTCTCGAAACAAACGTTCTACAACCATTATACGTAATATTCTGCTTTAAATTTCTGGTGTTTGTTGGTAATCAGTAGCCAGAGAGTCCGTTTCAGCGGTTGGCATCCGGAAAAAAACGCTCCAACAACTCCATGCAGTCCTTGGACGTATACCCCCACAGGACACTGCTGAGAGCTTCGATGGCCTCCCGGCGATACCGATAATACGTCCGGTAGGATATGTACTTCACATGCGGCCGTATTGCTTCGATGATGTCCAATACGTTCCCTACTTCCTGTGGGGAAAGGTAGGTGTAGTACAAAACCCAATAGAATATTTCGCCGTTTTTATGCTTGTCCCGGAGCAACTCCACGGATGAGTCAACCAGTTTGAGCATTTTGTTGGAGCGTTCGATGCACTTGGCCTGGTATGCAATATCCGTCCCGGATAATTCAACACCAGCCAGGTAGATACTGTCGAGAAATTCGTCGATACTGGTGCCGTATTCGATTTCGAAACTCTTTTTTACCTGCTGTACGGATAATTCCAAACTCCAGGTAACATCCCGGTATTTGCTTAACAGCTTCCAGGTATCATGCAGCAACGGGTTTTCTTCCCGGTTGGTGAATTCCCTGTCGGTATGTGGCGCTTTCATTACCGGATTCCTCCTTCCTGCTGGACCGTCAGGTTCAGTTCAAAGCGGTATAAGGCGGGACCGTTGCCGCAGTGTATTGTAAGTTCCAGTTTATTCTTTCTCCCGCAGCCGTCCGGATAACTATATAACTTATACCGGGAATTCCGGCATCGGCAGCATGGAATCCCTTGCGAATACAGCACTTCGGATACTTTAGACAGGATATACGGGACGCACGATTTTGAAACGCTAGGAACCGTACCTGAAACGCAAATTTGCTCTTCTTGTACGAGTTGATTTTGATTGTCCGGTTCTTTGGGAACCTGGATATGGAAGCATAGGGACATGGCAATCTCCTCCTTGTCGATTAAAACGTCGGATATTTGGAACATGGTGGACAGGTAATTATTCAGGTAGATGACACTGCCTTTTTTGCCAGTTCCGGCTATCAGGGTTAGATGGCCATTTTGGGCCAGCTTGTTGAGGGTACGGCTGACGGTGGAACGGGAAACGCCCCAGCGTTCTGCCAGTTCGGTATAGCTGACGAACGGCTCGCCAGTGCAGCTACGGTAATAGACCACCGGCCCCTTATCCGAACCCCGCACGCGCTCGTCCCGGTAAACGGTATGCAGCCACAGATCAAGGAGGATATCCAGTTCGGAGCATTTTCCCAAACCGATCAGTTCGTTCAGAACGGCAATGGGGAAGAAGAAAAAGCCGGCGTCCTTTTGACAGGGAGCGTTATAGTCGAGCACGGTGTTGCTTTTCTGCCAGTCGGTAATCTTGAATTTGACAACCCTCCCGCGCGCCAAAAGGCTGAAAGCGATATAGTGTTGTTTCTGCAGACGTTCCAGTACCTGCAGGGTCTGCCTGGAGCGTTTCTGCCGCAGATAGGCCGTTAGGTCGGAGAGGGTACAGATCCATTCGCCGGGGTTGACAAGATAGGACGTGCGCTCAATGCGCTGATAGGACGAACGAAAGTTGGCAAGGGAACAGAGTACGATATAATAAAAAAGACCGGAGTCTCCATTGGAATGGAAACTCCGGTCTGCAATCAGGGATTGAATGAATTTTCGGTAAATCCGGCAGCGGGGATAGTCCACCAGCTGCTTGAGCTCCAATTGATATTCCGGCATATGAATGCTCCTCATACTTAAAATGTTCTTTTTTCATATTACGGACAAAAATTCAAACGATGAATGGCCGCTTGCCGTTTGTTTTACTGTGCTTACATTAGCCGCGTTGCTATACATAGGAGCGGGAGATGTTGAGTCTGGCGGCGACCTCCCGCTGGGTGAGCGGATCCCCTATCAGCCCGTACCGCAGTTCCACAATTTCCCGTTCCCGGTCGTCCAGGATTTCCCGGATGTACCGGTAGAGCTTCTCCGCGTTGATTTTCAGGTCGATGTCCTCGATAATGGTGTCGTCCTCGGCGATGACGTCGCTGAGGGTGAGAGGGTGGCCGTCCTTGTCGGTGTCAATCGGTTCGGAAAAGGACACGTCCTGCGCCGTCTTTTTCCCCGCGCGGAAATGCATCAGGATTTCGTTTTCAATGCAGCGGGAGGCGTAGGTCGCAAGGCGGGTCCCTTTGGTGTAGTCAAAGGTATTCACCGCCTTGATCAAACCGATCGTCCCGATCGAAATCAGATCGTCCTGATCCCGCACCGTACTGTAATATTTTTTGATAATGTGGGCGACCAGGCGCAGGTTGTGCTCAATCAGGCGGTTTCGGGCTTCCAGATCCCCTCCCTGGCGGTAGGCCTCCAGGCAGCGCCGCTCCTCCGCCGCGGGAAGAGGGCGGGGGAACGAGCCTGAGTTGACCACGTGGAGCGCCATGTAAAAAATGTGGGACAGGGAATGAAGCAGTTCCAGCAGCATAGGACGGACCTCCCATCGTACATTCTTTGTATCCTATGCATTTATCCTATGCGCCCGGCCGGAACGTTGTGCCTGTCCCCCGAAAATTCCGCGGGACGGCGGGGAAGGCGCAAAAGCAGCAAACAGGCGGGCCGTCCGGCCCGCCTGTTTGCTTTATTCGAAGAGATCGTCCGTCCCGTCGCCGTCGTTGTCGATGTATTCCCCGGTGCGGAAGCGCATGCGCAGCCGTTCCCGCTCCACCTGTTCGTCCAGCGCCTCTTTAAAATCCCCGGCATTGCGGATGTTGTGAATGCAGAGGTTCGGGTGGGTTTTGTCCGAAGAGACCACCTGGATGCTGCCGAGGCCGAACAGTTTCTGGAACAGGTTCCGGCTCAGCGTGGTATCCATGACGCGGTACAGCAGGATATCGTTGACCACCGTGGTGAAAAAGCCGGTTTTCAGCTCCAGCTTTTTGGGAGACAAGGTATAGGTGGTGAAGGTGAAGGGCAGGCCGAAAAAGAGGAGGCGCTTGCGTTCCTTCCACGCAAAATCCTCTTCCGGCTGTTCGGCTTCCTCCGGGATGCGGCGGTTGTTTTCCTCGGCCATGGGTATGCCTCCTTTTCGCATTCGGCCCGGTCATGCGGGCTTCCTTTATTATATCAGAAGAGCCGCGAAAAGGCGATATCTTTTTGATGGGATAGCCCAAGCCGGGAAAAAAGATTTTTACGGAAATTCGACCGGTTTTTTAACCAAAGGGGGATACAATAAATGGGTTCTGCCGGCCGGGGGAATAAAGAAGGGGCTCAGCGGGCATACCGAATGGGAAGGTTAACAAGGGTTACAGGCGGAATATTGTAAAAACTATCCAAACAAACACCAAAAGTTTGCAATTTGTTTTAATTAAAAACACAAAAAGGCTTGCGTTTCGGCTTACTAATTGCTAAAATAAGGACAGGATCCTGCATAAAATCTTCCAGCGCTTCCCTTCCCGTGGGCGGGGAGGGCGCGCGGGAAGCCGGCGCTTGTTCGGATCGTCTTCGAAAGGAAGGGTTGCAGATGAAATATCGGGGTTTATTGGAAGATGGACAAGCCGCCCGTTTATTCCATCAGGGGGCGGCCGTGCATGCTTATGAGTGGCTTGGCTGCCACTATCTCGGGGATGAAACGTATGTGTTCCGCACCTGGGCGCCGTCGGCGCAGGGGGTGTCGCTGGCCGGCGATTTCAACGGCTGGGACGCCGCCGCCACGCCCATGCGGCGGGTTACGGACGCCGGCGTGTGGGAATGCACGGTTTCCGGCGTGCAGGAATACGACAATTACAAGTACTGCATCGCCGGGGCCGACGGCCAGACCCATATGAAGTCCGACCCGTACGGCTTCCATTTTGAAACCCGCCCGGCCAATTCCTCCCGGGTATACCGGCTGGAAGGCTACGAGTGGGGGGACGCGGACTGGTTCCGGCAGAAGGCGGAAAACACCATCTACGACTGCCCGGTGAATATTTACGAACTCCACCTGGGCTCCTGGCGGCGGTATCCCGACGGGAACGTGTTTTCCTACGGCAAGCTGGCGGACGAGCTGATCCCGTATGTGCAGGAGATGGGGTACACCCATATCGAACTGCTGCCGGTGATGGAATACCCCTACGACGGGTCGTGGGGATACCAGGTCACGGGATATTATGCCCCCACCTCCCGCTACGGCGCGCCGAAGGATTTCATGGCCTTTGTGGACCGCTGCCACCAGGCGGGGATCGGGGTGATCATCGACTGGGTGCCCGCCCACTTCCCCAAGGACGCCTGCGGGCTGTACCGGTACGACGGCGGCCCCTGCTACGAGTACGCCGACCCGCGCAAGGGGGAGCATTACGAATGGGGCACCTGCGTGTTCGATTACGCCCGGCCGGAGGTGCGCAGCTTCCTAATCAGCAACGCGATGTTCTGGCTGGAGCAGTACCACGTGGACGGCATCCGGGTGGACGCGGTGGCCTCCATGCTGTATCTCGATTATAACCGCCGGGACGGGGAATGGTTGCCCAACCAGTACGGCGGGAAGGAAAACCTGGAAGCGGTGGATTTCCTCCGGAGGCTGAACGAGGAGGTGTTCGCCGCCCACCCCAAGGCGATGATGATCGCGGAGGAGTCCACCTCCTGGCCGCTGGTGTCCCGGCCGACCAGTATGGGCGGGCTGGGCTTCAACTACAAGTGGAACATGGGCTGGATGAACGATATGCTCCGGTACATGTCCCTCGACCCGCTGGCGCGCAAATACAACCACGACAGCCTGACCTTCTCCTTCTTCTACGCCTTTTCGGAGAATTTCGTGCTCCCCATCTCCCACGACGAGGTGGTGCACGGCCAGGGCTCCCTCATCGGCAAGATGCCCGGCGGGTATGAGGAGAAGTTCGCCGGCGTGCGCACCTTCCTCGGGTATATGATGGCCCACCCCGGGAAGAAGCTGCTCTTTATGGGCTGCGAGTTCGGGCAGTTCAAGGAATGGGATTACGAAAGCGGGCTGGACTGGCTGCTGCTCGATTATGAATCCCACCGGATGATGAAGCATTTTACCTGTTCGCTCAACCATTTCTACCGTGAGAACCCCGCCCTGTGGGAAAACGACTTTTCCTGGGAAGGCTTTTCCTGGATAGCGCACGACGATTACACCCAGAGCGTCATCTGCTTCCGCCGGATCGACCACCGCGGGAACGAGCTGATTGCCGTGTGCAATTTCACCCCGGTGCGGCGGGACGGCTACCGCATCGGCGTGCCGGTCCACGGCACCTATACCGAGGTGTTCACCACCGACGCGGCGGAATTCGGGGGCACCGGGGTGCTCAACGGTACGCTGGACAGCGAGCGCAGGGAGATGCACGGGTTTGAACAGTCCCTGGTGCTGACGCTCCCCCCTCTTTCGGTCCTGTACCTCAAGCTGAAGAAGGCCAAGCCGGCGCGCAAATCCTCCCTCGCCCCGTCTGCAAAGGCGGCGGGGGCCGGCTCCGGGAAAAAGGCGGCCGGGAAGAGCGGGGCCGGGAAGGCAGGAAAAACGGCAGCCGGGAAAAAAACCGCCGCCAAAAAGGCGGGCCGCACGGAATAACCCGGGCCGGCGCCGCATGCCGCCGGCTTTTGGGACGGCCCGCGGCAGGACGGGCTGGTTGAATAAGATTTACAAATAGTATATAATAAATCGTTTATAACAAGGGGGAATCCGACATGTTTCGCAAACAGGAATGCGTGGCCATGCTGCTGGCCGGCGGGCAGGGGAGCCGTTTGTACGCGCTGACCCGGAACCTCGCCAAGCCGGCGGTCCCGTATGGCGGCAAGTACCGCATCATCGACTTCCCGCTGTCCAACTGCGTCAACTCCGGCATCGAGACGGTGGGGGTGCTGACCCAGTACCAGCCGCTGGTGCTCAACGACTACATAGGCTCCGGGCAGCCGTGGGATCTGGACCGCATGGACGCGGGCGTCCATGTGCTCCCGCCCTATCAGGGGAAGAAGGGCGCGGACTGGTACAAGGGCACGGCCAACGCCATTTATCAGAATATGGCGTTCATTGAGCGGTACAGCCCGGAATATGTCCTGGTCCTCTCCGGCGACCATATTTACAAGATGGACTATTCCAAAATGATTGCGGAGCATAAAAAGAACAACGCCGACTGCACCATTGCGGTAATCGAGGTGGAACTGTCGGAGGCCAGCCGGTTCGGGATCCTGAACACCAACCCGGACGGCACGATCTACGAGTTTGACGAAAAGCCCGCCCACCCCAAGAGCAACCTGGCTTCGATGGGGATCTATGTCTTTAACTGGGATAAGCTCCGCAAGTACCTTACCGAGGACGAAAACGACCCGAAATCCTCCAACGACTTCGGCAAAAACGTCCTGCCCGCCATGCTGAGTGCGGGGGAGCGGATGTATGCCTACCGCTTCTCCGGGTACTGGAAGGATGTGGGCACCATCGATTCCCTGTGGGAAGCGAACATGGACCTGCTCAACCCGAAGGTGCCGCTCGACCTGTCGGTGCCGGACTGGAAGATTTATTCCCGCAACCCCGGCCTGCCGCCCCATTTCGTCGGGGAAGGCGCCAAGGTGCAGAACAGCATGATTTCGGAGGGCGGCAATATTTACGGCGAGGTGGATTTTTCGGTCCTGTTCTCGGGCGTGACCGTGGAAAAGGGCGCCGAGGTGCGGGACTCCATCCTGATGCCGGGCGCCAGGGTGATGGCCGGCGCCAAGGTGCAGTATGCGATTGTCGCGGAGAACGCGGTGATCGGCGAAGGGGCGACGGTCGGCTCCCGCCCCGAAGAGACCGAGCGGATTGAGGACTGGGGGGTCGCGGTGGTGGCCTCCGGGGTCACGGTGGGCCGCGGCTGCGTCGTCCCGCCCAAAGGCATGGTGGACAGCGACCTGGAAGATGTGCGGTGATGCCGGCGCGGGGGCCGGCGGGATGCCGCCCCGCGTCCGGAATGCAACCAATTCCTAGAAAGGGATGACATACAGAATGCGTAATAATAACGTGATGGGGATCCTCTTCCCCAATATGCACGACGAGGCGCTGCCCGCCCTGACCGGCGGCCGGCCGTTCGGCTCGATCCCCTTCGGCGGGCGGTACCGCCTGATTGACTTCGCGCTGTCCAACCTGGTCAACGCCGGCATTTCCAAGGTGGGGATTGTGACCCAGGACAATTACCAATCGCTGATGGATCACATCGGCTCGGGGAAGGCGTGGGACCTTTCCCGGAAGAACGAGGGGCTGTATTTTCTCCCCCCGGTGGCCATGTCCGACGAGCTCTATGCCGGGCGGATCGCCTCCCTGATGGGGATCCGGCCCTTTTTCCGCAATTCCAAGGAGGAGTATGTAATCCTGTCCGACTGCCACGTGGTCGGGAACGTGGATTACGACAAGATGCTGGACGCCCACATGGAATCGGGGGCGGACATCACCATCGCCTGCAAGCACGGGGACGCCCCGCGCCTGAGCGACGACCTCCAGCTTTGGATGGGGGAGGACGGCCGGGTCAACGACATCATGCTGGGCGATTGCCCGACAGGGGAATGCGATTACAGCCTGGGCATCTACATCATGCGCAAGGATTTCCTGACCCGGATGCTGGAGTCGGCCGTCAGCCGCAACCAGATGAACTTCGATCGGGATATCCTGCTGCGCCATATCGGCGATATCCGGATTTACGGCTACCGCATCCCGGAATACACCGCCGTGATTTCCTCGCCCGGCAGCTTTTTCCGCGCGAATATGGAACTGCTCAAGCCCGATGTGCGCGCCGCCCTGTTCCAGCCCCAGCGCCCGATTTACACCAAGGTGCGGGACGCCGCCCCGGCGGTATACGGGCTGCATGCCGCGGTGAACAACTCGCTGGTGGCGGACGGCTGCTTTATCGAAGGGGAGGTGCGCAACTCGATCATCTTCCGGGATGTGCGGATTGCGCGGGACACCCATATCGAAAACAGCATCGTCATGCAGGGGGCCGTCGTCTGCGAAAAGACCTCCCTGAACTGCGCGGTACTGGACAAGGATGTGGTGGTAAAGGCCAGCCGCAGCCTGTGCGGGGCGGAGGACTATCCCATCTTTGTGGAAAAGGGCACCGTCGTTTGACGCCGGCCCCGCTGTGAGAAAGGAGCGAATGACTGTATGAAGGTGTTGTTTGTAACCAGCGAAGCGGTCCCCTTTGCCGCCTCCGGCGGGCTGGCGGATGTGTCGGGGGCGCTGCCCCACGCGCTGCGCACGCGGCTGATCGGCTGCCGCGTGGTGCTGCCCCTGTATGAAAGCGTGCCGCAGGAGCTGAGGGAAAATATGACGTTCCTCACCAGCCTGTCGGTGCCGGTCGCCTGGCGGCGGCAGTACTGCGGGGTGTTCGAGGCACGGTACAACGGCGTGATCTACTACCTGCTGGACAACCAGTATTATTTCAAGCGCCCCGGGCTGTACGGCCACTACGACGACGCGGAGCGGTTTGCCTTCCTTTCCCGCGCGGCGCTGGAGATGCTCAGCTGCATCGACTTCCGGCCGGACGTCATCCACGCCAACGACTGGCAGTGCGCGCTGGTGCCGGTGTATTATTCCCTTTTCTACGCCCAGCGGGAAGGGTACGAGAATATCAAGACGGTGTTCACCATCCACAATATCCAGTACCAGGGCAAATACGGGATGGAAATCCTGGAGGATGTGTTCGGCATCCCGCGGGACGCCCGTTCGATTGTAGAGCAGGACGGCTGCGTCAACCTCATGAAGGGCGCGATCGAAAGCGCCCACAGGGTCACCACCGTCAGCCCCAGCTACGCGCAGGAAATCCTCGACCCCTGGTATTCCCACGGGCTGGACAGCATCCTGCGGGCCCGGGAATGGAAGCTGACCGGGATCCTCAACGGGATCGATACCGACAGCTACAACCCGGAAACCGACCCCGACATCTACGCGCAGTATTCGGCGGATAACCCGTCCGGCAAGGCGGAAAACAAGCTCGCTTTGCAGGAGCGGCTGAACCTCCCGCCCCGCGCCGACGTGCCGATGATCACCATGGTCACCCGCCTGGTCTCCCATAAGGGGCTGGATCTGGTCAAGTATGTGCTGGCCGAGCTGCTGCAGGAGGATATCCAGTTCGTGCTGCTCGGATCGGGCGACTGGGTGTACGAGAACTTCTTCCGGGAGATGCAGGACCGCTTCCCGGACAAAATGCGGTACTGCTTCGGCTTTGTGCCGGAACTGGCCCGCAAGATTTACGCGGGCGGCGATATCTTCCTCATGCCGTCCAAGAGCGAGCCGTGCGGCTTGTCCCAGATGGTGGCCTGCCGGTATGGCACCGTCCCGGTGGTGCGGGAGACCGGCGGCCTGAAGGACAGCATTGCCGACTGCGGCGACGGGCACGGCATGGGCTTTACCTTCAAGACCTATAACGCCAACGATATGCTGTACGCCATCCGGCGTTCCCTGGGCGCTTACGCGAACAAGAACGACTGGCCGATCCTGATGGACCGCGCCATGCGGACCGATTTCAGCTGGGGGCGTTCCGCCAACGAATATATCAAGCTGTACCGTTCCCTGGTGAATGAATAATTCGTTCGAGGGGCGCCACCGCATGCCTATTTGTGCCGCGGGGCGCCCCTCGGCTTGTTCCGAAGAAAGGGGGAGCGGGGTGGAGAAAAACCGCCGAAAAGTCCGGCTGCTGGCGGCGGCCCTGGCCGCCGTCCTGTTCCTCGCGGCGAGCGTGGGCGCGCTGTGCCTTGGCCTGCGCGCCCGTTCGGAAGCGCGGGAGGAGGCCGGGGAGAACGAGGCGCGGCTGCTGGCCGCCTTTTATACCGCGCTGGAGGAACTGTCGGTCCCTCTGACCCAGCTGGAACTGGATCAGAGTGCGTCAGGGCTGGACTTCTGGCTGGAGGAGGTCACGGAGGGCCTGGAGCGGCTCGGCTATTACCTTGACTTTGCCCGCCCGTGGATGGCGCCGGAGGAGGACGAGGAGGCCGCTTTGGGGAAGCGCTACCACCTGGCGGCCTCCTGCCTCCAGGGGGGCGGCCCTGCGGAGTCCAGCCTGTACATCCCGCCGTTTCTGGAGGATGGGGAGCTCTCCGAGCCGGAGCGGAAAATCCTCCATGTCCTGTTCCTGGATACCAAGCAGATTCTCTGCGATATGGCGCCGGAGCAGGAGGGAGGGGAATACGCCCTGACGCCCGCGCAGGTGTATGCGCGGCTGGGGCAGATGGTCAAAACCATGGTGGACGGCCTGTATGCCCTAGAAGGGTATCCCCTTATTTGAGCGAGGCGAAATCCGCATAGGACCGGTTCTCATCCACCGTCCGCCCCGGGGATGGAAGCCCAGCATAGAAAAATAGGAGGCCTGCCCTGCGCCGCCTGTACGCCGGCTTGCAGGACGGGCCGTATCTTTCTGCCGGCCGCAGACGCCTGTGACGGGACGGCCGCCGCCTCCTGCATGGCGGAGGGCGGAACGCTGCCCGGCGAGGGCGTTCCCGGCTACTGCCGCAGCAGGGAGAGCAGGTTTTCCACCTCCCGCTGCCCCACCTCCTTGGAATAGGTCTGTCCGGCGGAGGGGGAGCGCGCCCCCGCCTGGAAGCTGCTGTAATTATAAAACGCCATCCCCGTCACCTCGGGCTGCCCCCGGAGGAATTCCACCGAACGCTTCATGACGTCGTCGTGGCCGGCCCACTCGTCCTTCCCCTGCCCGGCGTATACGTCGGGGGACATCCCGGTTTTATATAGGCCCAGCCCGACATACAGCCGCACCGAAGCATGGCGGGGATAGCCGGCCCACTGCTTTACCGCTTCGTCAAACGGGGCGGCGGAGTTTTCAAAGCCGAAATAGATTTGGGGGCAGATGTAATCCACATAGCCGGGGACGGCGATCCACGCCGCGACATCGGCGTAAAGGGAAGAATAGTTCTTTTCCACATGGTAATCCGGGCTGACGCCGAAAACGCATCCTTCCCGGGAATGGGCCTTTTGATAAGCCCCGGCTACCAGCACATCGACCTGCGCCCTCCGCCAGTCCGCCACCCCCAGCGCGCCGCCCTCGGCGGTGTAGGCGGCGTAGGCCTCTTCTTCGAACGGGGCGGGGGCGTCGGGCGGGACGGCCGCGGCGTTGGACGGGTAAAAATAATCGTCAAACTGGACGCCGTCCACCGGGTAGTTGTCCACGACCTCCGCCAACCCCTGCAGAATCAAGGACTGCGCTTCCTCCGACGCGGGGTTGTAATAGTAGCAGGGGGTTCCGCCGGAATCCACCGAAAAGATGTCCTCGCATCCGGCGTTCTCCCGCTTTACCCCGATGCGGTAGGGGTTTATCCAGGCGTGCAGCTCCAGCCCGCGCGCATGGGCGGCCTCCACCGCGTAGGCGAGGGGATCGAACCCGCCCTCGATCAGGGCCTCCACGGCGGCGGCCGGGGGGAATAGTTTGCTTGGGTAATACGCGTCGCTCATGGCGCGGACATGGAAAAACACCGTGTTCAGCCCATAGGAGGCGATGTTTTCCATCATCCCGTCCAGCGCGGCTTCGGCCTGCGCCTGGGTTTTGCCTTTGAGCAGGGCGTTGAGCTCGATATAGGAAACCCATACGCCGCGGAATTCCTCTTCCGGGGAGGGGCGCTCCCCGCTGTAAGAGGGCGGCGTCCCGCCGCTTTCCGGCGGAGCGGAATCGTCCGGCGTACGGGGCAGGCGGCAGCCGGATGCCAAAAGGCAGAGGCCGGCTAGACAGGCGCTCAATCGGATTTTCCAGCTTTTCATCAGCGTATCCCCCGTTTCCTCCCGGAGCCGAATGCATGGGCGCGGGAAGCAGCAGGTTGTTTTCGCGGGCAGGCCTTCTTGACAGGGCGGGGAAGATGGGGTAGGATGGCGGAAAGCCGCGCGGCAAAAGCGGACTTGTCCCCCTTTTATATATGCCGCGGCGGCGGAAAGGATGACTGCCCATGCCGAAATTGCCTTTTTTTGTGTCCGTGGGGCTGGTTTATGTCGGCGTTATCAGCCTGCTGTCCGCTGTGGTCACCGTTTGGGATAAGCGGCAGGCGGCGGCGCACAGGCGGCGGGTCCCCGAAGCGACGCTGTTTGCGCTGGCCCTGCTGGGCGGCTCGGCCGCCATGTACCTGACCATGCGGCGAATCCGCCACAAAACCCGGAAACGGAAATTTATGGTGGGGATCCCGCTGATTTTTTTAATACAGCTGGCGGCCGCGGCCGGGATTGGCTTCTGGCTGAATGGGAGCGGGGGAGCCCTTTGGTGAGGGGGCGCAGCGGAATATGGCGGCGTATGCCGATGGAAGTACCGCCACCCGTTTTCATGAACTGCGCCATAGCTGCGCCGGCATTTTGCTTGAGCAGGGGTATTCGCTCAGGGGCATACAGGGGCAGCTTAGACATGCCGATATCCGGATGACCTCCCGCTACTCCCACCTGGACATCAGCCGAAAGAAAAAGAGTGCGGAATTGATGGCAAAGTCCTTTCCGGAAAGGTGTTAGAACTAGTGTTAGAACTCGGCGGAAATCCGGGAAAACCACGACGAGGAAAATATCCGGTAAAAAGCCGCGAAGCCTTGAAAACACTACGTTTTCAAGGCTTCGTTGTTTGTAAGGGCGATACAAAAAAGATCCAGCTTAAACGCGGGACGCCCATTGGAACAAAAGAAAAACCTGCGGTGCGCGACTCGCCCACCGCAGGTGTGGTCCGAGTGGCGAGACTTGAACTCACGGCCTCTTGACCCCCAGTCAAGCGCGCTACCAACTGCGCCACACCCGGATAAATTTATTAAGCAACACGCTGCTTTGCAATGCTGCGAAAACGATTATAGCACAGCGCCCGGCCAAAAGCAAGAAAAATTTCTTTCCGGCTGCGGATAATTTCAGAGGACAGATAATAAAAAAGTCTTTTCGGTATATCGACGGAAGAAAATGCAGACAAAACAATCGTTTCTGCCATTACGAACGATATGCTGCCCCTGAAATCGGCTGCTTTCAGCGCTTTGGATCGGAAATCTTCAGGACAACGGTCGGGTTCAAAGCGGATCGGAAGATTGGCGCAGCCCCGGCTTTAAAACAGAAGCGGCAGGATTTTGCAAAAACGCACTTGCAGCTTAAGCTGCAAGTGCGTTTTTGCGATAAGCGCTTCCGCCTTTATTTGTCGAAAAACCGGTTTTTGCGGCCTGCCGGCCATTTCAAGAGATTGCCGCCAGTTCTTCCGGCGCCAAGGCTTCGGTATATAGGCGGATCTCCGCGAAGGAACGCGTCAAAGGCACGTCCTCGATGCTAACGCTGTTCCCGATAAAGAACCTGGCCGTGCCGTCCTTGACGGACTTCAGGGTGGTGGTACTCTGCGCCAACAATTCAAAATCCGTCGCCGATGCAGCCGTCTCGCCTGTCGAGCGATAGAGCGAGGCCTGAAGGACATCGCCTTCAACCCGCTTGAGCACGTAGGCGTATTCCCGGAATTCCCCTACCGGATAGGCGCTCGAAGACGTGATGACGGATGCGCCCCTGGCGCTGCCGTTCGAAGAGGCGAAGGCGTTGATCAACCCGGATTTGTCGACAAACAGTGCAAAGGAACGGTCGGTATTGTTGAAAATCCGTTTATCCAGCAGGCTGCGTGCCGCCGTCCCGGTCATTTTTTCATCGATCTTCATCCGGAAATATAGGGTCATCTCTCCCGTAATGCTTAGATCCGCCGAATCCTCCGCGAAGACCGCCCCGCTCCCGGTTAGGGTGATCACGCCGTCCTGGATAGCCACACTTCCGGCGTTGTCCCGGCTGTCGTCGATCCGCAGGGTATCCGCATCCGAGCCGGCAGCGGCTTTATCCTGCAGCTGCTCGGACAGGGTATCCCCCCGGAAATCCCAATGCGCCACCAAGCTGGGTTCCGCCGCCTCTTTTTCGATACTCAGGCGGTATTCCCGGTACCGCGATGGATCGGCGGCATCCGTGACCCGCAGCGTCACAACCTGGCCGGCATGATCCAGAGGGATCAAAACAGTATCCCCGCTGTTTATGGCTTTCGTGCCGCTTTTATCCGTCAGTGTGATAACGGCGGTTTCCGGATGCCGGACGGCGGGGGTGAGGGAGATGCTCTCTTTGTCGCTCCCCACGGGGATCCGGTAGGATTCCACCGCCGGATCGAACGCAAAATCCACGTCGCTTTCCAATCTTTCCAGGCGGCATTCTTCGGTATATGGATACACCTGTGCAATTTCCGCACGGGACAGCGCCGTATCATACAAACGGACGTCGTCGAAAATGCGGGTGGATTTCTGTTCCCCTAGATTGATGTCATTGCCGACGACCAGATCCACGGCCGAATCATTGATGGAGGTCAGCGCTGACACCGAGGAAAGAACGGCCTCAAAATCGGATGCGGCCAGAGTATATGCCTGCTGCGATACGAATATGGTGATGAGCCGCTTGCCTTTGGGCCCTTCGCGGATTACCAAAGCGATTTCCTGCCATGTATCCGCCGCGATTTTCTGATCGCTCTGCAGGAAAACCACCGGGCTTTTCTTCCCTTGGGCGATCTGGGTGGTAAACAAACCGTTCTGAATCATCAGGCCGTAGGCGCGGTCTTCCCCGCCGGGAGTGCTCGCAAAGGCCCGCTTATCAACAAAGTTTGTGTAACCGGACAGGCTTCCGCTCACCTTCATGCGCAGAAGGATGGTCATTTCACCCGTGGGGCTGAGATCGACGGAATCCGCTGCCAGTAGGCCGCCTGAACCGGTAACCACCGCCGCTCCGTCTTCTATCCGGACGGCGTTCTGCGGCCTCAGCGCATCGGAAACCGTGCCTCCGGTACCCTTATCTGCATAGGGCGCATCGCCTTCAAAGTCCCAATGCGCCACCAGCGACGAGGCCAGTTCGTCCTGCGTCCGGACCGTATCCGGCTCCCCATAATTTTCCACCGTATACTCTTTGGCGTTGTTTTTCAGATAGTAGAAGTGACCGTCTTCGGCGCCAATCAACAGGTCGGCCGTGCCGTCCTGGTTCCAGTCGCAGGCCGTGGGGTGGACTGTGTGCTTGGCAAGCTGCCTTGTGTGAAGGGAACCCATATTTTCAAACCGGAAGGCGCCGTCCTCCGTAGCAATATTACGGTACCAAGAGATGTTGACGCTGTCGTTGCGGATCATATCCAGCCGGCCGTCCCCATCGTAATCCACCAGTACAAAATCGATCCGGCCGCTGCCCCCCTCGGTCCCGCTGGTAAAGCGAAGTGGGGAACCCGACGCATTGTAGAAGATCCGCTGTCCCTCTTTAAGATGCAGGCCGTCCGCCTGTTCCTCCCGCTCGTAATAGGCCATATAGCCTTCATAGTCGCAGGTAACCAGGTCCGTCAGGCCATCTTCGTTGAGGTCGATCATAAAGGGGGTGGAGCGCCATTGGGCCACCAGCTGGTTATCCTCCGGTTCCCACCAGGTCCAGGCCGGCTTGACGGCTTCCCCTGTATAATCCACGCGGACCGGCTGCGCAGCTTCCACCTTCGTCGTCTCGCCCGCGATCCCCCGGTACCAGACCACCTTTCCCCAGATGTCGTTGACCATCAAATCCAGCACGCCGTCGCCGTCCCAATCGGCGGCTGTGAGCTGTGTGTATCCCCACTTTTGCTCCGCCGGCCCTTGGATCGATCCGTTCAGCCCGGCCTGGTGGCGGATCGGCGTCCCGTCTTCCCCCGTGATGCGCACCGGCGTATCCCAGACCGGGTCGGCCGGGTCCACATCCTTTTCCGCGGACAGGTTCCGGATAAAGGTGATAAAGCCGGCGGAATTGCCGCAGAGGATATCCTCGTCTCCGTCCCCGTCCCAATCGATGGAGAAGGGGGTGTTGAGGATCCCTACCCCCAGCGTGTTGCTCGGCATACGGAAATACCGGGCCGGGTAAAAGGTAGGCGACCCGTCCTCGGAAAAAGAGCCCGTGTTCTCCACATAGCTGACGCGGCCGTCCTCTTCCCCAATGATAAGGTCCAGAAAGCCGTCCCCATTCCAGTCAAAGCTGGTGACGTTCAGCATGCAAAGCTCCATGCGGAGGGTTTCGCCGCTGTCGTTTTTCACCGGGACCCCAGGGGCATACACCGGTGCTGTACGGGTCCCCGTGTTCTCAAAATAGACGAGGGAATCGACAAAAGTGCCGCACAGAATATCCAGATCGCCGTCTTGGTCAAAATCATAAAATTGAGGGGAAGGGGAACCATACACGTCAAGCGGCGTATTTTCGTCCCCGTTTATCGTGATTGGGCGGGGATCGCCGAAAAGGGGATAGTCGTTGGTCCCGGTATTCTTCGACCAGAATACCCAGCCGTGCAGGGGATCATCCCCATCGCCCCAGACGCCGTTTTCGTCATATTTACCGTCCCAGCCGTATTCCTCCCAGTTGCCGATCGCCCGGATCAAATCGAGAAGTCCGTCGCCGTCCACGTCCGCCAGCGCATACTGGTCGTCCCGCTGCGAGGTAAAGCTGTCGCCGCCTACGTTCGTCGGATAGTCCAGCCCCTGGCCGTAATATACCTGGCGCCCGGCAGGGTCGCTAAAATCCAGGTATACGCGGTTGCGGTCCATCACCACCGTTTTGTCGTAGGTATACCGGATCTCCCCTGTTTTTTCATCGGTGCTCTCCGTATAAAGGGGCGTGCCCCGCAGATAGGTCGAGCCGTCAAACATCCGGTAGCCGTTGCTCATCATGAGAAAGCCGTCGCTGTCCTCGTCGCCTGAGGAGGCGGAGCCGTAAAAAATAAACGTGCCGTCATAAGGGACCGAATAGTCCGATACCACCAGATCCATATAGCCGTCCCTGTTCATATCGATCACCATCGGGATGGCGTTGAGCCCTACCTTCAAATCCGACGGGATGTCGGGGTTGTTGTAAGGTACCAGGTTCATGTCCCCGGTGTTGGTCTCGGAAAGGACGGTGCCGTATGTGTTGTCCGGCGCCTGCGCGCCAATGGGCAGGGCTGGCAGAGAAACGAGCAGCATGCACAGCGCCAGGCCGCTCGCTGTGCCGCGGCGGATGCGATGACGAATCATACGTTTTCCTCCCGTTTGCGGTATTGCCGGATGTTTTCCACCCGATGAAGCGTGATCAGATTGCTGTTGTGGAAGCTGTCGGCCCCGTTCCAGGCAGTCCGGGACAGGATCAGCAGCGCGTCCCCGTCCAGAATGGCCGCCGGATATTGGAAAGCCACTTCGCGGGGATCTTTATCGCCAAAGGGACAGACATCGGTCAAATGCTCCCAGCGGACCAGATCCCGGGACCATGCCACCGCCAATATGTTCCGGTGGAACAGGCTCTGCACGTCCCGGATATGGTTGTAAATGAGGTAATAGCCTCCCGCTTGTTCATCCTCCACCAATTCGAACTTGGACAGATTCCCGGGAAACTGCGACAGGCCGGCGTATTCCAGACGATTTTCCGGGCGGGCGGGGTCGGCCCGCAGCAAAAGGGCCTGCCCGTACGGCGGGGAACAATGGGTGGTGTCGGTGCGCAGCAGATCGACCAATGTCCCGTCCGGCATCACTGCGGCGTTGCCCTCCAGACAGTTCAGGCGGTCCGTTCCAAGGGGGCAGCGCCAGTGTTCCTGCGACCACACCGGTTTGGTCATCGTCCAGTTTTCCGGGCGCAGCAGGTCCGCGTCCTGGTCGGCCGAGAGCAGCATGGGCAGATACCCGCCCCGTTCGGTGCAGCCAAATTCCACGCCGGTCCACAGCCGGTGCTGATATGGCTGGATGCGCACCGGAGCCTTGTGAAACCCGGGAAAGGAGCGGTGGCTGCTTCCCCGCGCAATGACGGCGGGCGTGCCGAAAGTGCGGCCTTCGTCTTCGGATTTTCCAATCAGCAAATCCCCATATTCGGTGCTGACTGCCAGCATGTAGAGGCAGCCCCGGTGGATGAAAAGCCGTCCCCAGAAACAGGGGAAAAGCTCGGAAAGATACCGCCATGTCCGGCCGCCGTCCTCCGAACGGAACAGGATTGTCAGGTTCTGCGGGGCGCCCCTCGCATAGACGTCCATCGAGGCAATGAGCGCCCCGGACGGTGCTTTCACCAGGGAAGGGCTGCACAGAAAGCGGCCCGAAAACTGATAGCAAGGGTCCTGCGGGTGTAGGTAGTTCACTACTGTCCCCGGGACCTCCCCCGTGCGGAAAAGGCGCCTGGCCGTTCCGCCCTGGCACGAAGATTCCAGCACCAGCTCATAATCACAGTCCGGGCGCAGCCCCCGGAGCGTTTCCGTTTGTTCATGGATTTCTGCCGTGCGCGTCCACCCGTCTTCCAGCCGGCGAAGCGTAGCACGCACCGTTTCCGGCGCCGGCTCCTCCCCGCTCCACAGCCATTCGAACGCCAACTCATCCCGCCCCGGCGCCATACGCACAATATGCATAAGCGGCAGATCCTGTCGGTCAAAGCGGTATGGGCGGTACGACCATCCCGGATGCCCTCTCATCATCTGGGTTTCCGGACGGCGTTTCTTCTGCGGGCCAAAACCAGGGCAAGCGCGCTGACGCCGGCCGCGGATACGACGGCGGCCGGGAATACCACGCCGGTCGAGGGCTGCTCCGAAGGCGGCTCCGTCGATGCCGTATGATTTGTCGAGGCGGCGCTGGCCGCCGAAGCGGTGCTGCCTGTGGAAGTAGTGCTGTCCGTGGAAGTAGTGCTGCCTTCCGTAGCATCCGACCCGGTCGTTTCCGGCGGTTCCGTGGATGCGAGAGAGGCGGCCCTGACCTGCATATTCGAAAAGACAGCCTTGGTGGTATGGGTGGCCACCGCCAGCCAGCCGCCGCGGTACTCGGCGGAGACATCCAGAGTGCCGACCGCCTGCCCATCAATGCTGACGGTAACAACCCCCTGATCATCCATGCTGACGGCGAGGTGAAAGTCCGTTTTATCCGATTCGGCCGGAAACGCCTTCCAGCTCATCACGCGGGTACCGGTATCGCCCTGCATGCGGTAAATCGCCACTTGGCTGCTTCCTGCGGATTCTCCCAGCTGCAGCCGCACCTCCCACGACGAGGCGACATAATCGGCAAATGTGATGCCGAACAGCATATAATACTGTTGGTTCTCTCCCGCCACATACCGCACATCGGCTTCGAATGTAAACGCTTCGTCCTCCACGAAAACGGGCAAGTCGCACCGCACATAGCCGTTTTCATTGGAGGTATAGTCCCGTATAGCCTGGATGCCGTCTCCCGCCGCAGCCTTTGCAGGCACCGGCAGCAAAACAGCCAGAAACGATATAGCCAGGCCGAGCGCCAGCCGCGGAACCTTCCGCCAGTTCATGAATACCACCCCTTTAGTTCATTATTAATAAACAATGTATATTAATAATGTCTTTAAACATAATATATATGAACATACTATATTTGTCAATACTTTTTGCTCGAAAATGGCAAACATGTCCGCAGATATGGAGAAATTTCTGCGGCAAGACCGGGAACAGCCCGGTTTTGTTGTGTCCGGTTCAGATAAGGGAAAGGCCTGGGATGGACGCAAAAAGGGATCTCCCGCCCATTTGGCGGGAGATCCCTTGGCTCCTTTAATTTACACCACGCTATCCTCCATCATCTCTTCATGCCGATTCTGTCATAACCCATACAAAAATGCATTACCTCCCCGGATAGAAGAGCCAGCCGTTGTGCATCTGCTGCACCTTGCCGTCTGTGGAAAAGGAACGGCTGAGTTCCAGAAATTCGTCATAGGACTGCGCGTCCGATAACCGGTGAGAAAAGGTGTAAGGCTCGCAATCCGCATCGTAAAAAGTGACCAGCAGAATGCTCTTATCTCGGACAGCGATTTTATCGCAACGCAGTTCGTCGGCCAGCCTGGTTATGGCAGCCTTTTGCTCCTCGTCGAAATACGTCCCTTCGGGATCCAACGGAAACAATTCTTTCGTTTCGCCGTCCGCTTGATTCATGCCGGAAAAATCCACAGCGGTTATTTCCTGCAGCAAGTCGGTAAACGGCTCTTCTTCTGAGATAAATGCATCCACCATCTGCTCTTCGGTATAGGGCTCAGGGCCGTCGCCTATGAGAAGCCTAAACGCATACATGGCCATGATGAAATCAACAACGATGAAAATGATCGCGAAAATGACCGCCGCTGAAACAACGGATATCAAAAGGATTAGAACGCTTTTTTTCTTATTGGCTTTCATTGAATGCTCACCTGTTTCTCCCAATCGGTTTATGTGACCTCTCTGGCGGGTTCAGAGCTTGCCGGGGTCTTTCCCCTGAAAGAGGAATACATTATGATTCAAACAAGCGGCCGACACATTCCTGAATCCCCTTCATGGAAGGGATGTTTGTCATGGCGAGGACCCGGTCGGTCCCCGCCTCATGGTAAAGGATTTCATGAGCCGGATAACCGTCTTCCCCGGGATAATCCAGGACAAAGTACAGGTCGTGATACCGGTTGTCGAACCCCTCGAAGGGCAGGTTTTGCTCCCCGGCATAATACGCTTTCACCACCAGCCCTTCGTTGCAGTATTTTTCCAGTTCCAGATGTTCCGGGCGCATAGAGGGCCACGTTTGGCTGCCGGTGATACCATGAAACAGCTTGGAATGCGAGCAGGCGCGGAGTTCTTTATACAGTTCCCGGTAGGCCTCCTCTTCCGGTGTGAAGGCCGTTTCTTCTCCATAATAGTAAACCGTAATCTCGTCCGGCGGATTTCGTATCGGCATGGTTTGGGGGAGTTCCACGCAGAATAGGAGGATAGCCAGCACAGCAAATACCAGAATCGTCAGCAGGGGGATCCGGTGAAGCCGCCAAAAGATGGCCAGCTTTTCCCTGTCCAATTTCATGGTATACACTCTCCTTCTCGGCCGCGAAGCCCAATCGCCTTGCAAAGCGCTTCAGGCCGGCCGTTGTCTCCGTTCATCTTTTCCTTTTCGACTCGATCAAAAGCAGAAATGATGGAGGATAGCGGCGAGAACAGCCCCCAGAAGAAAGGCGAGGATAAGGATAAACAGGAAACGCCGTTTTTCCCTGCCGCCTCTTGCGTATTGGACGTTGATGATCCACAGAGATATAAGGAAAAGGAGCAAACCGGCAAGGATGAACCAGCCTATGGGAGACACAAAACGCCCGTCCGGGTTATTGCCGGCGGAATGGGTCGTATTCAGGGCAATCGCCAGGGCGCCCGGCAATATCAAGAAGATGGCAAAACCAGAGACGAAATTGAGCAAGACGAAAAGGGGTTTTTTGAGTTTGTCACGCATTGTGTGCTTCCTCCTCTATTCGCTTCCAACTTCTAACGCAAAGCCGCGCAGCATTTCCAAATCGAATCGATTCTCCTTCAGCCATTTCTGGGCGTCAAAAGCTCTTGGATTGGCCGCCGCGGAATCGGATGGATACGCCCTTTCCGCCGGGCTATACTGCAGCCCGATTTTTGTCAGATACGGCTCGTACTCTTTGGGGATATGCCCCTTTTCGTCCGTCAGGTATAGCAGGCTCAAAACCCCGTATTTTGATAAGTCGTCCATCTTTTCCTCCACGGATTTGTGCGATTGGAGGATTTCCGGGATTTCCGTCATTCCATATTCGTCGATGCAAACGCGGTTTCATTCTTTCCATAATGCATCCGCTTGATAGTCCATTGCTTTTGGCGTTACTCCACCCGGTCAATCGGCAGGACAGGGCCGGTAATGTTGTAGCCTCTGGACTTATTAGTTCCCACTTCATAGTCATCCCAATATCCCGTGGCATATATCCGGTATGCGCCGCTTTCATACCGGTATCCGATAAGAAGAAGCCCGTCCGTAAGATAATGGTAAGAACTGTGACCAAATCTGGATGTACGCCATTCCTGGTCGGCCTCCATCATATTCTCGTAAATCTGTACGGTCGGATCGATCTTTTTTACGTCCTCCAGGGTGTCCCCCTCTTCAATGGAGGCGAAATCCGCATAGGATCGGTTCCCGTCCACATAAAACCATTCCCGCAGGGTGGTCGGAGGTCCTCCCTCCAAGTCTGGGGACAGGAACACGTACAGCAGCCCGCCCTGCTCAATTTGGTACACAAAGTACACAAATCCGTCCTCATTTTTCCGCACGCACTGGACGGGGAAGACCGCGTGCAGCTCGGCAACCGTGATGTATTCCGTTGTGAAATGCAGGTAAGGCTCCAGGAACAGCTGCTCCATCATGTCGTTGATGTCGTAGGATACCGTGACCAGTTTCTGCCACGGGGTCTCGTTATCCACCCACTCGGTGATATCCGCCGGCAGTTCCGGGACGGAAGGGTCGGCGGGAGGGGCCGTGGTGGAAGTGGTGGAAGAGGAATCCGCCGCCGAAGGCAGGTGCAGCTCCCGTTTGAGTTTGTCGGCCTTGCCGCGGCACCCGGCGCAGCAAAGCAGGAGAAGGACGCAGGCTGTCAGCAGGGCAATCCGTTTCATGAAATCGCCTCCTTTTCATCGCCGGGCGGGTTCCCGCTGAATCCGGCCGGGTCAGCCGCCCATTCCTCTTTCCCAGCACCAGAGCAGGCAGCGGGAAGGGAGCCATGGCAGCCCGCGGGAACGGGATGCCGTCTCCCCGCAGAAATCATCCCCGAATTGTTCGAAGCCTCAATTTCATATTAACGAAAATATACGAATATGTCAAATATCTTTCTAAATATTAAGCAAAAAATAAGCAGAGTTTTGCGAGGACACGGACGCTCTTTTCCGCCGCGCGTGAACAGCAAAGGGACCTCCCGCCAGTCTGGCGGGAAGTTTCTTTTATCCGATTCTCCTGCGGCGGCATCCGCGCTGCCGAGGCTTCCTGTCCAGGCACAGCAGCTGTCGTGTGGCCGGCTTCCCTTGGCGTTTTCACGGCGTGGTTTTGACAGGGAAGCAGCGCCTCCCGCCCCGGCCGTTTATGCGAGTTTCAGCGCGGCCGGAGGGATGCCGTACAGCCGGCAGGCGTTGGCGCGGGCCTGGTCTGTCAGCGCCTGGGGCTCCTCCCCGCGGACGGCGGCGATCGCCGCGGCCGTATAGCGGATGAGCCCCGAATGGCAGCGCTGCCCCCGGAAGGGGACCGGGGTCATATACGGCGCGTCGGTTTCCAGCACCAGCCGATCCGCCGGCACCATGGCGGCGACCTCCACCGGCTTGCGGGCGTTTTTGAAGGTGACGGCCCCGCCCAGCCCGATGTACATCCCCAGTTTCAGGATCTCCTCCGCCATCTCCACGCTGCCCGAAAAGCAGTGGACCACCCCGCGGGGCTGGTACCGCTTCAGCAGGCGGAGGGTATCCTCGTGCGCCTCCCGGTCGTGGACGATGACCGGGACGTCCAGCTCTTTTGCCAGGGCGAGCTGCTGAGCGAACAGGTCTTGCTGGGCTTCCCGCGGGGAGAAGTCGTAATGATAGTCCAGCCCGATCTCCCCCAGCGCCACGACGCGGGGGTGGGCCAGGAGGGCGCGCAGCTGCCCCATGGCGTCCGCCGGCGCCTTTTGGGCCTCATGGGGATGGATCCCCGCCGCCGCCCAGACATAGGGGAACCGTTCCGCCAGCGCGATCCCGGCGCGGGCGGAGGGAAGGTCGCTGGCCGCATTGACCACCCCGCAGACCCCTTCCCCGGGGAGGGAGGACAGCAGCGCCTCCCGGTCCTGCGCAAAGCGCTCGTCGTCGTAATGGGCGTGGGTGTCGAAAATGCCGTAGAGTTCCTGTCCGTCCATCGTCTCATTCCTTCCTGCTCCGGCCCGGTTCCGGCTGCCCCGGTGGGCCGGCATTTCCCGTAGGCGGCTGAAAAAAGGCCGCGGCAGCCCGCTCCCGGGTCCGCCGCGGCCTCCGCCGGTTCTCCTTAGCGTCCTGTTTATTGTCCCCGCTTACCGCACCCGGCTTCCAGGCGCCACGCCGTCCACAAAGAGGACCCGCACGTCCTCCCCGTCGTCGGCGGCGAGGATCATCCCCTGGCTTTCCACCCCGCAGAGCACCGCGGGCTTGAGGTTGGACACCAGCACCACCCGCCGGCCCTTGAGCTGGTCGGGCGTGTACCATTTGGCGATGCCGGAGCAGACGGTGCGGGGGGTCCCGCTGCCGTCGTCCAGGGTGAGCTTGAGCAGCTTCTTCGCCTTCTTCACCGGCTCACAGTCGGTGATCTCCGCAACCCGCAGGTCGATTTTCGCGAAATCGTCGATGGTGATTTCGGGGAGGAACGCGACGTTTTCCGCCTTTTTCTCCGCCGCTTCCGGCTGGGCGTCCGCCGCGGCCTTGGCCTCGTTTTCGGCCTGGATCTGCGCCAGCATCTTCTCCGCGTCGATCCGGGCGAAGAGGGGGGTGGGGGTGCCGACGTGGTAGCCTTCCGCCCCGCCGAAGCCGGCTTTGACCGAATCCATCCCGGCCAGGCTGCCCTCTACCCCGATTTGGGCGAGGATCTTCCCCCCGGTTTCGGGCATGAAGGGGGTGAGCAGGATGCCGAGGATGCGGATGCACTCCACCAGGTTGTACAGCACGTCGTTCAGGCGGGGGAGGGAGGCTTCCTCCTTGGCCAGCACCCAGGGCGCGGTTTCGTCGATGTATTTGTTGCACCGGCGGGCCAGGGACATCACGGCCTCCGCTGCGTCCGCGTTGCGGTAGGCATCCATGAGCCGGAAGTAATCGGCCACCGTCTGCGCGGCCGTGGCGCGCAGGTCGCGGTCGGTTTCCTCCGCGGCTTCCGCGGGCCGGGTGAGGGTGCCGCCGAAGTATTTGTTGGTCATCGCGATGCTGCGGTTGACCAGGTTCCCCAGCGTGTTGGCCAGGTCCGCGTTGTATTTGGTGATAAGGCTCTCATAGGTGATGGAGCCGTCCTGCGCAAAGGGGATTTCGCTGAGCAGGTAATACCGCACCGCGTCCACCCCGAAAAGGCGGGCCAGGTCGTCGGCGTACAGCACGTTCCCCTTGGATTTGCTCATCTTGTCCTCGCCCACCAGCAGCCAGGGATGGCCGAGCACCTGCTTGGGCAGCGGCTCGCCCAGGGCCATGAGGATAATCGGCCAGTAAATGGTGTGGAAGCGGACGATATCCTTGCCGATGACATGCAGGTCGGCCGGCCAGTATCTGGCGTATTTCTCCCCGCTCCCGTCCGGGCTGTACCCGATGCCGGTGATATAGTTGGACAGGGCGTCCAGCCAGACATAGACCACGTGCTTCGGATCGAATTCCACCGGGATGCCCCAGGTGAAGGAGGTGCGGGACACGCACAGATCGGACAGCCCGGGCTTTAAGAAGTTGTTGACCATCTCCGCCCGGCGGGAATCGGGCAGGAAGAAATCGGGGTGGTCGTTGTAATAGGCCATCAGCCGGTCCTGGTATTTGCTCAGGCGGAGGAAATACGCCTCCTCCTTCGCGTCCACCACGTCCCGGCCGCAGTCGGGGCATTTCCCGTCCTTGAGCTGGGAGGCGGTGAAGAAGGATTCGCAGGGCACGCAGTATTTGCCTTCATACGTGCCCTTGTAGATGTCCCCCTGGTCGTACAGCTTTTTGAAGATTTTCTGCACCGCCTGCTCATGGTCGGGGTCGGTGGTGCGGATAAAGCGGTCGTAGCTTATATTCATGCAGTCCCAGACCGCCTTGATCTGGGCGGAGACGCCGTCCACATATTCCTTGGGGGCCATCCCCTGCGCTTTCGCATATTCCTCGATTTTCTGCCCGTGCTCGTCCGAGCCGGTGAGATAGAAGACGTCAAACCCCATCATCCGCTTGTAGCGCGCGATCATATCCGCCAGCACCGGATCGTACACGTTCCCGATATGCGGCTTGCGCGAAGTGTAGGCAATGGCGGTGGTGATGTAGAATTTTTCCTTCCCGGAATGGTCATGTTGGCACATTTGCGTTTCCTCCCCTGCCGCCGCAGCCGGGCTGACGGGCGGCGTAGCGCCGGCCGCTTCCCGCTGAACCGCACGGCCGGTATTTCTTATATTTTACCAGACTGCGCGGAAAATACAAGGCCCGCCGCCCGAAAAACCGCCGCGGCAAAGGGAAATGCGGCGCGGCAGGTTCCGCCGCCCGGCCCGCCTGCGGGGAACGGCCGGGGCCGCGGGAGCAGCCTGACGGCGGAAACCGGGAGAAAATGAAAAAATCCCCGCCGCTTCTTGCATTTTGCACGGCGTAGGACTATAATTTGAAACAGAGAATCCCGGGGCACGCCCCCGGCAGGACGCAGGGACAAAACCGAAAGGACTGGTCATAAATGCAAACGATCGCTGTGCAGCGCACCACCCACCCCAAGCAGAAGCCGACCGACAGCAGCAAGCTCGGCTTCGGCAACTACTACACCGACCACATGTTCCTCATGAATTACGACGAGGGCGAGGGCTGGCATAACCCCCGCATCGTCCCGTACGGCCCTCTGGAGCTGGATCCGGCGGCGATGTGCCTGCATTACGGGCAGGAGGTATTCGAGGGGCTGAAGGCCTACCGCGCGCCGGACGGCGGCGTGGCCCTTTTCCGCCCGGAAAAGAATATGGCCCGGCTCAACCTGTCCAACGACCGGCTGTGCATCCCTCCCATTGACGAGGCCTTCGCCGTGGAAGCGGTCAAGGAGCTGGTCCGGCTGGATCAGGACTGGATCCCGGAAGGGGAAGGCAACTCCCTGTATATCCGTCCGTTCATCATCGCGGTGGACGCGCATGTCGGGGTGCACCCGGCCAACCACCTGCTGTTTGTGATCATCCTCTCCCCGGTCGGCCCCTATTATCCCGAAGGGCTGGATCCGGTCAAGATTTATGTGGAGCGGCAGTATGTCCGCGCCGTCAAGGGCGGCATGGGCTTTGCCAAGACCGGCGGCAATTACGCCGCCTCCCTCAAGGCGCAGGACGTGGCGGCCGCGCAGGGGTATACCCAGGTCCTCTGGCTGGACGGCGTGGAGCGCAAATACATCGAAGAAGTAGGGACGATGAACGTCTTCTTCAAGATAAACGGCGAAATCATCACCCCTGCCCTGCAGGGCAGCATCCTGGGCGGCATCACCCGGATGTCCTGCATTGAGCTGCTCCAATCCTGGGGCTGCAAGGTGACCGAGCGCCGCCTTGCATTGGACGAGGTGGTGGCCGCCGCCCAAAACGGCACGCTGGAGGAAGCCTTCGGCACCGGCACCGCCGCGGTCATTTCCCCGATCGGCGAGCTGAAGGTGGACGACCAGCACATCGTCATCAACGGCGGGAAGATCGGCGAAACGGCGCAGAAGCTGTACGATACCCTGACCGGCATCCAGAATTGCCGCCTCCCCGATCCGTTCGGCTGGGTGGTGCGGGTCTGAGCGCCCGCCTGCGCGGCAAAGGGGCAGCATCGCGCCCCACCATAGGCGATCATCGGGAAAACCGGGGAAATGCTCCCCGGTTTTCTTTGGGTAAGGAGGGAAGGGGATGCCGGTTGTCTGTTACCGCGTCCCGGAGGAATACGACGGGAATCTGGTGAAAAATTTCCTGCGCCGGGGCTGCGGGGTGTCCTCCCGGCTGCTGGCCCGCCTCAAGGAGGTGGAGGGCGGCATTACGGCGGACGGCGCGCCGGTGCGGGCGGTGGATATCCTGCGGGCGGGCCAGACCGTGCGGTTAAAGATGCCGCCCGACGCCATCCGGGTGGAGCCCGCCGACCTGCCGCTGTCGGTGGTCTACGAGGACGGGGCGGTGCTGGCGGTGGACAAGCCGCCCTATCTGGCGGTGCACCCCTCCGCCGGGAAGGAGGGGCCCACCCTCGCCGGCGCGGTGGTGGCCCATTACGCGCGGGAGGGGACGCCGCTGGCTTTCCGGCCGGTCAACCGGCTGGACAGGAACACCAGCGGCCTGCTCCTTGCCGCCAAGAACCCCCACGCCGCCCACCGGCTGGGAAGCGGGAACCCGGACGGCACGCGGGTGGAGAAGGAATACCGCGCCCTTGTCCTCGGCCGGCTGGAAGGGGCGGGGGTTGTCGAGCAGCCGATCCGGGTCAAGCCCGGCTTCGGCATTACCCGGGAGGTCGTCCCGCCGGGGGAAGAGGGCGGAAAATACTGCCTCACCCGCTGGGAGGCGCTGGCCTCCTCCGACAAGCTTTCCCTGGTGCGGGTCCGCATCGAGACCGGTCGCACCCACCAGATCCGGGTCCACATGGCCTGGCTGGGGCATCCCCTGGCCGGGGATACCATGTACGGCACCGATTCGGCCACGCTGCCCCGGCACGCCCTGCACTGCGCCGCCATGCGTTTCCTCCACCCCGAAACCGGGCGGGAGGTGGCGCTGACCGCCCCCCTGCCGGAGGATATGGCGGCCCTCCTGCGGGAGCGGGGGTGGGACGCGTTCCCTGACCGCTGGGGCGGCTGGGGCGGGGGATAACCGGGAGCGGCCCCCGCCGCGGAAGCGGGCCCGGGAAGGGAGGGTTCCGGAAAATCCTGAGATTTTCTTAAAGTTTGCATTTTTGACATCCTTTTGAAGGGCAAGGATGCTATAATAGAAAAAATTCCTGCCTGCGGGAAGGACCGCCCGGCAGATGTTCCCCAAAAGGAGGAATGGGATATGCCCGCGATGGTGACCCATTACGAATTTGCGCTCCGTGTGTTTTCCAAGCTGAAAAAGGCGGGGGTGGAGGTGGCCAATCGGGACGCGGCCCTGATTGGCGCGCAGGGCCCGGACATCTTCTTTTTCCATCGCGTGCTGCCGTGGGAGCCGGGGCAGAGCTACGTCGTCGCCGGGCAGAAGCTGCACCGCATCAGCCCCGCCCGCCTGTTTGAGGAGTTCCGCCGCGTCCTGCGCGCGGAACGCCGGCAGGCCGACGCAATGCTGGGGTATGTGGAGGGCTTTTTCTGCCATTATGCGCTGGACCGCGCCGCCCACCCCTATATCCTCTGGGCGCAGGAGAAATTGACGGGGGAGGATCCCGGCTACGGGAAAAACGCGCACCAGTACCATTTCCGGATCGAAAGTGCGCTGGATACCCTCACCCTGCGCCGGGAATCGGGGAGGCTCATGAGCGATTTCAAGCTGCAGACGGTGCTTCCCAAGGATCACGACGGCCTTTACCTGGCGGTGGGCCGGCTGTACCGGCCGGTGCTGCTCCGGCTGTTCGGTATGGACGCCCCCGCGGAACTCCTGGCCCGCGCGCCGGGGGATATGCGGCAGGCGCTGTTTTTCATGACCGACCGCTCCATGCTGCGGCAGAAGCTCCTTTTCCGCCCGGTGGAAAAGCTGACCCGGGGCGGCCATTTCGCCACCTCCCTGATGCGGCCGCTGAATACCGGCGACTGGGACTATGCCAATGAAAAGCATGCCGAATGGACAAACCCCTTTGACGAGGTCTATACCAGCACGGACAGCTTTTTCGACCTCTATGATCTGGCGGCCAATGAGGCGGCGGATATGATTATCGAGTTCCTCGGCGCGCTTTCAGGCAGCCGCTCGATGCAGGAAATCACGCAGGACCGCGGCTTTTCCAGTGATCTCCCTGGGGTCTACGAAATTAAAGGCTGATTTCCTGCCCGGATTCCCCCGCGGAAAGCGGCTTTCCCCGGGCCGGCGGAAGGCCGCGCCCCGGCGGGGAACGTCCGGGCAAGCCCTCCCTGCCGCTTTGGCCCGCCCGCTTCCCTATAATATATAATATATGTATAAAAGGAGCGCGACCCCTATGGATACGCTGAAAAAGATTGCAAGCTTCCAGATCGATCATACGCGGCTGACGCCCGGTATGTATACCTCCCGCGTGGACGGGGATGTGGTCACCTACGACCTGCGGTTTGTCCGCCCGAATACGCCCCCTTACCTGGAGACGGCGGCGATGCATACGATAGAGCATCTGTTTGCCACCTATGTCCGCAGCAGCGAGCACAGCGGCGGGGTGGTGTATTTCGGGCCGATGGGCTGCCGCACCGGCTTCTATTTTTTGACGCGGGGCCTTTCCCCCGAAACGGCGATCGGCCTGACCAAAGACGCCCTGGCCTTCATTGCCGGCTTCGAGGGGGAAATCCCCGGCGCCACCGAAAAGGAGTGCGGCAATTTCCGGGAGCATGACCTGCCGGCCGCCCGGAAGTATGCGGCGGGCATGGTCCAGGTTTTGGAAGATTGGTCGCCGATCCGACTGGATTATCCCGCATAAAATCGGTATAATCCACCATGAAATCGATATTCAGAGGAAAGAATTTTAACAAAAAGTCATGAACCTTTTTGATAAGGGTTGCAATCCTGTAACTTTTGAGTATAATAAGATACAGGTTGTTACAAGATTGTAACTATTTTCGGATGGGAAAAAGCAGTCCCGCTTTCCGGGAATGGTTTGCCGCATACCGGCGGCAGCGCAGGGCGGACATGCCCGCGCCGGCCGGTCTGCAGGGAAGGAAGTGAGCCGTTTGCTACTCAACGGGAACGAAATCGCACAGCGCATAGCGCGGTTTGCGCGCGGGCTTCGCGAAGCGGCGAAGAGCAGCGTCTGGCCGCGCTTGAAGAAAGCGTATCGTATCGGCTATTCGGTTTCTTACCTGACGGGGATTCAGACTGTGCGGATTTTCCGTTTCGCAGGGAGAAGGCTGGCGCGTTGGCTGGCCCCTGCAGGACGTTTGATGTATAAGGGACTGGACTTTCTGGTGCTGCGCCATCTGCGCGCTATCGCCGCGGAAGCGGTCCGCTTCGGGAAGGGCTTCCCCCTGGCAGGCCACCGGGTGAAAGAAGCGTTCCGCCGGCATCCCCTTCATGCGGTGGGGCAGGTGCTGCTGCTGCCGTTCCTGGCTATCCGCCGCCATCACCACGCGGTCAAAAGCCTGCTGAACCTGGCGGCCCCGGTTGCCGCGGCGTTCGTGCTGGTGGCTACCGTGAACTTCTGGAGCAATCAGACCTTTGCCCTGGCCCTGGAGTACAACGGGGAGACGCTGGGCTATATCTCGGACGAATCGGTGTTTGACAGCGCCGCTGCCATGGCCACCGACCGGGTTATCAACACCGACAACTCCTTTGAGGTGGAGCGCACCCCCAAAATGACCCTGGCCATGGTGTCCAAATCCGACATCATGGACGAGAAGGAGCTTTGCGACAGCATCCTCCGCTCCTCCAGCGACTCGATCGCAGAGGTATGCGGGCTGTATATCGACGGGGAATTTGAAGGCTCGGTCCAGTCCCGCAGCGAGCTGGACGCCGTTTTGAACGGCATCCTGGACGCTTACCGCGGGGACGGGGAAGAAAACGAGCGGGTAGAGTTTGTCCAGGACGTTGAAATCGTGGAAGGGCTGTACCCGGTGTCCTCCATCATGACCGCGGAGGAAATGGAAGCCTATCTCACCCATGAGACCGTGGTGGATAAATACTACACCATCATCCCCGGCGACGCGCCGCTTTCCATCGCGGCCAAGACCGATATGGGCCTGGAAGATCTCCGGGCGCTGAACCCCGGCTTTGACGACAACATCTTCCCGGATGTGGAGGTGTTAATCCAAAAGGCGCAGCCCTATCTGCGGGTACAGGTGGTCCGTACCGTACAGTATACCGAGTCGATCGCTTACACCACCAAGAAGATTGAGGACAGCAGCGAGTATATCGGCTATCAGAGCGTCAAGACCCAGGGCCAGGAAGGCGAACGCCTGGTGACGGCGGAGGTCACGTATGTGGACGGACTGGAGCAGTCCCGCACCGTCCTTTCCTCCGAAGTTACCAAGGAACCGGTGGAAAAAGTGGTCGTGGTCGGCGCCAAGAAGGTCAACCCGAATGTCAGCGCCCAGGGCGACGGCATCTCGACCGGGCGGTTCATCTGGCCGCTCCCGAGCTGTAAGACGGTCCCCTCCCCCTTTGGATACCGCTGGGGTAAACTCCACAAGGGGATTGACATCTCCGGCAACGGCGTCTACGGCGATTCGATTATCGCTGCCGACGGCGGCACGGTTGTGGAGGTCAACACCAGCGGCTGGGGCGGCGGCTACGGCCTGTATGTGATTATCGACCATGGCGGCGGATACCGCACCATGTACGCCCACTGCAGCAGCATCAACGTCAGTGTTGGGCAGAAGGTCAGCCAGGGGCAGTTCATTGCCCGGGTAGGCCAGAGCGGCAACATTACGGGGCCGCATCTGCACTTCGAGGTCCGGGTGAACGGCACCCCGGTCGATCCCATGCCGTATCTGTAAAAGCCATAGTGAAAATCCCGGAGAATTTTCTCCGGGATTTTTTCTGACCCGCTCCTCCGGCCCGGTTTCCTCCGGCACGTCTGCCCGGCCTGCCGCCCATCCTTTTCCCCGTCCTGCTTTGGCCCGGGACGGGAGAATTCCGCGCGTCCGCGTACCGGGAGGGCTTGTTCCCGGCGGAAAGCGCGGAGCCCTTCTTGCGGCCCTTCTGCGCCGCGCCGGGATGCAAAAAAGCTACCGGAAGGGCTGCCCTTCCGGTAGCTTTTTTGAACGGGACTGCCCGCTCATTCCTTATAGCCCAGCGTGCCGTTGGCGGCCGCTTTCAAATACGCGTTGATAAAGCCGTCGATATCGCCGTCCATGACGGCGGAGATGTTCCCCATCTCATAGCCGGTGCGGTGGTCCTTGACCAGGGTGTAGGGCATAAAGACGTAGGAACGGATCTGGCTGCCCCAGGCTATCTGCGCCTGGCCGCCCTTGATGTCCTCGATCTTGTCGTAATGCTCCCGCTCCTTGATTTCAATCAGCTTGGATTTGAGCATCTTCATGGCCACGTCCCGGTTCTGGAACTGGCTGCGTTCATTCTGGCAGGCGACCACAATCCCGGTGGGAATGTGGGTAATCCGCACGGCGGATTCGGTTTTGTTGACGTGCTGGCCGCCCGCGCCGCCCGAACGGTAGGTGTCCACCTTCAAATCCTCCGGCCGGATCTCCACTTCAATCTCGTCGTCGATTTCCGGGATGACCTCCAGCGCAGCGAAGGAGGTGTGCCGCCGTCCCGACGCGTCGAAGGGGGAGACCCGCACCAGCCGGTGGACCCCCGATTCCCCTTTCAGGTACCCGTAGGCGTTCAGCCCTTCAATGAGGATGGAGGCGCTCTTCAGCCCGGCCTCGTCCCCGTCCAGATAGTCGAGGATTTTGTATTTGAAGCCGTGGCGCTCCGCCCAATGGGTGTACATCCGGTACAGCATCTCGGCCCAGTCCTGCGCCTCGGTCCCGCCCGCGCCCGCGTGGAAGGTGAGGATGGCGTTCTTGGCGTCGTATTCGCCGGAAAGCAGGGTGGACAGCCGCTGTTCCTCCATGGCGGCCTGCACCTTGTCCACGCCGGCGGTGCATTCCTCCAGCAGGGAGGGGTCCCCTTCCTCGTTGGCCAGTTCAATCAGGGTCATGGTGTCGTGATAGGCGTCCAGCAGGGCGGCGTAGCCGTCCACCCGGCCCTTGAGGTTGGCGGTGCGCTGGAGGATCGCCTGCGCCCCCTCCATATCGTCCCAGAAATTCGGGGCCGCCGCCTTTTCCTCCAGCTCGGCCAGCTCCTTGCGGCACTGGTCCAGCCCGAGGGCGCCCGCCAGATCGTCGATATCCGGCTTCAGGCCTTCCAGCCGGAGCCGCAGTTCGTCATATTCCAACATGGGATTTCATCCTTTACCAATAAAAATCGGGCGTGGAAAGCCCGGAAACGCCCGGAACAGAGCCGGACCAAAGCAAATACCATTATAGGGGATTTTCCGGTTGTTGTAAAGAAAATCTTGCCGGGATTTGCCCGTCCCCCGCCCGAAAATCGCGAAAAATCCGCCCCGGGGCCTTGACGGACAGGCTTTGTGCTGGTATACTAGTTTGGTGCCGGTAACGGCACGGCGCTTTTTCGCGCCGTCATATCCTTGCCCCGGACGCGTGCCGGGGCCATTAGACCATGAGGAGGTGCAAATGTATGCCCACAGTCAAAGGTTCCTACGAAGCCGTATTTATCTTCTCCATGACGCTGGGGGAGGAAGGCATCGCCGCGATGTCCGAGAAGTTTAAGACCCTCATCGAACAGAACGCGGAACTCGGCGAGGTGGACGAATGGGGGAAGCGCAGGCTCGCTTACCTTATCAACGACGAAGCGGAAGGCTTCTATGTGTTGTACAAGTTCGTCAGCGGCCCGGAATTCCCGGCCGAGCTCGACCGTATCAGCAAGATCACGGACGGCGTCCTCCGTTCCCTGATCGTCCGCAACGACAAGAAGTAAGGAGGGGAACGAATATGCTGAATGTGGTTTGCCTCATGGGTCGCCTTGCCGCGGACCCGGAACTTCGGCACACCCAGTCCCAGATTCCGGTCACCTCTTTCCGCATTGCGGTAGACCGGACGTTCCAATCCAAGGGCCAGGAAAAGCAGACCGACTGGATCGACATCGTTGCCTGGCGGAACACCGCGGAGTTTGTGACCCGGTATTTCCGCAAGGGCTCGATGATCGCCGTGCAGGGAAGCATCCAGACCCGCTCCTACACCGACAAGGACGGCAACAAACGCACCGCGTTTGAAGTGGTTGCCGACAACGTTTTCTTCGGCGAATCCAAGCGCAGCAGCGACGGCGCTCCCGCCGCCGGCCGCTACGATTCGCAGATCCCGCAGTTCAGCGAATCCGCTCCCGCCTTCTCCACCGCCGGTTCCGGCGACTTTGAGGAGATTGTCGGGGACGACGAGCTGCCGTTCTGACAGCCAGGACGGGCGGGACCCCAATTTTGATGTAAAGGAGGCCAAAAGCCATGGCTGACAGACCCGAGAGACCGGAACGCCCCCGTGGACGGAAGGGCCGCCGCAAGGTGTGCAGCTTCTGTGTCGATAAGATCGATACCATCGATTACAAAGACGTGGCGCGCCTGCGCCGTTTCATGTCCGAGCGGGCGAAGATCCTGCCCCGCCGCGTGACCGGCACCTGCGCCCACCACCAGCGGGAGCTGACCGTCGCGATCAAGCGCGCGCGTCATATCGCCCTCCTGCCCTATGTGAGCGACTAATATTGCAGGAAAAATTCCGGCTGGATACGGCCGGAATTTTTTATAGGGGTTTCCTGGGAAGCCTTCCTCCTGCCGGGGGAGGGGGCCCGCCGATCCCTTTGTGTTTTCCGCCCTGCGCCCTGCCCCTGCGTGTAATACGCTTGGCATACGGCGCGGGCCAATAAGGCGGGGCAGCGGTTGCCCCCGAATGCTGCGCGCTTGTTTTTCGCATCTACCCGGGCGCTTTCCCCTTGCGTGGGCGGAGGTTGACTTTTTCTTTTTTCCGTACTATTATCAATTTTATGAAATTTGGGGCTTGGGAAATGGGTACGAAAAGCGGGCGTGCCGGCTGCTTTTGCCATCCCCGCAGCGTCAATGGAGGAGGAGTACCGATGAAACAATTCCTGGAGGCCGGGCAGATCGTGGGCACCCACGGCGTGCGCGGCGAGGTGCGGGTACAGCCCTGGTGCGATTCTCCTACGTTCCTGGCGCGGCTCCAAACGCTGTATTTTGACGAGGGCCGCACCCCGGTAAAGGTGAAGGGGCGTCCCCATGGAAATCTTGTGCTTCTGACGCTGGAGGGGGTTTCCACCGTGCAGGAGGCTTCCGTGCTGCGCGGGCGGGTGCTGTACCTCAACCGGGAAGACGTGGAACTGCCGGAGGGGACCTATTTTATCCAGGATTTGATTGGCCTGCGGGTGGTGGACGCGGACAGCGGGGAGGAATACGGCACGCTGTCCGACGTCAGCGCGACAGGCGCCAACGACGTTTACCATATCCGCACGCCGCGGGGCGAGGTCTTGATCCCCGCCGTGCCTTCGGTGGTGATCGGCACCGACGTCGCGGGCGGCGTGATGACGATCCGGCCGCTCAAAGGGATGTTTGACGATGCGATTTGATTTAATGACCTTATTCCCCGAAATGTGCGAACGGGTGCTGGGGGAAAGCATCCTCGGCCGGGCGCAGGACAAGGGCGCCATCGAGGTGCATACCCACCAGATCCGCGATTATACCCTGAACAAGCAGAAGCAGGTGGACGATTACCCTTACGGGGGCGGGATGGGGATGGTGATGTACGCCCAGCCCATCGCCGACTGCTTCCGGGCGGTCTGCGAACAGGCGGGGACCCGGCCGCACCTTATCTATATGTCCCCGCAGGGGGCGGTGCTCACCCAGCAGAAAGCGCGGGAACTTTCCCAGAGGGCGAATATCTGCGTGCTTTGCGGGCATTATGAAGGTGTGGACGAGCGGGTGCTGGACGCGCTGGTGGACGAGCAGATTTCGATCGGGGATTACGTGCTCACCGGCGGGGAACTGCCCGCGCTGGTATTGATCGACTGCATCGCCCGCATGGTCCCGGGCGTGCTGTCCGACGAGGTGTGCTTTACCGAGGAGAGCCATTTTTCCGGCCTGCTGGAGTACCCGCAGTACACCCGCCCCGCCGTATGGGAGGGGCGGCCGGTGCCGGAAATCCTGCTGACCGGCCATCATGCCAATATCCGGAAATGGCGGAGGGAGCAGTCCCTTCTGCGCACACTTCAGCGCCGGCCGGATATACTGGAAAAGGCGGATTTGACCGAGAAGGAGCGCGAATTCCTGCGGCAGCATGCAGGGCCGGCGGAGGGCAAAAACGGTCAAAATGATGAATAGAGCCGGAGAATATCAGCGTGATTTCATTGTATTTGTCAAATTTTGCGGCGCACTTCGTTTTTAGTCACTAAAAGTTATGAACAGATTCTGACGAAACATACAAACCAATGGTTTTTCAAACCGGCAAAATAGGGCAGGCAAACGAAATTGCGACATTTCTCCGTATAGTTGCGCAAAATCGATTGACGGGAACATCTTTTGTGGTATAATACCGATATCTGAGTTGGCTTACAGTATCTTTGCTGCGTCCGTTCAGACAGGCGGGCGCTGAGTTGGAGAGGGAGATTGCTCATGTATGTGAAAGACGTTTTGGTGCAGAATCAGGTCGGCCTTCACGCCCGCCCCGCGACGTTTTTTATCCAGAAGGCGAATGAATTCAAGTCCTCGATCTGGGTGGAGAAGGAAGAGCGCCGGGTGAATGCGAAGAGCCTGCTGGGTGTCCTTTCCCTGGGGATCGTGGGCGGCACCAACATCCGCATCATTGCCGACGGCAGCGACGAAGAAGCCGCGGTGGACGGGCTGGTCAGCCTGGTGCAGTCCGGTTTTGCCGAATAAGCGTTTATCAATATCTGCAGTTTTGGTTCCGTCAGCGCAGCCGCCGTACCGCGGCTGCGCTTTTTGACTTATGGAAGGGAGACGGAGGCGGCCATGGATCATCGGACGCAGAAGGTAAAGGAGCTCCGCCGCGAAGCAATGGCGCTTCCGCTCCTGCCCGGCGTGTATATTATGAAGGACGCGCAGAACACCATCATCTACATCGGCAAGGCCAAGGCGCTGAAAAACCGGGTGAGCCAATACTTCGGCTCGGACACCAACCACCCGGAAAAGGTGCGCCAGATGGTGGCCCATGTCGACCATTTCGAGTATATCGTGACCGACAGCGAGTTTGAGGCGCTGGTGCTCGAGTGCTCCCTCATCAAGCAGTACAGCCCGAAATACAACATCCTCCTGAAGGACGCCAAGGGCTACCATTACGTGCGGGTTTCCCCCCCGCCCTTTTCCCGCATCGCCGTCGCCAAGCAGAAGCTGGACGACGGGGCCAGGTATATGGGGCCCTATGTCAGCAGCTTTACCGTGCAGGAAGCGGTGGACGAAGCTTGCCGGGTGTTCCAGCTCCCCACCTGCTCCCGGGTGTTCGCCAAGGGGAAGAGGGAGCGGCCCTGCCTGAACTATTATATCCAGCAGTGCTGCGCCCCCTGCACGGGGAAAATCCGGGAAAGCGATTACAACGAACGGCTGAACCAGGCGCTGGAATTTCTGAGCCAGGGCAGCGAGCAGATGGTGAAAACCCTGACCGCCCGGATGGAGGAAGCGGCGGAAAACCTGGAATTTGAAAAGGCGGCGCGTCTGCGGGACCGCATCCAGGCGATTGAGCGGCTGGGACAGAAGCAGAAGGTGGTGATGTCCCGGATTCCGGAGCAGGACGTGATCGCCCTGGCGCAGGGGCCGGATGACCTCTGCTTTGAGGTTTTCCGCTTCCGGGGGGGACGGCTCTCCGACCGGGAGGACTTCCTGGTGGACAGCATCGACCGGGACGGCGGCCTGCCGGTGGCGCGGGCGGAATTCCTGCGCCGCTACTACTCGATGCGGGAGCATGTCCCGCCCCAGATCACCGTGGACGGGGAGATTGAGGACGGCGCGCTCATGGAGCACTGGCTGACCGAAAAGGCGGGGCGGCGGGTGCGGATCGTCCAGCCTCAAAAGGGCGAACAGGCCCGGCTGGTGGAGATGTGCCGGAACAACGCGGCGGAACGGATCGCCCGGCAGTCCGGGATGGCGGGGCGGGACGCGGCGGCGCTGGACGAGCTGGCGCGGCTGCTTGGCCTGCCCGAGCCGCCTGTTTATATCGAAAGCTACGATATCTCCAACACCGGCGGCAGCGACAACGTCGCCGGGATGGTGGTGTTTGAAAACGGGAAGCCGCTCAAATCGGCCTACCGCCGTTTCCTCATCAAGACGGTAGTGGGGCAGGACGACTACGGCTCCATGCGGGAGGTGATTACCCGCCGTCTGAAGGAATATGAAGAGCATAAGGAGGAAGGGACCGGGTTCGGCCGGCTGCCGGACCTGATCCTCCTGGACGGGGGGCGCGGCCACGTTTCGGCGGTGCGGCCGGTGGTCGCCTCCTTCGGGCTGAACATCCCGGTTTTCGGCATGGTGAAGGACGCCCACCACCGGACCCGCGCCATCGCGGAGGACGGGGGCGAAATCGCGATCAACGCCCGCCGGACGGCGTTCACCCTGATTTCCTCCATCCAGGAGGAGGTCCACCGCTGGGCCATCGCCTACCACCGGCAGCGGCGGCAGAAAAGCGGGCTGGGGACGGTGCTGACCGAAATCGAGGGGATCGGGGAGGCGCGCGCCAAAGCGCTCTTCAGGCATTTCGGCTCCCTGAAGGCCATCCGGGAGGCGTCGGTGGAGGAACTGGCCGGCGTGAAGGGGATTTCCCGCCCGGCGGCCGAGGCCGTGCGGAAATTTTTTGACGCGGAGGGGGAAAAGTAGGCCCTCCTGGCTGCTTTTCCCGGCGGAAATCCGCAATCCTTCGGTTGACAGGAAGAGGGAATACGGGTAAAATTGTAGAAAGACCGCTGAAACGGGGGATGACCATGAAAATAGGGTTTATCGGCGCAGGGAACATGGCGGGGGCGATTATCCGCGGCATGGTTTCCGGCGGGTTTCGCGGCAGCGATATCGTGGCGTTCGACACCGATAACGCCAAGCTCATCCAGCTTTTTGAGGACTGCGGGATCTGCATGACCACCTCGGCGGCCGAAGTCGCCGAGCAGGTGGATGCGCTTGTCCTGGCGGTAAAGCCCCAGGTGCTCCCGTCGGTGCTGCCGCCGCTTTCGCCGGTGCTGCACCGCTGCGGGCCGCTGGTGATTTCGATTGCAGCGGGGAAATCCCTGGCCTCGCTGGAAGGGATGCTTGGCGCCGGCCTGCCGGTGGTGCGGGTGATGCCGAACATCGCGGCCAAGGTGGGGGAATCCATGTCCGCCTTCTGCTCCAACAGCCGGGTGGACGAAGCGCACAAAGGCATTGTCCGGCTGATTTTCGAAGCGGTCGGCGAGGTGGTGGAGCTGGAGGAACGGCTCTTTTCCGCCTATTCGGCGCTGGCGGGCTGCTCTCCGGCGTTCACGCTGCTGTACATCGACGCGCTGGCCGAGGCGGGGGTGCGGTACGGCATCCCCAAGGCGACGGCGCTGAAAATTGTTTCGCAGGCGGTGCTGGGAACCACCCGCCTCCTGCAGGAAACGGGGGAGCATCCCCGCACCTTAATCGATCAGGTCTGCTCGCCGGGAGGCACCACCATTGAAGGGGTGTGCGCCTTGCAGGAAGGCGGCTTTGAAGCGGCCGTCCTTGCGGCGGCGAAGGCGAGCTATGAAAGGGATAAGGCCCTGTAACCCCCGGCTTGTCCCGACAGGCCCCGGCGGGGAAAGGAAGAGGAACGATGCGGATTATTACCGGCCTGGCGCGCGGCTGCCGGCTGGAGACGCTGGAGGGCGAGGACACCCGGCCCACGGCGGAACGGGTGAAGGAAGCCCTGTGCAGCGCGCTGCAGTTTGAAATTGAAGGGCGGGCGGTGCTCGATCTTTTCGCCGGTTCGGGGCAGATGGGGCTGGAGCTGCTCAGCCGCGGCGCAGCGGGCTGCGTTTTTGTGGACAGCAGCCCGGCCGCCGCTGCGGTCATACGCCGCAACCTGAACGCAGCGGCCCGGCGGGAGCCGTCCCTCTCCAAAAACGCCCAGGTGCTGAACCTGGATGCGATGGCGTATATCCGCCGGACCAGGGACCGCTTTGACATTGCGGTGCTGGATCCTCCCTATGCGGCGGGGCTGCTGGCCCCGGCGCTCGAGGAGACGGCGAAGCATATGAACCCCGGCGGGGTGATTGTCTGCGAAAGCGACCGCCAGCTGGAACTCCCGGAGGAGGCGGGGGACTACCGACTCGACCGCACCTACCGGTACGGGCGGATCCTCCTGCGGCTGTACCGCTGGGCCGGGGAGACGGCGTAGCGCGGCGGGCTTTGCCGCCGCTCTGCCGGGGGCAGGCAGTGCGCGGCCGCCCGGGAGGGCGCCCCTTTCGCCCCGGCACCATCGTATTGACACAGGGAAAGGATAGACAGGCCATGAAAACGGCAGTGTGCCCGGGCAGCTTTGACCCGGTGACGTATGGGCATCTGGATATTATCCGCCGGGCGGCGGGCATGTTTGATCGGGTGATCGTCGCGGTGATGACCAATTCTTCCAAGCAGCCGATGTTTACCAAGGAGGAGCGGGTGGAGTTCCTGCGGCGCGCGACGGCGGGGCTAGACAATGTGGAAATCGACAGCTTCGACGGGCTGCTGGCGGATTATGCCCGGCAGAAAAACGCGGCGGTGATTGTCAAGGGCCTGCGGGCAATGTCGGATTTTGAATATGAATTTCAGATGGCGCTGACCAACCGGAAGCTGAACCCCGAGACCGAAACGGCCTTTTTGACCACCACGGCGGAGCATATGTATCTCTCCTCCAGCCTGGTCAAGCAGGTGGCGCAGCTCGGGGGGGATATCACCGGCTTTGTGCCGGATAGCATCATCGGGGATATCATGGAAAAGGTCCGCTGCACAGGAAAGCAGGCATAACGCGCAGGGAACAGGGGGGCGGCCGCCGTGCGGCGCCCTCTTACGCCGGCAAGAAAGGATGGAAACAGGATGACGGTAGACGAATTGTTGGATCAGATCGACGACATGCTGGACAAGGCATGGAGCTTTCCGCTTTCCGGCGGCAAGTGCATGGTGGATGCGGAACACCTGCGCAACATCGTGGACGATATCCGGGGCAATATGCCCAGCGAGGTGCGCCAGGCCCGGGCGATCGTCGCGGACCGGGGCGATATCGTGGCGACCGCCAAAAAGGAAGCGGAGGGCATCATCCGCACCGCGGAGGAGCGCGCCCGCCGCATGGTCGCGCAGGAGGAAATCGTGCGTCAGGCCCAGCAGAAGGCGAATGAGATGATGGCGCAGGCCCAGCAGAAATCCCGGGAGATGCGCCGCGGCGCCAGCGACTTTTCGGAGGATCTCCTCCGCCGGACGGAGGAAACCCTGGCGCAGCATCTGGGCGAGGTGCGCCAGGCGCGCCAGCTCCTGCGCAACCCGCCCAGGCCGGAGATGCCGGAGCAGCCGGAAAGCCAGAAATAGCGCTGCGGCGAGGATTAGCGAAAGCCTGCGGTGCGCGCGGGGCGGAGACGGAGGGGCCCCTCCCGGCCCTTTTGCCCCTTTTTGCGCCCTGAGCGAGCAGTGAGAAGAAAACCGGCGCCGCTGCCTTCCCGGATAGGGGGCAAGCGGCGCTTTGCTTTTATCGGGCAAGGAGCCCTCTACCAAAAAGGACGAAATCCGGCGAATCCCCGGGCGAAGGTTCCCGGCACCGTCCGGAAGGGGCGGTTTTTTACGCCCTTGCAAACGCATAATACCTTGGAGCACCCTCCCTATACGCGTAGTTCCCCATTTCCCAATAACGCTTCCATCCTTAACGGACGTCTGCCGTTTGCAATCGCTTTGACCGGCATCCGCTTACCGCGCTCCTTTTCCCGTCTCACGGATGATGCCAATTTGCTCTATAAAGCCAAAGAAGGCCGTTTAAAGCGGCTTTGTGCCCCGGCTTCTCTTATCTTTTTTGCGAAAGCCGTCGTAAGGAGACGAAACGGGGGATCCGGTGAGGCAGTATATGAAAAAAGTGTTGAAAGTCGCTGCCCGATAGATTATACTAGAACAAAATGCGCTTGGCATTTGCATCTGTTTACTCTGCGGCTCTGGGCGGCAAAGGCGCCGTTCAGGGAATAAACAGGAAAGGACTCGTTGTACATGAAAGAACATCATGCTGCGGTAGGCTATCTGCCGGAAGAGCGGCCAAGCTTTATCAAGCTGCTGCTGTATGCCATCCAACAGGTCATCGTCATGTTCCCGGCCACCGTCACGGTCGCCCTGGTCACCGGCTTCCAGGTTTCCACCACCATTTTTGCCAGCGGCCTGGCGACGCTCTGCTTTATCCTGATTACCGGCCGGAAAATCCCCCTGTATTACGGGTCCAGCTTCGCCTATCTGACCGCCATCGCCAGCATGTGCGCGGCGGAAGGGTTTGAGAAGGTAGACGGCATCCTGCCGACCGAAGCGATCCAGTACGCCCAGTTCGGCATTATTTTCTCGGGGCTTATATCGATTGCGGCGGGCCTCCTGGTCCGTTTCTTCGGGAAAAAGGCCGTTGAGACCATCCTGCCCGCGTCGATCACCGGCCCGGTTGCGATGATTATCGGCCTCACCCTGGCGGGCAACGCCCTGAGCGACGCCATCCCCAATGTCACGGCGGTCTCCAGCGAGAGCATCGTGTGGACGGTGGTCGCTCTGGTCACCCTGCTTTCCACGATCCTCTACGCCAAATACCTCAAGGGCGTCCTGGGACAGCTCCCGCTGCTCCTCGGCGTGCTGACCGGCTGCGCTGTCGCCGGCATTGCGTATGCCGCCGGGTGGGGCAACCTGTTCCGCTCGGTGCCTGCGGCCGCTCTGGACGCTTCGATTTGGCGCTTGGGCGACGGCTCCATCTTTGCCGTCCCCGCGTTCTCTCTGCCCAAGGTGTCCTGGAGCGCGGTGGCCGCGATTATGCCTATCGCGATTGCCACCATCCCGGAATCCACCGCCCATATGTACCAGCTGGACATTTATGTCAACGACGTGGCCCGCAAAAAAGGCAAAAAGATGAAGTACAGCCTGATTGATATGCTGGACCGCAACCTGATAGGCGACGGGATCTGCGATATGATTTCCGGCTTCGTCGGCGGGCCGGCCGGCACCAATTACGGCGAAAATATCAGCACCATGGCGATTACGAAGGTCTTCTCCGTCCCTGTGCTGGTTGTGGCGGCGGTGATCGCGATGCTCATCAGCTTCTTTACGCCGCTTATCCAAGTGATTTACGGAATCCCCCTGGCGGTCATCGGCGGGCTGGAAATTTATCTGTTCGGCGCGATTGCGGCGCAGGGGGTCGCCATCATGATTGAGAAAAAGGTGGACATGTTCTCCTCCAAGAACATTGCGGTCATCGCGTCGATTATGATCATCGGCCTTGGCGGCAATTACGCTTTCGGCGGCAATATCCCGCTGTTCGGCATCCAGGTCCCCTGCATCGCGGGCGCCGCGATTTTCGGCATCCTCCTGAACCTGCTGCTCAGCATCGGCGAGAAAAAAGCGGCGAAGCAGGCGGCGGAGGCCGAGGGAGACATCGGAGCGGAAAACGAAGCGGAGAGCGAAGAACCGCAGGCATAACGGCGCGGTTCCTCCGGCGGAAGGCGCTTGGAACCCCGGGCGCAGCGCTGAAAAATGCGAGAAAAAAGGAAGTCGATCAAAGAGCAGGGAGTTCGTTAGAATCCCCTGCTCTTTCTGATGTGTCCAACATTGCCTGACAGCTATAAAGAGACATTTTGCGGATTTGGATGAGAAATTCGGGCTCTCATGCTGGACAAGGCTCTTGTTTTGTCAACCCGCTTCCGCTTTTTCCAGCGTTTTCCGTTTTTGTGCCCAATGGGAGCACATCGGTAAATAGGATTAAATTGGACGTGATTTTTTCCCGGTCGGTCAATGCTTGGAATGTGCCGTTTGCGTAAAGGATATCCATAACCATGAGCGCAACCGTATTGCCCACAAATCCGCCGGCCGTCCAGCTGATAATGAGATCCCGCATTTGCGGCGGATAATCCCTGGCGAGGGCTTGGGCATATTCCAGCGCATAATCCGCAAATGTTTTTTTGACCGCATTATCGAGTTCCGGAATCCGTGCGAAAAATTCTTCTGCGCTTCCTTTCACAACCATGATATTGATCTTGTTGTCGTCCGAAAGGAATTTGCGCTGCCGCAGCCGTTGAAATTTATCCGCACTTGCACGGTCGTCGGCAATGGCGCCGGTTATGAATTCATACAGGGATTCATAATCCGACGTAAGATTGTTTTGCCATCCTCCTTCTCTGGAACAGTACCGGGTATCGATCGACCAGGAATAAACCGGATACTTATCAGACCAACGAATCATATTACCGCAAGCCCGCATGGACGGAAGATTTAAAAGCGGCGTGTAGCCGGGGTCAGATTGGGCTGACGGGATTTCCACAAAAGCGATAAAGTCTCCGCCGGCCGTGGTTTTGATATAATAGGGGGATAGATCCTTTTTTGTTTCCAGATGGCATTTGTTGGCAACCCCGTAAAAAATCGCGGCCGCTTCCAAAAGCTCACGGTTTCCGCTTGGGATAAACACATCATGGATACCGCCAATTGCCTGCCTGACAGAATCCGCGTAATCTCCGGCAAGCAGCTGAGCGATTTCAAGCTGCTTTTTTGTTGCGGCCTCCCATTTTTCAAGGGAATACGTTTCCGGGTTGAATCGCACATACGTGGTGAATTTCCCGCCCGCTTTACGCACCAAAAAGCCGTTTGTTTCCAACGTATCGATCTTATCCTCAATAAAGACGGGGGTAACGCCCAATTCTTCCGCGATTTCCTCCTTTGTCCTGGGTGTGTAATACACGCTGTATACGATGTTCAGATTTAAGCTGTCATTCAGGTAATATTCCGGGCCTCCATTTAGTCCAGGGTCTCCACTGTGGCCAATACAGGTTGCTTTCACGGGCTTCATTCCGAGCTTTCCTATTTTTCTTTCCGTAGCAATTCCCTCCTTTAACTCATGACGCGCTTTGCTCAGATGCCATTTTACTGTGCCTTCGGGTATCTTCATTTCTTTTGAAATACAAGCGATCGACTTGTCCTTGTAATAGTATGCATAAACAATTTCCCGGCGCGTTTTTGTGAGAAACGCAATTTCCCGGCGCAAACGAAAAATTTCTTCCTTGTTGTCTTCAAATCCATATGTGTCTTCAAAAGGCAGGAAAACACCGTCAATGGAAACGCCTTGATGCTTTTTCACGGACGAGACATATTTGGAATAGGCATGCCTGCTGATGCGCCAAATATAGCCGTCCAGGTTGTAAATTTCCTCGGACTTTAACAAGGATTCATACAACGCTCTGACAATGTCGGCGCAAATGTCCTCCGCCTCGTCATAGGAAAAAGCGTTTTTGATGGCAAATCCATAGATTTTAGGGAGATACTTGGTTAAAATTTCGTCTGCTTTCTGCTTATCCATATGTATTACTCCGGTACCGTTTGACTATATAGTGGAGGGAAATGAAAAAAAGTTGGCCGTTAGGAATGAAAGGATAAACTTTCTGTTTTTTAGAGGCCCCGCGTCGTCTTCCGGCATGCTGCAATTTAATTATAGGGCCTTTTGCTGGATATATCCAGCGGGAATTTCCCGGCGGGGATTTCCCGCCGCCGCCCCGTTTCCTAAAACGATTGTGAACGGCTCCGCTATTTTTGCTTCCTGCTGTTCACAAAAGGATACCGGGCTTCGGCGCAGGCCCTCGCCTGAGGAAAAACCACGGCGTACGACATACAAGAAAGAGGAAGTTCATACGAACTTCCTCTTTCTTGTACTAATGCGGGCTTGTGTTACCAAAAGATACCTTGCTAGAAAGCGGTAAAAGCGGCTTTCCTGTTCCGAACACGCCTAAAATTTGAACATTGCAAAACTCCAGCCCTTGTTCAGATTCCGGAACGCTTTTTCCGGCGCCTTGCCACGGCCCCAGTGGCGATCAATGTGCCTCCAGAGCTTACGAGCAGTGCCAGGACAGGCGCGGGAATGCCTCTGTCGCCGGTTTCGGGGGACGGCTCAGGTTCCTCGCCGCCTACGCCCGGAGGCGTGCCTTTCTTCACATGCACCATCTCGGCCGCGGTGTTGCCGGCCTTATCGGTGACGGTCACCACCACTTCATAGTCGCCGTCCGGCAGATCGGCGATGCGGAAGGCGGTCTGTTCGGTAGAATAGGCCTTGCCGTCCACCGTGTAGGTGATGGACTCGATGCCGGACAGGGAATCGCTTACTTCCACCTCGACGGCGGCGCCGGAATCCGTCGTCCATTCGCCTTCATGGGCATAGGTGATGGCGATAACCGGCTTGCTGGCGTCGGCCACGATGCCGTCGCTGCTCAAGAGGATGGTGCGGCCGGTATTGTCCGTGATCCGGGCATACACCACAAAGGTGTCGTCCGGTTCCACCGAGAAGGAATCCCCCTCGATCCATTCCGCCTCGGCCAGTTCCTCCTGCGTCAGCGCAGCCTCAGCCTTCACATATTCGACGGGCTGGACGCCGCTCATGCTGTCGGCGGCCGTAATCTTGACATCCACCGTCTCGTTGAAGAAGAGGCCGAAGGTAATGGTGTGCAGGAATTTCGTCCAGAAATTTTCGCCAATGGTAATTTGGCCGGTCGGGTCGGAGGTATCCACCGACAGGACAAGGGGATCGTGCAGGAAGGTGGTTTCCACGATCTTCCCATCTACCATTTTCCCGAGCTTGAAGGTCACGTCCTGGCCCTCGCCCTCTTTAACGGTATACGAGGTGTCCCACTTCTCTCCGTCCCAAATAACCTCATAGCCGCCTGCAGGACGGATCACCACATCGCTGGTATACCAATCCCCGGTTTTTTCGCCGGTAACGGTGTAATCGTCTGCCGTGATGACATTCTCCGACCATCCGGCGTACAGATGCAGAGGCTCCGTCACGCCGGAGGAGAAATCGACCGAGGGCCACTGGTCGGGATACTGGATGGCAATGTCCTCCGCCTTGACGAATTCCACCGGGTGAACGACATAATCCACGTACTTTCCGATGACGCAGGAGAAATCCCCCGCGTTGCCGGTATTGTCTTTGTTCAGGTAAAGCTCCACCCGCAGCTCGTGATCCGCGCCGTCCACATACTGCTCCAGCGGGATGGTCGCCTGCAGGGCCTGGCCTTCGTTGATCATTTCGAGGTTAAGGCAGGCGCTTGGACAGGGTGAAAGTCACCGTGACGCCGCTGCCCTGGTTTACCTTTATATCGGTGGTGCTGACGGAAATCCGGGCCAGCTGGCTCTTGTAGCCCTTGCTCACGGCCGCCTCGTCCTTGGCCTCGGAATCCTCCATCTGCAGGTTGATGCCGCTTTCCCGAAGCTGGTCGATCAGCGACTGCAAAGTGGCCTCGTGTTCGGCCGTCATAGTCACGTTTGTGTCGTAGTAGGTCTCCCGGATCCGCTGAAGCTCTTTTTCGATCTCCAGCATGGTCTTGACGTCCTGGAGGGTGATCGTATCCCCGTCAACCGTGCAGGTCCGGGTCAGATCGGTATTGGGATCGGCCAGGAGTGCCTCCAGCTCGGCAGCGGTCAGCTTCCGGCCGTCTAGTTCTACCGAATAGGTGCGGAAGTTGCCGTACCGGTCGATGAGCCCCATGTCATACAGGCTCTCGAGCACCAGCAGCGCCCCTCCTCGCCATACATATCGGTGAGATAGTCCACCAGTTCCTGGCTGAAGGCCGGGGAAGTTTCGTCTTCTCCCAGTGCTGCTCCTATTGCCGACAGCGGCTGGCCAACTGCCAGCACCAACATCAGCAGGAAGGACAGCAGCCTGACCGGCAGCTTCTGTTTATGTTTCATACATGTTCCTCCTCTTATCGTCTATTGACTGAAGCGTACGCCCATCCGAATATTACCGGGTCTGTCCGGCCGCCGCCCGAGGCGCCCGCTTTTTACCGACCCGGCGCGGCACTCCCATACCAACACCTCCCGGTTCCCGCACTGCCTGATAGATTTTCTTCTCCTTTGGAGCCTGCCTGAAGCGAAGAGGCCCCCTCTTCATTTTAGGGGGACCGCCCGCTAAAAACCGGCAGTCTCCTACCCTCTTATTTTATCAGAATCCTTTTTCCCCTGAGCGTGTCGTTTACGTAGCAAACGCGGTCGTTTACGCAGTGAAACTTTTTCCAGCTTGTAAAAAGCGGCCGCTCCGTGTAGAATGGCAGATAGAAATGTGATGACTTTAAAATGAGGATGTGCATCCATGAAAAAAGCGGTCCGGTGGATCTGCCCCGTGGTCTTCCTTATATTATGCGCCGTTGTCTTCTGGTCCCTGCATCTGTTTACGGCGACGGACAAAACCATGACGTATATTGATTGGCAGTCCGGCGTGCAAATCGCGCAGGACGGCACCGAAACGCCCTATGACCATCTGGGGGAATACACCAATATGCCGGGGCAGAGCGGTGCCTTTCGTTTTACGGCCACCCTGCCGGAGGGTCTGGGTACCGGATACCTGCTGTTTGAGACCTCAGGCCTGGAGCTGTCGCTGTCATTAAATGGCGGAGAGCTCTATTCTTCCGCCGCTGTGGTGCCGGAAGACGCCGCGGGGGAACTCACGGTGAACTGTCGGATACTGGACGGGGGAAACGCCATGTTTCCGCCGCTGATGCGTTTTATCCCGGAAGGGATGGACGAGGCTCAGTCGATGGCGTACGCCGATTATTACGGCATCCCTGCGGGGGTCACCGCGCTGGCGCTGCTTCTGGTGGCCGGCCTGTTCCTGCTGAGCATCCTGCGCCAAAAGGTAGAATGGAGCCTCATCCCCCTGGCTTTGGCGCTGGTAGGGCTGACCTTCTACCGGCTGGTGCAAAGCTGCGGCTATTACTTTTTGCCGGAAGCGGCGGTGCGGATTTTGAGCTGGCAGGGCTTTTCCTGGCTGATACCGCTGGCTTTGGCCTCCTATCTGGCCATGAACCGCCGCCGCGATTTCTGGCGGCTTCTGGGGCTGGCGGCGGCCTGGAGCGCCGGGGGGCTGCTGGCGGGGTATTTCATCTCCTTGGCGGGCGGCTGGTATCTCTCCGAATATATAAACAGAGCCGTATCCGGCCTGTTCACCACTGGATTCTACGACGGCCTGCTTTACTGGTTCACCCTATGGCTGGCAGTGGCATGCGCGCTGATTTCGGCTTACTGGCTCATGCGCTCCCTTGTGCGGCAGCGGGCGGAGGCGCAGGCGCTCGCCCTGAAAAACCAGCTGATTCTGGACAGCTATCGCGTGGTCAAGCAGAAAATGCGGGACGGCGCCGCCCTGCGCCATGAGTTCAAGCACTGGCTGACAGCCATGGAGGCGTTGTGCCAAAAAGAGGACTATGAGGGGCTGGGTGCGCTGCTGAGCGAGATGAAGCAGCAAGACGCGGGGCTTGCACAGACGCAGTTCACCGAAAACTTCACGGTCAACACCATCTTGCAGGACGCCGCTTCCCGCGCGGCGCAGGCCGGCACTGCCTTTGATGCGCAGGCGCATGTGCCGGTGGAGCTGACTGTGCCGGAAAACGACGCGTGCGTGCTGCTGATGAATATGCTGGACAATGCGCTGGAGGCTTGCGCCAAAGTCAGCAAGCCGGAGGAGCGTTTCATCCGCTTTAAGGCGGAGGTGAAAAACGGATTTTTTGCCCTTAAGTGCGAAAACCGCTATGCGGGTGAGCTGAAAGAAGATAAGCACGGCCGCCTGCTGACCACCAAGGCAGAGCCGGAGGCCCACGGCTTCGGCCTGCCGCAGATGTCCGCTGTGGCGGAGCGGTATCACAGCCTGCTGGATATCAGCTTCACCGATGATCATGTGTTCATTGCGCAAACCGCGCTGAAGCTTCCCAAGAAAAAGACGGCATAAAAAAAGAGCCGAAGCTTTCGGCTCTTTTTTATCGGTTCATATAGCGGATGAAAGCGCTTTGCAGGGATTTGTAATAGGCTCTCCCTATGGGAAGGCGGCTGCCTCCCCGCAGGGAGAGCTGCTTCCTGCTGATTTCCTCCACATACTCCATATTGACAAGATAGCTGTTGTGGCAGCGGCAAAACTGCCCGGGCGGCAGCTGCTTTTCCGCTTCGGAAAGGGAGAGCAGATAAGAGCGGTTCCCAGACACCTGATGAATGACAATGTTGTGATTATAGCTCTCGATATACCGGATCTCCGCCAGCGGCAGGCCGACCGTTTTACTGCCGATGCGCAGCACGGCGGTTTTGGGACGATGGTTCAGCCTCCAGTCGGTGCGCAGTGCAGCGGACAGCGCCTCCCGGCTGACCGGCTTGAGCAGGAAGTGAATCGGCTGGACGCTGTATCCCTCCGGCAAGTAGTCCTCGCAGCCGGTGACAAAGAGAATGCTCACCCGGTCGCCGCGCTGCCGGAGAGATTGCGCCAGCTCCATACCGGTCATCCCCTCCATCTGGATATCCAGAAGCAGCAGGTCGAAAGGGGCGTTCTCGGCCAGCAGCGTTTTTTCCAGGTCGTTCGCCGAAGAAAAAGCGGTGATTTCGTGCTCAATGCCGTCCTCTTGTAAAATATCATGGCAAAGAGAAGACAGCTTCTCCCGTATGGTGCTGTCGTCCTCGCAAATCGCCAGCCGGTATACGCTCATTCTTTCACCTCAAGCCCATACGCATCTTTATTATTATAGAAACATTCTGCAGAATTTTCAAGGCCGTTGCCTGGCCGACGCACAAGCCCGTCATGCCAAAGGTATAGCATGACGGGCCGTTCTTGTTTAATGGTATAAAGAGAAGCTACGTTTTGATCCTTCAAAACGTAGCTTTTAATGTGGATATGGGCTGCAAAAAAAGATACCGGGCTCCGGCGCGGCCCCCCCCACCGGAGAAAAGAAAAACCCGCGGTGCGCGACGTGCGCACCGCAGGTGTGGAGCTGGCAGACGGACTTGAACCCCCGACCTGCTGATTACAAATCAGCTGCTCTACCAACTGAGCTATGCCAGCGCATTCTGCCAAAACCAGAAATCTTATATACTATATCACAGCGCTTCAAACCCTGTCAAGAGCGGAAAAGGGAGCGCGGCGGATATTGTTCCGCCGCGCTCCCCCTGACAAAAACGAACTCGTCTTCTCTTTCCGCCGCTGTCCGGCCTGCCGGCGTTTCCCTCCCGGAGGCAGCATCCTGCTTCCGGAAGCATTGGCCTTTCCGCACCCGTTTCCGCCCGGCCCGCGGACTTCTTCACCGGGCAGGCGGCGTTGTGCTGGTGCAGATCTGCCCCTTCCTCCCGGTGTGGGCGATCGGCTTCCAGGTCGTTTTGGGACGCAGCAGGGCAATCAGCGCTATCCCGCTCATGGAAAAGATAAATAAGGGGAAAAGCAGCACGGCCCTGAGCATCGGCCGGAGGGGCTGGCGATCCAGGAACAGGAGAAGCAGCGCCCCCGCCGAAAGCATCAGCCAGGAGCTGACCGGCGTCAGCAGAAGCGCCGCATTGGCTTCGACCACCCACGCCGGGCTCAGTAGGAGCCCGAAAAAGCTGAAGAACCCGGAGAGCAGGTTGAGCGCGACCGCCGGCGTCAGCAATAGGTAGCACAGGACGTCCAGAGCTTCCCGGCGGGAGGCCCCCCCGCCCGCCTTTCCGCGCACGAGGGCCCGGCAGGCGTCCCGGAAACAATACTTGACGCATTGGACGCATCCCACCGCCCAGCGGAACCGCTGGCGAAGGGAAACGGCAAAGGACACCGGCTGCTCGTCGTAATAAACGGCGCCGCTGACCGGCACGATCCGTTTCCCGCGGCAGATCTGCTGCATGGAAAACTCGCAGTCCTCCACCATGGAATGGGTGTTCCAGCCTTCCCCCCGGATGAGCTCCGTTTTGAAGGCAAAGCCCGTCCCGTCCACGAAGCAGGACAGCCCGACGTTGGCGCGCGCACGGTGGAAAAAGTGCATCATGCTCCGCCAGTAAAGCGCATAGCCCCCGCTCACCCAGGAGTCGGTGGGATTGGCCGCATACCGGTTCCCCTTGGCGACGTCCGCCCCCGCGCGGAGCGCTTCATTCACCTGCCGGAGGAAGCCCGGCGTAACCAGGTTATCCGCGTCAAACACCGCCACCGCATCGTAAGCGCCCGGGCGGGCCGCTTCGATTTTTTCCAGCAGCCACCGCAGGGCGTAGCCTTTGCCCACCTGCCTGCGGTTCACCCGTTCGAAAACCCGCGCGTCGTGCCGCCTGGCTTCCCCGGCCGTATCGTCGCTGCAATTATCCGCCGCCACATAGACGTCCATATACTCCGCCGGGTAATCCTGCGCTTTCAGGCTGTCTAGGAGCGCCCCGATGACGGCTTCCTCGTTCCTGGCGCAGACGACCACCGCAAAGCGGTGGAAGGGCGGGGCTTCCGGAGCCGGCCGGGCCTTTTTCCGATCCGGGAAAAGCCCGAACACCCCCACGACAAACTGCCATACAAGGATCGGTGTGCTGACTATCGTCAGCAGGAAGGAAATACACAAAAACGCAAAGCCAAAATACTCCATACCCTTCTCCTTTCCGCCGCCGGGCGGCTTCTCCTCTTCTAAACCCCCTTGATTTTCTGCTTCCAGCGTATCATCCGGTTGTAAAAATCCGGGTCATATTTCCGATCGTTTTTCTTAAGAAGAGCCGAAATATTTCAGCAGCCTTTGCCGGCATAAAAAACGTCGGGAAATTTTGGAATGTTGCCCTTGATTTTTCAAGGGACCTATGGTATGATCTATTTGTAATTATTTCAAATTTAAATTTAATAGGAGGTTTTATCATGGACTTGAAAGGGACCAAGACCGAAAGCAATCTGATGACTGCCTTTGCTGGTGAAAGCCAGGCGCGCACCAAATACACCTACTATGCCTCCCGCGCAAAGAAGGACGGGTACGAGCAGATTGCCGCCCTCTTCACCGAGACGGCGGACAATGAGAAGGAACACGCCAAGCTGTGGTTCAAGCTCCTGCACGGCGGGGAAGTGCCGGGGACGGTGGAAAACCTGAAGGACGCGGCCGCGGGCGAAAACTATGAATGGACCGATATGTACGCCACTTTTGCAAAAGAGGCGCGGGAAGAAGGGTTTGACGACATCGCCCGCCTGTTCGATTTTGTCGGCGCGATCGAAAAGCATCACGAGGAGCGGTACCGCAAGCTGCTCGCCAACATTGAGAAGGGCGAAGTATTCCAGCATGAGGACATCGTGGTGTGGAAATGCCGGAACTGCGGCCATATCCACGTCGGCAAAAACGCGCCGGAGCTTTGCCCCACCTGCCGGCACCCGAAGGCCTATTTTGAACTGCTGGCCGAAAATTATTAAGCGGCAGGCCTCGCCGCACGGAATGCCCGGCTGCCTGTAACTGTACGGCCTTCTTTTCCTTTTCGGCTTTGTTTGGGGAAGATAGCCGTCTGGCGGCATGCCCAACTGTTTGAAAGCCCGCTGCCTAAAAGCAGCGGGCTTTTTGCTCCCAGCCAGTTTCCCGTCCTTTCCCGTTCTCACTACGCTGGTAAAGCCGCTGGGACAGAATGGGGGAGAACAGGAGGGAGAGGAAAATCGCGCGGGGCCAGCCGCAGCATCGTGGATTCGCCATAAAAACCACATCTTTTTGGAAATCCGCTTGACAACCGGCAAAAAGCATGGTATAGTATCACTTGCCCTGAAACGGGCGGTGAATATGAGGGGGAATTCCCGAGTGGCCAAAGGGGGCAGACTGTAAATCTGTTGTCTCTGACTTCGGTGGTTCGAATCCACCTTCCCCCACCATCTGGGGTGGACACTTTAGATGCCCACCCCATTTTTGTCAGTATTCATGCGGGTTTGCGGGCTTTTTAGAGCCCAAAATCCAAAGTGATTTTCCATAGATGCCTTTTCCATTAGATGGCAAA